>CP004348.1:681906-1363813 GCA_000342265.1 beta proteobacterium CB
GAAAGATGAAAAGATTGTTAGTGTTGAGGGTCGTGATGGACCAGCTAACCACAACCGACTTTGCGTTAAAGGTCGTTTTGGTATGGACTACATCCATAATCCACAGCGCTTAACCAAGCCGCTGATTCGTAAAGCAGGCGTTGCCAAAGATGAGGCTTTGCTAGAAGGCAAGCAGGATTGGTCTGATATCTTCCGTGAAGCGACATGGGAAGAGGCTCTGGAGCTTGCTGGTGGCGGTCTCAAAAAGTTGAAAGATCAATACGGCAATAAGGTGCTTGCAGGATTTGGTTCTGCTAAAGGTAGCAATGAAGAGGCTTACTTATTCCAAAAACTCGTACGTACTGGTTTTGGTAGTAACAACGTTGATCATTGCACGCGTCTTTGCCACGCATCATCCGTTGCTGCGCTTCTAGAGGGTGTTGGCTCTGGCGCGGTAAGTAATCAGGTCAATGATGTTGAGCACTCTAGCTTGATCATGTTGATTGGATCCAATCCAACTGCTAATCATCCAGTAGCAGCTACCTGGTTTAAGAATGCAGCAAAACGTGGTGCCAAGATTGTCTTGTGCGACCCACGTATGACCGACATCAGCAAGCATGCTTGGCGAAATATGCAGTTCAAGCCAGATACTGACGTTGCTATGCTCAATGCCATGATTTTCACGATCATTGAAGAAGGTTTGGTTGATAAAGATTTCATCCAGAACCGCTCAAGTAATTTTGAGGCGCTCAAAGAAAATATCAAGGGCTACAGCCCTGAAGCCATGGCACCAATCTGCGGCATACCAGCGGAGACATTGCGTGAGGTTGCCAGAGAGTTTGCAACCACTAAATCTGCCATGATCTTGTGGGGCATGGGTGTCAGCCAGCACGTTCACGGTACTGACAACGCTCGTTGCTTAATTGCCTTGGTGAGTATTACTGGTCAAATTGGTAAGCCTGGATCTGGCTTGCATCCACTGCGCGGACAAAATAACGTACAGGGTGCTAGTGATGCAGGACTAATCCCGATGATGTTCCCGAATTACCAGCGTGTTGATAACCCTGAAGCACATGCCTGGTTTGAGAAGTTCTGGGATACCCCATTAGATAAGAAACCTGGCTATACCGTTGTGGAGATCATGCATAAGATCACTGCGCCTGATAGTGATCCGGACAAAATTCGCGGTATGTATGTCGAGGGTGAGAACCCTGCAATGAGTGATCCTGATTTGAACCATGCTCGTCATGCTTTGGCATCTTTGGATCTCCTGGTTGTACAAGACATTTTCATGACCGAGACCGCTTTGTTAGCAGACGTTGTATTGCCAGCAAGCGCATGGCCTGAGAAGGTCGGCACCGCAAGTAATACGGATCGTATGGTCCAGATGGGTAAGAAAGCGATTAACCCTCCGGGAGATGCTAAGCCTGATTTGTGGATCATTCAGCAAATTGCGAAGCGCATGGGCTTGAACTGGAATTACCAGGGCGCAGATGATGGTGTTGCAGAGGTGTACGACGAGATGCGTCAAGCAATGCATGCAGCCATCAACGGCATTACCTGGGAGCGCCTAGAGAAAGAATCTAGTGTTACTTACCCATGTCTGTCTGCCGAAGATCCAGGTCGCCCAATCGTATTTGATGACAACTTTGCGACGCCAGATGGCAAGGTTAAATTGGTACCTGCCGATATTATTCCTGCAAATGAGCGCCCAGATGCGGAGTATCCATTTGTGCTCATTACAGGTCGTCAGTTAGAGCATTGGCATACCGGCAGTATGACTCGCCGCGCAACGATCTTGGATGCGATTGAGCCAATGGCTACCGTATCGATGCATGGCGAAGACATGACTCAGTTAGGTGTTTCAGCAGGGGATGTCATCACCGTTCAATCTCGTCGTGGTGAGGTGGGAATCCATGTCCGCAGAGATGATGGCACACCACGTGGTGTGATCTTCATCCCGTTTGCTTACTATGAAGCTGCAGCCAACTTAATCACCAACTCTGCCTTAGATCCTTTTGGCAAGATTCCGGAGTTTAAGTACTGCGCAGTCAAGCTAGCTAAAGGCGGTCAGGCTGCTGCAGTGATGGGTTATGGCACTAATGATCCTAAGCTCAACTCGGCGGCTATTGTCTAAACCAGGTTCTACTTTGTAAGCAAAGGGGCTCCCACAAGGAGCCCCTTTTTACCTTAGAGCCCCCATTTTCTTTATTACTACTTTTGTAGTAAAATTAAGCTAAGGAGTTCTAAATGGGTATGCCAGTTCGTATTGATGATGATTTGTACCAGTTAGCCAAGCTAGAGGCTAAGGTGGAGCATCGTACTATTGCGGGCCAAATTGAGTTTTGGGCAAAAGTAGGTCGCGCCGCAATTGATAACCCAGACTTGCCCGTATCTTTCATTATGGAGTCTCTAGCCTCATTGGCTGAGCCCCGTGAGCAATCTACCCCATTTGTTCCTCGCACTAGGAAGTCTTGATGGCGTATGACGTTTTTCAAACACGCCGATTCCTCAGACAATACAAAAAACTAAATGACAATACTGCTAAGGACGTTGATAGCGCTGGAGTCAAGATAGCCAGCAAGCCCACAATCGGTGAAAAAAAGAAGGCTGATTTATCTGAGTTATGGGTTTTTAAGTTTAGAAGCGGTGGACAACTCTATTTACTTGGTTACTCAATCGATGATGGTCTAAGACTTGTTTATTTGGAGTCTATAGGGTCCCATGAAAATTTTTATAGAGATATCAAGAGATAACTCAGCATAGATTTCTTGTGCCCTTTAGAATAAGACCTCCATGGCCAGTTCAAAACCCTCAATACCTCAAGCTGATGCTAAAGCAGAGCTCCCTGTTCTCATTATTGGAGCAGGCTTAGCCGGTCTAACTGTAGCGCTACACATGGCCGAATCCCAGCCGGTGATTCTGATGGCCAAGCGTGGCCTTGGCGAAGCGGCGACAGCCTGGGCGCAAGGTGGCATTGTGGGGGTGGTTGATAAAGAGCATGACAGCATTGATTCTCATGTGGCTGACACCTTAGATGCAGGCGCAGGCCTTGTAGTGGAATCGACTGCACGTTACATTGCTGAAGAAAGTGCTGAGGCCATTCGTTGGTTAGTTGAGCAGGGCGTACCATTTACTACTGATGAGTCAGGGCCAATGGGTTTGCATTTAACTCGCGAGGGTGGTCATAGTCACCGTCGTATTGCGCATGCTGCTGATGCCACTGGTAAAGCTATCCATGAGGTGCTTCTGGATAAAGCTAGAGCACATAAAAATATTCAGATCTTGGAGCACTGGATCGCTTTAGATCTAATTACCAATCGCCACTTGGATGCCAAGACGCAGCGCACTAAGCCTAATCGTTGTTATGGCGTGTATGCACTCGATATTAAAAATAATCGTGTAGAGACAATTGAGGCCAAGTCAGTGGTATTGGCTACCGGCGGTGTTGGTAAGGTGTATCGCTATACCAGCAACCCGGATACGGCCACTGGTGACGGTATTGCTATGGCTTGGCGTGCAGGTTGCCGCGTCGGTAATATGGAATTCATACAGTTTCATCCGACTTGTTTGTATCACCCCAGTGATCGCACCTTCTTAATTACCGAAGCCATGCGGGGCGAGGGTGGCTTACTCAAGTTGCCTAATGGCACGCGCTTTATGCCTGAGCATGATGAGCGTAATGAGTTAGCTCCTCGTGACATTGTGGCCAGAGCAATTGACTTTGAGATGAAGAAGCATGGCTTGGATTATGTTCATCTTGATGCCACTCATCTAGGTGAGGCATTTATTAAAGAGCATTTTCCGATGATCTATGCGCGTTGCATGAGCTTGGGTTTGGATATCACAAAAGAGCCAATACCGGTTGTGCCAGCTGCGCATTACACCTGTGGCGGTGTAGTCACGGATCTCAAGGGAAGAACAGATTTGCCTGGGCTTTATGCCGTAGGTGAGGCTACCTATACTGGATTACATGGTGCTAATCGCTTGGCAAGTAATTCATTGCTAGAGTGCGTTGTAATTGGTAAAGCTGCCGCTGAAGATATTTCTTCATTGAAAACGCCAGCAATGCCAAAACTCCCACTCTGGGATGAGAGTCAAGTAGAGGATGCAGATGAGCAGGTAGTCATCGCCCATAACTGGGATGAGCTACGTTCATTGATGTGGAATTATGTCGGTATTGTGAGAACCAATAGACGTCTTGAGCGCGCCTTACATCGTATTAAGCTCTTGCGTTATGAAGTCCAAGAGTATTACGCTAACTTTAAAGTGACGCGCGATTTAATTGAGTTACGTAACTTGCTAGAGTGCGCCGAGTTGATTGTCAGATCGGCTCTGATGCGCAGAGAGAGCAGGGGCTTGCACTACAGCCGTGATTACCCAGGTACTTGGGCAGTTTCCTACCCAACTATCTTGACTCCCCAGGCTGAAGGCGCTTCTGAGGGCCCTGAAGAGTAATTTATAGACTGTATGAGTCTACTGCAGCCCCGGCTTTATTTGCTCGCCACAATACTTGCCTTTATTGCTAGTTGTGCAAATGTCGAAAATATAAGCTCTGATCGTATTTATAAATATGATGGCGGGGAGATTGTGGTGCTTGATGACTATGGTGATTGCTATTTATCGATTGATGGCGCAATCACAAAATCTCTAGAACCAGCCATTAACCAGGCTTTAAGAAACCTAGAGCAACGTGAGTGTGTTGAAAAGGTTGTACTCATCACCTCAAAGGGTGGCGACTTAGATACTGCGATTCATATTGGCAAAGAGTTAAGAGAGGCCAAATTAACTACGCAAATACATGGCACTTGTGAGTCTGCGTGCGCATTCATATTTATTGGCGGTACTCGTCGCATTGTTCAAATCAACTCTGTAAGCTCGAAGGCATCAAGATTAGGCATTCATCAGCCTGCCTCGGAGATGCTCTTTCATCAATGCATCAACAGCACTCGAATTGATCCTTTGACCATACAGAAAATACGTTCCTATCTGGCATTGATGTTGCCTAAAGATTCAGCAAAGACATTATTTGAGGAAATGTTTAATGTCCCCTGCACAAAGATGGGGTATCTAGAGGTCGATCAGCTATTGAAAAGTGGCATTGCCACCGAGGGCGGAATTTGGCATTAATCCCTGATGAGGATTTAGGCGGAAATTCTCATTGAGAAATCCACTGCCTGAATATCTTTAGTCAGCTTTCCGAGGGAGATGCGATCAACGCCAGTAGCGGCAATCGCACGAATCTGATCTAAGTTGATCCCACCAGAAGCTTCTAATAAAGCGCGACCATTCGTAAAGGCAACAGCTTCTTTCATTTGCTCGGTGGTGAAGTTATCAATCAAGATGCTCTTTGCCCCAGCATTTAAAGCCTCTTCTAATTCAGCAAAATTCTCCACCTCTACCTGAATATCTACGCCAGAATTGAGTGCTTGTGCAGCCTTAATTGCAGCAGCAACTCCGCCAGCTGCGGCAATATGATTCTCTTTGATGAGGATGCCATGCCATAAGGCTAGACGTTGATTCTGGCCACCGCCCACCAATACAGCGTACTTTTGGGCGCGGCGCAAGCCAGGAATAGTTTTGCGAGTATCGAGTACTGCGCAGCCTTGGGGGTTTGGACTAACGCCTGCAATCGCATCTACGTGTTGGCGTGCAATGCTGGCAGTCCAGGAGAGTGTTTGTAAAAAGTTAATGCAAGGACGCTCTGCAGAGAGGAGGGCACGCGAGTCTGCTTCGATGTCGCAGACTTTGGTATCGGCTTTCATGAGATCGCCCTCCATGTAATGCCAAGTTACCTTAGCATTTGGATCCAGTTTCTTGAGCGTGCCTTCAAACCAATCTACTCCACATAGAACGGCTTCTTGACGAACGATGAGTTGCGCGTGAACTGGCTTGCTGGGAACAAGCATAGCCGTCCAGTCGCCCGTACCAATATCTTCCATCAAAGCATCATGAATATTACGTTGACGGGCTTGCTCTAAGGTTTCGTTGTAATCAAACATGCATATTCAGTCGGTCAATTTAATTAAGCAGCGCCAATATTCTTTACAAAGCCATGCTGGGCTTTTGCAAGTAGGTCTGGGTGATTTTGGGTGAAGTCCAGCATACGCTCGATGCAGCCTAGTGCCTTCACTCGTACATCTTCCTCAATGAAGATTTCACCAGAGGCATTTTCTAGGCAATCCAAAATTCCTTGTAAGCCATTCATGGCCATCCAAGGACAATGCGCACAACTCTTACAAGTCGCGCTGTTACCGGCGGTAGGCGCTTCAATCAATACTTTATTGGGTGCTAATTGGCGCATGCGGTGCAAGATGCCATTGTCAGTAGCCACAATATATTCAGTGGCGCTACCTTCTACTACAGCTTTAATCATGGCGGAAGTAGATCCCACTATATCTGCCAAATCCACTACTGCTTGTGGAGATTCCGGGTGCACCAAAACCATGGCATTGGGATGTGCGGCCATCAACATTTCTAATTCAACGGCTTTAAATTCATCATGAACGATGCAGGCACCATTCCAGAGCAACATATCCGCACCAGTTTGCTCTTGAATATAGCGACCCAAATGACGATCAGGTGCCCACAGAATCTTCTTGCCCTCAACTTTGAGTTGATGAACGATAGCTAGGGCACAAGAACTGGTCACCATCCAATCGGCTTGTGCTTTAACAGCTGCGCTAGTGTTGGCATACACCACCACGGTACGGTCTGGATGTAATGCCCTGAATGCGGCAAAGTCATCGGCATTGCAACCCAAATCTAAAGAGCAAGTTGCTTCGAGATCAGGCATGAAAACGCGTTTTTCGGGACTGAGGATTTTGGCAGATTCGCCCATGAAGCGCACACCAGCAACAATCAGGTTTTTGGCAGAATGATTTTTACCAAAGCGTGCCATTTCTAAAGAGTCGGCTACAAAGCCACCAGTTGATAGAGCCAAATCTTGAATATCGCCATCCACATAGTAGTGGGCTACTAAGGCAGCATCTTTCTCGATTAGTAATTGCTTGATACGAGCAATGACAGCAGCTTTTTCAGCTCCATGTAGTTGTGGTGGTGTTTTGGCCCAGGCTTGGGCGGTACAGGTGGCACCAGCAGCATTTTGCTGGGGGTAGTCAAAGGCGATAGGGGTACTAACAATAGAGGTCATGCGCAATTTTAGCTCTTTGACTCATGCTATGCATACACCAAGGGCTAAGATTGGAAGGGCAATATTGATCCTGGCTTTGCGGCTAGTAATGCGACCTTAAACTCCGCCTGAATGCGTTTTATTGCTTCTTCA
The DNA here is from genome assembly GCA_000342265.1 of beta proteobacterium CB. NCBI lineage: Bacteria > Pseudomonadati > Pseudomonadota > Betaproteobacteria > beta proteobacterium CB. The sequence continues at coordinate 689,171 of CP004348.1, forward strand.
CTATCGGCCTCAAAACGCATCACTACGACTGGCGTTGTATTGGAAGGTCTAGCCAAGCCAAAGCCATCGGCATATTCCACGCGGACGCCATCAATCGTGTTGATAGATTCGGAAGTGGGGAACTTGGCATTTGCCTTAATAGTTTCTAGTAAGGCAAATGGCTCCCCCTCAGCACAAGCCAGTTGCAATTCTGGCGTGCAAATCGCATTGGGTAAATTGTTGAGGGTATCGCTTGGATTCTTTTCTTTACTGAGGATCTCTAGCAAGCGTGCACCTGTATAAAGGCCATCATCAAATCCAAACCAACGGTCCTTAAAGAAGATATGACCACTCATCTCACCAGCAAGCGGGGCGCCAGTTTCTTTGAGCTTAGCTTTAACTAGGGAATGGCCAGTTTTCCACATGATGGGTTCGCCACCATGTTCTTTTACGTAAGTTGCCAGGTTGCGGGTACACTTCACGTCATAAATAATCTGGCCACCTGGATTGCGGGAGAGGACATCTTTAGCAAACAGCATCATTTGGCGATCTGGGAAGATCACTTGGCCATCCTTGGTCACTACACCCAAGCGATCAGCATCGCCATCAAAGGCGAGACCCAATTCATTATCGGTAGTCTGGAGGTTCTTGATGAGGTCTTGTAGATTCTCAATATGCGCTGGATCTGGATGGTGATTTGGAAAATGACCATCGACTTCACAAAACAACTCTTGCACTTCGCAGCCAAGGGCTCTGAAGAGCTTGCCAGCGAATGCACCACCAACACCATTGCCGCAATCTACAGCAATCTTCATGGGGCGAGCCAACTTCACATCGCCAACGATGTAGTTTAAGTACATTGGGAAAATATCAAAGGTGCTGCGATTTCCTTGACCGGTAGCAAACTGCTTAGCTTCAATACGTTTACGCAAATCCTGAATCTGCTCACCATAAATAGCCGATGTACCCAGGACCATTTTGAAGCCGTTGTAGTTTGGGGGGTTATGGCTGCCAGTAATCATGATCCCGGACTTCGGAGTCTTGCCATCAATGGTGTGGTTGGCAGCAAAGTACACCATCGGCGTTGCCACCATACCTAGATCGATCACATTGATACCAGTAGAAAGCAGGCCTTCTGTTAATGCCTCAATCAAGCTAGGACCCGATAAGCGGCCATCGCGACCAATGACGATATCGGTTTCACCAAGCTCGCGCATCTCGGTACCAAAGGCTTGACCGATTAGCTTGGCAATAGAGGGATCTAAGGTCTCATCAATAATGCCGCGGATGTCATACGCTTTAAAAATAGATGGAGACAATTGCATTACAGATCCTTCAGTAAAAGCGCACCATCAATACAAGTGCGAGAACTAGTTATTTGAATTTAAAAGATTAATACGAGTGGCAGTGACAGCGTCAATATCTGCATTTGCCTGAATATCGTTCTGATGACTTGCTAGAGCTTTCTCAATCGGTTTAGCTAGTACTTTGCCGTATTCCACGCCTGGCTGATCAAAGCTGTTGATATTCCATAGCGCACCTAAAGTAGCTGTGCGGTTCTCGTATAAAGCGAGCAGGGCGCCAAGGTAGAAAGCATTGAGCTTTGGTAGCAACAAGAGGTTACTTGGACGCTTACCTGGATACACATCATTAGGATTTGCAGCAGTCTTGCCATTGGCTAATGCCTGAGCTTGCGCCAGGCAGTTTGACAGCAAAATGCGGTGGTGTGCAATAGCCTCTGGTCGATCACTCATCGGCTCACGTACGGCAATGAAATCAATTGGAATGATTTCAGTACCTTGGTGAAAGAGTTGGAAGTAGGAGTGTTGGGCGTTACTACCAGCACTACCAAAGACAACTGGTGAAGAGTGCTTAACCGGCTTGCCATCGCGATCCACGCTCTTGCCATTACTTTCCATATCAAGCTGTTGCAACCACTTCGGAAACCAATCTAAAGCATCTGCATACGGAATGGCGGCATAAGCTTTGATGTCATGCTTCTCTTGCTGATGCAAGAGGGTAAGTGCCATGATGACAGGTAGATTTTCTTCAAGCGGGGCATTCTTAAAATGCAGATCCATGGCTTCAGCACCAGCCAAAAACTGCTTGAATGTTCCAAAGCCATATTGCAAAGCAATCGGCAGGCCGACTGCTGACCAAACTGAGTAGCGACCACCGACCCAATCCCAAAAAGGAAAGATGTTGTCTTCACTCACACCAAACTCTTTAGCGGCAGGAATATTAGCAGTCACTGCATACAAGGCATGGGCGATCTGACTCTTAGTGCAGCCACTGTCTTTGAGCCAGGCAACAACGGCCTTGGCATTCATGGAAGTTTCAAGAGTGGTGAATGACTTCGAGACCACAATCACTCGGGTGCTATGTGGCTGAGCGCGCGCCAAGATGCGAGCCAATTCAGCAGTATCAATATTGGCCAAGAAATGCATACGCATGCCACGGCTTTCAATACCAGGTACATGAGCTAAGGCTTCAATAGCTAGGCGTGGACCAAAATCTGATCCACCAATACCAATATGAATTACATCAGTCACCCCAACCCATTTATTGCACAGTGCCTCAATGCGATGCCAGACCTCAGATACAGCTGGCATGACATCTGCACCATTAATTAAGACGGGAGTTTTGGAGAGGTTGCGTAAGGCGGAGTGTAGGGCGGGGCGATCTTCGCTATTGTTGATGTGTTTTCCAGCAAACAGATCTGCAATGAATTGCTCTAAGCGCGATTTACGTGCATTTGCAAATAACTTTGCCCAGTTGCTCGCATCAATGCCCTGATACGCGGTATCGAGAACCACATCAAGGGCAGAGTGAATACTTTTGGTAGCTAATTGGGCTGGTACAGACATGCCTAGATTTTATCAATAAGGACATCAAAATCCCCCTAAAACGCTGAAAATGTTACGATTTCAGTAATAACAAGGCTTTAGCTTAGGCAAAAGTCATTACAAAATTGAGACATATCTGAAATCAGGTCAGGAATAGCCGAATGGAGCAGGTTGATTGCGTAGTGGTAGGTGCTGGAGTGGTTGGTTTGGCGGTTGCTCGCGAGATGGCATTACAGGGACGAGAAACTATCTTGCTCGAGCGTGAGGATTCTTTTGGCACCATCAGTAGCGCCCGCAATAGCGAAGTCATTCACGCAGGAATTTACTACCCAAAAGATTCGCTCAAGGCCAAACTCTGTGTAGAAGGCAACCGCCTCTTATATGAATATTGCCGCAGCCATCAAGTGAGTACGCAGGCATACGGAAAGCTGATCGTGGCCGCTAATGCTAGCCAGTTAGATGATCTTCAGGCTATTTTGTACAAAGCCCAAAATAATCAAGTCCCTGATATTAAGATGATTTCTGGGGAGCAGGCCAAAGCATTAGAGCCGCAACTGCAATGCGAGGCTGCAGTGCTCTCAGCTTCCACGGGGGTAGTGGATAGCCACGGCTTAATGCTGTCATTGCTGGGTGGTTTTGAGGATGCGGGCGGCATGGTCGCCTATCAATCTCCCTTGCTCAGCGCCAAGCCGATTGGCAATGGCGCCGAAGGCGGCTTTGAACTCACCATTGGTGGTGCTGATGGCATGACTATTCAGACAAAGTTATTAATTAATTGCGCAGGACTGAGTGCGCCAGCGCTGGCTCAAAAAATTGAGGGCCTCTCTAAAGATCTCATACCCAAAGCCTACTTCGCCAAAGGGAACTACTTCTCTTTATCCGGAAAATCGCCATTTAGTCATTTGATTTACCCGATCCCTGAACCTGGCGGATTGGGAGTTCATCTGACTCTCGATATGGGTGGTCAGGCGAAGTTTGGTCCAGATGTCGAATGGCTCGATATTGACGAGGAAAGTCAGATTAACTACACGGTCGACCCTCAGCGAGGGGAGGGCTTCTATGCTGCGGTAAGGCAGTACTGGCCAGGCCTAAAAGACGGTGCTTTGCAGGCTGATTACTCTGGCGTCAGAGCCAAAATCGTCCCTCCAAATGCCCCAGCAGGAGACTTTTACTTTGAAGGCCCTCAGCAGCATCAGCTTCAAGGCTTATTTAACCTGTATGGCTTTGAGTCCCCAGGCCTCACCTCCTGTTTGGCAATTGCCCAGCATTTGGAGGCACAAATCAAAAGTTCTCTATAATCTAGGGCTGATATCGCAAAGGAAGAGTGGCAGAGCGGTTGAATGCACCAGTCTTGAAAACTGGCGAGGATGAAAGTCCTCCGTGAGTTCGAATCTCACCTCTTCCGCCAATGATGTATATAGATAAAGCCCTAACGGGCTTTTTTCTTTTCTACATACCATTATGGGTACCTTTAGCTGCAAGATAGGCGCCTACTTTGTGCTTGGTAGCTCCTTAATCTTGAAAGAAAAGGCTTTAAGAGCTTATCCCAACCTTAGTAATTAACCAACAGAAGTCACGAGTAGGCGGTTAATTTGCTCGAGTAACTTACTTGCTTTCTTTGTCATCAGAACATATTTAACCCGGCCATCCTCTTTGGAGGTTTTGAGTGTTAAGTACCCACTCTTAACTAAGTCTGTCAGGGTTTTATGGAGTGTTGCCTGTGATGCGATTGTTTTCATGGTGATAATGTCTTGAACATGAAATGGATCGCCTGAACCCCGCATAAAAATTACTTTAAGTACTTGTTTTTCATGATCAGAAAACTGAGCGGAAATCTTCTCGGTCGCCGTCAGAAAGTTCAGGTAAGAATTTTTTTGCATACCGAATATTATCCTAGGGGCTAATGACATGACATAGGATTCGCCCTATGTCATACAGCTCATTCAGACGCTTATCTTTCCAGAATTGGAAGGACCTTGGTTTGACCGTCTTTGGTGGTGATGTGGAGGTCGTAGTCATCCACGATTTTTGCCTCCAGCAATTCTGGTTCGTGAAACTCATACCTCAACCCAAAATACTCATCCTCAACAACTACACAACCACTTGTAGGGTCACATTCTTTAATTTGAAACATCATTGCCCGCCGATCTCAATAAACTTGATTTAAATCATTGGTACTAATCTACTACTTGTATTAGGAAATAACTGTAAACCGATTTAGGGCAAACCCTAATATGAGTAGGCCACTTAATTACATTTACCCAGGTTATTCAGGGCGGGTGTGATCGCTCTTAGGTATGGAGAAAATCCATAGCCCAATCCTCCATTCATCATTCGGGTCTGAGAATCTAAAAAGGTTCTGGGTCGGAAACGCTGTTTACTAATTAAAAGGAATAATTTCTTAAAGTAGAAACGCAAGCTGAACTTGGTCGCCCGAACTGAAGCTTAAAATTAAAAGCCCCAGCAATCACTTGCTGGGGCTTTGTCTTTCTAGTAGCTAGAAAACGTTACTGCATTACTTCTTAGCTGCTGGTGCGCTTACTACTGCAGCAATCGCTTCTGTGTAAACCACTTTAACTTGATCGTTTACAGCGATGTCTTTCATTAAGTCAGGATTCTGAACTTTAACTTTGAAGATGTTTCCTTGAGGGCCTTTTAAGGAAACGATGTTCTTAGCTGTATCAATTGCTTCAATATTCGCAGTTGCAGTAACAGTATTAGTCGTGATCATGCCTGGCTTATCGCCTTGTGGGGCAGTAGCGGTAGTAGTTGTTACTTGCTCGCTAGTCGCGCCTGGAGTCTTCACTTTAACCAATTCAATGGCTACAGCGAGTTCGTAAACCACATCAAAACGATCACCCACTTTGATTTCAGCAAAGTTCTTTACTTCAGGACCGGCAACGATAGTAGATTCACCATCTTGATTTTTGAGGGTAACGGTACGCGTTGCAGCGTCAATCTTGATTACTTCGCCGTCATAAATGAGGGCGGCTTCTTGAGCGGCTACGCCAGCAATTGGAGCCTTTGGTTTGTTCAACATGAAGTAGGCGCCTGCAGCAATAGCAGCAAGAATGACAATAATGAGTATTTTTTTCATAACGGTATAAATCCTTAATAAATTGGGGCACATTAGCTGTGAGCAGTAATGCGGTAATTGATAAATGCAGTTAATTTGGCATTTATGGAGATTGTATTACTCATGCTAATCATCAGAATCATTTTTAAAGATAGTTTCAGTGAATAAGTGCCAAATACCCGACTATTTTGCTTATTTATCAAAATGCCCCGTCATATCAATAGCGCATACTAGATAGAGACCATCTAAAGGGAGTATGTATGTTTTTGAAGTCTTTTTTGGGATTTGTCTTAATGGGTTTGGCCTGTACGGTCAGCGCATCAACGCCGCAAGACTTGCTGAAGTCTTATGAAGCGCAATCGGGTAAGGCATCGACGACTCGTGGCGAGCAATTCTTCAACTCTAAGCATGGTAAGGAATGGAGTTGCGCATCCTGCCATGAAAACCCCCCAAATCACGACACTAAACATATTGTCACTGGAAAGGTAATCAAACCATTGGCACCTAGTGCCAATTCTGCTCGCTTTACTGATGAGGCCAAAGCGGAGAAGTGGTTTAAGCGCAATTGCAACGATGTACTCGGCCGTGATTGTAGCGCGCAAGAAAAAGCCGATGTCCTTTCTTGGCTAATGACCGTTAAATGAATCTTAATATGAAAAAAACTATATTCATTACTGCTTCCTTGCTATTGGCATCTTCACCCGCGTTCGCTGCAAAAATGACAATGCCTGCAGATGCACCAGCATCTTACGAGGCTGAGTGCGCAAGTTGTCATATGGCCTATCCACCAGCACTCTTAAGTCAGCAGAGCTGGAAAAATGTCATGTCTGGGTTATCAAAGCATTTCGGTACCGATGCCAGCTTGGATCCAAAGACTCAGACTGAGCTAACTAATTGGCTGGTGAAAAATGCAGCTACTAGACAGAAGTACAGTGAGACTGCTCCTGAAAACCGCATCACCAAAACCTCTTGGTTTATTCGTAAGCATGATGAGGTGAAGCCCGATGTCTGGAAGCGAGCGAGTATTAAGAGTCCGGCCAATTGTGGCGCTTGTCACATCGATGCTGCTAATGGCGTCTTTAGTGAGAAAAACATCCAGATTCCAGCGAAATGAGTCATGAAATGAATGAGTCAATCCATGATGCAGTTGGCGCCACTGGCAAAGTGAGGCAAGCCATTATGGTGTGGGACATGCCGGTCCGAGTATTCCATTGGCTGCTGGTGATTTGTTTTGCGGGTGCTTGGCTCAGTTCGGAGAGTGAGCGTTTTGCAATGATTCATTACGCGTTTGGATACACCGCATGCCTCCTTGTTCTGATTCGATTAGTCTGGGGTGTGATTGGTACCCGCTATGCAAGATTTAGCCAATTTCTGAAAAGTCCAAGGGTAGTGCTGGAGCACTTTATGGCCATGCTACGTGGTCACCCTCATCATGATGTTGGTCACAATCCAGCGGGTGGTTTAGTCATGTTTGCGCTGATGTTGCTCATCTTGTTGATTGGATTGAGCGGTTATCTATCTGTTAAAGAGTTTTTAGGTAATTTTGTTTCAGAGGTCCACGAGGTAGTTGCAAGCTTAGTGCTCGGCTTGGTTATCGTCCACATTATTGCTGCAGTAGGCATGAGCGTGATCGAAAGACAAAATCTCGTTAGATCCATGGTGACCGGTAAAAAGAAGGGCATGCCAGAGCAGGGAATTCGTTATCCGCAATATTTGCTTGGCTCTCTCATTTTCCTGGGAGCTCTGTACTTCTTCTATCTCACCTTAAGTGGAAGTTTGCCAAGCCTGACTCAGTAAAAGTCTCCCCACTGAGAGGGTGGGGCTAGAGGCACCCATACCCGTTGTACGATAGATAGCATGAAGCTCCTAATTGCCCTGTATTTCTACATACTTGCCACGATTCAGCTGGGCTTGTTATTGGGTATCTATCACTACTATCGCTCGCAAAGTACCGTAAGGCCAAGTTCCTATTGGATGGGATCATTGGTGGTGAGTATTTTGGCTTTAACCACCTTTGGCACGGGAATTGTGACTATTGAGGATGTCTCAAAGCCAGAATTTAATTTCACAATAGCAAATTCCTTGTTCTACATTGCTGCTGTTTTGCAATTTCTGTTTTGTAGGTCTCTTAACAAGCCCATTAGTAGGCGCTTGAAATATGCCTTTCTACTATCAGTTCTGATCTTTATTCCATCTTTTGAATGGATGCGTCTTCATGGCACATTTGAAAGTCGAACCGCCATTATTTGTGTAATTACTGGATTCTTTTTTATTTTGCAAATTTTCCAGCTACGTACTAAAAGAAAAACTACTCCTTCGCAACAATTAATCTACTTGCAATATGCCACGACTGCAGAATTATTTTTTGCAATCGGTCGACTCTCTGTGGTGATTGCATCAGGATTTACTATTCGTCAAGTGGAGCAGATCCCCCAACTTCTGATTCTCCTGACAATCATGCAAATCGTGATGAATACCTTAGCTTATATTGCGATTGGTGGCTATTGGTCTGAACGTATTGCACTCGCCAGTGCCCAATCGCAAAACGAGAACGAAGAAATTAAATCCTTATTAATCGAGCGCGAGAATTTAATTTCCAACTTACTGAAGGCAAATAAAACTGCGGCAACGGGGGCTTTGTCAGCCTCTATAGCCCATGAGCTTAATCAGCCCTTGGGGGCATCACAGCTTAATATTCAGTTTCTGCAGAAGAAGTTATCTGAGGGGCATTTAACTACCGAGCAAAACCAAGAAATTCTGACCGCTTTGCTAGCGGATAACCAGCGAGCCACCAATATCATTCAATCCTTGCGCTCCATATTTTCAGATGGAAAGATTGGAGTGGAGCGCATTGATATTACGGAGTTGGTTGAGTCAGTTCTCAAAATTGCTAAACCTGAAATTCAGGCGAAGAGTCTCCAAGTGGTTTTGCGACTAGAGTCCAAATCCCTCATCAAGGCCAATCGTGGTGAAATTCAACAACTGCTGTTAAACCTCATTAATAACGCAATCCAGGCTCTGAGTGAATCCACTCGATCCCCTCGAACCCTGCAGATTGAGAGTCGAGATGTTTCCGAGGGAGTTCAGTTGCTGGTTTCTGACAATGGGGGTGGCGTGCCAATTGAAGCTCAGGCGCACTTATTTGAATTGCTATCTAATAGCAATAAGCGCTCTGGAATGGGCTTGGGTTTATGGCTTTGCCACCATATTGTGTCTCGTCATGGTGGTCGCATTCACTATCAAGATGCCCCTAGCGGGGGCGCTGAATTTATTGTCTTTCTGCCATCCATTCAGGGCTAGGGTATTAGCTGCATAGCTAATTGCCTATGGAGGGCTCACTCTTTACATTAGTAAAGTACCTTTTTTACTAATACATGCAATATTTCAAGGCTTCTATGAAAACCAAACTTTCGCTGATCGCGCTATCCATTGCACTTCTTTCTGGAAATTCTGCTTTCGCTGCTGGTGGTGGCGGAGTCGTTGCTGATCCAGGCGCCATGCAAGGAAAGCATTTTGACCCTAAGGGCAAAGCACCTTCCACATTTACAGTCGAATTGCAAAATGGTTTACGTAAAACATTGCCTTTCGAAGATAAGCGTGATTTTGAGGAATCTAAGAGGGGATTTATTGCGGCACCAGCCTATAAAACCATCATGGCTGATGCGGGAAATGTGGCGTGGGATATGGGCAGCTATGAATTCCTCCTGCAAGGTAAGGACTTCGATAGCGTTCATCCATCATTACAGCGCCAGGCAATTCTCAATATGGGTTATGGCCTCTATGAAGTCGTGCCAGGAAAGATCTATCAAGTTCGTGGCTTTGATTTGGCAAACATTAGCTTCATTAAAACCAATACCGGGTGGATTGTTTTTGACCCTTTGACCTCAAAAGAGACTGCTAGAGCAGCTTTAGAGTTGGTTAATGGGAAATTGGGTAAGCGCCCAGTAGTTGCAGTCGTGTACTCCCATTCGCATGCTGACCACTTTGGCGGTGTTCGTGGCGTAGTAGAAGAGGCGGATGTGAAGAGCGGCAAGGTGAAGGTGATTGCACCTGCTGGCTTTATGGATCACGCCGTTGCTGAGAACGTCTACGCTGGTAATGCGATGACTCGTCGTATGTACTTTCAGTATGGCGTTTTATTGCCGCGCAGCCCATTTGGCCACGTTGACCAGTCGATTGGTAAAAACACGGCTGCAGGTAATTTAGGTTTGATTGAGCCCAATGTCTATATCAATCAACCGTTTGAAAAGATGACAGTAGATGGCGTGGAAATGGAATTCCAAAACACCCCAGGTACTGAGGCACCCGCCGAGATGAATACCTATTTCCCGCAGATGAAAGCATTCTGGGCTGCTGAAAATATTACTGGCACCATTCATAACATCTATACCTTGCGCGGCGCTCTAGTCCGTGATGCCTTGGCATGGTCTAAGAATATTAATAATGCTTTGTATCGCTATGGCAATCAAGCACAAGTGATGTTTGCTTCGCATTCTTGGCCACGCTGGGGTAATGATCGCGTCCAGGAAGTGATGCGTACGCAGCGCGATAGTTACGCCCACCTGAATAACGAAGTTCTGCATTTGGCGAACAATGGTGTAACGATTAATGAAGTGCATAACGTCTATAAGCAACCCGATAGCTTGAGATCACAATGGGCTGCCCACAGTTACCATGGCTCCGAAGAGCACAATAGTCGCGCAGTAATTAATCGTTACTTAGGTTACTGGGATGCGAATCCTGCTACTTTGATTCCTTTGTCACCAAGCGACTCTGCACCACTATATGTCGAGATGATGGGTGGTTCAGGCAAGATCATGTCAAAGGGTAAGCAACTCTATAAGCAGGGCAAGTACCGTGAAGCGATGGAGATCGTGAATAAGTTGGTTTATGCGGAGCCCAACAATACTGCTGCTAAGGATTTATTAGCAGATATCTTCGAGCAGATTGGCTATCAAAAAGAAAGCCCAAGCGTGCGCAATAGTTTCTTGGGCGCCGCATATGAACTACGTCATGGAATGCCCTCTGGTGCTTCGCCGAAGTCCAATGGCCCAGACATGATTAAGGCAATGACCACTGAACTTTGGTTGAATGCATTGGCGATCAGCATGGATAGTAAAAAAGCTGCCGGCATGAAGTTCACGATCAATCTTGATACGCCAGATAACGGTGAAAAGTTTGTTGTAGAGATGAGCAATTCTGCTCTGACAAATATCAGAGGTCAGCAAGCGAAAAACCCAAGTCTCACTATTGTGGTTAATCGCAGTGATTTAGAAAAAATCATGGGCGGTCAAACGACTTTCGAAAAACTCCAAGCTGAGGGTAAGGTTAAGCTTGAGGGCGACCGTAAAGCGTTTGAACAACTCCGCAGCACGCTGACTACCTTTACTCCGGACTTTGAGTTGATGCCTGGTACTAAGGCTAAGAAAGCTCCTCCAACCAAGCAAAGTAAAGATCCGTTTGAGGCTCCTCCAATCGCCAATTCTGATGGTGCTTAAGGAAAATGAAGCAGTAGATAGGCATTAGCAAAATGGGCTCCAAGGAGCCCATTTCATTTATTGAGAAAATCGGGATGACTCAAGCTGCGAAAGCGCCACCATCTTCCAGTGCTTTAAGTTCATTGCCAGCAATACCTAATTCCTCGAGTACCTCATTGGTGTGCTCCCCAAGCAGTGGAGGATGTCTTGATACTTGCTGTGGAGTTCCCATCATCTTGACAGCAAAACCAATATTCGGAACCTTACCTTCAATTGGGTGGTCAATCTCCATCCGCATCTTGCGATGCTGCCCATGCTCACTATCAAATGCTTGCGGATAGGTATTAATCGGCCCAGCCGGAATACCCGCAGCTAAAAGGAGGTCCACCCATTCTTCACTAGTTTTAGTAACGAATGTCTTTTCAAGTTCTGTCGCCAGAATTAAGCGATTGGCAAGGCGTAAGGGATTCGTTCTAAATAGTGGATCTTCAAATAACTCAGGACGATTAATCTTGTCGCAGAGGAGTTTCCACAGTTTTTGATTGGTAGCACCCATCACAAAGTAGCCATCAGAGGCTTTCATGGCTTGATAGGGCGCGCTCATATGATTGGCTGTACCCAGCTTATAGGGCTCAACGCCAGTTCCCCAATACTGCGCCGTATCCCAGATGGAAAAGGCCAGAGCAGAATCAAACAAGGATGCATCGATAAACTGACCTTCACCCGATTTGGTTTTACCGATGTAAGCAGACAATATTCCATAGACCGCAAAGAGGGCGCAGCCAATATCAGCCACCGGAACACCTGCTTTTACTGGAGGACCATCGGGATAGCCGGTAACGCTCATGACGCCAGACATGGCTTGCGCCATTAGATCAAAGCCTGGGCGATCTGCCCATGGTCCAGTTTGTCCGAATCCCGAGATGCTGGCATAGACCAAACCCGGGTTTAAGTCTTTGAGAGAGGGGTAGTCGATCCCCAGTTTTTTCATCACTCCAGGTCGATAGTTTTCAACCAAGATATCCGCAGTTTTAACGAGCTCAAAGAATACTTTTTTTCCAGCCTCTGTTTTGAGGTTGAGCGTCACACTACGCTTATTGCGATTCATATTCAGAAAGCCCATGCTATCTGAACCTTTCATCTTGAATCCCATGGCTCCACGAGTTTGATCACCTGTACCTGGAGGCTCAATTTTGATCACGTCTGCACCGAGGTCTGCAAGCAGCATGCAGCAGTAGGGGCCTGCCATAACTTGACTTACGTCAAGAACTCGAACGCCAGCCAGGGGCAAAGGCTTGCTGATAGGTGTTTTCATCATTGTCTCAATTGTTTTTATATGTTTATATTGAAAAGCTCTTTTACAGCGCTCAATATAAAACAAAAAATGGAGGCCGTATGATCAATCAATTCCCTAAACGGATTTTGCACCGATTCGCTTTCTTGGCGCTGAGTATCTGCAGTGCTTTGCCATTGACTGCTAATGCTCAGCAAGCCTTTCCTACTAAACCAATTCGTTTAATCGTAGGATTTGCTCCGGGTGGCGGTACTGATATTGTGGCTCGTGCAATTGCTCCAAAGATGGGCGAGATCCTAGGTCAGAGCGTGGTCATTGAGAATAAATCTGGTGCAGCTGGAACGATTGGCGCAGACCTCGTTGCGAAAGCAAATCCTGATGGTTACACCTTGCTCATGGGGCATTCCAACTCCAATGCGATTTCTCCCTTTGTTCTAAAGAACGTGCCTTACAACCCAGCGACAGACTTCACGCCGATCACCTATTTAGGCTACGTACCAAACGTATTGGTTGTTAAATCCTCTCTACCAGTCAACTCAGTGGCGCAATTGATTTCCTTGGCCAAGCAGAATCCAGGTCAGATGACTTATGGTTCATCAGGAATTGGAAGTACGCAGCATTTAGCTGGCGCCTTGTTCTCGAAGATTGCTGGCGTAGAAATGAATCACGTGCCTTACAAAGGAAGCGGTCAAGCGATTGTGGATTTACTGGGCGGTCAAATCACGATGAACTTTGACACCTTGCCGCCAAACTTACAGCAAATTCGACAGGGAAACCTCAAAGCCCTTGCAATCTCCACACCGAAGCGTTTGGCATTGCTGCCTAATGTCCCTACGTTTAACGAGGTCGGTATTGTTGGTTTTGATGTGACCAATTGGTATTCCGTGATGGGACCAAAAGGTATGGACCCTGCAATCGTGAATAAAATTGACCAGGCTGTAAAAGCGGCAACGAATGATCCTGAGATCAAGAAAACACTGGATGCTCAAGGTTTGCAGCCAGAAGGCCCGGCCACACCAGCAGCCTTTAATTTGTTCTTGGCCGGTGAGTTGGCGAAGTATCAGCGTCTAGTAAAGAGCTTGAATATCAAGGCTGAATAATGAGTTTTTTGTAATTGATTCAAATACCTTATCTAATTAAGCTATAGTAAGCAATAGCCCTCTCTCTTGAATGAGGGAGGGTTTTTTATTCCATGACAACAGTTACAGACTCCATTCCAGATCGTATTGCTGAAGTTCGCTTAGAGCTTTGCGATGACCTTGCGTACATCACTTTTGACCATGTTGCCGCTCGTAATGCGATGACGGTGGGGATGTATCAGAGCTTGAAATCAATTTGTGAGGATTTGACTCAAAGCTCGACTGCGAGAGTGGCGATTTTGCGTGGTGCTGGTGGCAAGTCTTTTGTCTCCGGTAGTGATATTGCCCAGTTTTCCAGCTTTACTTCTGGCGATGATGGGATTCTGTACGAAGAGGGCATTGATGCTTACCTTGCGCCTTTAGCGATGCTACCTATTCCGACTATTGCTGTGATTGATGGCATGGCAGTAGGCGGAGGTCTTGCGATTGCTAGTTGCTGTGATTTCAGAATCTCTACGCCCGATGCTCGATTTGGAGTTCCGATTGCTAAAACCTTAGGTAATTGTTTGTCTGCTGGGAATGTTGCTTGGCTTGTTGCGCATCTCGGAGTGAATATCGTCAAGCGCATGTTGTTGCTGGCCGAGCTAGTTTCTGCGCCCGAACTACTCAAACAAGGTTATCTCTTGGCTACCTATCCTGCTGAGGTGCTTGGGGATGAGGCTATCCAGCTAGCCGAACGTTTAAAGAAGCTAGCGCCGATTACTCAAAAATCTAGCAAGCAAACCCTTACAAGAATTATCAAGAACAAGTTACCGGATTGCAGTGATTTGATTCGGGAATGCTACGGTAGTGATGACTTTAAGAACGGGGTCGCTGCATTTTTGGATGGTAAGCCACCTTCCTGGACTGGAAAGTAATTTAAATTCCTAAATCCGTATCTGCTTTTACAAAAATAATTCTTGTAAATTATTTAGATAGCGCAAGCCTTGTTCGGTTGCTTTGAGTCTATTGGGATCAGAATCCAATAAACCTTTCTTACTAGCTTCATTCAATCCTTTTGAGACCACATTAAGTGGTAAGCCAGTGCGCTCTCCAAAGGTCACAGTGTCTACCCCATCAGTCAGGCGCAATGTATTGAGCATGAACTCAAAGGGAAGGTCTTTAGCGGGAATCTCTCTTGCTTCGATTAAAGCATTGCCTTTACTCTCCATCGCCTGCATATACGTTTCTGGATGACGCTCTCGTACTTGACGGGTAATTTTGTCCGGGAAGGAGATTTTCCCGTGCGCGCCCGCACCAATTCCGATGTAATCCCCAAAGCGCCAGTAATTCAGATTATGTTTGCACTCTTGATCCTTCTTGGCATAGGCAGAGATCTCATAACGCCGATAACCCGCTGCCTCTAAGAGTGCTAAGTTCTGCTCAAAAATTGCATCAATCTCATCTTCACTGGGAAGTTTTGGAGGAAAGTTTGCAAAGTAAGTGTTGGGTTCTAGTGTCAGGTTATAGAAGGATAGATGTGGGGTCTTAAACGAGAGAGCGGTTTCAATATCTGCTTTAGCCGCTTCTAAGGTTTGATTGGGTAAACCAAACATGAGATCAAGATTGACAGACTTAAAGTGCTCAAGCGCAATCGTAATCGCACGCTTGGCTTCTGCGCCATTATGAATGCGCCCCAAAGCTTTGAGTTGCTGATCTTGAAAACTCTGAATGCCTAAGGAGACTCGATTAATGCCTGCATTGGCAAACCCAGCAAACTTCTCTGTCTCGACAGACCCAGGATTGGCCTCCATGGTGATTTCGCAATCTGGCTCTAAGTTCACTCGTGCCCGAATAGCAGAGAGCAATTCATTCATGCCATTGGCAGATAGTAAGCTAGGTGTGCCGCCGCCAATAAAGATGCTGTGGACTTGGCGACCCCAAACACGCGGTAGCTCTGTCTCTAGGTCAGCAATGAGTGCTTTGATATAACGCACCTCATCAAATCCCTGTGATGGTTTTACGCCTGCATCTGCATTACCAACGCCATCTTTAATTTGATGTGAGTTGAAATCACAATAAGGGCACTTCTTCTCACACCACGGAAAATGGATGTACAAAGATAGTGGAGGTAGGGCGGTCAGTTTTGGCTGTGTCGCCAAAACAGGATTAAGCGTATTGAGCACGGATTTGAAGTTGTGTAATGAGTTCTCGCAAGGCTTGACCCCGATGACTGATTTGGTTTTTCTCGGACGCCTCTAATTGAGCTGCAGTCTTACCAAGCTCCGGTAGAAAGAAGTGAGGATCGTAACCAAATCCATGACTACCTTTAGCCTCATCAATAATTTGACCGTACCAACGCGCCTGCACAATCAGTGGTTCTGGATCATTTGTGCTATTGACCATCACGAGAGCGCAGACATAATGTGCTCCGCGATCAGCCTTGCCGTGTAACGACGTAATCAGTTTTTGATTGTTAGCGGCGTTATCGCCATCAACGCCCGCATAGCGTGCTGAGTAGACGCCCGGTGCACCATCTAATGCATGGGCACAAATACCGGAGTCATCCGCAAGTGCAGGTAAACCGCTGGCAGCGCTGGCATGACGTGCTTTAGCAAGCGCGTTTTCAACAAAAGTATGGTGTGGCTCTTCTGCCGCCGAAATGCCCAGCTCACCCTGAGGGATAACTTGAAAATGACATGGCGCCAAGAGTTCCTGAAACTCCCGAACCTTGCCAGCATTGTTGGAGGCGAGAACGAGTTTTTGCACCATCTACCTTTTGCCTTTTATTGAAATGCTTTTTTTTGTAGTTGAGTCAAATCTTCAATACCTTGCTCCGCTAAATCTAGTAGCGCATTTAACTCAGTGCGAGAGAAGGCGACACCTTCAGCAGTGCCTTGCACTTCAATCATGCCGCCTTTGCCTGTCATAACGACATTCATATCGGTATCGCAAGCAGAGTCTTCTAGGTAATCCAAATCGAGTACTGGTACACCTTGGTAGATGCCAACAGAAATCGCTGCAACGCTATCGATGATGGGGTCTGATTTGAGTGCGCCACTTTGCAAAAGGGTGTTGATTGCATCACGTGCCGCAACATAAGCGCCAGTAATGGATGCAGTTCTAGTGCCACCATCGGCCTGCAAGACATCGCAATCTAAATGGATAGTTCTTTCACCTAATACTTTTAGATCAAAGACGCTGCGCATGGCGCGACCAATCAAGCGCTGAATCTCTTGGGTGCGACCAGATTGCTTGCCGCGAGCTGCTTCACGATCGCTACGGGTGTGGGTAGAGCGGGGGAGCATGCCATATTCCGCAGTAACCCAGCCCTCGCCGGAGCCTTTTTTGTGGGGAGGCACTTTTTCCAGCACGCTAGCCGTACAGAGCACTTTGGTGTCACCAAAGGCAATCAGGACGGAACCTTCTGCGTGCTTGGTAAATGCACGGCTAATGCTCACAGGGCGCAATTGCGTAGGGGTACGGCCACTAGGGCGGGTGATGTTGTGCTGAGTCATGGGGTGTGGTCCTAAAGATCTACAATGTCCCTATGATATCGAGCATGACTGGTTATGGCAGCGCTTCTCGCCAAGTCTCCCTAGGAGCTGGCGTTGTAGCTGATCTGCAAGTGGAATGTCGGGCTGTTAATAGCCGCTTTCTGGATTTGGGCTTTCGTCTTCCGGACGAGTGTCGTGGGGCTGAGCCTGCCTTACGAGAAATGGCTAGCCAAAGCCTTTCTCGGGGTAAGGTTGAGTTTCGGGCTGCATGGCGTGTGAATTCGGGTGCTGCTGGGGCTGCTAAAGCCAACCCTCATGCCTTAGGCGCCCTAAACAAAGATCGTTTAGACGCCCTGTATACCCTGCAAGAGCATGCTCAAGTGGCCTTTCCTAATGCTGAAGCATTGCGTATCGCTGATATTTTGCGCTGGCCAGGGATTGTCTCTGAGCCCAGGGGTGAAGAAGAAGGCTGGATTGCTGCTACTGTTGAAGCGGGTCGCGCCGCCTTAGCTGCCTTAATGGATAGTCGCCATGCCGAGGGCAAAGCCTTAGTAACGGTCTTAACCAACATTACCAGCAAGATGCGTGAGATCGTTAAAGTGATTGAGCCCAAGGTTCCAGTCTATGTTGCTCAGTATCAAGAAAAACTGACCGAGCGCTTGGCCGAGGCATTAGCTGCGCAAGAGCAAGGAAAAGCTAGCAGTGGTTCGGGTACTGAGCTAATGGAGCGCATTCGTCAAGAGGTTGTGCTTTACGCAGTTCGTATTGATGTGGCGGAAGAGTTTGCCCGCCTCAAGACCCATCTTCAAGTAGTTGATACGGCTCTGGCAGGTAAGGGTCCAGTAGGTAAGCGTTTAGATTTCTTGATGCAGGAGTTAAATCGTGAAGCCAATACCTTGAGCTCCAAATCAGTTTCAGAAGAATGCACACAAGCCGCGTTAGAGCTTAAGCTCCTGATTGAGCAGATGCGTGAACAAGTCCAAAATTTAGAGTAATAGATATTTAGATAATCGTTATGGCCAGCCCTAAACTTAAACCCAATCTCTCACCTGCTTATCAAGGCAGTATGTTGATGATCGTTGCCCCATCAGGCGCTGGTAAATCTTCTTTGGTGAATGCTTTGTTGCAGGAAGATGCAGCACTTAAGCTCTCTCTTTCCACTACAACACGCGCTCCAAGGCCAGGTGAGGTTGATGGGAAGGACTATCGTTTTATTGCCAGAGAAGAATTTATCGTTGAGCGCGACCAGGGTAATTTCTTGGAGCATGCTGAAGTGCATGGTAATTTTTACGGCACCTCAAAAGCTTGGATTGAAGCCCAGATGAAAACCGGGCGCGATGTGATGTTGGAAATCGATTGGCAAGGTGCTCAGCAGATTCGTCAAATTATTCCCGAAGTGCAGTGGATCTTTATTTTCCCGCCTTCCTTTGAAGCTTTAGAAGAGCGCTTGCGTAAACGTGGGCAGGACGATGAGGCAACGATTCAGAGAAGATTGGCTGCAGCGCATTTAGAGCTTCAGCATGCCCACGAAGCCGATTTCATTGTGATCAACGATGATTTTGAGCAGGCTTTGAGAGATTTGCGCCATGTGGTTGCTGCCAGCCGTCTGCGCTCAGGGCCGATTATGGCTCGCAACCCAGCGCTTTTAAGGCGCCTTGGGGTCTAATCAGTTATCCTATAGGTATTGAAGCTAAATTTAAGTGAGTTCAGCATGGCCCGTATTACTGTAGAAGATTGTCTAAAAACTATCCCAAATCGTTTTGAGCTGGTATTGGCCGCGACTTATCGCGCACGTCAATTAGTTCAAGGTCACTCCCCACGTGTTGAGTCCAGAGATAAAGCAACTGTAGTTGCGTTGCGTGAAGTTGCTGCTGGTGTAACTGACCGTGACATGTTGACCAAAGTACCTTTGTAATTCAGGGGTTCCGTTGTGGAGCTCCCCTTAGGCGACCCAAACACATCGGAATCCAAAGGTCAGGTCTCGCCTAAAGAGACTGCTAAGAGCGAAAAGTCCTCAATCATCGCAACTTTGTTGGCTCAGTCGAGCCGACATTTATTTGGCCCTACCTCTGCGCCAAAATTACCGCTAAAGCATCAAGTCGTTTCCATTGATGGTCTCATCTCCAAATTAGGCTATCTCAAGCCCGATGAAGTTGCTCTCATCAAGCAAGCCTTTCATTTTGCTGATGCGGCCCACCTAGGACAATATCGCCATAGTGGCGAGCCATACATTACTCATCCAGTAGCAGTTGCTGAACTCTGTGCCACTTGGCGCTTGGATGCGTCTTCTATCATGGCAGCCTTGATGCATGATGTGATTGAAGACACTGGTTGCACTCAAGCTGATCTGGTTGGTAAGTTTGGTAGCAAGGTGGCTGAGCTTGTAGAAGGCTTAACCAAGCTCGATAAGTTGGAGTTCCAAAGTCATGCTGAGGCTCAAGCTGAAAGCTTCCGCAAGATGTTTATGGCGATGGCGCGCGATGTCCGAGTCATTTTGGTCAAGCTCGCTGATCGCACGCACAATATGCGTACGCTCGATGCCGTCCCGATGGAGAAGCGTCGTAGAGTAGCTGCCGAAACCATTGAGATCTACGCACCGATTGCCCATCGCTTGGGTCTGAACATTATCTACCGCGACTTGCAGGACTTGAGTTTCCGTTACTCAATGCCCATGCGCTTTAGGGTGATTGAGGATGCGGTGAAGCGGGCGCGTGGCAATCGCAAAGAGATGGTGGAGAAGATTTTGCAGAATGCTCGTATGGCTTTTGCAAAAGTGAATCTCGAAGTTGATCTACAAGGCCGAGAAAAAACACTCTTTAGTATTTACAACAAAATGCGCAGCAAGCATTTGAGCTTTTCTCAGGTGCTCGATGTGTATGCCTTTAGGGTGACTGTCCATTCGATTGATGAGTGCTATCGTGCGCTTGGTATTTTGCATGCACTCTATAAACCAATGCCTGGAAAGTTTAAGGATTACATTGCGATTCCGAAGCTCAACGGTTATCAGTCTTTGCACACAACGCTTTTGGGTCCATCGGGTGTACCGGTCGAGTTTCAGATACGCACAGGTGACATGCATGCGGTTGCTGAGGCCGGTGTTGCTGCGCACTGGGCTTACAAAGATGGTGGTCCTGATATGAGTGAGGTACAAAACCGCGCCCATCAATGGCTGCAGTCCTTAATTGATATTCAGGACAGTAGCGGGGATTCGCAAGAATTCTTAGAGCACGTCAAGATTGATTTGTTCCCGGATGCGGTTTATGTCTTTACGCCAAAAGGTCAGATCAGGGCCTTGCCACGGGGCGCTACTGCCTTAGACTTTGCTTATTCGATTCATAGTGATGTGGGCAATACTTGTGTTGCCGTGAAGATTAATGGCATGCAATTACCGCTACGTAGTGAGTTAAAGAACAGCGATATTGTTGAGGTGGTGACATCGGCCAACTCTCAGCCTAATCCTGGCTGGTTGGCATTCGTCAGGACTGGCAAAGCGCGCGCATCCATACGCCACTCTCTCAAGACCAAGCACTACGCCGAGTCTCTGCAGTTAGGCGAGCGTCTCTTGGCTAATGCCTTGCGACAGCAGGGGGTTGATGCTGGACTGCTTACACCTGAGCTTTGGGAAAAGTTATTGCATTGGACTGGCGATAAAACGCGTGACGAGGCTTGTGTCAACATTGCCTTAGGTCGTAGATCTGCTCAAGAGTTAGCTATTCGATTGAAGATTTTGATTGATGATGAGGGTGGTTCAGAGCAAATGCGCTTGGGAGCGGCCGATTGGGTGTCTCCTCAGCAAGAGCTAGCTTCACACCACCATCAGCGTCAGGCTATTTTGGTGGATGGTCGCGAAGGTAATTCGATTAGCTTTCAAACCTGTTGTCATCCGATTCCAGGTGACAACATCATCGGTTATCTCGGTAAGGGCGAAGGTTTACAGGTACACACCAATGACTGCCCAGTAGCCCTCAGAATGCTTTCTAAGGACAGCGATAAGTGGGTAGAGGTTGAGTGGGGCAAAGAGGTCAATCGGGAATTTGAGGTTGACCTCGCAATCGATACGCGCCAAGGCAAGGGAG
The DNA here is from genome assembly GCA_000342265.1 of beta proteobacterium CB. Lineage (NCBI taxonomy): Bacteria > Pseudomonadati > Pseudomonadota > Betaproteobacteria > beta proteobacterium CB. Next base: position 710,474 of record CP004348.1, read on the forward strand.
TGCTTGCCAGGGTAGCAAGTAGTGTGACTGCTGCGGACTCCAACATCATGAACGTATCGATGGATGATCGTTATAAAGAGGATGCTGTCACTATCCGCTTCACGATTCAAGTCTCAGATCGCCTGCATCTCTCTAAGGTAATGCGTAGCTTACGTGCGAACCACGATGTGATGCGCGTGACCCGTGTACGCGTTGGTTAAATCCCTTTAGCCCGTTACCGGTACTGAACGTCCAGTATTTCAATCTCGGTAGGGCCAGTTGGCGTCTGAATTTTCACGCAATCACCCAATCGGGCTTTGATTAAGGCCTTAGCAATCGGCGATACCCAACTGACGTGACCCAGTTCTAAATCGACCTCATCCACTCCCACAATCGTGATGGTGGTCTCTTTTCCAGAATCAGCACCTTCCAAGTTGGCGTAAGTGACGGTAGCACCAAAAAAGACCTGCTCGGCATCGGCTTCACCTGATTTTCGGGCCTGATTATCGACAACTACGGCAAATTCAAGGCGTTGATTGAGGAAGCGAATGCGGCGATCTATCTCCCGAAGTCGCTTTTTTCCGTAGATATAGTCCCCATTTTCAGAGCGGTCGCCATTGGAGGCAGCCCAGTGAACAACCCTGACAACCTCAGGCCGATCAAGGTTCAGGAGCTGTAAAAGCTCGCTTTTGATACGCTCATGACCAGCGGGTGTGATGTAGTTCTTCTCTTCCATGGCATAATTATGGCTGTTGCGGCTGTAGCTCAGCTGGATAGAGTACTTGGCTACGAACCAAGGGGTCGTGGGTTCAATTCCTGCCAGCCGCACCAACTCATATAGGGCCTAGTTGAAAGACTGGGCCCTTTTTCTTTTTTAGGCGTTTCATAGTGGTTTCATCTAGATCCCTTATAGTTTGCCTATGAGCATTTCAGACGCTAATTCCTCAAATTCACTAGCTCCCGTTGCGGTTTGGTCGCAAACCGATGTATCGCATGCTCAAGTGACCTTGAGTGGTGCCGTTAATGTGTATTCGTTGGCCGGCGTGTGGACTGAGGTGCGAGAAAAACAAAACCTCTGGTTGGGGCAAGGAAATGCTCAAGCTCGCTCACTGGTTTTTGATGCCTCAAAAGTAAGTTCCCTGGATGGATCTGCATTTGCTTTTTTGATTGATCTACAAGAGGCTCAGCAAAAAGCGGGTGGACAGTTTGATATTCAAGGTCTCAATCCCAAGTATCAGCCGCTGTTACATGAATTCGATCCCATTCAGAGCTTGTTCCCAGTCCCCGCTGAAAAGCAAAAGAGTAGTTTAGTAGTGAGCACCGGTATGGCCGCTCAAAATCTCATCGATGACGCTCGCGGACTGGTTGTCTTTGTCGGCCACCTATCAGCAGATTTAGCTTGGTCGATACGCCACATCAAACAAGTTCGCTGGGGTGACTTTGTTAATGCCGCTGTAGAGGCAGGTATCTCCGCTTTACCCATTGTTGGCCTCGTTGCATTTTTGATTGGTGTGATCTTGTCTTTTCAGGCTGCCATCGGTATGCAGCAATTCGGTGCCGTTTCATTTGTGGGGCCTCTTGCTGCTCTGGGCATCGTGCGTGAAATGGGGCCACTCATCACGGCAATCTTGCTTGCTGGCCGTTCATCAGCTGCCTTTGCTGCCGAGATTGGGACGATGACTGTCAATAGTGAAGTTGATGCGTTGGTCACCGGCGGCTTAAGTCCAATTCGATTCTTAGTAGTGCCACGCGTATTAGCAGGAATTCTAGTGGCACCGATATTGACCTTATTCGCCGATATCGTCAGCATCTTTTCCTCCATGCTGACAATGCAAATTTACGGCATCCCCTTTATTAATTTTTATAACGGCATGTTAGCCGCTGTGGATGTAGAGGATGTTTTATCGGGTCTTGTAAAGGCTACCTTATTTGGCGTGGTTGTCTCAGCAATGGGTTGTTTGCGTGGTATGCAAACGGGTACTGGTGCAGCCGCTGTAGGTATCTCTGCAACTCGAGCGGTGGTGAGTAGTATTGTCATGATCGTATTGGTGGATGGTATCTTTGCCTATATCTCTTACAGGACAGGCTTCTGATGGATGCAATCGATAACGCGATCGATGTACAAAACCTGACCGTAGGTTATGGCTCAAAAGTACTCTTGCAGAACCTCAATTTCTCAGTGAAGAATGGTGAGATCTTTGTCATTCTGGGTGGGTCTGGTTGCGGCAAGTCGAGTCTCTTAAAAAACTTATTTGGCTTATATCAACCGCTTGCTGGAGATGTTTTGATCGAAGGTCAAAACATTACCGCGGCTCAAGGTGCCGAGCGCCAAAAAATCATGACGAGTTTTGGGGTGATGTATCAGCAGGGCGCTTTATTTGGCTCAATGAATTTGCTCGATAACGTAACGCTCTTTATGGAAGAGTACACCCAGCTCAGTAGAGATCAAATGAATCTATTGGCACGGTGTAAGCTCGATCTAGTGGGCTTACTTCCATACGAAACTTACATGCCCAGCGAGATTAGCGGCGGTATGCAAAAGCGTGCCGCAATTGCACGTGCGATGGCTTTAGATCCGAAGATATTATTTTTGGATGAGCCGTCAGCTGGTCTTGACCCGATTACATCCGCTGATCTAGACAGTACGATCTTAGATCTCTCAAGAAACCTAGGATTTACCTTTGTGATTGTTTCTCATGAGTTAGCCAGTATTTATTCGATCGCCGATAAGGTGATTATGTTAGATAAGGACGCTAAAGGCATTATTGCTGAGGGTGATCCGAAGGTGTTGAGGGACACCAGCAAAGATCCTAGGGTGCACCAATTCTTTAATCGCATTATGAGTAAGGACGCAGCATGAGTAATAACTCCAATCCCAATTATTTCCGCCTGGGCATTTTTGTTTTGGCGGCAATCGGTGCCTTGCTCACTATTATTTTGATCTTTGGCTCAGGACAGCTCTTTAAAAAATCATTCATGGTGGAAACCTATGTCAAGCAGTCGGTGACTGGTCTTGATGCTGGCGCAGCGGTGCGTTTCAGAGGTGTAAAGATTGGGCAAGTAACTTCTATTACTTTATCGGGTGATTTATACGAAAAAGATATCCCAATGCTGAAAAAGCAAGAGTATGTCGTGGTGAGAATGCAAATTTTTGGAGATGCGATCGAAAGAAGTCATCTAGAAACTTTTATCCAGGACAACTTACGGGCGCGCATCCGATCTATGGGTATTACAGGGGTCAATTACGTTGAGTTGGATTTCTACCCACAGGTTGACCAAAGCTACACACTCAAATACACCTGGGAGCCAGAGTACCCGGTTGTGCCCTCCATGCCAAACCAAGCGGATGAAATTATTTCCGGCATTCAGAAGTTAATTGGCGCGCTTAATGGCTTAGATGTAGACGGTACTCAAAAGAAATTTGATGCGCTCTTGGGTAATTTGAATAAGTTAATGGCTGGTGATGGAAAAGAAAATGCCGGTTTGATTAATTCGGTTCAAGATTTGAATGTATTGTTGGATCGGATTGCTAAGGTGACCGATAAAGACCAGCTCAATATTCTGATGCGTGAATTGGTTGCCACTATGGTTTCTTTGCGTCAAACCGTGACCAGCGTTCAAGGTGATACCACTGCAACTCTAGAGAACCTGCGCCAGGCAAGTGAGCAGTTAAATGAATTCACTCGTGTTGCAAGTCAGTCGCCATCTACTTTGATTTGGGGTGAGCCACCTGCGCGCATTACGCCTCCGTTGAATGGAGTTCAAAAATGACCCCAATAAAAATTCAGATGATGAAATACTCTCGCCTGACTCAATTTGCTGCTTGCTTAGTCATTGTGACTGCATTGAGTGCTTGCTCTTTGCCTAAAAGACCGGCGCTAGAGACGAGTAGTTGGATGGTAGCGCCAGAGCGCACCGGTACCCCCTATAAGCCCCGTACTGATTTATGGCTCAAGATGGGTTCAGTATCAACAGCTCCTCCTTTTGACGGTAAGTCTTTGGTTTACCGCTTAGGTGATCAGCGCTATGAAAAGGATTTCTACAATATTTATTCTGCGCTACCCAATGAAATGGTCAGCAACGCTACTCGTCAGTGGCTTAATAACGCACAGATCTTTTCTATGACGGTGGGGCAGGGGAATAGCTTCTTCCCTTATTACAACCTTCAGGTTTCTGTGGAAGAGTTTTATGGTGATTACCGAGTTCGTCCTGAGGCTGTAGTGACGGTTGAATTTTTCCTGACTGCGACTGATCCCCAAAAGCGCAATCCAGTCATTGGTAAAAACCGCCATACCAAGAGAGTTGCGCTGAAAGACAATACCCCTCAAGCATTAACTTTGGGTCAACAAGATGCTTTGGCGCAAATTCTGAAAGAATATGAGGTGGTACTTTATGGCTATGCTGGAAATCTACCTCGACCTCTAGGGCAGTAGTCATTTTAGAATTCTGAAAAATATAAAAACGTGGAGAAGACATGGATTTAGGGCTTAAGGGCAAGGTTGCATTGGTGATGGCGTCAAGCCGAGGCTTAGGCCAGGCGATGGCCGTTTCTTTGGCGCGTGAAGGCGTTAAGGTAGCGGTAACAGGACGCAATCCCGAGGGATTAAAAAAATCGGTTGAGTTAATTGAGGCGGCTGGTGGAACTGCTCTCGCGTTGACTTGGGATTTATCAGACTCTTCAGTAATTGATGGCCTGGTGAGCAAGGTAGAGAAAGAGCTTGGGCCGATTGATATCCTGGTAAACAACACAGGTGGACCTCCACCAACCCTAGCTGCTGGTCAGGACCCTGCTTTATGGCAAAAGAGCTTTAATGACATGGTTCTTTCGCTGATCAGTATTACGGATCGTGTTCTTCCTGGAATGCGCCAGCGCAAATGGGGCCGTATCATTACGAGTACTACTTCAGGCGCTATTGCCCCCATTAAAAATCTAGCAATCTCCAATACCTTGCGTGCTGCTCTGTTAGCGTGGTCTAAAACCTTGGCGGCAGAAGTGGCTGCTGAGGGCATCACTGTCAATGTCATCATGCCCGGTCGTGTGGCAACGGATCGTTTACGTCAGTTGGATGAGGCCCGTGCTCAGCGTGAGAGCGTCAGCTATGACTCCGTCGTTCAGGCGAGCTTGAAGCAGATTCCGATGGGGCGTTACGGTGATCCTCAGGAGTATGGCGATACCGCTGCATTCTTAGCGAGCCAAAGCGCTTCCTTTATCACCGGGTCAGTGATCCGTGTTGATGGCGGTCAGATTCAGGCTATTTAATCGCAGTGTTTGCCAGTTTCTTTCGGGGTATTAGACAAGACCTGCGATCCAGTGAGCTTCTAGCCTTACTGGTTGCGCTAACGCTTTCTGTAGCAGCTTTATCTAGCGTCAGCTTCTTGGCTGATCGGATGCAGAGGGCTTTCCAGTTTGATGCCCGCCAACTTCTTGCTGCGGATCTGTTATTGGTTTCTGATCAACCGCTACCGGAGCGCTTCATTCAAGAGGCTAAAGAGCGGCAGCTGAGTTTTGCGCAAACTATTGTCTTTCCAAGTATGGCTAGTGTTGGCGCGCAGAGTAAGCTTGCCTCGCTCAAAGCGGTGAGTGCTACCTATCCCTTGCGCGGTACCTTGCAGGTTTCACCATCGCAGGTAAGCCTCACTCCACCAGCAGGTTCGGTTTGGGTAGATCCAGCAATGCTCAACACCTTACAGGCTAAGCCGGGTGACCGGATGATCTTGGGTGATAAATCATTTTTGATTGGCGGTGTCCTAGAGCGTGAGCTCGACCGAGGTGCTGGCTTTATGAATTTCGCACCACGCGTGATGATCTCGCTAGATGATTTGCCGGCCACCGGTCTGATCGGTTTAGGTAGCCGTGTAACTTATCGCCTGCTGCTAGCGGGCAATGATCAGGCTATCTCTGATTATGAGAAGTGGGCTACACGATCGATTGAATCCGAAGGTCTTCGAGGTTTACGTATTGAGACTCTGGAAAATGCGCAGCCGATGATGCGTAAAACCCTAGAGCGGGCGGAGCGCTTCTTATCGTTGGTTGCCTTGTTGACCGCAATGGTTGCCGCGGTAGCAATTGCGCTCTCGGCACGTCGCTACGTCTTGAGGCAGGCAGATGTTTGCGCTGTGATGAAATGTCTAGGCGCAAGTCAAAAAGTGATTCTGTTAAAGCAAATTAAAGTGCTCAGCAGTTTATGCCTGGCGGCTGCCATGATGGGTGCCGCTATTGCTTACGGCGTCCAGGAGGTATTGATAGGCATCTTAGGTGCTTTGGTATTTGCGAACTTACCTTCGCTATCCCTCTGGCCATTAATCTGGAGCGTACTGTTTTCTTCCTGTTTGTTGATTGGTTTTGCTGGACCGCCCTTATTGAGCTTGGTCATGATTTCACCGGTGAGACTGATTCGAAAAGAGTTAGGCTCCGTCAATATCAAAGTGCTTTGGGTGGCACTCTTTGGTCTTATTACCTGTCTTGCTTTAATTGCTATTGCAGCACAAGACCTGAAACTGGCTTCTTGGGTCGCCCTTAGCTTTGGTTTGGCCATTACTCTGTTTGCCATAGTCTCTTGGTTATCACTACGCCTACTCAATCTTTTGTTTTCGAGGTGGGGCGCTAAGAGCTTTGTACTACGCTTTGCGTTGACTTCGCAAGCGCGACGTGCAGGTTTTGCAGTGATGCAGATTACGGCCTTAGGCATTGCTTTGATGGCCTTATTGCTCATTCTCTTGCTACGTCAGGATTTATTGGCGGCATGGCAGGGGAATATTCCGGTAGATGCACCTAATCGCTTCATGATTAATATTCAGGAGGATCAAAAACCCAGCATTACTCGGTCTCTACAGGATGCGGGGGTGGCCAAGCCTAGCTTTAGCCCCATGGTGCGCGCACGTTTAGTTGAAGTTAACGGAAAAGCCGTTGGGCCAAATGATTATGTGGATGAAAATGCGCGGCGCTTAGTTGATCGAGAATTTAATCTCTCCTACACCGAGCAGTTGCCCGAAGGTAATCGCATCACTGCAGGCAAATGGATTGAGGGAAGTGCACCACAAGTTTCATTGGAGGCAGGGATTGCTAAAACTTTGAAGTTAAAGCTTGGCGATCAAATGGGCTTTGAGCTCGCTGGTGAAAAAGTGACCGCCCCAATTACCTCTTTGCGCAAGTTGGATTGGAGTTCAATGAAAGTGAATTTCTTCGTCATTATGCCGCCCGCTATGCTAGAAGAAATGCCGCAGTCTTGGATTACCTCTTATTACCAAAGTGCTGAGATTCAAGGCTTGGATTATCAGCTTGCGCAGACCTATCCCAATCTCACCATTGTGGATGTGGCTACATCCTTACAGCAAATACAAGATGTATTGAATCGACTCTCTTCTGTGCTGGGTCTGTTATTTGCTTTTACTATCGCAGCAGCAATTCTGGTCTTGGTTGCTGCAATTGCGGCAACACAAGATGAGCGTTTCAGGAGTGCAGCCTTGCTCAAAGCAGTGGGCGCATCTCGCCATCTTCTTGGAAAGATTGCTCTAGCAGAACTCTTCGTCATTGGTGCTCTTGCAGGTGCCTTAGCCGGGCTGGCTGCCGGAATAGCGGCATGGGCGCTCGGTCGTTTTGTTTTGGAGATTGAGTTCAATGCGTTTGCCCAATCTTTAGCAATGGGCATCGTCTTTGGGGTTCTTGCCTGCCTACTGGCTGGCTATCGCTTCCAGAGAAAAATTCAGACAACTACTGCAATGGCGTGTTTGCGCGAGATTTAAGTCACACCCTCTGACTTACGAGAGTTTGACTAAGTTCTTAGGTAGCTCTACTAAACGCGTTCCACCAAAACGGTCTGGCAGGCTCTGGCGCAGTAGAGGGTTGATGCGATCCAAGTAAATGCTGAGCGGCCATAGGAATAAAGCAACTGCGAATAGCATCTCGATAATTTGCCATCTCTGAAGTTCGAAGAGCCACTGCAAAAGAACGCATGGAAGAAGCCATAGGGAACCGAAGACATAACGCCAAATTGCTTGCTTGCGACTGAGGTTGTAACCGCCGGGGCCAATCATCCGCACACGCCAAGTTTGCATTGCGAGTGTCTGCCCAGACTTAGTCCAATACCAAACAAAGTAAATCCCCAGAACGACATAGAGGTAGAGAAAGGTGAGCCAACTTGGTAGCGAAATATTGAAGAGCATGCCTAATCCCAAATTGGGGACCAGGAAAGTGAAGGCAATCACGCCAAGTAAAACCAATTGCTCATACAAAGTACAAGACACTCGCCGCCAAAATTGCGGAGCAGGAAGCGTGTTTAACTCGGCGGGGGTAATCACAGCTTAGGAGTTCTTAGGGATTACTAGAGCTGCCATCTGAGCTTGCGCTCGGAGCTGGAGCTTCTTGAGCTGGAGCGCTGCTGGCTGGCAGGGTCGGGGCTAAATTGGATTTTTGTGTAATAGGGTGCTGTTGCAAGGTTGGTGCGCTAGCAGCTGTTGGTTTCTTCTTATTCACTTCTGCTTGAGCCAATTTCTTTTTTTGCTCATCACTCAGTTTTTGATAGGCGCTCCAGGCCTCTGCTTTTTTTTCAGCAGGGAACTTCAAGCTGCTTAAGTAGTTCTCGCGAGCTAAGCGACGGTCTTTTTGAGAGAGGCTTGACCAGCTGGTCATGCGAGACTGCAGTCGATTTTGATCAGCTTCACTCATTTTTGGATATAGATTTGCAACCTGAATCCATTTCTTGCGACTATCAGGAAGCATGTAATCCCAATCGCTCTCCAGTGGCGCTAAGATTTTCTGCTGCTCTGGCTTCAAACCTTCCCAAGTACCATCTGGTTTCTTCTCTGGAATGCCGGTACTTTTCCCGTGACTTCCAGTGGCGGTTTGAGCAAGTAGCTCTGAAGATTGTATTGATCCAGCAGTGCCGATCGCTAGCATCATGAAGATGCTGAGGGCGGCGCTTAAGGATCGCGGTTTTTTTAGCATGAGCTAATTTGGCTGACTCTGAAGCTTAGGATGGTGATTTGACTGAATCAAGGCTGTCTTGATCAGATTCAGCTAAAGGACCATTTTTGAGAAAGCCCATAAAGCCGCTATCAGCATAGGCATCTGGCGGGACATCATCGGTCAGCAGGGCAACATCAAGCTCAGCAATATCGTTAATGCGGGAGTCTTGTTGCCATTGGGCGATACCAATCAGGCCAAATACAAGAACAACTAAGGGGGCAACCCAACCCACGTTATCCCAAAAAGAACGTGAGCCTGAAGACCAGTTTCCAGAGGAGCTGGCCAGAATATGTTGTTGGGCACGTACTTTTTCTGGTTTTTTGACGGAAAGTGCCTTGAGGCGCGCTGCATATAGACGATCTTTGATGCCGGCTGGCAGGGATTGGGATCCTTGGCGGAGTAGAGCGGCAGCAGACTGGCCAAATTGGTCAGCTTCTGTTGGATTGAGGATGTCTTGATTGCGGTTCACAGCGTAATTCCTTTTAATTTCAATGCTTTAGCTAGAGCCTGGGTGGCTCTTGAGCAGTGGGTTTTGACGCTTCCCTCGCTACAACTCATGGCAAGGGCAGTTTCAGTAATACTCAGCTCATCCCAATAACGCATCAGGAAGGCTTCTCGTTGACGGGCAGGCAATTTTGATATTTCTGACTCTAGGGATTCCAAAAGCTGACTGCGTTCCAGCTTAAAGGCACCATCTTGGTGAATTTCACTGTCATCCGGAGCTGAAAGTGACTCTAGGGGGTCGTAATCATCGTTTTCATCCGATTTCTTGCCCATATTGGAGAAGAGGGTGACCCAAGTGTTTCGGACTTTTTGTCGCCTGAACCAGTCGTGAATGCGGTTTTGCAGAATTCTGGTGAAAACCAAGGGTAATTCCGCTGCGGGCCGATCACCATATTTTTCAGCCAGCTTGATCATCGCATCTTGAACAATGTCTAGGGCTGCGTCGTCATCTCGCACAGCATAGACCGCCTGCTTGAAAGCGCGCTGCTCAACACTGCTCAGAAAGTCAGAAAGTTCTTGGGGTGAAGCCATTCAGTGGATTAGACCTGAATCAGATGGAATTCGTCTATTTTAGGGGATTGCTATAGAATATAGGGCTTACTACCTAGAATCTCATTCAAGAAGTGGTTTTTTCCGGTAGCAGCGCCGTTCGAACTCAGGCCACAAGCAGGAGACAGAACAGACCAAACAATTTTTTGCCGAAAATTGCAAAGGACGAAAGAAAATGAATACAAGCAGCGCCGAATTTTTAGCTTCTAAAGCTAACCAAGACACAGCAAACCTCAACTCCACAGCGAATGCGCCTGAAATGATTGGCGCCGAGATGTTGGTGCAAGCTTTGCACAAAGAGGGTGTTGAATACGTTTGGGGTTACCCAGGCGGTTCCGTTCTCTTTATCTATGACGAAATTTTTAAGCAAGACAAGTTTGAACACATTCTTGTTCGTCACGAGCAAGCAGCAGTTCATGCGGCCGATGGCTATGCGCGAGCAACCGGTAAGGTTGGTGTCGCTCTAGTCACCTCAGGCCCTGGTGTAACCAATGCGGTTACCGGAATTGCTACTGCCTACACTGACTCTATTCCGCTGGTAGTCATCAGCGGTAACGTCCCGACATACGCAATTGGTGAAGATGCTTTCCAAGAGGCCGATACCGTTGGTATCACTCGCCCAGTGGTAAAGCACAACTTCTTAGTAAAGGATGTGAAAGATCTTCCTTTAGTCATTAAGAAGGCTTTCCACATTGCGCAGACTGGTCGTCCAGGCCCCGTATTGATTGATATTCCTAAGGATGTATCTGCAGCTAAAGGGCCGTTCGTCTACCCAGAAACATTGGAGATGCGTTCATATAACCCAGTGGTGAAGGGGCATAGCGGGCAAATTCGTAAGGCGGTTTCTTTATTGCAAGAAGCTGAGCGACCATTCATCTATACCGGTGGTGGTGTGATCTTGGCTGATGCCGCGCCAGAATTAAAAGAGTTTGCTGATTTGTTGGGTTATCCCGTTACCAATACCCTCATGGGTCTTGGTGGTTTTCCAGGTACCAGCCCACAGTTTGTAGGCATGCTCGGTATGCATGGCACCTATGAAGCCAATATGGCAATGCAGCACAGCGATGTATTGATTGCGATTGGCGCACGTTTTGATGACCGCGTGATCGGTAACACTGCACACTTTGCAAGCCATCCACGTAAGATCATTCATATTGATATCGACCCATCCGTGATTTCGAAGCGGGTGAAGGTAGATGTACCTATCGTTGGCAATCTCAAAGAGGTATTGGTTGAGATGACAGCCCAACTGAAAGCTGCTGGCCCGCGTAAGAATGATGCCAAGTTAGCTGCATGGTGGGAGCAGATTAATGAGTGGCGTAAAAAAGATTGCCTGAAGTACGACGAAGCTTCCCAAATCGTCAAGCCACAGTATGTGGTTCAAAAGTTGTGGGAGCTCACCGGTGGTGACGCATTCATTACCTCTGACGTTGGTCAGCATCAAATGTGGGCTGCTCAGTTCTATAAGTTTGATAAGCCACGCCGTTGGATTAACTCTGGTGGTTTGGGCACTATGGGCGTGGGCTTGCCGTACGCCATGGGTATTAAAAAAGCTTTCCCTGATAAAGATGTATTCGCCATTACCGGTGAAGGCTCGATTCAGATGTGTATTCAAGAGTTATCGACTTGTAAGCAGTACAACACGCCTGTAAAGATCGTGTCATTGAACAACCGCTACCTCGGTATGGTTCGCCAATGGCAGGAGTTGACTTATAACAAGCGCTATTCCAGCTCATATATGGACTCATTGCCCGACTTTGTGAAGTTGGCGGAGGCCTTTGGTCACGTTGGTATGCGTATTGAGAAGAAGTCGGATGTTGAAGGCGCTCTCAAAGAGGCGATTCGCCTGAAAGATCGCACTGTGTTTATGGATTTCCAGACCGACCCAGAAGAAAACGTTTGGCCTATGGTTCAAGCGGGTAAGGGTATTACTGAAATGCTTTTGGGGAGCGAGGATCTCTAATGCGACATATTATTTCTGTATTGATAGAGAACGAACCAGGGGCACTGTCCAGGGTTGTTGGTTTATTTTCTGCGCGTGGTTACAACATTGAAACATTGAGTGTTGCACCTACTGAAGATCCTTCACTATCTCGCATGACGATTGTCACGATTGGCTCTGAAGATGTGATTGAGCAAATTACAAAGCACTTAAATCGCTTGGTTGAGGTGGTTAAGGTATTTGATTTGACTGAAGGTCCTCATATCGAGCGCGAGCTGATGATGATTAAAGTTCGTGCGGTAGGTAAAGAGCGTGAAGAACTGAAACGTACAACGGATATCTTCCGTGGTCGCATCATTGATGTGACTGACAAGAGTTACACCATTGAATTAACTGGTGATGGCGCTAAATTGGATGCCTTTATTGATTCGATTGATCGTGCATCGATTCTGGAAACTGTCCGTTCGGGTGGTTCTGGTATCGGGCGCGGTGAGCGTATCCTCAAGGTTTAATTTTTTTTAACTGATTACTGAATTAACTACATTTTCAAAACAAGGAAAGAGCATGAAAGTTTTTTACGATAAAGACGCTGATTTGTCCCTCATTAAAGGCAAAAAAGTAACCATTATTGGCTACGGTTCACAGGGTCACGCACACGCATTGAATCTCAAGGATTCAGGCTGTAACGTGACTGTTGGTTTGCGTAAAGATGGCGCTTCCTGGAGCAAGGCTGCAAATGCTGGCTTGACAGTAAAAGAAGTTGGCGAAGCCGTTAAAGATGCGGACGTCGTTATGATGCTCTTGCCTGATGAGCAAATCGCTGATGTATACAGCAAAGAAGTGCATGCAAATATTAAGCAGGGCGCTGCATTGGCATTCGCTCACGGCTTTAACGTTCACTACGGTCAAGTTCAGCCACGTGCTGACTTAGACGTAATCATGATTGCTCCAAAGGCGCCAGGCCACACTGTTCGCGGTACTTACGCTCAAGGCGGCGGTGTTCCCCATTTGATCGCCGTGTACCAAGATAAGTCTGGCTCTGCTCGTGATGTTGCTTTGTCATACGCAACAGCAAACGGTGGCGGTCGTGCCGGCATCATCGAAACAAACTTCCGCGAAGAAACTGAAACTGACTTGTTCGGTGAGCAGGCTGTTCTTTGTGGTGGCGCAGTTGAATTGATCAAAGCTGGTTTCGAAACTTTGGTTGAAGCTGGTTACGCTCCTGAAATGGCTTACTTCGAGTGCTTGCATGAGCTCAAGTTGATTGTTGACTTGATCTACGAAGGTGGTATCGCCAACATGAACTACTCCATCTCTAACAATGCTGAGTACGGCGAGTATGTGACTGGCCCACGTGTTGTGACTGAAGATACTAAGAACGCAATGCGTCAGTGCTTGAAAGATATTCAGACTGGTGAGTACGCTAAGAGCTTCATCTTGGAAAACAAAGCAGGTGCGCCTACTTTGATTTCACGTCGTCGCTTGAATGCTGAGCATGATATTGAGGTAGTTGGTGCGAAGTTGCGTGCCATGATGCCTTGGATTGCGAAGAACAAGTTGGTTGACCAAACTAAGAACTAAGCAAGAACTAGGTTTCATGCAGTTAGAAATTAATAGCAGTAACTAAAAAGGCTCAGAACAAAGATGATGTATCCGCACTCCATTATTGCGAAAGAAGGTTGGCCGTATTTGGCATTAGTGGGGGCCGTTACTTTGCTAGTCCACTATCTTGGTGGTATTGCCTGGTCATGGCCTTTGTGGATCATCTTTATCTTTGTTCTGCAGTTCTTTCGTGACCCGCAGCGTATTGCTGCTTTAGGTCGTGATTTGGTTTTATCTCCAGCTGATGGTCGTATTGTTGTAGTGGAGAAGGCAAACGATCCTTATGCAGGGCGTGAAGCTTTGAAGATTAGCGTATTTATGAACGTGTTTAATGTTCACTCCAACCGCAGTGCAGTAAACGGTTTGGTAAAAGAGATTCAGTATTTCCCTGGCAAGTTTGTGAATGCTGATTTAGATAAAGCCTCTACCGAGAATGAGCGTAATGCTGTTGTGATTGATGCCAACGGCCAAATCGTAACCCTGGTTCAGGTTGCAGGCCTCATCGCTCGTCGTATTCTTTGCTATATCCATGTTGGCGATAGACTCAAAGCAGGTGAGCGCTATGGCTTTATTCGCTTTGGCTCCCGTGTCGATGTATATTTGCCATTAACTGCTGAGCCTTTAGTTAGTGTTGGTGATAAAGTTTTCGCTACAAACACTGCATTAGCTCGTGTACCTGGCTTAGATTAATCAAACCGCTTTAACTGGGAATATTCTGTGACTACATTTCGCCGTCGTGGCCGTATTGATCGCAGTCGCTTAGCGCGTACCCGTAATGATCGCACTCAAGATGAGTGGGCAGAAGATCTTGGTGATGAAGTTGATTTCGAGGTAGAAGAGCTGCATGCGGATAAGCCGCGTCATCGCAGCAAAGGTATTTACCTCCTTCCGAATGCATTCACTACTGCAGCCTTGTTCTGCGGTTTCTTTGCTATCGTGAATGCGATGAACCATCAATTTGAGATGGCTGCAATTGCTATCTTTGCATCCTTGGTGTTGGATGGCATGGATGGTCGCGTCGCCCGCATGACCAATACCCAAAGCGCTTTTGGAGAGCAGTATGACTCTCTGGCTGATATGGTGTCATTTGGTGTAGCGCCAGCTTTAGTTGCCTATGAGTGGGCTTTGAAAGATTTGGGTAAGTGGGGCTGGTTGGCTGCCTTTACTTATTGCGCTGGTGCGGCTTTACGCCTAGCCCGTTTCAACGTCAACACGGGTGTGGTCGATAAGAAGTTCTTTCAGGGTTTGCCTAGTCCAGCTGCTGGTTCCTTAATGGCAGGTTTCATCTGGTTGGCTGATGACAATAAGATTCCGGTGCGCGATAGCGCGATTCCTTGGATTACCTTCTTCTTGGCTGTTTATGCAGGCTTGACCATGGTATCTAACGCGCGTTTTTACAGTGGCAAAGCTTTAGATGTTCGCTATCGAGTGCCTTTTGGTGTGATGGTTTTGATGATCCTCACCTTTGTTTTGATCTCATCTAACCCGCCCTTAACCTTATTCGGACTCTTTGTGGTGTATTCCATCTCAGGTTATGTCATTTGGGCATGGGAGCGACTGAGCGGTCGCCGTTTTAGCTAATTTGTAATATTTAGGTTATATTTAATCTATGTTGATGAATTTCTCACTTATCTCGAACCTGCTTCTACTAGCACTAAGCCTACAGCTTGGGGCAGGTAAGGCCTGAGTTAATGAGATCAAAGTAATTCATTAACCACGACATACCAGCCCCAGCAAATTGCTGGGGTTTTTGTTTTTAGATTGACAATGAAGTTGTAAGCAAAATTAAGCAGTACTGAACCGGAGAGTAGTGATGAGTGACAAAGTAATTATTTTTGATACCACTTTGCGTGATGGCGAACAGTCGCCTGGTGCCTCAATGACTAAGGATGAGAAAGTTCGTATTGCTCGCCAGTTGGAGCGCCTCAAGGTGGATGTGATCGAGGCTGGCTTTGCTGCGAGTTCTGAGGGTGACTTCCAGGCTATCTCTGCAGTGGCGGCAGCCGTTAAGGATTCTATTGTGTGCTCACTCGCACGTGCGAATGATAAGGACATTACTCGCGCAGCAGATGCTTTAAAGGCTGCTAATGCAAAGCGGATTCATGCATTCTTGGCGACTAGCCCTTTGCATATGGCTGTGAAATTGCGCATGTCTCCAGAAGAAGTATTGGAGCAAGCAAAGCGTTCTATTCGATTTGCCAGAAACTTAGCTGAAGATATTGAGTTTTCAGCGGAAGATGGCTATCGCTCAGAAATGGATTTTTTGTGCAGAGTGGTTGAGGCGGTGATTAATGAGGGTGCGACCACCATCAATATTCCAGATACGGTGGGCTATGCCACCCCAGAGTTGTATGGTGAGTTCATTAAGACCTTGCGTACTCGTGTTCCAAATTCAGATAAAGCGGTTTGGTCTGTGCATTGCCATAATGACTTGGGTATGGCGGTGGCCAATTCCTTGGCTGGCGTCAAGATTGGTGGAGCACGTCAAATCGAGTGCACAATTAATGGCTTAGGTGAGCGCGCTGGTAATACGGCGCTAGAAGAGATTGTGATGGCCTTGCGCACCCGTAAGGATTATTTTGATATGGTCTGCGGTATCGATGCCACCCAAATTGTTCCCGCTTCTAAGTTGGTTTCTCAGATCACTGGATTTGTAGTTCAGCCAAACAAGGCAGTCGTTGGTGCTAACGCATTTGCCCATACCTCAGGTATTCATCAAGACGGTATCTTGAAGAATCGTGATACCTATGAAATCATGCGGGCAGAAGATGTAGGCTGGGCTACCAATAAGATTGTGTTGGGTAAGCTGTCTGGTCGCAATGCGTTTAAGCAACGCCTGCAAGAGTTGGGTATTGCGATTGAAGCCGAAGCGGATTTGAATGAAGCATTTGTGCGCTTTAAATCACTAGCCGATCAAAAGTCAGAAATCTTTGATGAAGATATTATCGCCATCATGTCAGACTCTGCCGCAGCGGAAGAGGGTGAGTTTTATAAATTTATCTCTTTAAGTCAGCATTCAGAAACGGGTGAGCGACCAAAGTCTAAAGTCACCTTCCGTGTGGGCGACAAAGAGGCGAGTTCTGAAGCTGAGGGTAATGGCCCAGTTGATGCAAGCTTGAATGCGATTGAAGAGATTGTGAAAAGTGGTGCAGAGCAGTTGCTCTACTCAGTGAATGCGATTACATCGGGAACACAGTCTCAAGGTGAGGTTACCGTGAGACTTTCCAAGGGTGGGCGCATTGTCAACGGCGTTGGAACTGATCCAGACATCATTGCCGCATCTGCGAAAGCCTATTTATCAGCACTCAACAAATTGCATGATCCTAGTATGGCTAAGCTCAATGCGCAGATGACGCCTTAAGAGCTCATCTGCAACATCTGTGCAGCATTTGCGTAATAAGCCTTTATTTATTGAGCTCAGTGTTTTTATAGTACTTGGTGCCTTTGCCGGTGATTTCAGCGGCAAGGCCTGAGTCAGTCAGTTGATACATCAGAACGCCAGGGGCAACAAGCGTGGCGTCTTGATAGGCATCGCCATTGTTTTCATACTTGGCAGCTGCAGTCACTTGACCGCCAAAGGTCCAACCGGAGTTTACGAAGTCATTCAGGGCGGTTTGCGTCTGAAATACGAAAATATTCTGGAAAGATTTAATGCCAATGCCTAGGCCTGCTTGTACTTCCGCCATATTCATGTAAACCGGTTTAGCCCCATCTTTATGCATGACGACGCCACTGCCAGTGCCGCCACCAGCAATCAAAATCTTCATACCAAAGTTACTAAAAGTGGCGTAGCCAATAGACTTTTCGATCAATTCCTTGGCTTTTGGTTGGACCGCATACAGTTGCTTCAGGATATCTTCATTCTTTTTGAGAATATCTTGGCGCTGCTGGGCAACTGTTTTTTGGGGGCCAAAGGGGTTGGAAAATTGGGCAAAACCGCTAGTTTGAAGGAGGAGGGTGCCTAAAAAAATGGCAATTAAGCGAATAATGGGTGATTTCATTTTGTTAACTTATTGATTTTATTGGATTTTATATAGAGTTTTGATTTCAGATTGCAGGCAAAGAATACCAAGTTTTAAGGCTTGGGGCTCAATTTTGAGCTTCTCTCTGCTACAATTCGAGGGCTTTGATTTTTAAAGCTTTTTTGTTTTATTTGATTAATAAATGCACGACACAAATTGGGTGAGAGCTCAGGTGTTCGCAAGTAAGGAGTATGAAAATGGCAGTTGCTGATATTAAAACGGCGGAAATCGTCAAAGAAAACGCGCGCAGCGCAAACGATACGGGTAGCCCTGAAGTTCAAGTTTCATTGCTAACAGCTCGTATTAATGAATTAACCCCCCATTTCAAAGCTAACGCTAAAGATCATCACAGCCGTCGTGGCTTGTTGAAGATGGTTTCACGCCGTCGCCGCCTTTTGGATTACCTCAAAGGCAAGGATTTGGGTCGCTATCGCGCATTGATCGAGAAATTAGGTCTCCGTAAGTAATTCTTATCGGTATGCAATGCCATCTATCTTAGGGTTGTTTCTTAACGGAATCAGTCTTAAGCGGATGGCATGTTTTTTGAGCGCTTCAAGATTATTTGTGTAGGGGATCGTGTCATTCCAATGAGTTTCTGGCTTGAGAAATCCAGTGCCTCCCTGGAATGGCATCCCTTGTGATCTTTAAACGCTCCAGTGTTGTCGTGACACTGCTTTATCCCACGACAAGCGTAAAAACCATGTGGCTTTTGCGTGAACAATTTGGAGAAGATCAGAATGACTATGTTTAAAAAAGCAGTAAAGACGTTTCAATGGGGCAATCATCAAGTAACAATGGAAACAGGCGAGATTGCTCGTCAAGCTGGTGGTGCTGTCATCGTTAATGTGGATGACACAGTAGTAATGGGGACGGTAGTTGCCTCTAAATCAGCTAAGCCAGGTCAATCATTTTTCCCATTGACCGTTGATTACCTCGAAAAAACTTACGCTGCAGGAAAAATTCCTGGTGGCTTCTTCCGTCGTGAAGGTCGTCCATCAGAAGGTGAGACATTGATCTCGCGTTTGATCGATCGCCCACTGCGCCCATTGTTCCCGGAAGGTTTCTTGAACGAAGTTCAGGTTGTGGTTCATGTGCTGTCTATCAACCCAGATGTGCCTGCTGATATTCCTGCATTGATCGCTGCTTCTGCAGCCTTGGCTGTTTCAGGCATTCCATTTGCTGGCCCAGTTGGCGCAGCACGTGTTGGTTATGCCAATGGTCAATACCTCTTGAACCCAACTCGTACAGAGCAAGCTACGAGTGAGATGGATTTGATTGTTGCTGGTACACAAGCTGCTGTATTGATGGTTGAGTCAGAAGCCAATCAGTTGTCAGAAGAGATCATGTTAGGTGCGGTTGTATACGGTCATGACCAAATGCAAACTGCGATCAACGCAATCAATGATTTGGTGCGTGAAGCTGGCAAGCCAGAGTGGGATTGGACTGCTTCTCCTAAAGACGAGCCATTTATCGCTAAGGTCACTGCATTGGCTGAAGCGCCATTGCGTGAGGCATATCAGATTCGTCAAAAGGGTGCTCGTTCAGACAAGCTCAAAGAGATCTCCAAAACAGTTTTAGCTAAGCTAGCTGAAGAGGGTGATGTTGATGCAGTTGCAGTTAGCGACATCATGTTTGAAATCGAAGCGAAGATTGTGCGTAGCCAGATTTTGAATGGCGAGCCACGTATTGATGGTCGCGATACACGCACTGTTCGCCCAATTGAAATTCGTAATGGCGTATTGCCACGCACACACGGTTCAGCATTATTTACCCGTGGTGAAACACAAGCTCTCGTAGTGGCTACTTTAGGTACTGCACGTGATGAACAGATCATTGACGCGCTCGAAGGCGAGTACCGTGATCGCTTCATGTTCCACTACAACATGCCTCCGTTCGCCACTGGTGAAACAGGTCGTGTAGGTAGCCCGAAGCGTCGTGAAATTGGTCACGGCCGTTTGGCTAAGCGCGCATTGATTCCAGTATTGCCAAGTGCAGAAGATTTTGCGTACAGCATTCGTGTGGTTTCAGAAATCACTGAGTCCAATGGTTCTTCATCCATGGCTTCCGTTTGCGGCGGCTGTTTAGCAATGATGGATGCTGGCGTTCCAGTTAAAGCGCACGTAGCTGGTGTAGCTATGGGCTTGATTTTGGATGGCAACCGCTTTGCTGTGTTGACAGATATCTTGGGTGATGAAGATCACTTAGGCGATATGGACTTCAAGGTAGCTGGTACTGCTAACGGTATTACTGCTCTTCAGATGGACATTAAAGTTCAAGGTATTACTAAAGAAATTATGCAAGTTGCGTTGGCCCAAGCTAAAGAAGGTCGTTTGCATATTTTGAGCAAGATGCAAGAAGCGATGGGTTCAGTTCGTACTGAATTGTCTGCACATGCTCCACGTATGGTTTCTTTCAAGATTCATCCAGACAAGATTCGTGAAGTCATCGGTAAAGGCGGCGCAACAATTCAAGCCTTGACTAAAGAAACTGGTTGCAGCATCGACATTAAAGATGACGGCACTGTAACAATTGCTTCCACTTCTGCTGAAGGCATGGCTGAAGCGAAAGCACGTATCGAAGGCATTACTGCTGAAGCTGAAGTAGGCAAGATCTACGAAGGTCCAGTAGTGAAGTTGCTTGAGTTTGGTGCTTTGGTAAACATTCTGCCAGGTAAAGATGGTCTCCTGCATATCTCAGAAATTTCTAATGAGCGTGTAAAAGAAGTTAAAGACTATTTAGCAGAAGGCCAAGTTGTTCGCGTGAAGTTGTTGGCTGCTGACGAGCGTGGTCGTTTACGTTTATCTCTCAAGGCTGCAATGGCGGATGAAGGTGGCACGATTGCTCCTTTGGCGGGCGCTGATGCCACTGCTGAAGTCGCCCCTGCATCTGGCGAATCTGCTTAAGTAAAGTAAGCGAGCGGGAGTTCATATGCGCGTAATGGAAATCAAAGAATTTGGTGCACCAGAAATGCTGGTTGCTGCTACCCGTCCTGATCCAGTAGCTCCAGCTGCTGGAACTGGCGAGATTTTGATTAAGGTAATTGCTGCTGGGATTAATCGCCCAGACGTTTTGCAACGAAAAGGCCATTACCCAGTTCCAGCAGGTGCATCTGATATTCCTGGTCTTGAAGTCGCTGGCGAGATTGTCGGTGGTGACTTAGCTCATGCCGATAATCTATTTGGTCTCAAAGTCGGCGATAAAGTTTGTGCGCTTGTGCAGGGTGGTGGTTACGCAGAGCTATGTACTGCTCCCATTGCGCAATGCTTGCCTTATCCAAAAGGATTTACTGATCAAGAGGCAGCTTCATTGCCGGAAACTTTTTACACTGTTTGGAGCAATGTCTTCATGCGTGGTGAGTTGTCAGAAGGTGAAACTTTATTAGTGCAAGGTGGCTCGAGTGGTATTGGAGTCACTGCCATTTTGATTGCAAAAGCCTTGGGTCATAAAGTATTTGTTACTGCCGGTACCGATGAGAAGTGCGCTGCTTGTGTGGCCTTGGGTGCCGACTTGGCTATCAACTACAAGACGCAAGACTTTGTGGAAGAGGTAAAGAAGGCAACTGACGGTAAGGGTGTCAATGTGGTACTCGACATGGTTACTGGCACTTACGTACAAAAAGAAATTGATTGTTTGGCTGATGACGGCCGCATTGTGATTATTGCAATCATGGGTGGCTCAAAAGCGGAAGTGAATACCGGACAAATTTTGCGTCGCCGTTTAACCATCACTGGTTCTACCTTGCGTCCACGTCCAGTGTCATTTAAGAAGCAGATTACACAGCAACTGCATGCACGTATCTGGCCTCTGCTAGATGCGGGTAAGTTAAAGCCAGTGATTTATAAGACATTCACCTTAGACCAAGCGGCTGACGCTCATCGTTTGATGGAGTCTTCTGAGCACGTTGGCAAGATTGTGTTGACTGTCTAGGCACAGAATAATTTCATGCGTCCACTCACTGTTATCGGCAACTGGAAAATGAACGGCAGTCTTGCAGCTAATGCAGACTGGATCAAAGCTGTTTGCCGCGGTATGGAGCAGGGAATGCCAGCAGGTCGCAAGTATGCAGTTTGCGTGCCAGCGCCTTATTTATCGCAGTGTGGTGATTTGATTCGCGACTGCTCTTTAGCTTTTCTAAGTCTGGGTGCCCAAGATGTTTCGGCTTATGCTGCTGGCGCTTACACCGGTGAAGTTGCCGCTTCTATGCTCAAGGAATTAGATTGCACCTATGTGATTGTTGGTCATTCTGAGCGTCGCCAATACCATCAGGAGGTTGATGAGCAGGTAGCTGAGAAGGCTCTTCAGGTGCTCGACAATGGCATGATTCCGGTGATTTGTGTCGGTGAATCTGCTGATGAACGTAACTCGGGTCGTGAGGTTGAGGTAGTACGAGGTCAAATTTCAAAGCAGGTAGCTATTTTGCAAGACCGTTTGGCTGACTGCCTGATTGCCTATGAGCCAATTTGGGCTATTGGCACGGGTAAGGTGGCAAGTGCTCAGATGGCACAGGATATTCACCGAGCTATTCGCTTGCAATTGGCGGAATTTGATGAAGACGTAGCTTCCCATGTGGGAATTTTGTATGGCGGCAGTGTTAAACCTGACAATGCCGTTGAACTGTTTGCAATGCCAGATATTGATGGCGGATTGATTGGGGGTGCTTCATTGAACCCGCAGGATTTTCTCGCTATTTGTCAGGCCTAGATTTTTTATTTGGAGATAAGCCATGGAATGGTTTAAGACTTTATTGATCGTTTTGCAGGTAATTTCAGCTTTGGCTGTGATCTTGCTTGTGTTGCTTCAGCAGGGTAAAGGTGCCGATATGGGTGCTGCTTTTGGTTCTGGATCCTCCGGCAGTCTTTTCGGTGCTAGTGGCTCTGCGAACTTCTTGTCACATACAACCGCTATTTTTGCAGCAGTCTTTTTTGTTTGCACTTTGGGGATTACCTGGATCGGGAATAAAAAGGAAGTTAGTCCAGGTGTTTTGTCTGGTACGGTAGCGCCTGTAGTGGCTCCAGCCCCAGCGCCGGCTGCTCCAGCTCAGGATCCAACTAAGCCAGCAGTTCCGAAGTAAAAAATACGTTTTAATCGCTTTCTACCCCTATTTTTGGGGTAACCGAGTGGTGCAATGCAGTAGAATTGACAGGTTTTACAAGATGCCGACGTGGTGAAATTGGTAGACACGCTATCTTGAGGGGGTAGTGGCTTAGGCTGTGCGAGTTCGAGTCTCGCCGTCGGCACCAAATTGTAAAATTAGTAAGGGGTTTATGCTGTAAATCAAGAATTTTTTTACTGGAATAATTGATAATTTGTAGCTTCTTAGGAATTACCAGACGAACGACTCAGGGCCATTTTGAATCTCGCTAATTACTTTCCCGTTCTGCTTTTTATCCTCGTAGGTATTGGGGTTGGTTTAGTCCCCATGTTCCTCGGAAAAATCCTGGCTCCTTCGAAGCCTGATTCGGAAAAACTGTCTCCATACGAGTGCGGTTTTGAAGCTTTCGAAGATGCACGTATGAAGTTCGACGTGCGTTATTACCTCATCGCCATCCTGTTTATCTTATTTGACTTAGAAACTGCATTCCTATTTCCATGGGGTGTGGCTCTGCGTGATATTGGTTGGTTCGGCTACGCCTCTATGGTGATTTTCCTCTTGGAATTCATCGTGGGCTTCGTATATATCTGGAAAAAGGGCGCTCTCGACTGGGAGTGATAGATATGGCATTAGAAGGCGTTCTCAAAGAAGGATTTGTTACCACTACTGCGGACCAGTTAATCAACTGGACGAGAAATGGTTCTCTATGGCCAATGACATTCGGTCTGGCTTGCTGTGCTGTCGAAATGATGCACGCAGGCGCATCCCGTTATGACTTGGACCGTTTTGGAGTGGTGTTCCGCCCATCCCCACGTCAATCCGACTTGATGATTGTGGCTGGTACGCTCTGCAACAAGATGGCTCCAGCACTCCGCAAGGTTTACGACCAAATGCCTGAGCCACGTTGGGTTATCTCGATGGGCTCCTGTGCCAATGGTGGTGGTTACTACCATAACTCGTATTCAGTAGTTCGCGGCTGTGACCGCATCGTGCCAGTCGATATTTATGTTCCTGGCTGCCCTCCAACTGCAGAAGCGTTGATCTACGGAATCATTCAATTGCAATCTAAGATCGCTCGCACCAGCACGATTGCGCGGAAGGCTTAAACCATGTCAGATCGTTTAGTTCAACTCGCCGCCAATCTAGAAAAAGTTCTAGGTAAGCGTGCGCAATCCGTTGAGATCGCTTTGGGTGAAGTGACTGTAGTGCTAAATGCAGATACTTATTTTGAATCCGCTATGTTGTTGCGCGACGAGCCTTCATTGGCTTTCGAGCAACTGATTGATTTGTGTGGCGTGGATTATCAAGACTACCGTGAAGGACAGTGGGGTGGTCAGCGTTTTGGCGTTGTGACTCATCTTTTGTCTATCGCGCATAACTGGCGTTTGCGTGTACGTGTATTTGCACCAGAAGATGCTTATCCAGTAGTCGCTTCACTCACTCCAGTTTGGGCTGCTGCTAACTGGTTTGAGCGTGAAGCGTTTGATCTCTATGGCATCT
Organism: beta proteobacterium CB; assembly: GCA_000342265.1. NCBI lineage: Bacteria > Pseudomonadati > Pseudomonadota > Betaproteobacteria > beta proteobacterium CB. The sequence continues at coordinate 734,629 of CP004348.1, forward strand.
TGTTTGATGGTCATGAAGACCTGCGTCGCATCTTGACTGACTACGGTTTCATCGGCCATCCATTTAGAAAAGATTTCCCAATTTCTGGCAACGTTGAAATGCGTTACGACCCAGAGTTAAAGCGTGTGGTGTATCAGCCAGTCACGATTGAAGCGCGTGAAATCACGCCACGTATCGTGCGCGAAGAGCAGTATGGAGGCCCGGTTTAAGTCATGGCACAAATTAAGAACTACACCCTCAACTTTGGCCCTCAGCATCCTGCGGCACACGGCGTATTGCGCTTAGTGCTCGAGCTTGATGGTGAAGTCATTCAGCGTGCTGATCCGCACATCGGTTTATTGCATCGTGCTACTGAAAAATTAGCCGAGACACGTACTTGGATTCAAAACGTTCCCTACATGGATCGCTTGGATTACGTCTCGATGATGTCTAACGAGCATGCTTATGTGATGGCAATTGAGAAGTTGCTACAAGTAGACGTGCCTTTGCGTGCGCAATACATTCGTGTAATGTACGACGAGTTAACTCGTTTGCTGAACCACCTATTGTGGATTGGCTGTCATGGTTTAGACGTTGGCGCTATGGCCGTGTTCTTGTATGCCTTCCGCGATCGTGAAGACATTTTCGATATGTATGAAGCTGTATCTGGCGCTCGTATGCATGCTGCTTACTACCGTCCAGGTGGGGTCTATCGCGACCTACCAACACAGATGGCGCAGTACTCCAAGTCTAAGATTCGTAGCACTTCTGCAATCAAGCGTTTGAATGAAAACCGCAGCGGTACTTTGCTTGATTTTATTGAGCAATTCTCAAATGGTTTTGATGCCAATGTAGATGAGTACTGCAATCTCTTAACGGATAACCGTATTTGGAAGCAACGCTTGGTTGGTATCGGCGTTGTCTCACCTGAGCGTGCTTTGCAGCTCGGCTTTACTGGTCCGATGTTGCGTGGCTCTGGTATTGAGTGGGACTTGCGTAAAAAGCAACCTTACGAAACTTACGACAAACTCGACTTTGATATTCCAGTTGGCGTGAATGGTGATTCTTATGATCGCTATTTAGTTCGCATGGAAGAAATGCGTCAATCTAACCGCATCATTAAACAATGTGTTGCCTGGCTCAAAGCAAATGATGGTCCTGTCATGAGTGACAACCATAAGGTATCTCCACCGAAGCGTGTGGATATGAAGACCAATATGGAGGAGTTGATTCACCATTTCAAACTCTTTACTGAAGGTATGCACGTTCCTGATGGCGAGGCTTACTCCGCTGTAGAGCATCCAAAAGGTGAGTTTGGTATCTACTTGATTTCTGATGGTGCTAATAAGCCTTACCGCTTGAAGATTCGTGCGCCAGGTTTTGTGCATCTATCCGCGATGGACGAAATGTCACGCGGCCACATGTTGGCTGATGCTGTAACCATTATTGGTACCCAAGATATTGTGTTCGGGGAGATTGACCGCTAATACAGCGCGCCAAGGATTAATTCATGACAACAACTCTTCAACTTTCAGACAAAACGCTCGCAGACATTGCGCGTAACGTCGCGAAATATCCGCCAGAGCAAAAACAATCTGCTGTGATGGCCGCTTTGATTGCTGCCCAAACTGAAGTAGGTTGGGTTTCACCAGAGGTAATCGCTACTGTCGCTCAAATTTTAGAAATGCCAACCATTGCGGTTGATGAGGTAGCTACCTTCTACAACATGTATGACACCAAGCCGATTGGTAAGTACAAGTTGGTGATTTGCACAAACTTACCTTGCCAGTTAACCCATGGTGAAACTGCAGCAACGTATTTAAAAGAAACGCTTGGTATTGGTTACAACGAGACAACCCCTTGCGGCACATTCACACTGAAAGAAGGTGAGTGCATGGGCGCCTGCGGGGATTCTCCGGTGATGTTGGTGAACAACAAGCGCATGTGCAGCTTCATGAGTAAAGAAAAGATTGACGCTCTATTAAATGAGCTCCGTGCAGAAGGGAAAGCAGCATGACCAGCTTGCACGATAGACACATTAAGCCTTTGATCCTTGCTGGATTGAATGGCGAGAACTGGCGTTTAAAAGATTACGAAAGTCGTGGCGGTTATCAGCAGCTGCGTCGCATCATCAATGACAAAGTTGCACCTGACGCAATCATTGCTGAATTAAAAGCTTCATCATTACGTGGTCGTGGAGGCGCAGGCTTCCCAACTGGGTTGAAGTGGAGCTTTATGCCTCGTCAATTTCCTGGTCAAAAATATTTAGTTTGTAATAGTGACGAAGGTGAACCGGGTACATTCAAGGACCGCGACATCATGCGTTACAACCCGCATGCTTTGATTGAGGGCATGATTATTGGTGCCTACACTATGGGCATCACTGTGGGTTACAACTATATCCACGGTGAAATTTGGGAAGTCTATTCTCGTTTTGAAGAGGCGCTTGAAGAAGCCCGCGCTGCCGGATATCTCGGTGACAAAATCATGGGAAGTGATTTCAACTTCCAATTACATGCTGCTCCAGGTTGGGGCGCATACATCTGTGGTGAAGAAACTGCTTTGTTGGAGTCTCTTGAAGGTAAGAAGGGTCAACCGCGCTTCAAGCCACCATTCCCAGCAAGCTTCGGTTTGTACGGCAAGCCAACCACGATTAACAACACTGAAACATTTGCTGCTGTGCCATTCATTATGGCAATCGGTGGTCCGGCATATCTAGAGTTAGGTAAGCCAAATAATGGTGGCACAAAGATTTTCTCCATCTCTGGAGATGTTACTTATCCAGGTAACTACGAGATTCCATTAGGCACTCCATTCGCTGAGTTATTAAAGCTTGCCGGCGGCATGCGTGATGGCATTCCACTGAAGGCGGTTATCCCTGGCGGTTCTTCTTCACCAGTTATTCCGGGTGCGGAAATGATGACTCTCACAATGGATTACGACAGCATTGCTAAAGCAGGATCGATGCTGGGATCTGGTGCAGTCATCGTCATGAATGAAACACGCTGCATGGTTCGCGCCTTAGAGCGCCTGTCCTACTTCTATCATGAAGAATCTTGTGGTCAGTGCACTCCATGTCGTGAAGGTACCGGTTGGTTGTGGCGCATCGTGAGTCGTATTGAGCACGGCGAAGGGCGTCCAGAAGATTTGGATTTATTGAATGATGTAGCAGCCAATATTCAAGGTCGTACGATTTGCGCCTTGGGTGATGCTGCTGCAATGCCGGTTCGTGGCATGTTGAAGCATTACATGGATGAATTTGCGTATCACGTAGAACATAAGCGCTGCTTAGATTCTGCAAAACCTTTATAAGACATTGAGCACGGGACATCTTAAAGTGAGCATGGTTGAAATCGAATTAGATGGTAAGGCAGTAGAAGTTCCGCAAGGTTCGATGGTGATGCACGCCGCGAATAAGCTCGGCACTTACATTCCTCACTTCTGCTATCACAAGAAATTATCTATCGCCGCTAACTGCCGTATGTGTTTGGTGGAAGTAGAGAAGGCCCCTAAGCCATTGCCTGCTTGCGCTACTCCTGTTACGCAAGGCATGAAGGTGTTTACGCATTCTGCTAAAGCAGTTGAAGCACAGCGTTCCGTAATGGAGTTCCTGCTGATCAACCATCCTTTGGATTGCCCAATTTGCGATCAAGGTGGTGAGTGCCAGTTACAAGATTTAGCAGTGGGTTACGGTAAATCCAATTCACGCTATGAAGAAGACAAGCGTGTTGTATTTCATAAGAATGTAGGTCCTCTCATCTCCATGCAGGAGATGACCCGTTGCATTCACTGCACCCGTTGCGTACGCTTTGGCCAAGAAGTTGCCGGCGTCATGGAATTAGGTATGGTCAACCGCGGTGAGCATTCCGAGATCACTACTTTTGCAGGTCAAACCATTGATTCAGAGTTATCTGGAAATATGATTGATTTGTGCCCAGTTGGCGCATTGACAAGTAAGCCATTCCGCTATGCTGCGCGTACTTGGGAATTAGGTCGTAAACGTTCAGTAAGCCCGCATGACAGTCTCGGTGCCAACACGACGATTCAAACAAAAGCCAACAAGGTAATGCGTGTTGTTGCTTTGGAAAATGATGCAGTAAATGAGTGCTGGATTAGTGACCGTGATCGCTTCGCCTATGAAGGTTTGAATAGCGCTGACCGCGTGACTACCCCAATGGTGAAGCAGGGTGGTCAATGGCTTGAGACTGATTGGCAATCTGCGATGGATTATGTTGCCCATTCACTTAAAACCATTTCCTCTGAGAATGGTTCTGAAGCAGTTGCTGCTTTAGCGCATCCAATTTCTAGTACTGAAGAGTTGTACCTCCTTCAGAAAATGATTCGCGGCCTGGGTTCCAATCAAGTTGAGACCCGTTTACGTCAAACAGACCTCAAAGGCGCAGCTTCTGCTCCTTGGTTGGGTATGCCAATTGCTAAAGTGAGCGAGCTTGATCGCGTTCTAGTAGTTGGTAGCTTCTTGCGTAAAGAGCAGCCATTAATCGCTACCCGTTTACGTGCAGGCGCAAAGCGTGGCTTACAAGTCTCACGTATTGATGCTGGCGGTGATGACTGGTTGATTCCTGTTACTGGTATTACTGCAACTCCAAGCGCATGGGTTAATGCATTGAGTGAAGTGGCATTGGCTGTAGCAAAAGCGAAGTCTGTTTCCGCGCCCGCTGGTACGCCTAACTTGACAGTGTCTGCTGCTGCACAAAAGATTGCTGATAGCCTGCTCTCCGGTACATCTACTTCAGTATTGCTAGGCTCAGCCGCAATTGCCCATCCACACGCCTCTGATTTGCATGTACTGGCGCAATTTATTGCTGAGCAAACTGGTGCAACTTTGGGCTTCTTGCCTGTAGGCGGTAATGCAGTTGGTGCTAGCCTGGTCAATGCCAATGGTGCTGGCGTTGAATCCGTGTTATCTGGTGATCGCCGCGCAGTGATCTTGATGAATATCGAGCCCGATGCAGATTTGCCAAATCCGGTACAAGCACGAGCTGCTTTGGCTAAGGCCAATACGGTGATTGCTTTAAGTGCTTATAAGAGCGCTGATTTGCTTGAGGTGGCTGATGTGATTCTGCCGATCTCTACATATACGGAATCAGTGTCTACTTTTGTTAATTCCGAAGGCCGTGCACAAACGATTCAGCCAGCTGTAAAACCTTTAGGCGATTCACGTCCAGCATGGAAGGTTCTCCGGGTTCTAGGTGGTTTGTTGAATTTGGATGGCTTCCTCTACAACATGCCTGAAGAGGTATTGGGTGAGGCGCTTGGTGAAAATTACTGCACTAAGCTCAACAATCAATCTGCAGCGACTAGCTTGATTAATGGAAATGCGACTCTATCGGCAGGTTTGGAGCGTTTATCTGACGTGGGTATTTATGCTGGCGATCAAATCGTACGTCGTTCATCTGCATTGCAGTTAACACGTGATGCCAAGCGCGGTAATCAAGTTGGATTAGGTCAAGCGCTCTTTAATGAGTTGGGCTTGAAAGAGGGTGATGCTGTGCGAGTGACCCAAGGTGGTCAATCTGTAGATTTGCCGGCTACATTGGAAGCGAACTTAGCCAAAGGCGCTGTCAGAATTTCTGCGGGCACTATGGCCAGCGCTCAATTGGGATCGATGTTTGGTCCTGTAACTGTTAGCAAGGCATAAGGGACGAGATGGATAATTTCTTGAACCTCATTACCACCCAGGGTGAGGCTATCTTTGGCTCACTATGGCCACTTGTTTGGGCTTTGGTGCGTATCGTAATCATCGTATTGCCGATGTTTGGCGCGGTTGCTTATATGACTCTCTGGGAGCGTAAGTTGATCGGCTGGATGCATATCCGTCTTGGACCAAACCGCGTTGGCCCTTTAGGTTTGCTACAACCAATCGCTGATGCCTTGAAGTTGTTGATGAAGGAAATTATTTCTCCGACTCAAGCTAGCAAAGTACTGTATTTCATTGCACCAGTGATGGTGATCATGCCGGCTTTTGCTGCTTGGGCTGTGATTCCCTTTCAGGCCAAAATGGTCTTGGCAGATGTTAATGCAGGCTTGTTGTACGTAATGGCAATTTCATCTATTGGTGTTTATGGTGTGATCTTAGCCGGCTGGTCATCCAACTCGAAATACCCATTCCTTGGCGCTATGCGTGCTTCAGCTCAAATGATTTCTTATGAAATCGCCATGGGTTTTGCCTTGGTTACTGTGTTGTTGACTTCGGGCTCATTGAACTTGAGCACGATTGTGGCCTCGCAGGAGCAGGGCTACTTCGCTAGCATGGGCTTGAACTTCCTTTCTTGGAATTGGTTGCCATTGCTACCAATGTTCGTGATTTACTTCATCTCTGGCGTTGCTGAAACGAACCGTCATCCATTTGACGTGGTTGAGGGTGAGTCTGAGATTGTTGCGGGTCATATGGTTGAGTACTCTGGCATGGCTTTTGCGATGTTCTTCTTGGCTGAATACGCCAATATGATCTTGATCGCTGCTTTAGCATCGACGATGTTCTTGGGCGGTTGGTTACCAATCGTTGATTTGCCTATTCTTCGTGATATCCCAGGCTTTTTCTGGTTGTTTGCTAAAACCTTCTTCCTCTTGTCTTGCGTTATCTGGTTGCGTGCAACATTGCCACGCTATCGCTATGACCAGATCATGCGTTTGGGTTGGAAAATCTTTATTCCCATCTCCGTATTCTGGGTAGTTGTCGTTGGCGCATGGGTTGTATCCCCATTGAATATTTGGAAATAAGTTGATCAATCATGTTTAAGAAAATTTCCCAATTCCTCGATAGCTTGATGCTGAAAGATATTTTGGTCGGTATGTCGATTACTGGTCGTTATCTCTTTAAGCCAAAAATTACGGTTCAATATCCCGAAGAGAAGACGCCTCAGTCTGTTCGCTTCCGCGGTTTACATGCCTTACGCCGTTATGAAAACGGTGAAGAGCGTTGTATTGGTTGCAAATTGTGCGAGGCAGTTTGTCCTGCTTATGCAATCACGATTGAAACTGCTGAGCGCGATGATGGTACGCGCCGTACCAGTCGTTACGACATTGACTTAACCAAGTGCATTTTCTGCGGCTTCTGCGAAGAGGCTTGCCCGGTTGACGCTATTGTTGAAACCAATATTTTTGAGTATTTCGGTGATAAGCGCGGCGATTTGTATTTCACTAAAGAAATGCTTTTGGCTGTAGGCGATAAGTATGAAAAAGATATCGCCGCTAATCGCGCAGCTGATGCGCCTTATCGTTAATCGAATAGAGCACAACGACATATGACATTCGATACTTCCACACTTTTTGCAGCATTCTTTTATGCCTTTGCTGGCCTTTTAGTGCTTTCAGCATTGCGCGTGATTACGGCTCGCAATCCAGTACACGCTGCACTCTTCCTGGTTTTAGCTTTCTTCTGCGCCTCAGGTCTATGGATGCTCCTGAAGGCTGAATTCTTAAGCCTTGCTCTGATTCTTGTATACGTTGGCGCCGTGATGGTGCTCTTCTTGTTCGTCGTCATGATGCTCGATCTTGATCTTGAGCACTTGCGTCGTGATTTCAAGAAATTTTTACCTGTAGCCTTCTTAATGGGTGCGGTTATCGTCTTGGAATTGTCTATCGTCTTAATTCGTAGCTTTATTGGTACTAGTGCACCAGTTCAGCCGATGCTCGAGGAGATGGCCACTAGCAATACCCAAGCCTTAGGCATGTTGATTTTCGTTGACTATGTTTATGCCTTCGAGGTTGCTGGCGTCATTCTCTTGGTGGCGATCATTGCCGCCGTTGCCTTAACTCTGCGTAACCGCAAAGACTCTAAATCCCAAAATATTCATGAGCAAGTGAACGTGAATTCTGCAGATCGTATGCGCATCGTCAAGATGGGTTCTGATATGGCTGCAAAGCAAGATGCTCGTGGAGAAAAGAAATGACTATTACCTTAGCTCACTACTTAGTGCTTGGCGCAATTCTGTTTGCGACTAGCGTAATCGGCATTTTCTTAAACCGTAAGAACATCATTGTGCTCTTAATGGCAATTGAATTAATGCTTCTTTCTGTGAACATGAACTTTGTAGCCTTCTCTCATTATTTGGGTGATATGGCTGGTCAAGTATTCGTATTCTTTATTTTGACTGTGGCTGCTGCTGAGGCAGCAATCGGTTTGGCAATTTTGGTTGTTCTCTTCCGTAAGGTAGACACCATTAATGCTGAAGACCTTGACCACCTAAAAGGCTAGTCATGCAATTGACCTTAACTCTCCCTGTTCTCTGCGCAATTCCGCTGGCGCCATTATTTGGCTCGGCGATTGCGGGATTCTTTGGCACCAAATTAGGCGGTAAGCGCATCGGGCAGGGCGCTTGCCAGTTCGTCACTATTTTGGGTGTGATGATTGCCTTCGTTTTGTCTTGCTTTGTGCTCGTACAGGTAATGGATGGCTTCTATTTCAATGGCACCGTGTACCGCTGGATGCAGTTGGGTGAACTTAATTTGGATATTGGTTTCTTAATTGACCCGCTGACAGCCACCATGATGTGTGTGGTGACCTTTGTTTCTTTGATGGTTCATATTTATACCATCGGCTATATGCAGGGCGAAGAGGGTTACAACCGCTTCTTCTCGTACATTTCACTCTTTACCTTCGCGATGTTGATGTTGGTAATGAGTAACAACCTCTTGCAACTCTTCTTCGGCTGGGAAGCAGTGGGCGTGGTTTCTTATTTATTGATTGGCTTCTACTTTGAGCGTCAATCTGCTGTATTTGCCAATATGAAAGCCTTCTTGGTTAACCGTGTTGGTGACTTTGGCTTCATTCTCGGTATTGGCTTGCTATTGGCCAGCACTGGCTCCATGAACTACGACGTGATCTTTGCTCAGAACACTGCATTAGCAGCGCAAACATTGCCTGGTACTAGTTGGAATTTGGTAACCGTAGCTTGTATCTGCCTCTTTATTGGCGCGATGGGTAAGTCAGCACAGTTCCCATTACATGTTTGGTTGCCTGATTCGATGGAAGGCCCAACCCCAATTTCTGCATTGATTCATGCTGCAACGATGGTGACTGCTGGCATCTTCATGGTGTCACGTATGTCACCGCTATTTGAGTTGTCTGATGCAGCCTTGAGCTTCATCTTGGTCATTGGTTCGATCACTGCGCTCTTTATGGGTTTCTTGGGCATAGTTCAAACCGATATCAAGCGGGTAGTGGCTTATTCCACACTGTCTCAATTGGGTTACATGACCGTGGCTTTGGGTGTTTCTGCTTATCCAGTTGCCATCTTCCATTTGATGACTCATGCATTCTTTAAGGCGCTCCTGTTCCTCGCAGCGGGTAGTGTGATTTTGGGTATGCACCATGAGCAAGATATGCGCAAGATGGGTGGTCTCTGGAAATACATGCCAATTACTTGCCTGATGATGTTGTTGGGTAATTTGGCATTGATCGGCACTCCATTCTTCTCCGGCTTTTATTCCAAAGACTCCATCATCGAGGCGGTAGCTGCTAGCCATATTCCCGGTGCTGGCTTTGCTTACTTCGCAGTAATGGCCAGCGTCTTTGTAACGGCTTTGTACTCCTTCCGTTTGTACTTCTACGTATTCCACGGTAAAGCCCGTTGGGGTAATGATGATGCTCATGCGCACGATCACCACCATGATCATGCTGAGCAGGGCGATGATCATGCGCACCACGGTTTGGCTCCTGGTCAAAAACCACATGAGTCACCATTTGTTGTGACCTTGCCTTTAATCTTGTTGGCGATTCCTTCGGTCATCATCGGCTACTACACAATTACTCCGTTGCTGTTTGGTACTTACTTCGGCGATTCAATCTTTGTTGATATCGGCAAGCATCCAGCGATGAAGGAACTTGCTGAAGAGTTCCATGGTCCGATTGCTATGGCAATGCATTCATTGACATCCCCAGTATTGCTATTGGTTGTCCTAGGCGTGTTAACTGCCGCGATTGGTTATCTCTGGGCTCCGAAGTTGCCTGGTGTAGTTGCGCAGGCATTCGCGCCTGTTAAGAAGTTAATGGATAACAAATACTATCTCGACGATCTAAACCAAGCAGTATTTGCTAAGGGCTTGTTGTGGATCGGCGGTGTCTTGTGGCATCGCGGCGATCAGCAAGCTATCGACGGCTTCTTGGTCAACGGTAGTGCTCATGCAGTAGGGCGCTTTTCTGCAGTGATTCGCCATTTGCAATCCGGCTATCTCTATCACTATGCCTTCGCAATGATTGCGGGCCTAGCGGTAATGCTAGCTTGGGTTTTATACGCTTACCTGCCTTTTGTTCGCTAGGCCTTTGTTACTTAAGTAGCCATCATGATTCTTTCTTACGCCATCTGGATTCCGATTTTCTTCGGCATCATTATTTTGTTCTACGGTTCAGAGAGACCGACTGCTGGCGTTCGCTGGTTAGCTCTTTTTGGCGCCGTACTTGGCTTCATTGCAACCTTGCCCCTGATCATTCACTTTGATATTGCCAATCCTGGCATGCAGTTTGTTGAAAAGATTAGCTGGATTCCTCGTTACGATATTAACTATTACCTGGGTATCGACGGCATCTCCGTGTGGTTCATTGTTTTAACTGCGTTCATTAATATTTTTGTAGTGATTGCTGCATGGGAAGTCATTGATAAGAAGGTTTCCCAATACATGGCCTCCTTCTTAATCCTTTCTGGATTGATGATTGGTGTATTCGCAGCTTTAGATGCTTTGTTGTTTTACGTATTCTTCGAAGCAACTTTGATCCCGATGTACATCATCATTGGTGTGTGGGGTGGTCATAACCGCATCTATGCTGCTTTTAAGTTCTTCTTGTATACCTTGCTTGGCTCATTGCTTACTTTGATTGCCATGCTGTATTTGTACAACGTGACGAATACCTTTGATATCTTGGCTTGGCATAATGCTCGCCTCGATATCGTGGAGCAAATACTCCTGTTCTTTGCTTTCTTCATGGCCTTTGCTGTGAAGGTGCCAATGTGGCCTTTGCATACTTGGTTGCCAGACGTTCACGTTGAGGCGCCAACCGGCGGCTCTGTTGTGTTGGCTGCAATCATGTTGAAGCTAGGTGCCTATGGTTTCTTGCGTTTCTCATTGCCAATTGCCCCAGATGCAAGCCAATACCTTGGTCCATTTGTCATCTTCCTATCTTTGGTTGCTGTGATTTACGTTGGCGCAGTTGCTTTGGTTCAGAAAGATATGAAGAAGTTGGTGGCTTACTCATCAGTAGCTCACATGGGTTTCGTGACCTTGGGTTTCTTCCTCTTTAGCCCGCTGGGTATTGAGGGCGGTATTGTGCAGATGATTTCTCACGGCTTTGTAGCTGGCGCAATGTTCCTTTCTATTGGTGTGTTGTATGACCGTATGCATACTCGTCAAATCGCTGATTACGGTGGTGTTGTACATCGTATGCCTGCCTTTACAGCCTTTGCGGTCTTGATGGCAATGGCGAACTGCGGTTTGCCTGCTACTTCTGGTTTCGTAGGTGAGTTCATGGTCATTCTGGCTGCTGTCGATTATGACTTTGTGATTGGTATCTTGGCTGCGACTGCTTTGATTCTGGGTGCTGCTTATTCCCTCTGGATGGTCAAGCGTGTGTTCTTTGGTGCGATTACAAACCAGCATGTTGAGGAATTAAAAGATCTCAATGCGCGTGAGTATTTCATGATGGCAGTGTTGTCCATCTGTGTGATCGGTATGGGTGTTTATCCAAAACCGTTTACCGACATCATTCATCCGTCCGTGATTAATCTGCTGCAGCATGTTGCTGTCAGCAAACTCTGAGTAAAAGCTAATGCAAGCATTTGACCTATACGCCGTCCTGCCGGAACTCGTTTTACTTGTAGCCGCCTGCCTCTTGTTAGTGGCTAGCGTTTATGTGCCCGAGCGTCAGCCAGCAACTCCTGGTGTTGAGCAAGATATTTTCCACACCCCACGTGGCGTTGGTTTTGTTTACTTCTTCTCCATCATTTTGTTGGTGTACTTGATTTTTGCTTTTGTGGGTCGCATTGGGGATGTATCCGTAGTTGCCATGAATGGCTTATTTCAGTCTGACCCAATCTCAAACTTGCTAAAGGCATGTTCATGTGGTGCCGTCTTGGTGAGCTTGGTGTACTCAAAGCAATACCTCACAGATCGTGCAATGTTCCGCCCGGACTTTATCGTTCTTGCATTGCTTGCTTTGTTAGGTCAGTGCGTATTGATCTCTGGCGCTAATCTTCTGACTCTGTATTTAGGTCTTGAGTTGATGGCATTGCCTACCTACGCTCTGGTAGCAATGCGTCATAACAGCGAGAAGAGTGTTGAGGCGGGTATTAAATACTTCATTCTGGGTGCATTGGCTTCCGGTTTCTTGCTTTACGGCATGTCTATGTTGTACGGTGTTACTGGCTCGCTCGACTTAATTGAGATCTTCAGAACCGTTGCCGATCCTCGTGTGAATCACTTGGTAATGGCCTTTGGTTTGGTATTTATTGTTTCTGGCCTGGCTTTCAAGTTAGGCGTTGTGCCATTTCATATGTGGGTACCTGATGTTTATCAAGGCGCACCAACAGCAGTGACATTGATGATTGCTGCAGCCCCAAAAATTGCAGCCTTTGCCTTGCTATTCCGTTTACTCGTTAATACCTTATTACCGCTCTTAGGTGACTGGCAGCCGATGTTGGTGTTGCTGGCTGTTTTGTCGCTAGTAGTGGGTAACGTCACCGCCATTGCGCAAACAAATATCAAGCGCATGTTGGCTTACTCTGCCATTGCGCAGATGGGCTTTGTACTACTAGGTATGTTGTCTGTATTTGATGACCATGCTTTTAGTGCGTCTATGTTCTATGCGGTTACTTATGTTTTGACTACCTTGGGAAGCTTTGGCCTCTTAATGATGCTGTCACGCAAAGGCCATGATTGCGAAACCATTGATGATCTCAAGGGCTTGAACAAACGTCATCCTTGGTTTGCATTCATCGGTCTCGTGATGATGTTCTCATTGGCTGGTATTCCGCCAACAGTAGGCTTTGCTGCGAAGCTGGGTGTACTTGAGGCGTTGGTTGATGGCGAACACACGTTCTTGGCTGTAATTGCCGTGATCGCATCCTTGATCGGCGCCTTCTACTACCTCAGAGTAGTTAAGGTAATGTACTTTGATGAGCCAAAAGAAGAGCATGCTGCGGAGATTTCTGGATCTGGCTTTGCTCGTGGATTGTTGAGTCTGAATGCGATATTTGTTCTGGCTCTTGGAATTTTCCCAGCTGGGTTGATGGCTGTTTGTTTGGATGCGATGCGCCGCACCTTATTGGGTTCCTAAGGAAAGACTTCAAACAGCTTGCGATGAAGGCTCCGAATAGGGGCCTTTCTCTTTTCTGTCATCTCGGTTTTGTATCATGGGCATTCAATTGACGAAAGACACGCTATGACTGAAAAATCATTTAAAGATCTGCCGGTTGGTGATGCCCATTTGAGGGAGGAGCGCCTCTCTGGTGAGGATATCTACGGTGGCATCTTTTTAAATATGAAGCGCGATCAAGTGAGTTTGCCTGATGGCAAGCAAGCAGTTCGTGAATACCTGACACATCCTGGGGCAGTCGCTATTTTGGCAATATTGGATGATGGCAGGGTATTAATGGAACGCCAATATCGCTATCCGATTGCAAAAGCGTGTATCGAGATACCTGCGGGCAAGCTAGAAATCGGTGAAGATCGCTTGCTTTGCGCCCAGCGAGAGCTCGAGGAAGAAACGGGGTATTCCGCGAGCAAGTGGAGCTTTGTGCGCCGTATTCATCCAGTTATTTCATATTCGACGGAGTTTATTGATATCTATCTTGCTGAAGGCTTGATCTCCGGAAAAAGCCATTTAGATGATGAAGAGTTTTTGGATGTATTTGCCGCGCCTTTGGAGCAATTAATTGAGTGGGTAGAGCAGGGCGAAATTACTGATGTCAAAACGACGATTGCAACTTATTGGCTGGATCGCTATCGCCGTGGCTTAGTGAGTCCAACATCCATCCCCGGCTAATTCCATAATCCCATTAAAATAGGGGTATTGAATTTGGTATTTTTGCCCCTATATAGGTCTTATGAAAGTTTATAACCTCGCTTGCCCACTAGATCATCGCTTTGAGGGATGGTTTGCCTCTGAGGAGGATTGCCTTGCCCAGCAAGACAAGGGGATGTTGGCGTGTCCAATTTGCGACAGTACTGAAATTACCCGGATGCCATCAGCCCCGCATATTGCTAAATCGAGCACCAGCAAAGAGAGTTCAATATCGACCGAGTTGACGGTAGCTAACTCTGCGGCAACCGATAACGCTGGTGTGAGCGGTACATTAAGTGGCGATGTTGTTGCCCTAACTGGCAGCGATCACTCCCAGCTAGAGGCGCAAGTACAGGCCGCCTTTTTGAAGGGTATGCGTGAATTAATGGGGCGCTCTGAAGATGTTGGAACATCTTTTGCCGAAGAGGCTCGAAAAATTCACTATAAAGAATCTCCTGAGCGGAGTATTCGTGGTCAAACCACTCTCGACGAAGCCGAGGCTTTGCGCGAAGAGGGTATTGAGGTTATGGCGATGCCTATGCTACCCGCCTTCAAAAACACCCTGCAGTAGCCTGTCTTCTCTTAATTCCCCTATACTTGTTGTAAACCCATAGCATGGGCACAACCATTCATTAGGATAGGAGAATTACCCATGAAACGCTTTTTTCTGGCATTGTTTGCCGCTGTTCTAGCGCTCAGCATTGTGGCTTGCTCCAAGTCCTCAGATACCAAAGAGATTAAGGTCGCCGTATCACCCGCATCTCCTCCAATGTTGTTTGACGACAAAGGGCAAATCGTAGGCGTTGATATGGATATTTTCCAGGGCTACTGCCAATCTCGCGGCTGCACTTTTAAAGTTACTCCATATGACTGGGCTGGCATGTTAGGTGCTGTTTCTAGTGGTCAAGCTGATGTGGCTTTCTCTGGCATCTCCATTACCGATAAGCGTAAAGAGGCGATGGATTTTTCTCAGCCTTACTATGACAATGCTTGGCATTTGGTGAGCATGAAGAATAAAAATATTCAGATTACGGATTTAAGTCAGCTAAAGAAGTACTCTATTGGCTATCCACGTGGCATGGCTTACGATGACCTCATTAAGAATGAGTTAGAGCCAAAAGGCTACTACTCATTGAGTAAGGTCAAACTGTATCCTTCATATGCTGAAGTGATTACCGATCTTCAAAATGGCAATCTAGATCTAGCCTTTATTGAAGAGCCCGTATTCCTCAATTATGAAAATAAACTCAAACTACCGATTCAAAGCAGTTACGTATTTAAGGGCTTTGATAAGCTTGGGTTTGCTTTTGCTAAAGGCTCCAAGTTACGCGATGACTTTGATAAGTATCTCAATGAGCTCGGACCAGAAAAGATCAAAGCGATTCTCGATAAGTGGATGAAATAAGCGATCACCATTACACCGCTAATCAGTAGTCGAAAGCCTGCCCTGTGACCTTTCTGGATATTCTTGCCCAGTTAGCCCAGGGCATTTCTTATACGGTTGTAGTCACGCTGGTTTGCTCTCTTACTGGCTTAGCGGTTGGCCTAAGTCTTGCGAGTCTTCGTCGCCTAGGTATCGCTTGGCTAAGTCCTCTCATCGATTGTTACACCTACGTCTTTAGGGGTGTACCAGTTTTAGTTCTCTTGTTTATGGTGTACTTTGGCTTGCCTGGTATTGGCTTTAAGGTTCCGCCATTGATGGCGATGGCTTTGAGTTTAGGCTTGGTCGCTTCGGCGTATTTGGCTGAGGTATTTCGGGGTGCATACAACTCGGTTGATCCTGCTGAAGTGATTGCAGCTCAAGCGATGGGAATGACCCGTATTCAGGTACTGAGATTGATTGAGCTACCCCAGATGTTGCGATTTTCAATTCCCGGGATGGTAAATGAGTTCACCTCCGTTTTAAAGTACTCACCATTCGCCTATACCGTCGGAATTCCAGAGATTACTAAACAGGCTATGACCTTAACCTCAACAACGCTGCGCGGCATAGAAGTTTATCTAGCTGTGGGAATTCTCTATTTTGTGATTTACCGAATTTGCTTGGTCGGCGTTCAATTGTTAAGTAAGCGTTATCAAATTCCGGGAATGAGCCCAGTATGAGCATGAATATGACATTATCCAAAGAGGCAAATCTGTGGCATTAATTCAAGTAAGAGATTTGGTCAAAGAGTTTGGCGGGCAAACGGTCCTGTCGAATATCAATCTCGATCTCAATGAGGGTGATGTCCGCGTGCTAATGGGGGCCTCCGGTTCCGGTAAGTCGACTTTATTACGCTGCCTCAATCGCCTAGTTGAGCCCACTTCAGGATCGATTGTTTTCCGGGGCAGGGAAGTGTTGGGTCCTGATGTTGATGTGCTGGAATTGCGCAAGCAAATTGGTTTCGTATTTCAGCAGTTTGCTTTGTATAGCCATTTGACTGTTTTAGATAACGTCTCATTAGGTTTGCGTAAGCTCCATAAGATGGGCAAAGCAGAGGCTAAAGAAAAAGCCTTGCTTGAACTATCCCATTTTGAGATGACACCCCATCAAGATAAATATCCCTCGCAGCTTTCGGGAGGGCAGAAGCAACGGGTTGCGATTGCTCGGGCGCTTGCCATGGATCCTGCCGTCTTAGTTCTTGATGAGCCAACCTCTGCACTCGATCCGGTCATGTCTAGAGATGTAGCCGACCTGATTAATGCCTTGCATAGCGAGGGCATCACCATGATCTGCGTTACGCATGACCTGAACTTGGCGCGCAATATTGCGGATACCGTGATGTTCTTGGATCGTGGTGTCATTCGTGCCGATGATCGGATTGATGTCTTGAGTCAACATGCTGATCCAGAAATTAAAGCTTTCTTTGGTTCGGAGGAGAAGCGTTAATGGGAGGGTGGCCGTCCTTCCTTCGTGATCTCACGGAGCAGATGCCCTTGATTTTGACGGGGCTGGTGAAGACCTTGCAATTAGCGGGCTTGATCAGTGTTTCAGGATTGCTGTTGGGCATCGTGGTGTTTTATCTTACGCTCAACAAAAGTAAGTACGTGCGTAGCGCCGTCAATTCTTACATCTCCTTTTTTATTGGAATGCCCTTAATCGTTCTGCTGTTTTTGATGTATTACGGCTTACCGCAGTGGGGCGTCAGACTCTCTCCATTCACGGTGGCTTTCATTGGGTTTACATTCAATGTGGCTGCATACAACGCAGCTTACTTAAAGACTGCCTTTAATGGTTTGGATAAGAGCCAGCTTGAGGCTGCAAGTGCGCAGGGCTTTAGTCCTTTGCAGATCTTTCGCTTGATTACGTTACCGCAGGTAATTCGTCTTTCTATTCCAGCGCTCACGAATCAAGTTATCGCGAATCTTAAAGATAGTTCGGTGGCATTCTTAATTCAATACACCGAATTCTTCGCTCGCGTGCAAGAGTTGGCTGCAACCAACTTCCAATTCTTTAAAGCCTATTTTTTAGCTGCACTGGTCTATCTGGCCTTGGTGTCAGTGATTGTGTTATTTGCGCGCGCAATTGAGAGGCGTTACTTTATTCCCGCTTAATATTTTGGCTTAAACAGGAATTGACGATAAAAAAATAGCGACCCGAGGGCCGCTATTTTTATTGGCAGATGCCTGCCACCTTAGCAATTACTTGGAGGTTGGCATCACAAACTCTGCGCCCTTAGCAATACTCTCAGGCCAGCGCTGCATCACACTCTTTTGTTTGGTATAGAAGCGAACGCCTTCTTTGCCGTAGGCGTGCATATCGCCAAAGAGGGACTTCTTCCAGCCACCAAAACCATGCCAAGCCATTGGCACTGGAATAGGTACGTTAATACCAACCATACCCACCTGAACGCGGCGTGCAAATTCACGGGCAATATTACCGTCGCTCGTAAAGCAAGCCACACCGTTACCAAATTCACAGGAGTTCACTAAATTTAGCGCTTCAGTAAAGTTCGCCACGCGTAAGCAAGATAAAACTGGCCCGAAGATTTCTTCCAAATAGATCTTCATATCTGGGGTAACGTTATCAAAGAGAGTGCCACCAATAAAGAAGCCGTTCTCGTGACCTGCTACTTTTAAGCCGCGACCATCTACCAATAATTTGGCACCGGAAGCAACACCGCTCTCAATGTAGCCAGTAATTCTTTCTAGGGCTGCTTTAGTAACGATTGGACCCATTTCTGCATCGAGCTCCATGCCGTTCTTCACTTTGAGCGTCTTGGTGCGCTCAATCAGTTTTGGCATGATTTTTTCGGCAACATCGCCAACCAAAACAGCTACTGAAATTGACATGCAACGCTCACCAGCTGAGCCATAGGCAGCACCAATCAGAGCATCAATCGTTTTGTCGATATCTGCATCAGGCATCACTACCATGTGGTTCTTAGCGCCACCTAAAGCTTGGGAGCGCTTACCAAAGTGGGCGCAACGCTCATAAATGTAATTGGCAATCGGAGTCGAACCCACAAAGCTCACTGCTTTGACATCAGGGTTCTCAATCAAGGCATCCACAGCTTCTTTGTCGCCCTGAACCACGTTAAATACACCATCAGGCAGTCCAGCTTCTTTTAAAAGCTTGGCCATCAATAAAGAGGCAGATGGATCCGTTGGACTTGGCTTGAGAATGAAGGTGTTTCCACAAGCAATAGCTACTGGGAACATCCACATTGGCACCATGACAGGGAAGTTGAATGGCGTTACACCAGCGACCACGCCCAAGGGCTGACGCATCACCCAGTTATCAATATCAGTCGACACCTGCTCGGTGTAATCGCCCTTGAGTAATTCTGGGATACCAGTGGCAAATTCCACAATATCAATGCCGCGAGTCACTTCACCTTGGGCATCGGTAAACACCTTGCCGTGTTCTGCGGTAATAATGGCGGCTAATTCATCGCGGTTAGCGTTCAGTAGCTCAAGGTACTTGAACATGATTCTCGCGCGGCGCAGGGGAGATGTTTGGCTCCAGCTCTCGAAGGCCTTCTGGGCAACAGCTACAGCGCTGTCAATTTCCTTACGACTGGCCAAGGCAACGCGTCTTGCGACAGCCCCTGTGGAGGGGTTAAATACGTCGGCAAAACGACCGTCTTTTGGGTTGACGACTGTACCGCCAACAAAATGGCCAATATCTTCTTTTGATTCAAAGGCTTGTGGTGTGCTCATAGTATTGTGCTTAATAATTTTTTACTAGTTTTAGGTTTAATAAACTTGTATTGCGAGGGAATCGCACAAGTTTATGGTCTCGTTTATCCTACTCTCTCTATTTTATCGCTTTCATCTCCATTACGCACCTCCGAATCCAAAGGTATTGAAATGAGCCTCTTATTTTCCAGTTTTGCATTGAACTCGCCTAAAGGGCAGCTAACGCTCCCCAATCGCATCGTAGTGGCACCGATGTGCCAGTATTCGGCCGTAAATGGGGAAGCTCAGGATTGGCATCTAATGCATTGGGGCAATCTCCTCAATAGCGGCGCAGGGCTATTTATCATTGAGGCTACTGGCGTGACGCCTGAGGGCCGCATTACCCCCGCCTGCCTTGGGCTATGGGATGACCTCACTGAGGCTGCTCTCAAAGATAAGCTCAGTAGAGCTCGTCAGCTGGCACCAAAAACACCGGTCTTTATTCAATTAGCGCATGCTGGCCGTAAGGCCTCGAGTGCAACTCCTTGGGCTGGCGGTCAGTTGCTATCTAAAGAGCAGGGTGGCTGGGAAACACTAGCCCCTTCTGCTATTCCACAGCTAAAGGATGAGCGCTTGCCGCATGAGCTCTCTAAAGCGGAGTTGGCAGAACTAATCAGTGCATTTGTTGTTGCAGCGCAGCGCGCTGAGCGAGTAGGCGTAGACGGCATTGAGTTGCATGGGGCGCATGGTTACCTCCTGCATCAATTTCTATCCCCAATTGCCAATCAACGCTCTGATGAATACGGTGGTTCTTATGAAAACCGCATCCGCTTCCTTCTGGAATTGTTTACAGCCGTACGTCAGGCTTATCAAGGTGTGTTGGGGATTCGGATCTCTGCCAGCGATTGGATTGAGGGTGGTTGGACCCCGCAGGAGACTGCCGATTTTGCAGCTCGCCTAAAACCGCTGGGATGTGATTTTGTGCACATTTCATCAGGGGGGATTTCGCCATTGCAAAAGATTGCAATCGGACCAAATTACCAAGTGCCATTCGCCAAAATCGTAAAAGACCAATCTGGTCTACCTACGATGACTGTCGGCCTCATTACAGAGCCGCAACAAGCAGAGGATATTCTGCAACATGGTGATGCCGATCTGATCGCTTTAGCCCGTGCATTTTTATATAAGCCAAGATGGGCGTGGGAGGCTGCCGCAGCTTTAGGTGGCACTGTGCCCTCAAATGAGCGCTACTGGCGCTGTCTGCCGCGTGAAGCGCAGGCAATATTTGGTGACGTCAAAGTAGGGCAGCGATAATAGAGCGATAGCCCATAGCTAACATTACCAAACTAAAAATATAAATGAGTTATTAATGAAGCAACACTCCGTAAGAGAATCTTGGCTTGAAGACGCCGTAAGACATTTAGAACCTGTTTTTTCAAAAGCGGGTTATGCAATTCCACCTGTCAGGGTGTCTTGTGGTTTTCCGGCTTCAAGTAGTCCAAGGACGACCTTGGGCCAGTGCTGGCCTCGGGAGCGCTCTGGTGGTGGGGTAAACGAGATTTTCATCTCCCCCAAGCTAGATGATCCTGTTCAGCTATTAGATACCTTAGTGCATGAGCTGTGTCACGCGGTAGATGATTGCTTTAGCGGCCACGGTGAAGACTTTAAGGGTATCGCCCAAACTGTTGGCCTAGAAGGTCCTGCTCGAATGGCGCATGCAACCGAAGAGTTGATGGTGCGCCTGATGATGATTAGCCAAGAGCTTGGCCCATATCCGCATCAAGCGATTGTTTTTCCACCACCAAGACCGAGCAATGCGAGTCGTAATAAAGCCAAGTGTGCTCAGTGTGGATATGAGGTGACGCTCTTAAAGAAATGGGCAACTTATGGTGCACCTATTTGCCCCAAAGACAATATTCGTATGCAGGAAGCAGTTATTGAAACAATTGAAAATACGACTGAGCACGATACAGAATCTGTAACTGGCTCTAAACGTAAGGCGGATGAGATTCGTCGGGCAATTAGCTAAATCGATTCACACCCAAAATCGGATGAGACATTCAATGAAGAAAAATAAAGTGATCCAAAATCCTAAAATTGCCGTTATTCCTGGCGATGGAATTGGCAAAGAGGTCATGCCAGAAGGCGTACGCGCACTAGAAGCTGCTAGCAAAAAGTTTGGTATCGGTATGCAGTTCGATCATTTTGATTTTGCTAGCTGCGACTACTATCTTCAGCACGGCAAGATGATGCCCGATGATTGGTTCGATACCCTGATGCAATACGATGCCATCTTCTTTGGCGCCGTTGGTATGCCAAACATTCTTCCGGATCATGTTTCCTTATGGGGAAGCCTCATTCAGTTCCGTCGCTGCTTTGACCAGTACGTCAATTTACGACCAGTTCGACTGCTTTCTGGTGTGCCTTGTCCCCTAGCAAACCGCAAACCGGGAGACATTGATTTTTACGTCGTACGTGAAAATACTGAGGGTGAATATTCCAGTGTTGGTGGAAAAATGTTCCCTGATACCGATCGAGAGTTTGTAATTCAGGAATCCATCTTTACTAGGCAAGGAGTTGACCGTATTCTTCAGTATGCTTTTGATCTTGCCCAAAGTCGTCCAAAGAAGCACCTAACCTCTGCTACCAAGTCCAATGGCATCGCAATTACTATGCCATATTGGGATGAACGAGTAGAAGAAATGGCTAAGCAATTTGGCGATGTGAGGATGGATAAATATCATATCGATATCTTGGCTGCGCACTTTGTCATGAACCCCGACAGATTTGACGTGGTGGTTGCTAGTAATTTATTTGGCGATATCTTGTCTGATTTAGGTCCAGCCTGCACTGGAACGATTGCGGTAGCACCATCAGGAAGTATTAATCCAGAAGGAAAATTTCCTTCGCTATTTGAGCCAGTTCATGGCTCTGCCCCCGACATTTACGGAAAGATGATTGCCAATCCCATTGGGCAGATCTGGTCTGGATCAATGATGTTGGATCACTTGGGTTATCCGGAGGCGGGCAAGGCGATATTCCATGCCATTGAGCGAGTTCTTGCTGCAGACGGCTCTCCTCTCACACCTGACTTGGGTGGCAAGGCTC
This sequence comes from beta proteobacterium CB, assembly GCA_000342265.1. Lineage (NCBI taxonomy): Bacteria > Pseudomonadati > Pseudomonadota > Betaproteobacteria > beta proteobacterium CB. The sequence goes on from CP004348.1 coordinate 756,830, forward strand.
GTACAGATGATTTGGGTAAAGCGATCGCAGCTGAAATCTAAATTGGTGTTGAGCTAGGCAGTTAGTTTGTTACAGCAGAAGGACTCCATACGGGGTCCTTTTTACTTGCCTTTGCAATCTCACTTAGGATCTTTTCGTGCAACTGGCAATCCTCTTCGCTCGCTGTCATGAGTTTTAGATTGCTTGGCAAAGCCTTCATTTGTCCTGAGGCATCAGTTCCAACGGTGTAGTCAATGAGATCTATAGACAAATCTTCTTGACCACGCGTCATTGCTACATAGACTTCTGCCAATAGCTGGGCATCCAGTAAAGCGCCGTGCAGGGTTCTATGTTGGTTGCTAATGGCAAAGCGTTCACAAAGTGCATCGAGTGAGTTACGTTTGCCCGGAAACATTTGCCGCGCATCTAGCAGGGTGTCGGTGATTTTAGAAGCAAGACCTCTGAAAGCAGGCCGCTTGAGTAAAGCAAACTCGTTATCAAGGAAGCCTAAGTCAAATGCCGCATTATGGATAACCACTTCAGCGCCATCAACAAACTCAATCAGCTCTTCAACAATATTGGCAAATACCGGCTTGTCCGACAAGAACTCGCGAGAGAGTCCATGAACTGCAAATGCGCCTGCGTCAATATCCCGCTCAGGATTAATGTAGTAATGGAAAGTGCGATCAGTTAAACGGCGACCTACCATTTCCACGCAACCGATTTCAATAATACGATCGCCTGTAGCAGGATTCAGACCAGTGGTTTCGGTATCGAGAATAACTTGACGCATTAGGTGCCTTCCAAAACAGATGGGGGAATTTCCATGGGTCCATTACCTGCATATTTATCCAAATACAGGTAGATCACAGGAGTAATGATGAGGGTTACAAATTGGGAGAAGATGAGTCCGCCTGCGACGCTGATGCCAAGCGGTTGTCTCAATTCTGCTCCAGCGCCTAAGCCTAGTGCAATGGGAAGTGCACCCATGAGGGCTGCGATGGTGGTCATCATGATCGGCCTAAAACGCAAGATACAAGCAGTGCGGATGGCCTTCTCTGGCGACATACCCTGATTTCGCTGCGCATCTAAAGCAAAGTCAATCATCAAAATAGCATTCTTCTTCACAATACCAATAAGCAACAAGATGCCAATGGAGGCAACGATGGTCAACTCAAATCCAAAAATACGAAGAGATAAAATTGCGCCAATGGCAGCAGAGGGGAGTCCAGCCAAAATGGTGAGAGGGTGGATGTAGCTTTCATATAGAACGCCAAGCAATATGTAAATAACGCCTAAGGCAGCCAGGATTAAGATAATTTGACCGGACTGATTATCTTTAAATACAGCAGCATCACCACCATAGCTGGTAATAATTGAAGGCGGAAGTCCTATTTCTTTCTCATACCCATCAATTGCCTTAGTTGCATCACCAAGGAAAACATCTGGTGCGAGGTTAAAGGAGATAGTCACCGCCGGAATTTGACCTTGATGATTAACGGCGGTTGGGCCAACAGTGCGGACAAAGCTAGCCAAGCTGGAGAGAGGAATTAACTTATCAGTGGCGCGACCTCTAACAAACACTTTACTGAGATCGGTCTCAAACTGACGATCATTCTCAGCAGTTTCTAGGATGACATAGTAGGTGTTGACCGGCGTGTAGATGGTGGACACCTGGCGCTCGCCAAACGAGTTATACAGTGCGCTGCGAATATCCGCAATCGTTACGCCAGCGCTAGCAGCTTGCTCTCGATTGATCTCAATCTTGACGTTGAGACCTTTCATTTTCGAGTCGCTCGTGACATCTCTAAAAATGGGATTGGAGCGAATCTTATCCGTCATCTTGTCTGCCCACTCATTCACGCCTTCAAAGCCTACGCTTTGAAGCGTAAATTGGTAGCGACTCTTACTGCTGCGACCACCCAGTTGTAAATTTTGAACTGGACGCATATAAACCTGAAGGCCTGGAATATCTTTGAACTTATTTCGCAACCCCTCTATGACCTTAGCCATTTTTTCGCGGTCACCCTTCGGCTTTAAGATGATGAAGAAACGACCAGTGTTTCTTCCGGCGCTTTGACCGCCACCCAGAATGGAGATCGAGTTAGCAACGTTAGGATCGTTATTGACAATCTCTGCTGCGCGGTCTTGAAGCTCTAGCATGGTCTTAAAGGAGGTATCTTCTGCAGCTTCTGTGGTTGCAGTGATTTGACCAATATCCTCTTCAGGAAAAAATCCTTTAGGACTATTTGCAAATAAGTAAATGGTGAGAAAGAGACTAGCCACAGCCCCCCACAATACTTTTTTACGATTAGCTAATGCCAGATCTAAATAGTGAATGTAGGCCTTCAGAGACCAGTCAAAAATCCGATCAAATTTTTTCGTGATCGCATACTCTTTTGGATGGTCGCCAGGTTTAGGTAAGAAGCGGCTGCAGAGCAGGGGGACTATGGTGAGGGAGACCACTGCTGAAACCAGAATCGCAAGTGAAACTACCACCGCAAATTCTCTAAATAGTAGGCCGATTGGACCTGTCATAAAGAACAGGGGAATGAAGACCGCTACCAAAGAGATGGAGATAGAGATGATTGTGAATCCCACCTCTTTACTACCTTTGAGCGAGGCTTTAAGCGGATCCATGCCTTGTTCAATGTAACGCATGATGTTTTCAAGAACAACAATGGCATCGTCCACCACTAGACCAACAGCAAGAGTAATTCCCAGCAAGGAAATATTGTCTAAGCTGTAGCCCAAAAGGTAGAGCAAGAAGAATGCGCCGATGAGCGAGATGGGGAGGCTGATCGAAGGAATCAGAGTTGCTGATATGCGCTTCAAGAATAAGAAGATCACCAAGACCACGAGCAAAATAGTTAAGACTAAAGTGATGTTGACATCATGAATCGCTTCAATGATGGAGAGGGATCGGTCGTTGATGAGCGTCAATTTAATAGACGCTGGCATTTGTTCTTGTAATGAAGGAAGCAATTTTTTGATTGCTTTGACAAGATCTACTGTATTTGCATTGGGTTGCCGCAAAATACCAATCGCAATGGAGCGCTCTCCACCCGACGTAGCAAAGGTCTTTACATCCTCAAAACTTTCTTGCACATCTGCGACATCGCGAAGATACACCGGTAAGCCATTACGCTGCGCAATGATGAGGTTGCCGAATTCTTCTGCTTTGACTAATTGAGGATTGGCATAAATAGTGATCAGCTGACGCGGACCATCTAAGGTTCCCACTGGGCTATTGGTATTGGCCTTATTGATGGCAGTGGCCAATTCTTCCATAGTAATGTTGCGATTGCCCAAGGCGTCGGGGCGCACGCTCACACGGACAGCGTAGCGTTTGGCGCCATATACCTGTACTTGAGAGACTCCGCGAATAGTCGAGATATTTGGAGCTAGAAGATTCTCTGCGTAGTCATTGATCTCAGATAGGCTCATCGATGGTGAGCTAACTCGAATGACAAGAACTGCTGTATCAGCAGGATTAATTTTGCGATAAGAGGGTGGTACCGTCATCTCAATCGGTAGACGCCTCTGGGCTCGTAATAGCGCTGCTTGCACATCCACTGCCGCTTTATCAATATCCCTGTCGTTATTAAATTCTAGGGTGATACTCGTGCTGCCAAGCGTATTGGTGGAGCTGATGACTTTGATGCCATCAATGGTTGAAAACTCTTTTTCTAATGGCAGCGCTACAGAAGACGCCATATTTTCTGGTGCAGCTCCTGGAAGACTCGCGCTTACCGAAATAATCGGTGTATTAAAGCTAGGAAGTGCTGCAACAGGAATATTGAAGTAGGCAACAGCGCCTGCAATCACGATTGAAATCGATAGCAGCACCGTCATGACGGGCCGTCTAATACATAACTCAGAAAGCGTCATTTTGTCTCAGGCGCAGGAGTGGGTGTAGCTGCTTTCGCTGGCGCGGCTGCAGGAGTTGGTTGCTTTGCTTCTCTGATCTTGCTGCCAGGGCGCAAGTTTTGTTTACCCTCTACAACGATTCGATCGCCTGCTTCGATCCCGCTAATGACTGAAGTGCCCTTATATTCATAAACAACCTTGATGGGTTTGGGTTGAACCTTGTCATCTTTGTTTACAACGTAAACCAGGCGCCCTTTGGGGCTGATCACAATCGCTTCTGATGGCACTGCAATAGCATCTTTTAGCGTATTGGCATTTAATGAGACGCGAGCAAACTGCCCTGGTAATAAAGTCATCTTCTCATTTGGAATTTGAGCGCGCACTCGGACGGCAGCGATGCTCGGGTCTACTTGATTATCGATAACAAGCACCTCACCTTCGTAAACAGATTTAGCGTCATTACCAACGCTTACTTTTACTTTGAGTGGCGCATCAGCTTGTTTACCCTCCATTAATAGCGGGATGTCTTTCTCGGGCACAACAAATTGAACGTTGATCGGATTTAGTTGGGTGATGGTCACCATGGATCCAACACTAGAGGTGGCTGTAGAGCTGGTGGCGGTAGTGACGATATTGCTCGCTTGCACTAAGGAGCCTGGAAATACGTTCACAATACCTGCGCGACCTGCAATAGGGGAGCGAATGGAGTCAAAAGAGAGTTGAACTTCAGCGGAGCGTGCAGCAGCTTGAGCTGACTTTGCGTTGGCTAGAGAAGTTTCCAAGCCTGCTTTTGAAATGAAGTTCTTGGCGACTAATTCTTTGGCTCGTAAGTATTGTTTTTGTGCGTCGTCAGCTAATGCTTTTAATTTCTCATAGTTAGCGCGATCATTGCGATCGTCCAGGGTAAAGAGGAGCTCACCTTCTTTCACCTCCTGCCCATCTTTTACGTGAATGGTTTTCACAGTATTGGTAGTCATTGGACGAATATCCACAATACTGCTGGAGATGATCGTCCCAGTAGCCTCAATGATTAGAGGAATGTCTTTCTTCTCCACTACCACGCTCGTAATGGTTTGCGGACCCCCTGTTTTGCCAGTAGCAGGGAAGAAATAATCAAATGCCTTGGAACCTGCATACAAAACAAGCAATATGGCCAAAATCCGCCACTTGTACTTCAGCGTGAATTCTTTCGCTGTCGCGTAATCTAATTTTTTGACCTTACCAAGATATGGGGAAGCCTTTTGCCAAAGAGTACATAAGCGCGCCTTTATCGTATTTTTGAGTAAGGGCAACTTGGCAACTGCTTTATCGAGTGCTGATTCAATTTTTGACACGGTCTCGGAGTTTTTCTTGGTTCTATATGGATTTAGCGGTGCATTCTTTACCAGCTTTGAATGCATTCATTCTCTCATAAGACCGCTAAAAACGGGCTTGCCGACACCTATCCAATCTAGGGTAGGAATTCCTCAACACCTTTGTTTGCTAGGAGGTCTGCAAGCTCATTTCCGGGGTGGCCATTGTGTCCGCGGACCCAATGCCAAGAGATCTTGTGGTCTGGGAGGAGGGCATCCAATTCCTGCCACAAATCGGCATTCTTGACGGGGTCCTTGCTGGCAGTCTTCCAGCCTCTTTTTTTCCAGCCCTCCAACCACTCAGTAACGCCTTTTTGGACGTACTGTGAGTCAGTCCACAGTTCTACTGAGCTGGTTTGCTTCAGGGCTCGTAGCGCATGAATCACCGCACTAATTTCCATGCGGTTATTAGTAGTGTGCTCAGCGCCCCCATGTAAATGCTTCTCATGACCGCCCGAGCGCAAAACCGCACCCCAGCCACCAGGTCCGGGGTTGCCTTTGCAGGCACCATCGGTGTAAATAACAATATGGGGGAGGGATTTGGTGTGAGGCATACCGTTAATTTACTTTGTCTTGGCTGTTTGCTAAATTCTGCCGACTTTCAGCAGCCGGACTTAATTGGGCCATTGCTGGAATACGTAAGCCCTGAACCTGCCCAATTAAGCGCATGCCTTGCTGGCGTTTAATGGCTGAGACCAAGAAAACGGCTCCAAAAATAGGCCACCAGCGGTTGCCCGCAGGTTCCATAAAGTCCATTCTGGACATGCCTGACTCACCGCTGAGCGGGAGCTTGTAGCAGCCAAAATGACCTCGGTCCAATGAGAAGTTCAGTAACTGCAGCCAATCTTTAATTCTGAGAAGGCCAATAAATTGACCATCTCGCGGTAGATAAGGGCTTCCAATCAATCGGCTGAGATATTGGCGCATACCCCAAAGACTGGCGGGATTAAAGCCTGAAATAATCAAACGACCCTCAGGGCGAAGGACGCGCTCGGCCTCTCGCAGGATTTGATGGGGGTCGGCAGCGAATTCCAAAACATGTGGCAGCACTAATAAGTCAATACTTTCTGAGGCAAAGGGGAGTTCGTTGGCATTGCCCTCAATCTCATGCCAATTGAACTCTCCGACCTGTTTTTGGCGATCATGAGCGTTAATCAGTAGGGCATGCAAAGGCATGCGGTTTTCTGCCAAGGTATTGATTTGCGGCAGACCGATTTGTACGGCATAAAAACCAAAGACATCGGCCACAATTTGATTGAAGCATTTTTGCTCCCAGGCTAGTACATAGCGTCCTGGGGGCGATTGCAGCCACTTTTCCCATGAACTCCATGGTGGTGCAGGCATCTGAGATGGGGGAGGTGGGGTTGGTATCATCGGTCTATGGTGAAGAATACTTTATTGGAAGTTTGGCCGATACCGGCTTTTGATGACAATTACATCTGGTGCATCCATGATGGCCAATCTGCCTTAATCGTAGATCCGGGTGATGCTGCCCCCGTTTTGCAATACCTCGAACAAAAAAATCTGACACTGACAGGTATTTTAATTACCCATCACCATGCTGACCATACTGGTGGCATATTGAACTTATTAGAGTTCTTGGGTGTTCAAGTCCCTGTGTATGGCCCTGCAAGCATTGATATTCCGGGTCGTACAAATGCCATGATGGAAGGCGACAAAATTGAAGTAGCTGCTCCACGCATTAGCTTTGAGGTATACGAGGTGCCGGGTCATACCTTGAGCCATATTGCTTACTTTGCAAACATGCAGGCTAACGTAGTCGAGCCTATGCTTTTTTGTGGTGATACCTTATTTGCTTCTGGCTGCGGACGTTTATTTGAGGGCACTCCCACACAGATGAGTCAGTCACTCGCCAAGTTTATTGCCCTGCCAAAAAATACCTTGGTGTATTGCACACATGAATACACCTTATCCAATATCCGATTTGCTTTAGCGGTTGAACCCAATAATGCGAACCTCATCACTTGGGCAGAAACTGCGAAGGCTCTGCGCGATCAACATGTACCGACCTTGCCAACGACTATTGGACAAGAGTTGCAAGTCAATCCATTCATGCGTTGCGATCAGCAAGCTGTCATCGATGCGGCGCTCGAGGTCTCAGGAGAAAAATCTCTGCCGACCCCGGCACATGTCTTGGCAGTGATTCGGGCCTGGAAGGATCGGTTCTGATGTTGTGGCGCTATGCGGCAATATTCCTCATTGCCGCACTCTCAGGTTGTGCGAGTACTGGAGATTGGTCTTCTGATACGCCGACTCGTCAGGATCCTCGCGCATCCAAAGCAAAGCGGGTTAATCTAAAGAATCAGTCGGTGAGTGATTTATACGCGCCCTCAAGCAATCTCTGGATCCGTATTCGGGATGGCTTTGAAATGGAGCCTATGAATACACCGCTAGAGATCGAGCAAGTGCGTTGGCTTAGCGCACGTCCTGACTATGTTCATCGCTCGATGGCACGTTCATCGCGCTATCTCTTTTACATCGTGCAAGAAGTGAATGCCCGAAATATGCCGACAGAGATTGCATTACTCCCATTTGTTGAAAGCGCATTTGTAACTAATGCTAAATCTAGCGCTAAGGCGATGGGCTTGTGGCAATTTATGCCTGCAACTGGCAAAGATTTTCGCTTGACTCAAAACGTCTTTCGGGATGAGCGAAGAGATGTATTGCAATCAACCGATGCCGCATTGGATTACTTGCAGCGCCTACATAAGCAGTTTGGCAGCTGGGACCTTGCATTGGCAGCCTATAACTGGGGCGCCGGCAATATTTCGAAAGCGCAAAAGCGCAATTTAGCCGCAGGTCTCCCGACAGATTATCTGAGCCTCAAAATGCCCAATGAGACTCGGAACTATGTCCCCAAGTTAATGGCCTACCGACAAATTGTGTTGGATCCAAAGGCTTACGGGATTGTGCTGCCGGAGCTAGAAAACCATCCCTATTTTGTAGCGGTAGATGTTGGTTCTGATATCGATGTAGATTTGGTAATCAAGCTTGCTGAGATTCCGTCAGATGAATTCCATAGCCTCAATCCATCATTCAATAAGCCAGTGATTCTGAGTAATGCAAACCAGCAGATTTTGCTGCCGTTCGGGCATGCGGAAATCTTCCAAGAGAATCTCAGGAAGTACACCAAACCACTATCCTCTTGGACGGCTGTTCAGGTTTCTAAAACCGAAACTGTAGATAAGGCCGCTAAAACCTTGGGGGTTGATGTGGACTCCTTAAGGGAGGTTAACGCTATCCCCAAGGGCATGCGAATTCGGGCTGGATCCACCGTGCTCATTCCCAAAACAAGTCAGCGCCCAGGAGATATTTCATTGGCAATGGCGGAAAACGGCAGCCTTAGCTTGGATAAACCGGCTCCACCGGCTGCTCAAAAATGTGCAAAAGGGGCTAAATGCCCAGTGGTGAAGTCTACAAAGGGCGCCACTAAGGGTAATTCTTCTGCAAATAATGCTGCATCTCAGCATAAATCCGCATCGACAGGGCTTGCAAAATCTGCGAAAAATAGTACTGCGAAAGCATCTAGCTCAACTGCCAAGGTTTCCAATAGCAAAGGGGCTAGCAAGATTCAGTAATTCCTGATCCTTTAATTTACTTATTTAGGTTGACCATGTCCTATAAATCAGAACACGAACGCTCCATTAAAGACCCGGATGGATTCTGGGGAGAGCAGGCAAAACTTATTCATTGGGAAAAGCCTTTCAATAAAGTTCTGGATTATGCAAACCCTCCGTTTGCAAAATGGTTTGAGGGCGGCTTAACGAATCTTTGTTACAACGCAGTTGATCGCCACCTCAAAGATCGTCCCGATCAAATTGCTCTGGTTGCCGTTTCAACAGAAACAGACCAAGAAAAAGCCTACACATTCAAAGAGCTCTACGAAGAAGTCAATCGTATGGCCGCAATCTACAAAGCTAATGGTGTTCAAAAGGGTGACCGTGTACTGATTTACATGCCCATGATTGCTGAAGCGTGTTTTGCAATGCTTGCCTGTGCTCGGATTGGCGCAATTCACTCTGTTGTGTTCGGTGGTTTTGCATCGCATAGCCTGGCATCTCGTATCGATGATGCAAAACCTAAAATGATTGTGACTGCTGAAGCAGGCGCTCGTGGCGGCAAACCTGTTCCATATAAGCCCTTGCTAGACGAGGCCATCACACTGGCTACCTATAAACCAGAAAAAGTATTGATTGTGAATCGTGGTCTGACTGAGTTCACCACAGTAGCTGGTCGTGATTTGGATTACGCCACAGAGCGCAAAAAACATCTCAATGATTTAGTTCCAATTGAGTGGGTTGATGCAACTCATACTTCATACATCCTCTATACCTCCGGTACGACTGGTAAACCAAAGGGCGTACAACGAGATACTGGTGGGTATGCCGTTGCATTAGCTTCAACTATGAAGCACATCTTCTGCGGCAACCCTGGCGAAACCATGTTCTGTACCTCTGACATTGGTTGGGTGGTAGGGCATAGCTACATCATTTATGCACCATTGCTGAACGGCATGGCAACCATCATGTATGAGGGAACACCATTGCGTCCTGATGCTGGTATCTGGTGGGAACTGGTCGAGAAGTACAAAGTATCAGTGATGTTCTCCGCACCAACTGCAGTTCGTGTTCTGAAGAAGCAAGATCCTGCATTCTTAACTAAATACGATCTCTCCAGTTTGCGCGCCTTGTTTTTAGCTGGCGAGCCTTTAGATGAGCCTACGGCGACATGGATTCATGGGGCTATTAATAAGCCGATCGTTGATAACTATTGGCAGACAGAAACTGGTTGGCCAATGCTGGCGATCCAGCGTGGCGTAGAAGTGATGCCGCATAAGTTTGGTTCACCGGGTGTACCTTCATTTGGTTACAACATGAAGTTGTTGGATGACGCTACTTCCGAAGAGTTGGGTCCAGATCAGAAGGGCGTGATTGCCATCGAAGGTCCTTTGCCTCCGGGTTGCATGCAAACTGTTTGGGGTGATGACAAGCGTTTTGTGAGTACCTATTGGGAAACTATTCCCGGTAAGACCATTTACTCCACCTTTGACTGGGGCATCAAAGATGAAGATGGTTATTTCTTCATCTTGGGTCGTACCGATGACGTGATTAACGTTGCTGGCCACCGTTTAGGTACTCGTGAGATTGAGGAGAGCATCTCTAGTCACCCAAATATCTCTGAAGTAGCTGTGGTGGGTATTGAGGACAAACTCAAGGGCCAGGCTGCGATCGCTTTTGTGATTCCGAAGGATTCATCCAATACAGCCACTTTGGAGGCTGAATGCATGAAGACTGTCGACACTACTTTGGGTGCGATTGCTCGTCCAGGTCGTGTGTATGTTGTCACGGCCTTACCGAAGACCCGTTCAGGCAAGATCGTCCGCCGTGCACTTCAGGCTGTAGCTGAAGGGCGCGATCCTGGTGATATCAGCACCATGGAAGATCAAACCGTTTTAGCTCAAATCAAGACCATCATCGAGCAAAGCGCGAAGTCTTAAAGTCTGTCCAAAATTGGTCACAATAAGCCCCTCAGTCGCGTGACTCAGGGGCTTATTACCTTCTGAGCCTAATTGGCTGGGAATCCAAGGGTTTATACGCAAAACTGGTATCATTACTAGGTTCAAAACTTAATAAATTACCCTAGCGCTTAAAGACACTCACCTCCCGCACAAACAGTCCTGGGTTGGTCTTTTTGGGGTGTTGAGCGTCGGATGGAGCAGGGACTGGAGATGGTTTGTCACCCTTGCTTCCTTCTTTTCCTCCCGCCGTGTTGGCTTTAGCCGACGGCACCGTATTTCCCGGTCTTAGTATTGGCGCCCCTGGCGAAACTACCGGCGAAGTCGTTTTCAATACCGCACTTACTGGCTATCAAGAGATCATCACTGATCCTAGTTACTCACGCCAAATCGTCACCTTGACCTATCCCCACATCGGAAACGTTGGTGTGAATAGTCAAGATGCGGAGTCGGATCAAATTCATGCAGCTGGTCTGGTCGTCAAAGACCTCTCCAAGCGTGTCTCGAACTTCCGCTCTGAAGACAGTCTTGATGGCTACCTCACGAAAGCAGGCGTAGTTGGCATATCTGGTATCGATACTCGCAAACTCACCCGCATTCTGCGTGACAAAGGCGCTCAGTCTGGCGCAATCGTCGCTGGCAAGATGGGTGATGACGTGCAAGCCCTTGGCAAAAAAGCCCTTGAGCTGGCTAAAGCCTTCCCAGGTATGGCAGGCCTAGATCTCGCCAAAGTTGTTACCACCAAGACTCCATATCAATGGCGTGAAGCTGAGTGGGATCTGCATGGCCCTGATGGCAAACCTGCATACAGAACTTTGGATGCAAGTAAGCCAATCAAGAAAGTCGTTGCTTATGACTTCGGTGTGAAGCGCAATATCTTGCGCATGCTCACTGAGCGCGGCTGCGAATTAACTATTGTTCCTGCGCAAACTAGTGCTGCTGAAGTATTGGCAATGAACCCAGATGGCGTGTTCTTCTCAAACGGCCCTGGAGATCCTGGTCCTTGCGATTACGCGATTGCTGCTGCAAAAGAAATTATTGAAAAGGGTGTTCCAACATTCGGCATTTGCTTGGGTCACCAAATCATGGGCTTGGCCGCAGGCGCCAAAACTTTGAAGATGAAGTTTGGTCATCATGGCGCCAACCATCCTGTTAAGGATTTGGATACTGGGCGCGTGGCCATTACTTCTCAGAACCATGGCTTCGCAGTCGATGCAAATGCGCTGCCTGACAATATTCGTGTCACACACGTTTCCTTATTTGACGGATCACTGCAAGGTCTGGCTTGGAAAGATAAGCCTGCTTTGTGTTTCCAAGGTCACCCAGAGGCCTCACCAGGCCCGCATGATATTGCTTATTTATTTGATCGTTTTGTGGAGCTCATGAATGCTGCCGCCGTTGGTAATAAGGAGGGTAAATAATGCCTAAGCGTAGCGATATTAAGAGCATCCTGATTATTGGTGCTGGCCCAATTGTGATTGGTCAGGCCTGTGAGTTTGACTATTCTGGTGCGCAAGCTTGTAAAGCTTTGCGCGATGAAGGTTACAAAGTCATTTTGGTAAACAGCAACCCTGCAACCATCATGACCGATCCAGAGATGGCTGATGTGACTTACATCGAGCCAATTACTTGGGAAGTGGTAGAGCGCATTATCGCCACTGAAAAACCAGATGCGATTTTGCCAACGATGGGCGGTCAAACTGCCTTGAACTGTGCGCTCGACCTGCATCGCCATGGCGTTCTTGAGAAATACGGTTGCGAGCTGATTGGTGCATCACCAGAAGCTATTGATAAGGCAGAAGACCGTCAAAAGTTTAAAGACGCCATGACTAAGATTGGTCTGGGCTCTGCGAAGTCTGGTATTGCGCACTCCATGGATGAAGCGCATGAAGTCCAGCAACGTATTCAAAAAGAAACTGGCAGCTTAGGTTTCCCAGTGGTGATTCGTCCTTCATTCACTATGGGTGGATCAGGTGGTGGAATTGCTTATAATCGTGAAGAGTTTGAAGAGATCTGCAAACGCGGCTTAGATTTATCGCCGACCCGTGAACTCTTGATTGAAGAGTCTCTCTTGGGTTGGAAAGAGTTTGAGATGGAAGTGGTGCGTGACCGTGCCGATAACTGCATCATCGTTTGCTCAATCGAAAACTTAGACCCAATGGGCGTGCACACTGGTGACTCAATCACTGTTGCCCCAGCGCAAACATTGACGGATAAAGAGTATCAAATTCTCCGTAACGCCTCAATTGCGGTATTGCGTGAGATTGGTGTGGATACTGGCGGTTCAAACGTGCAGTTCTCCATTAACCCAGTCGATGGTCGCATGATCGTCATCGAGATGAACCCCCGTGTTTCACGTTCATCTGCCTTGGCTTCAAAAGCAACGGGTTTCCCAATTGCGAAGATTGCTGCAAAGCTGGCCGTTGGTTACACCTTGGATGAGTTGAAGAACGACATCACGGGCGGCTTAACCCCGGCATCTTTTGAGCCATCCATCGACTATGTTGTGACAAAGATTCCACGCTTTGCGTTTGAGAAGTTCCCGCAAGCGGATTCTCGTTTAACTACGCAGATGAAGTCCGTAGGTGAGGTGATGGCAATTGGCCGAACCTTCCAAGAGTCATTCCAAAAAGCATTGCGCGGTTTAGAGGTGGGCGTAGATGGTCTCGATGAAGTTTCTACAGACCTAGATGACATCATTCAAGAAATCGGCGAGCCAGGCCCAGACCGTATTTGGTATTTGGCAGATGCTTTCCGTATGGGTATGGGTCTTGATGAGATTTATAACGAGACTAAGGTTGATCCTTGGTTCTTGGAGCAAATCGAAGAACTCATCACCATGGAAACTGAGCTCAAGCAGCGCAAGATCGATAGCTTGTCAGCGCCTGAATTGCGCTTCATCAAGCAAAAAGGTTTCTCAGATCGCCGCTTAGCAAAATTGTTAGGGGTGGATGCTTCCTCCGTTCGTGCTGCGCGCCATCGCCTTAAAGTAATTCCGGTATACAAACGGGTGGACACCTGTGCCGCCGAGTTCTCTACGAATACGGCTTACCTGTATTCCACATATGAAGCAGAGCATGGTGAATGTGAATCCCAGCCAAGCACTAAAGATAAGATCATGGTCTTGGGCGGTGGCCCAAACCGTATTGGTCAAGGTATTGAGTTTGACTATTGCTGCGTACATGCTGCTTTAGCAATGCGTGAAGATGGTTATGAAACCATCATGGTGAACTGCAACCCAGAAACGGTTTCTACTGACTACGATACATCTGACCGCTTGTATTTTGAGCCTCTGACCTTAGAGGATGTTCTAGAGATCGTAGCTATTGAAAAGCCTAAGGGTGTGATCGTTCAATACGGCGGTCAGACTCCATTGAAGTTGGCGTTGGATCTCGAAGCGAACGGTGTTCCGATTATTGGAACCTCACCAGACATGATTGATGCTGCAGAGGATCGCGAGCGCTTTCAGAAGTTATTGCATGAGTTGAATTTGCGTCAGCCACCCAACCGCACCGCCCGTGCGGAAGATGAGGCGCTGAAGCTTGCTGAAGAAATTGGTTATCCATTGGTAGTGCGTCCTTCCTATGTATTGGGTGGTCGTGCCATGGAAATCGTTCATGATGGTCGTGATCTCGAGCGCTATATGCGTGAAGCAGTGAAGGTTTCTCATGACTCACCAGTTTTGCTCGATCGCTTCTTAAATGATGCGATTGAGTGTGATGTGGACTGTATTAGCGATGGTCAACGTGTATTCATTGGTGGTGTGATGGAGCATATTGAGCAAGCTGGCGTTCACTCGGGTGACTCTGCCTGCTCATTGCCACCGTATTCCTTATCTGATGAGACGATTGCAGAAATCAAGCGTCAAACAGCGGCCATGGCTAAAGGTCTGAACGTAGTTGGCTTGATGAACGTGCAGTTTGCGATTCAGAATGTCGACGGCAAGGATGTGATTTATGTTCTCGAAGTGAATCCACGTGCTTCCCGTACCGTGCCATTTGTATCGAAGGCAACTGGTTTGCAGTTGGCCAAGATTGCAGCGCGCTGCATGGTAGGTCAGACTTTGGATCAGCAAGGCATTCAATCTGAAGTGAAGCCCGCTTACTATTCAGTTAAAGAGGCGGTATTCCCGTTTAATAAGTTCCCAGGTATTGATCCAATCCTAGGGCCAGAGATGCGCTCTACTGGTGAGGTGATGGGAGTAGGTAAGACCTTCGGTGAAGCGCTCTTTAAATCCCAATTGGGTGCTGGTATCAAGTTGCCTAAGAGCGGTACCGTAGTGTTGACTGTAAAAGATAGTGACAAGCCTAAGGCAGTCGAAGTGGCTAAGCTCTTGCATCAATTGGGCTTCCCAATGGTTGCTACTAAAGGTACTGCAGCAGCTATTGAAGCAGCTGGTTTACCAGTGCGCGTAGTTAATAAGGTAAAAGATGGCCGTCCACATATTGTTGACTTGATCAAGAATGGTGAGATCTCACTTGTCTTTACTACTGTTGATGAAACTCGTACTGCGATTGCGGATTCACGCTCCATTCGTACAAGCGCCCAAGCTAATAATGTGACTTACTACACCACGATTAGTGCAGCACGTGCAGTGATGGATGGTTTGATGACGTCGCAAAGCGGCAATAAAGAGTCTCTTGAGGTGTATTCATTGCAGAATCTGCATAAGACACTCAATTAATTTACGTTAGGTTAGAAGCATGAACACAATCCCCATTACAAAACATGGTGCAGAACTGCTAAAAGAAGAGCTGCATCGCTTAAAGCATATTGAGCGACCATCAGTGATTAATGCTATTTCTGAAGCGCGTGCACAAGGCGATCTCTCTGAGAATGCGGAATACGATGCCGCTAAGGAGAAGCAAGGCTTTATTGAAGGCCGCATTCAAGAGCTTGAAGGCAAGCTATCTGCGGCGCAAATCATTGATCCTGCAACCTTAGATGTCAACGGTCGCATTGTGTTCGGTGCAACTGTAGATCTTGAAGACTTAGAGGATGGCACTAAGCTCACTTATCAGATCGTTGGCGATGATGAGGCTGATATTGCCTTGAATAAGATTTCTATCAGCTCACCGATTGCCCGCGCTTTAATTAGTAAAGAAGAGGGCGACGTGGTTGCAGTTCAGGCCCCAGGTGGTAATCGCGAAGTAGAAATTCTCGCGGTTCGTTACATCTAATTACAAACCAGAATCAAGATGCAGACCACAGAGACTCCAAATCATATGGGAGCTCAAAGACTCTTCATTTTGATTGCAGGCTTATGGGTTGGTAGCTTACTTGCTGTAGGCTACTTAGTTGCCCCAGCTATTTTTAGTACCATGACTGATCGTCAAGCTGCTGGCATGGTTGCTGGCAGTATCTTTAAGTTAGAAGCCTATCTGAGCTTGATCGTGTGTATCGGCCTGATGGTCTTGGCTAATCTTTTGGTAAATCGTGGCCTCAATCAATTCAGACTCATTCGTTGGTTGTTGTTGGCGATGCTACTGTGTTCTGTCTCTGCAGCCTTTGTTTTTATTCCTTGGATGAATGCCCTTAGGGATAACGCCTTAGTCCAAGGCATGCCGGTAATGCTCTCTCCTTCAGCGACTTTATTCGGCAGGCTGCATGGCGTCTCAAGCATTCTATTTACGCTCCAGAGTCTTCTAGGAATCCTCCTGGTTTGGCGACTCACCAAGAGGTGAGGTAAAAGCTAGCGCAAGAGATAGGCAATAAAAAACGCCGACTAGCGGCGTCTTTTATTCAGTGCTGGTGCTCTCTAAATTATTTCGCTTAAGAGCCCAACGATTTCTTCTTCGTGCTGCTCATGCGTACTTTGCGTTTCTTAATCGGTGCGGGCGCTGCTACTGCCTTGCGGTAGCCAGGTGATGACCAACCAATTTTGGACTCAGCAGCATCAGCACGCAGAACACGCTTCTTTGGCGCGGCACTTTTTACAGCGGCAGCTCTTTCAAAAGGCGACTTGCTAGCCGCAGAGCGTCGATCTGATCTCTCGGAGGTGCTGGTGCGGACACCCGCTTTTGCCACCACACGATTCGGTTGACGTTTAGTGCGAGGTGCTTGCAATGATTTTTTGGTTTGCTTGCTGGATCTCCCCAGATTGGAGAGGGCCGCATCAACAATATCAATTGGTTTCCAGAGAACGAGAAGTTTGCCGATGTGCTGAACAGGCGCTGCGCCGAGTTTGTCGCAAAGCTCTTCATAAATAGCAATCCGCGCATCACGATCATCGCCAAATACGCGAACTTTAATCAAGCCGTGATGAGAAATAGCCAACTTGGCCTCTTTGACGACCGCTGGGGTCAGGCCATCGCCACCAATCATGACAACTGGGCTAAGTCCATGGGCGTCAGCTTTGAGAGATTTACGTTGTGCGGGGGTAATAGTAAGTGCAGTCATGGGCTCGATGATAGAGCATTAGGGCTTGTAAAACAGGGCTTTCGGCCTCATATAGGCTCATATCAAGGTGTTTTACGTCAATTCCTTTTGCCTTGTAGGCCATAAACAAGGAAAATAGACGCCGAAAGTGGGTAAGTTGTGGCAAAGAATAAATTTAATAAAAGTTGGTTGCAGGATCACTTAAATGATCCGTACGTGAAGATGGCTCAAAAAGAGGGTTATCGCGCACGAGCCGTTTATAAGCTAAGTGAAATAGACGAGCAGGACCGACTCATCAAAGCGGGTATGACCATTGTGGATCTCGGGAGTGCTCCTGGGAGCTGGTCTCAGTACGCCCGTAATCGCCTGACTGAACTGGGCAAAAATAATCCAAATATTGAATCTGGTAAGCCAGATGGAACCATCATTGCGATCGATATTCTGCCGATGGAGGATATTGCGGATGTTTCCTTCATTCAAGGGGACTTTCGTGAGGATGAGGGTTTAAAAGCGCTTGAGGCCCTTTTACCAGCTGATGCAGGCGGCAAAGTCGATCTCGTGATGTCGGATATGGCGCCTAATCTATCTGGGGTGGGTGTGGCAGATGCTGCTCGTATGGCTTTTCTAGCGGAAATCGCTCTAGATTTTTCAGTCCAGCACCTCAAACCAGAAGGCGCCTTACTTATTAAGTGTTTTAACGGCAGTGGCTATAGCCAAATCGTAGAATCCTTTAAAAAGGTCTTCAAAACTGTAGCCTCTCGAAAGCCAAAAGCCTCTAGAGCGAAGTCCTCGGAAATCTTTTTACTTGGCCGAGACCTCAAGCCACCTAAATAACCCCCCAAAAGTAGGGGGTTTATTAAATAAATTGGCTCTCAGCCCTTGAAAAAGGCTGGTAGTAGAATCAAATACTTAGATATAGCAATCCGCTTTAACTCCCGGATTAATCCGGCAAAGGTCTCCTTTTGAATAGCAATATGTTACAAAAAGTCGGTGTGTGGCTCATTGTGGGTCTGGTGCTCTTTACTGTTTTCAAACAGTTCGATAAGCCAAAGGATCAGACTCAAGTCACGTATTCTCAATTCATGGACGATGCCAAAGCTGGCAAAGTAAAACGAGTTGATGTCCAAGGTCGCACGCTGCAAGTGACTCCAAACGACGGCAATAAATATTCCATCATCTCCCCGGGAGATATTTGGATGGTTGGTGATTTGATGAAGTACGGTGTCCAGGTGACTGGTAAAGCAGATGATGAGCCAAATATGTTGGTTTCTGCTTTGTACTACCTCGGACCAACTTTGTTGATTATCGGCTTCTGGTTCTTCATGATGCGTCAGATGCAGGGTGGCGGTAAGGGTGGAGCATTCTCTTTCGGCAAATCCAAAGCGCGCTTGATTGATGAGAACAGCAATACAGTTACTTTTGCCGATGTTGCTGGTTGCGATGAAGCTAAGGAAGAAGTCTTTGAGATCGTTGACTTCCTAAAGGATCCGCAAAAGTTTCAAAAGCTTGGTGGTCGCATTCCGCATGGTGTATTGCTAGTTGGTCCCCCGGGAACTGGTAAGACCTTGCTAGCGCGCGCAATCGCAGGCGAAGCAAAAGTTCCCTTCTTCTCCATCTCTGGTTCAGATTTCGTTGAGATGTTTGTGGGTGTTGGTGCATCACGTGTGCGCGACATGTTTGAGAACGCCAAGAAAAATTCCCCTTGCATTATCTTTATTGATGAGATTGATGCGGTTGGTCGCCATCGTGGCGCTGGTATGGGTGGCGGTAATGATGAGCGCGAGCAGACTCTTAACCAAATGCTGGTGGAGATGGATGGTTTCGAAAGCAATAGCGGTGTGATCGTTGTTGCTGCAACCAACCGCTCCGATGTGTTGGATCGCGCCTTATTGCGTCCGGGTCGTTTCGATCGCCAGGTACACGTTGGCTTGCCAGACATTCGTGGTCGCGAACAGATCTTGCAAGTACATATGCGTAAAGTTCCGATTGATCCAGATGTGGATGCGGCCGTATTGGCGCGTGGTACCCCTGGTTTCTCGGGTGCGGATTTGGCAAACTTAGTCAATGAGTCGGCACTGTTTGCAGCACGTCGTAATAAGCGTGCCGTAGATATGAAAGACTTTGAAGATGCCAAAGACAAGATCTACATGGGTCCTGAGCGTAAGTCTGCAGTGATGCGTGAAGAAGAGCGTCGTAATACGGCGTATCACGAGTCCGGTCATGCCGTAGTTGCTAAGGTATTACCCAAAGCAGATCCAGTACACAAGGTCACCATCATGCCGCGCGGTATGGCTCTAGGTGTGACATGGCAGTTGCCCGAGTTTGATCGTGTGAACTTATACAAAGATCGCATGATGGAAGAGTTGGCGATTTTGTTTGGTGGCCGTGCTGCCGAGGAAGTGTTCTTGCACTCCATGAGTACTGGTGCATCCAATGACTTTGAACGTGCCACCAAAATGGCGCGCGATATGGTGACGCGTTACGGTATGAGCGATAGCTTAGGTACGATGGTTTATGTCGATACCGAATCTGAAAGCATGTTCGGTCGCACTAGCTCGAAGACGGTTTCTGAGTTGACCCAACAAAAGGTGGATGCAGAGATCCGTGCATTGGTAGATAGTCAGTACGCCTTGGCAAGATCTATTCTTGAGCAAAACCGTGACAAGGTTGAGGCCATGGTTGCTGCTTTACTTGAGTGGGAGACCATTGATGCTGAGCAGATTACCGACATCATGGAAGGTCGTCCGCCACGCGCTCCTAAGCCACCACCAGCAACTCAGTTTGGTAACTCTGCTGGTACGCCGGGTCCTGCTGCGGGCGCCGCTCCAGCGACTGCTTAATTAGCCCCAAGCTAATAGCAAGGTGATGAAGCAAACTCTGCCCGCAACATGGCGTTGCGGGCGTTTTCTTTTTGACTTCAGTAAACGTCAGCGCCCATTAGTCATGGGCATTCTGAATGCTACGCCAGACTCTTTCTCGGATGGTGGCAAGTTCAGAACCCCAAGCGATGCCATTGCTCAAGCAGAGCACATGATTGCTAATGGCGTAGACATGATTGATATTGGTGGTGAATCCACCCGACCAGGTGCAGAGCCAGTGTCGTTACAAGAAGAGTTAGATCGCGTCTTGCCAGTGATTGAGGCTTTAAGAGATTGTGGCGTCGCCTTATCGATTGATACTTATAAAGCTGAGACGATGCGACAAGCTCTCCAGGCTGGAGTCGATTGCGTTAATGATATCTGGGCATTACGACAAGAGGGTGCTCTAGAGTCCGTGGTTGAGAGCGATCAAGCTGATGCAAACAAGCAGTGCGGCATTGTATTGATGCACATGCAACGTGATCCACAGACTATGCAATTTGATCCCGAGTATCAAGATGTAATTGCTGAAGTAAAACTGTTTTTGCAAGAGCGTGCCCACTTGCTTGAGAGTCAAGGTGTGGCAAAAAACAGAATTGCTATCGACCCCGGCTTTGGGTTTGGTAAAAGCTTGGAGCACAACCTCAAAATGCTGGCTGATTTTGATCAATTCTCCCAATTGGGTTATCCAGTGTTGGCAGGAATGTCTCGTAAATCGATGCTAGGTAAGTTAACCGGTCGTGATACCAATGACCGTGTAGCGCCGAGTATTGCAGCTGCCATTCTGGCTGCTGATCGGGGCGCCCGTATCACCCGCGTCCACGACGTCCAAGAGACGGTCGACGCCTTAAAGCTCTGGGAAGCGATTCAGGGATGACTTGTTTGGTTAAATACCCACAAGTTTTATAATGAAGCCCATGAAAAAACAATACTTTGGCACCGATGGTATCCGCGGTGAAGTGGGGCAATTTCCAATTGTTCCAGAATTCATTACGCGTCTGGGCTATGCTGCCGGCAAGGTGCTGAGTAGTCAAGCAAGGCCCGGCGAGCGCTGCAAGATTCTGATTGGAAAAGATACACGTGTATCAGGCTATCTGTTGGAAGCGGCTTTAGAAGCTGGCTTTGCTGCTGCTGGTGTTGATGTCATGTTGTGCGGACCAATGCCTACTCCAGGCGTTGCTTACCTTACCAAAGCCTTGCGTTTATCTGCAGGTGTGGTGATTTCAGCATCGCACAATCCGTATCAAGACAACGGTATTAAATTCTTCTCTGCCGAAGGCGGTAAGTTGACCGATGAGTTTGAATTAGCGATTGAGGCTGAGCTAGAAAAACCGATGGGTTGCGTAAGTTCAAAGGAGCTGGGTAAAGCATTTCGTATTGATGATGCAGCGGGTCGTTATATTGAATTTTGTAAATCCACTTTTCCTGGTGAACTCAATCTCAAGGGAATGAAGTTGGTTGTCGATTGCGCACATGGTGCTGCGTATCACATTGCGCCTCATGTCTTTCATGAGCTTGGGGCGGAAGTCATCTCTATTGGTGTTCAGCCTGACGGCCGCAATATTAATGATGGCTTTGGTGCAACTGCGCCAGCAGCTTTAATTGCTAAAGTGAAAGAAGCTAAAGCAGATCTTGGCATCGCTTTGGATGGTGATGCGGATCGCTTGCAAATGGTCGATGCCTCTGGCAGATTATTTAATGGCGATGAGCTTTTGTATGTGCTTGCAAAAGATCGCATCGAGCGCGGCCAAGCCATTGGTGGAGTGGTGGGCACTCTCATGACGAACCTGGCTGTAGAAAATGCGATTAAAGGCTTGGGTATTGGGTTTGAGCGTGCCAATGTAGGCGATCGTTATGTTTTAGAGTTACTCAAACAAAAAGGCTGGATTATTGGTGGTGAAGGTTCCGGGCATTTGCTTTGTTTGGATCAGCACACAACTGGTGATGGCACGATTGCCGCATTACAGGTACTAGCAGCGATGAGTCAGGCTAAGAAGAGTTTGGCTCAGCTTCTGGATTCCGTAAAACTCTTCCCCCAAGTGCTTCTCAATATCAAATTCAAAGCTGGCTATGACTGGAAGTCAGACAACAGCCTTAAAGCCAAGATCAGCCAAGTGGAGGGCGATCTCAAGGGTACGGGTAGGGTGCTTATCCGCGCTTCTGGTACGGAACCCGTCCTGCGGGTGATGGTAGAGGCTCAAGATGGGAATGTGGCTATGAGTTCAGCCAAGAGTATTGCGGATCTAGTGCCAACATCTAAGTAATTGATTTTATTGGATTAATTTGTATTACAAAGGCTGTCACAAAACAGTCACACTCTAGTCGTATCGTTCTTATATCGCAATGTTGCGGTATTTATTTGAGGATCGATCCACATGAAATCTTTCTTGAAAAAAGCGTTAGTAATTAGCGCGATTTCAATTGCCCCAGTTGCTTTTGCGGCTGATATGACTGGTGCTGGTGCCACCTTCCCATACCCAATTTATGCAAAGTGGGCTGAAGCTTACAAGGCAAAAACAGGTTCAAATATGAATTACCAATCCATTGGTTCTTCAGGCGGCATTAAACAGATCAAAGCGAAGACAGTGGACTTTGGAGCCTCAGATAACCCAGTGAAGTTTGATGATCTAGAAAAAGATGGCCTGGTTCAGTTCCCGGCAATTATTGGTGGCGTTGTCCCCGTTATTAACGTTGAAGGTGTTAAGCCTTACGAGCTCAAGTTGTCGCCAGATACCTTGTCTGATATTTTTCAAGGTGCAATTACCAACTGGAATGATAAGCGTATTGTGTTGAACAATCCAGGCATGAAGATGCCCGACTTACCAATCACCGTAGTTCATCGTGCCGATGGTTCGGGTACCACAGCAATTTTTACAAACTATTTGGCCAAAGTTAGTCAGAACTGGAAAGACGCAGTTGGCGAAGGTGCAGCGGTTAAGTGGCCAGCAGCCTCATCAGTGGGTGGTAAGGGTAATGAAGGTGTTGCCGCCAACGTTTCTCGTGTTAAAGGTGCCATTGGTTATGTTGAGTATGCCTATGCCAAGAAAAACAAAATGACTAGCGTTTCTTTAAAGAATAAAGACGGTCAATTTGTACAGCCAGACGATCTCACTTTTGCAGCAGCAGCTGCTGGTACAGATTGGTCTAAGATTCCTGGTATGGGTACATTTATTACCAACGCTTCTGGTGCTAAATCATGGCCAATTACAGGCGCATCTTTCATCTTGATCTACAAGAATCCAGAGAACAAAGCTAATGCTGCTGAAGTCATTAAGTTCTTTGATTTTGCTTTCAAGGAAGGTAAGAAAATGGCCGAAGAGTTGGACTATGTTCCAATGCCTGACGTCACTACAGATTTCATTCGCAAGAATGTATTCTCTAAAGTGGTTACTAAGTAAGGTTTGGGACTGCTGTCTATTGGTCTCTCATATGACAGCTCCACCGAGGGTGGGGCTGTTTCAATTTTTAAATAAGCTCAATCATGATTGAATCAACTCAGTCGCACTCAGCGCCCACGGCTCAAGCCCTTCGGATTGCTAAGTTGCAACGTATTCAAGATTTTTTATTTCACGGTATTACACAATTTTTTGCTCTATCAGTGCTGATTGCGCTGGTTGGAATCATCATTTCACTGATCATTAATGCTTGGCCTGCACTTGATAAATTTGGAATCGGATTCTTCTTTACTAAAGAGTGGGACATTGTTAACGGTGAATTTGGTGGCCTAATCGCGATCTACGGTACATTGGCGACCTCCTTGATTGCGCTGCTCATTGCCGTGCCTTTGAGCTTTGGTATTGCGGTATTTTTAACTGAGTTATGTCCCGGTCCATTGCGTAGACCTCTAGGTACCGCTGTTGAATTGCTTGCAGCCGTTCCTTCTATTATTTATGGCATGTTTGGTTTATTTATATTTGCACCACTTTTTGGTGAGTATATTCAGCCAGCCTTAGCGGCAACACTGGGTCAAATCCCGGGTTTAGGAATTTTGTTCTCCGGTGCTTTTAACGGTATTGGTATTCTGTGTGCAGGTCTTATTTTGGCTATGATGATTCTTCCTTTCATTGCCTCAGTTATGCGCGATGTATTTGAAATCGTTCCACCTGTTCTTAAAGAGTCGGCGTATGGTATCGGCTGCACTACTTGGGAAGTGGTAAAAAATATTGTTCTTCCCTATACCAAGGCTGGCGTAATTGGTGGCGTCATGCTTGGATTGGGTAGAGCTCTTGGTGAAACAATGGCAGTCACCTTTGTGATTGGTAATGCCCACCGTCTTTCTGCATCTCTCTTTGCCCCAGGTAACTCAATTGCCTCTACATTAGCTAATGAGTTTGGTGAAGCTGAGCTTGGACCACATTACTCCTCTTTATTTGCGCTTGGTCTTGCACTATTCATGATTACATTCATCGTTTTAGCGATTGCTAAGTGGATGTTGATGAATATGGAGAAAAAGCAAGGACTTAAAACATGAACGGCCTATCCAATATTAATCCAGCAGTTTTTGCTAAACGTAAGCGCGCCAACAAGATTGGCCTGGTCCTCTCTACTGGGGCTATGGTGCTTGGTATGGTTTTCCTCCTCTGGATTTTGAGCATCCTCTTTATTAAGGGATTCTCCTCCATTAATATGGACGTATTCCTGCACAGCACTCCTGCGCCAGGATCTGAGGGTGGTGGTCTTGCTAATGCGATTGTAGGCAGCTTGATGATTGTGGCTAGCTGTACTTTGATCAGCACCCCAATTGGTGTTTTAGCTGGCTTATACCTGTCTGAATATGGTGATAGAAGCAAGGTTGCGTCCGTAACGCGCTTTGTTACAGACATCATGCTCTCAGCACCGTCAATTGTTATTGGCTTATTTGTCTATGCAATTGTGGTTGCTCAGGTCCGTCACTTCTCTGGTTGGGCCGGCACTATCGCCTTAGCCTTAATTGCTATTCCAGTAGTAGTTCGCACAACAGAGAATATGTTGCGTTTAGTTCCGGGTAGTTTACGTGAAGCTGCTTATGCCTTAGGTACGCCAAAGTGGAAAGTAGCTTTCATGATCACTTTACGTGCTGCCCAAAGTGGTGTGATCACTGGTATTTTATTGGCCTTGGCTCGAGTCAGCGGTGAAACTGCACCATTGCTTTTTACGGCGCTGAATAATCAATTCTTTACAACCAATATGAACGCACCGATGGCTAACTTGCCTGTGGTGATCTTCCAGTTTGCGATGAGTCCCTACGATAACTGGGTCGACCTTGCCTGGGCTGCAGCCTTACTAATTACTTTTGCAGTATTAGGGCTCAATATTCTCGCCCGGGTAGTCTTCCGTGAAAAAGTACAAAGCTAATGGCCAATATGAAAACAATGTTTGACTTAAATACAATCGATAGTCAAGGAATCAGAATGAACGACAACACTAATATCCAAACCGCTAAAGAAGTAAAAAATGCCATTGAGGTACGTAACCTTAATTTTTTCTACGGAGCCTTTCAGGGCCTTAAGAACATCAATTTAGATATTGAAGAGGGCAAGGTGACCGCTTTTATTGGTCCATCTGGATGTGGTAAATCTACTCTTCTGAGAACTCTCAATCGTATGTACGATCTATACCCTGGTCAGCGCGCAGAGGGTGAGATTAATTTCTACGGTCAAAATATTTTAGAGTCTGGTCAGGATCTGAACTTATTGCGCTCACGAATCGGTATGGTTTTCCAAAAGCCAACCCCATTCCCAATGTCTATTTATGAAAACATTGCATTTGGCGTACGTTTATACGAAAAACTGTCTCGATCTGAGATGGATGAGCGCGTTGAATGGGCCCTCAATAAGGCGGCCCTTTGGAATGAAGCAAAAGACAAGCTCAATCAAAGTGGACTATCACTGTCTGGTGGTCAACAGCAGCGCTTGTGTATTGCTCGTGGTGTAGCTGTAAAGCCATCCGTTATTTTGCTTGATGAACCAACCTCAGCATTGGATCCAATCTCAACTGGCAAGATTGAGGAGTTAATCAACGAACTTAAGCATGAGTACACGATTGCGATCGTTACGCACAACATGCAGCAAGCAGCCCGCGTCTCCGATTACACTGCATATATGTACTTGGGAAGTTTGATTGAGTATGGCAAGACGGACGAAATCTTTATCAAGCCCAAGCGTAAAGAAACAGAAGATTACATTACCGGCCGTTTTGGTTAATTGGAGAAATAAATGCCAGATAAACACCTATCATCACAATTTGATGCAGATTTAAATTCCCTCTCTAGTCGTTTGTTAGAAATGGGTGGCTTGGTCGAATCGCAGATTTCAACTGCTATGCGCGCCTTCACCCAGATGGATATCGATACTTGTAACGTTGTTATCGCTAATGAGAAAACGGTTAATGATCTAGAAATTCAGATTGACTTGGCCTGTACCGAATTGATTGCGCGTCGTCAACCAACGGCTCGTGACTTACGTTTGGTGATGGCTGTGTCTAAGGCGATCACCAATTTAGAACGCGCTGGCGATGAGGCCGAGCGTGTTGCTAAGCGCACTAAGCGTTTAATCGAATCTGGTGCAACCCATAACATCAATGTTGCTGAAATTCGTTTGTCTGGTCAGATGGCTATTTCATTATTGCGCCGTAGTTTGGATGCGTTTGCGCGTTTAGATACAAGCGCAGCTGCTGAAGTGGTTCAAGAAGACCGTCAGATTGATGAAGAGTTTAGGGGCTTTGTGCGTAAGCTGATCTCCTACATGATGGAAGATCCACATACGATTTCAACAGGACTCGATATGCTCACGATTGCTAAAGCGATTGAGCGTATTGGTGATCACGCAAAGAATATTGCGGAGTTCGTGATTTATATTGCTAAAGGCTCTGATGTGCGCCATATTCCTCATGAGGATTTGGTTCGCGAGGCTAATAAACCTTAATCAATCAAGGCAGAATCTCTGATGACTCACCGAATATTGATTGTTGAGGATGAGCCTTCGATTGCTGAGTTAATTGCAATCAATCTGACTCATGCTGGATATGAGGTTGAAAAAGCATTGCAGACGGATGTAGCCCTCAATATGATGCGCGATCAATTGCCTAGCTTATTAATCTTGGATTGGATGTTGCCAGGTAAATCAGGCGTTCAATTTGCCAAAGAGTTAAGGGCAAATGAGCGCACCCGATCACTCCCCATTTTGATGTTGACTGCAAAGAGTGAAGAGTCAGATAAGGTTTTAGGCTTGGATTCTGGGGCTGATGACTATGTGACCAAGCCATTTTCTCCTAAGGAGCTGGTTGCTAGGGTAAAGGCACTTTTGCGCCGCCAAACTCCAATCGAGGATACCGGACCGCTTTCGGTTGGACCCCTAAGACTTGACCCTGTCTCCCACCGCATTACAGCCGTTTGGCCAAATCTGGATCCACAGCCTATATCTCTGGGCCCAACGGAATACAGATTGCTGCAATTTATGATGGCCAATCCTGAGAGGGTTCATTCAAGGACCAACTTGCTGGATAAAGTTTGGGGCAATGAGGTTTATATAGAAGAGCGTACCGTGGATGTTCACATCAAGCGCTTGCGGGCTGCTTTAGCGCCTACTGACTGCGACCGCTATATAGAAACAGTCCGTGGAAGTGGTTATCGCATTACAAAGATGCCAACCCAGACCTAACTTCACCCTATCTGGCTAAGGTTTTTTAAGTTCTTGGCTCAGATGTTCTAAGATTGCCTAATGCTCTCCGTAATTACCCGTTTTGCGCTGCTCATTATTTTGGCATTTTTTGCTGGATTAATGGCTTTATCGAATCTTGGTCCATTGTTTGGCATCGCCGCTGGAATCGCTGTTCTTGCAATTCCACTGATTTATTCATACATCAATCTTGCTCGTCTACGTAAATACACTCTAAAGGACGCCCTAGAAAGCATGTCTTTGCCAAGTGGCTACTGGGAAGAGATTTTTTTTCGCATTCAAAGATTGGTAAGAGGTTTAAAGCAACAAATTCGATCCATTGAAAAGCAACACAATCGATTTATTGAGGCTTTTCAGGCATCGCCTAATGGCATCCTGATGCTGGATGATCAGGATCAGATTGAATGGTGCAACGCAATTGCTGAGCGTTTTTTTGGACTCAACTTTAAGCGGGACGTAATGCAGAGGGTGAACTTCCTGATACGTCGACCCGAATTTGTTCAGTACCTATATAAGCGCCAATTTGAAGAGCCTCTCTTGCTGGAGCGCATGGGCCCCAAAGCAAATTTGAGCTTAATGTTGCAGGCTTTTCCTTTCGGCGATAAGAGACATCTTTTATTGGTGCAGGATGTCACGGATTTGCAGAAGGCGGATGCAATGCGTCGTGATTTTGTGGCCAATGTCTCCCATGAGATGCGCACACCAATCACGGTATTGATGGGTTTTTTAGAGACGATGCAGTCATTGGATTTAGATAAGGCTCAGCAGCATCAGTATTTTGAAATGATGATGTCGCAAGCTCAAAGGATGAAAAGTCTAGTAGAGGACTTATTAACTTTGGCTAATCTTGAGGCCAATACTTTGCCAGCCCCAATGCAACTCATCCAAATCCCAACCTTAATGGCATTGCTAAAAAATGATGCGGAGGCTTTATCCCAAGGTCGCCACGCATTTAACTTTGATGTTTCTAGTGCCGATAATTTAATGGGTGAAGAGCGGGAAATTCTCTCCGCATTTGGTAATCTGGTTTCTAATGCTATTCGTTATACGCCCGACATTGCCTCAATTAGCGCAAACTGGCGCATCAATGCACAGGGTGAAGGGGAGTTCTCTGTAACGGATACGGGTCCAGGAATTGCTTCTGAGCATTTGTCACGTTTAACTGAGCGTTTTTATCGAGTAGATCGAAGCCGGTCTCGTGACACAGGAGGTACCGGCTTAGGGCTTGCGATTGTTAAGCATATTGCCAATCGACATCAAGCCCAATTAATTATTGAAAGCACTCCTGGTAAGGGAAGTACTTTTACACTGCGCTTCCCTAAAGAGAGAATCGCACACCTAGATAGTTAAGGGTATTAATCCTTCTTATCTTTTTTCTTGTCTTTACCTTTTTTCTTTTTGGATTCTTTGGGAAGCTTATCTAACTTGCCGTTTGCATAAAGACACCAAACCTTGATCTCTTCAAGAAGTTCATGCAGATCTTCATAGGACAAATTTTTAAAGTCTTGTAAGCCAATAGCACCTGACTCCTGAAGCTGTTTAACAGCATCTTCATATTTATATGCGCTCATGGATTTCCGGATAAGTTAATTAGAACGCACTAATGCTAGCAAAGTAATATGACAAAAATGTCTTTTTAGCGAACCGTTTTACTAGTCAGGATCACCCGAAATCTCTGAACTTCGTTTAAGCCCTGTAACCCTACCAAGAAGTCGTTCTAGCGGCCCTCCAATAACGAGGGTGATGAGTATGGCGCACAGAGCCATAGCGCCCAGCACCAGTTCGCCTGCGCCAAATGCTGCGGCAATCAGCGCGCAGGACCAAATACTGGCAGAGGTAGTCAAGCCATGAACCTTTTGAGTGCTGCTTTCCCGGATGATGACGCCAGCCCCAAGAAAACCAAGGCCCGTAATCAGGCCTTGCAGTACATGACTCAATGCCTGGGTATCGGTTTTTCCTATATATCCAATTGACATCACCGCAGTGGCTGAGCCGATAGCCACCAGGGAGTGGGTTCTAATGCCTGCGGATTTGTGGTGTACCCAACGGTTTAAGCCTAGGACAATTCCAGCAAATAGAGCTAAGGAGAGGCGTAAAGCCATTTCCCCATAAAGATTTAGATATTCCATATATTTCCAGTATGGACGTCTTTTCAATAGAACAGTTAGATAATTTTTCTCATTTTGAGGGAAAGATAAACGGCTGCACCAGCCATAGCCATGAGTACCATCACAATGTAAAACGATTCTTTAATACCGGGCAAGTCTTCCATATTCATACCCATAATTCCAGTAATGAGTGTCATTGGGAGAAAGATTACGGTCATTACAGAGAGAACCTGCAGGTTTCTGGCATTAAATTCAGCGACATGAGCAGCTTGTTCATCCTGCAATACTTTGGCTCGATCGTACAGGTTAGAAATTTCCTGAACTAGATAAGATAGTAAGTCCAGATCATCATTAAGGCGATATTTGTCTTCATCGGAAAACCAGTAGGGCAATCTTTTCTGTAGGCGATTTAACGCGATCAACTCTGGTGAGAACTGTCGACGTAGACGGCTACATTGAATGCGAACTCTGCCAAGATATTCGTGCTCTGGTAATTCTTTCCCCTTCAGTAATATTTCCTCGAGATCATCCATCGTTTCAGACAAGCGCATTAATAATGTTCTGAGATACTCCGCACGCAAATCAATCAACTCATGAAAGAGTTCGATTGCAGAGCAGGGATTTAATAACCCATCTCTAAGGTCCGAGCGCAATCGATCGGTTGTTCTCAGGGGATTGTTTCTGAGGGAGATCATTAAGCGTGGAGTAAGGATGGCCCATAAAGTGCCAAGATTTGAATCACCTTCTTTATCGCCGAATTCTTGATGAAAGTCATTCATCACCATCAGTAGGCAGTCATCCAGTTTTTCAATACGCTCCAGTCGACTGCGAGTAACGCCTTCATCAATCATTTCCACGACGCGATCTGGTATTAGGGGTGTATTTTTCAACCAGCGCTGCACCTGTGAGTTCGCTAAGTTGAGGTGTAGCCAAACGGATAACTCTGGATCATTCAGAGCATCAGCAATATCGAATAGGGGGATCTCATGATTTTTCCCGGAGGATGTCATTGCCCAAGCAAATACAACGCCATTAATAGGAAAGGGGTGGGTTGGAGTTTGAGTCATTAATTGAAGGCTTTTATCTGAGTATGCTGATTGTAGGGATGATGTTTGTCTATTTCGTTTTAATGCTGACATGATGCTGACTTAATAAATCCTTAGAGTTAGTCCAATCGCTAATGAAGCGATAACAATTTGAGGCCCAGTCACCATGAAAAAATTCCTAATTAAAGCTTTTATTATTTGGCGCGATATTAGAGTGTCATATAGAAATCGTTATATAGGTCACCGTTTGGGCAGTTAATATCTCCAGGTAAATCCAATTTCAGAGCGGGAAGCGCTAACTCCCGAGTTGCTAATGACTATCCCCATATTGGCAGCGCTGCGCATATACGACAGGCCGATGTCGACTTCATCCGACACAGAAATAATTGCTGCCAGCAAAGCATAACTTGTAAGGTATTGCTCCGAGCTGGGTGGGTTGGTGGTGACGCCCGTATCCAGTGCAAGTCGGATATTTTGCGATGCGCGCCAGACTGGTGCCATAGAAAAAAAGAGAATATTGGTTCTATTGGTTGGTGGGCCTGTACCTACTGCGTAATTGGTGTTGTAGGGGGATTTCATATATGAGGCATTGAGATGTATTTCAAGTGCATCCCAGTAGTGAGAGCTAATAAGATTGAGGCCATAGCTTGGTAAAGCCAGATCTAAGCCATGAACTTGCTGTTGAGTTGATCCAGGCAGGGTGAAGCTTGGCTTAATTGCAAGCGCCCATAGCCCATCCTCAGCCTCTAAAAACCGCCATTTCACAGCTAAGACTTTATTTGATATTGGCGAGTAATTTCCTCGAGGAATTGAGAAATAAGTCGCTCCGATAGAAGCCTCAACGTTTTTACTTAAACCCCTTGTGTATGTGAGGGGGAAGGCCTTTGCTCCTCCTCCGCCAAAGTACTCCTCTCCAGGTGTAATGATGTCGACTGTTGAGGCGGTGCCACCACCATGCGTTGCAGTTTTGAAAAAATACTGCTCAATTTGATTCAATCCCTCGGCAACAGTTCCCGCATCATCTGTATTGAGAGGCTCAAAGGCATTTCCGGAGAGGGAAATGAAAATCAACAGGAAAGCGGCGAATCGTATCAATTGACGGCAGGATTTCTAAAGCTCTCAAAATAATCATTCTTTGTTACATCTTGAAGAAATAATCCTATTTATTGATGGATGGGCGTGATTCTTATCCTTATTAATCAAACTGAAATATTCAACTCCTATGATGGGTCATCGTCATTTTTTTACACAAAGGGTGATAGCCATGGATTACAGGACAAATATGAATTTAGCAACGATATTTCGTTCGCATGAGGCGAAATTGGGCTTAGAAGATAGCAATCCTAAAGAGGGTCTATTAGAGCATAAGGCTTTTAAGGTGGAATCTCGTGCAAACGTATTTTTAGTAGATAAAAGATACGCATTGCAATTAGATGAGTTGATCTAATTGCTAGTCGATATGGGTCACACACAAAACATTCTATTTCTTTGTTCTGGTAACTCCGCAAGATCAATTATGGCTGAGGCTTTAGCCACGACACTCAGTCACGGCCGCTTTATTGGCTATTCAGCTGGGGCAAAACCAGTTGGTGTAGTGCATCCCATGGCAATAGAGTTAATTAAGCCGATGGGTTACCCGTTAGAGATTTTGAGAAGTAAAAGTTGGGATGAGTTTGGACGCGAAGGTGCCCCCAAGATGGACTTTATTATTACTCTCTGTGACTCCGCAGTAGGTGAGGATTGTCCATATTGGCCTGGGCATCCATCAACCGCGCATTGGGGCTTTCCAGACCCTGCCGCAGTTGAGGATGGTGATGAAGCAATGCTCCATGCTTTTAAGCAGGTAGAAATGGGCTTACGCAATCGAATTGAGTTGCTAATGGACTTGCCCATAGACAAGCTTGATCGATTTGAGATCAAGGAGCGACTCCAAAGTATTCATCACCGTATTAAGTTTGCAAAATAGCAAAATGACATCAAAGCATCCCTTAATCCCCTTATCTGCCAATGGACATGTTTAATTTATCTCGCTCGGTCGCCTTATTAATGCTGTCGTTGCAATTAGGTGTAGCGAGTGCAGCAGCGCTTTATCCCATTGATAATGCGGCAATTTTGCTAGGGTCCCAATTTGATATCAAAATTGAGTTCGATGGCATATCTACACCGGAAGAGTTAGATATCCAGCTGAATGGGGCTCCAATTACTAAGCTTGTTAAACAGCGGCCCACTTTCATTCCCAATGAATCAGGCAAGGGCAGCTCCTTAATTTATCGTGATGTTCAATTAAATCAGGCTGGAAAATACGTCCTGACTGCAAAATCTAGCCAACAAGCCTTACAGGTTTCCTGGGATGTATATGCTAGCGGACCGAAGAGGGTTAAGAATGTCATCCTATTTATTGGCGATGGTATGACTATTGCCAATCGAACTTCAGCGCGTGTATTTTCAAAAGGAATCTCTGAGGGGAAATATCAAGGCAAGCTGTCATTCGACGATATGCCCAATACTGCATTGATCGGTACATCCGGCTCTGATTCTTTGATAACGGATTCGGCAAACTCAATGAGTGCATACACAACTGGTCACAAGACTGCTGTGAATGCAATGGGCGTCTATGTTTCCAGGGCTTCAGATAACTTGTCTCATCCGAAGGTTGAGACAATCGCAGAATTAATCAAGCGTAAAACAAAAATGTCAGTTGGCATAGTTTCAGATGCCGAGCTTCAAGACGCCACTCCTGGCGCGATGGTTGCCCACACCCGAAGACGGGCTGATAAATCCTATATTGCCGATCAACTTCTGGCAAGTGGGGCAGAGGTCATTTTAGGTGGTGGCTCCGCTTATTTTTATCCTCAGTCAAGCAAGGGTTCAAAGCGCAAGGATGAGAAAAATCTTGTCGAACAATTTAAAACTAATGGCTATGAGATTAGCTTTGATAAAGAGGAATTAATTAAGACTGGAAATGCTGCAAGCACCAAAAAACTATTTGGCGTTTTTCATCCGGACAATATGGATGGATCGCTAGACCGATTCTTTTTGAAGAAGAATACTGTCGAACAGTATCCAAATCAACCTGACCTAACGGATATGACAAGATCTGCCATCAATGTGCTATCCAAAAACCCAAATGGTTTTTTCTTGATGGTTGAGGCTGCCTTGATTGATAAGTTTAATCACCCCTTGGATTGGGAGCGTGCAGCTTTTGACACCATCATGTTGAGTAATGCTGTGCAAATTGCTAAAGACTTTGCAAAAACCCATCCCGATACATTAATTATCGTAACCCCAGATCATACGCACAGTGGATCTATTAGCGGTGTTGTTCATGATGCTAAGCCAGGACCTTTGCGGGAAAAGGTTGGTGTGTACGCAGAGGCGGGTTATCCAAACTACCCTAAGGCCAACGTGGAAGGTTATCCAAACCAGATTGATGTCTCAAAGCGTTTGGCATTCTTTTATGGAAATTATCCTGATCACTATGAGACCCTTCATCCTAAGCTTGACGCTACGTTTAAGCCGGCAGTGAAAGATGAGGCGGGCAAGTATGTCGCCAATCCTAAGTACATTCAGATGCAAGAGGATGCAATCCATATGCCAGGCAATTTGCCTTCAAACCAAGCGGTTGGTGTTCATACCGCAGATGACGCTGTACTTAATGCCATGGGTCCGGGATCAGAAAAGTTTCGGGGCTTTATGGACAACACCGAGGTGTTTAGGGTTATGGTTGATACCCTAGGTCTAGGAAGTAGTAAATCTAAATGAGCGTCTTAGCTTGATGGAGTCCTTAAATAATATTAACTTGATCTCGTTGGCTGACACGGCTGTCAGTCTTTCGGCTGCCTTTATTTTTGGTGGGTTCATTGGGCTTGAGCGCCAATTTCGTCAACGTACCGCAGGCTTAAGGACCAACATTCTGGTCGCCTTAGGGGCCGCAATATTTGTGGATGCAGCAAATAGATTGGTGGGGCATGAGGGCGCCGTACACGTTATGGCCTATGTTGTTTCGGGCATTGGTTTCTTGGGCGCTGGCGTCATCATGCGCGAAGAGGGCAATGTCCGCGGAATCAATACCGCGGCCACGCTTTGGGGTTCTGGAGCGGTGGGTGCGCTGGCTGGTGCAGACCTGATTTTGGAGGCAGCCTTGGCTACATTATTTGTTTTAGCTGCAAATACATTGCTTCGCCCCATGGTGGGCCTGATTAATAGCCAACCTCTAGACACAGAGTCTGTTGAGGTTACAAATTCCGTTTACATCATTACTCCAAAATATTCCCAAAAAATAGCTCTAAAGTACTTTATTGAGGCCCTAGAAGCTGCTGGATATCAAACTCGGGATATTGAGGTTCATCAGTTTGGTAATGATGATGTCGAGATTCAGGCGGTATTGACCGCTACAGCAGTTGATGGCCTTCAAATGGATGGGTTGATTGCTAAATTAGCTGGTCTAGATTACGTTAGTCAAGCATTCTGGAGTCCAAGCACAACTGACTAGTATTCCTCTCCCTTTCATATCGCGTTGTCTTGTTCCTGAAACATTAGGAGTTCAGTATTCAAAAGGTGAATACTTTATCTAAAAACCAGCACTCCATCATTACCTGTCCTACCTGCCAAGGTCATGAGATTCTTGAAATCCCCAGTGGATATTCTCAGCACCTCTATCGCTGCCCGTCTTGCAGCATCATTCTTAAGCCAAAGTCTGGTGATTGCTGTATTTTTTGTAGTTTTGGTAGTCTTGATTGCTCAAGCTCGGAGCAAAACTTAGCGGCTTAGATAATTACCAGTAGACTACTGCTTGGTTTCATGAATGTGTCACGTTATCTTCATAAAATAGACATATTCAAATAAATTAGCTTAGTTATTGGGAATATTTTGACCCTTTTTAAAGACTTCTCCGGAAAACAATCCTCTGACTTAGTCGCAGCTGTCGATTTAGGTTCCAATAGTTTTCGCATGTTGGTGGCCCAGGTTGTTAAGACACCATCTGGTACTCAGCTCCGCCCCATTGATACGCTGCGCGAATCTGTCCGCCTTGCGGCTGGATTGACTGATAGCAAGTTATTGGGCAATGACGCCTATCAGCGTGGTATCTCCGCTATTCATCGCTTTGGGGAGCGTATTCGCGGTTTTGACCCCTCCAGGGTTCGAGCAGTTGCTACCAATACTTTGCGCGTGGCCAAAAATGCCTCGAATTTTGTTCGGGATGCTGAGGAGGCTCTCGGCTTTCCTATTGAGGTGATTGCCGGTGTAGAAGAGGCTCGACTAATTTATATTGGGGCAGCCCATGAGGTTTCGGCGGTCCAGGGAAATCGTTTAGTAGTTGATATTGGCGGTGGCTCGACTGAGTTGATCATTGGCAAGGGATACGAGCCAAAGCTGATGGAAAGTCTTTACATTGGCTGTGTCTCCCACAGCTTGCGTTTTTTCCCAAAAGGTAATATCGATGCGCATGCCTTTAAGGAGGCGGAGTTGGCTGCGCGCCGTGAGATTCAGGTGATTGCGGGTGCTTATTTAAAAAGCGGCTGGAAGCAGGTCATTGGCTCATCTGGCACAGCACGTGCCTTGGCTGATTTGATTGCTGAAAATAATTTTAATTGCCATGTCGACGAAGGTCTGACTATGGGTCGGGTTAATGGCGCCAGCGGATTAATCACGCGTGATGGCCTCAGAGCCATGAAAAAACATCTCCTCAAATATGATCACATCAGCCAAGTTGAGTTAGTTGGTCTTAGAGATGATCGTCGTGCCGTTTGGCCTGGCGGTCTGGCGATTATGATTGCCGTCTTTGATGAGCTTGGCATTGAGAGTATGGAAGTTACTGATGCCGCCTTACGTGTTGGTGTCCTCTATGACTTATTGGGGCGCTCGCAACATGACGACATGCGCTTCGTGACAGTAGAGCAATTTATGCAACGCTATGCTGTAGATCGGGATCAGGCAAAGCGAGTAGGGCACTATGCCGCAGAATTTTTAGCTCAACTACCCAAGCCTGATTCTGAAAGTAGATCCGATAACATTGCCCTGCTTCAGTGGGCTGCAAACCTTCATGAAATTGGCCTGTCGATTTCTCATAACGGTTATCACAAGCATTCTGCTTATATTGCTGGAAATGCAGATATGCCAGGATTTTCTAAGAACGATCAAGCCAGACTGGCTGCGCTCTTAATAGGACATACTGGAAAGTTGGGAAAGTTAGCTAATAACCCTAGCTTTAAAGATTGGCGCATGTTGTTTTGCTTGCGTCTGGCTCAGGCTCTATGCCGAGGCAGAAGTGATGCCAATTTGCCCAAAGTTAAAGTATCTGAGCATGATGGATCTTACTTGGTTAGTCTCTCGAAGGACTGGGCAAGAGAGCATCCCTTAACTGAATTTAGTCTACTAAAAGAAGCGGCCGAATGGGATCGTATCGGCCGGCCATACAAAGTAAGTTTGAAGTAATTCATTAGGGGGTTTTCTGAGCCCCCCAGCTTTCTTATAGGCCCAAGAAATGCTTAGCGTAACGTGGATTAATTTCTGAGAGACGCAGCATTGTTAAAACGTCTGCAGTATTAAAATCTGGATCCCATGCGGGTGCACTACAAATCTTGGCGCCTAATTTGAGGTAGCCCTTAATCAAAGGTGGTGGCTCCACTTCCAGACCACCGTTTAGTCGGTCAAGGGGCAAGGGTAGGCGAGGGAATGCATGATTCTCTACTGGCGCCATTTGCTCATTACTTAGAGAGTTATAGAGACTTGCAGCGAAGTGACCGCCATCAGCCATTGGGATGCTCGCGCAACCCAACATGATTTCATAATGATGCTTTTGCATATATTGAGCCAAACCACTCCAAAGAGCCATAATGACTGCCCCAGAGCGGTAATCGGCATGAACACAAGACCTGCCAAGCTCAACCATCTTCGGGCGTAAGTGATTTAAGCGTGTTAAATCAAACTCAGAATCAGAGTACAGGCGACCAATCTCCATAGCTTTATGAGGTGGGAGAACTCGATAGGTTCCCACTACCTTGAGCGATTCTTGATCACGAATTAGGAGGTGATCGCAATAGGCATCAAACTCATCAACATCGAGACCCTCAGAATTGGCTGGTAGGTTTGCGCCCATCTCGTCTGCAAATACCTTGTAGCGCAAGCGCTGAGCTTCTTTAATTTCACTTGGATTGCTTGCCCAAGTAATTTGAAATGCAGGGCGCTTAGGTTTTGCAATTGCCTTATCGGTTTGTACTGGCTCTATCGCTGTTAATTCAGTGCGAGTACGCAAGGCAAATTTTTTGCCAAATAGCTTTTTAGCTATCTTTTTAGAAAATAACTTCTTTAGTGCTTCAGCTTTGTGTTTCTTTAATTTTCTTGGTTTACCTTCAAAACGGGAATTGAAGATATCGAATGCGCCTAATGGGTTTGGAATGTCAGACATAGTTTTCCTTGATATGTATCTTTAGATCGTAAGTGCACTGCATGACTAATTGATGACAAGCGGTATGCAAATCGTTGCCCAGAAAGCAGTTGCAATGAGAAGGGATAGCATGACAGCGGCCGACCCAAAATCTTTAGCTCTTTTGGAGAGATCATGGTGATCAAATGAGATCCGATCAATTGCTGCTTCAACGCTGGAATTGAGGAGCTCAACAACCAAAACCATAATCAATGAAGAAATGAGGACGCATTTTTCAAGAGGGCTAATAGGCAAGAAAAATGCGATAGGAGAGAGTACGGTTAGTAAAGTCAATTCCTGTCTAAATGCACTCTCTTCTTTGAATGCGTATACAAACCCACACCAAGAATTTTTTGCTGCATACCAGGCTCGAGTGAACCCGCGATTTCCTTTGTGCGGATTTTGATTAATGTTGTAAGGTGTAGTCAAAATAAACTCTAGGCTAATGCTGTAATGTGAACTTCTGTTGACGGTACTGGCTTAAGGTGATTTGCAAACTGCTCAGATGCTGCACGCCATGAGAACTTCTCGGCATGTGCTCTAGCGACCTCGCGAGGAATTTTCAGGGCCTGTAGGCAGGCCTCCCGGAGATCTTCATGCATTGCACCAGCTGGCGAGCTTCCTAGAACATCAATTGGGCCGGTTACTGGATAGGCAGCTACTGGCGTGCCGCAGGCCATGGCTTCGAGTAAAACCAAGCCAAAGGTATCTGTCTTGCTTGGAAATACAAATACATCAGCTGCCGCATAAACCTTGGCTAATTCATGTTGTTGCAAGACGCCAAGATAATTGATGTCAGGATACTTTTCCTTGATGCCGGCCATGGCTGGGCCATCACCAACAACCCATTTAGAGCCTGGAAGATCAATCTCTAAAAAGGCGTTGATATTCTTTTCAACCGCAACTCGGCCAACGTAGAGAAAAATGGGGTGAGCAGTATTGAGGGCTTTGGAGTCTTGCATTTTGAAGATATCCAAATCCACGCCACGTGACCACAGTACAACATTTGATAGGCCATATTTCTCAAGGTCGTCCTTCACCACAATCGTTGGTGCCATTACTGCCATAGATGGACCGTGGAACCAGCGGATAAAGGCATAGGTGATGCCGAGCGGGATACCTGTGCGGGCCTTGACGTATTCAGGGAAACGAGTGTGATAGGCGGTTGAGAATGGAAGCCTATTCTTCACCGCATAAGAGCGTGCTGATAAACCTAGAGGCCCTTCCGTTGCAATATGCATTGCATCTGGAGCGAATTCTTTAATGCGTCGAGCTACTTCCTTTCCTGGAAATAGGGAGAGGGCAATATCTGGGTAAGTAGGGCAAGGAATTGATTTGAATCCATTTGGGGTGATCATCTCAACCTCATGACCCATCGCAATCAATTCAGCACGAGTTTGTTTTAGTGTTCGCACCACTCCATTTACTTGTGGATCCCATGCGTCAGTAATGATCATAATTTTCATAAGGCAGCCTCTTTAATGAGAGATTCAACAACGGGTTGGAGAGTAATTTCGGGGCTTACAACTGGGTCGCCCTTGATGTGAGTCCAGTAAATGATTTTGAGTTCGCCGGTTGTCGTTTCAACAAGCGCAGAAAGGCTTTCAACCCAATCGCCATCGTTGCAGTAAAGGAGTCCATCGATCTCACGAATTTCAGCTTTGTGGATATGACCACACACCACGCCATCACAATCGCGTAAACGCGCTTCTCTAGCCATGATGTGCTCGAAATCGGCTATGTAACTTACTGCGTTTTTAACTTGATGTTTTAAGTATTGCGAAAGAGACCAATATTGCAGGCCCATCTTGACGCGCAACATATTGAAATAGCGGTTGATGTACAAAATAAAGGAGTACAGAGAGTCACCAACATAAGCTAGCCACTTTGCATATTGCATCACGCCATCGAATAGATCGCCATGGGTTACCCAAAGTTTTCTACCATCAAGCGTTGTGTGAATAACCTCTTCTTGAACTTTAATATCGCCAAAAGACATG
This sequence comes from beta proteobacterium CB, assembly GCA_000342265.1. Classification (NCBI taxonomy): domain Bacteria; kingdom Pseudomonadati; phylum Pseudomonadota; class Betaproteobacteria; species beta proteobacterium CB. Next base: position 797,038 of record CP004348.1, read on the forward strand.
CCGAAGTATTGGCGTGCAGCTTCGTCATGATTGCCGGGGATGTAAATGACCTCGGCACCTTTTCGGGCTTTACGTAATAGCTTTTGGACTACGTCATTGTGGGCTTGAGGCCAATAAAATGATTGCTTAAGGCGCCAGCCGTCGATAATGTCACCGACTAGATAAAATTTATCAGCCTCATTGTGTTTTAAGAAATCGAGGAGGTAGTTTGCCTGACACCCTGATGTTCCTAGGTGTACATCTGAAATCCAGATAGCTCTGTAATGCATCATGATTAAGCATTAAGCCTACTCATTATGTATGCATCATGACACTTTTAAGTCAGTTTAATGACTTGATTTATATTGTTGCTTCTATATGAATAAATTACCGCTAAATATCAAATTGCAACAGGCCTCTAAATTTTTGAAGATTTGGCTTTGGCTTCAAATAGGGGCACACGTTGTTAGTGGGGTTTGCACTCTCTCTTTTGTCTTCCCATTTCTCAAGAGACCTCAGAAAGATCAAAAAATTCAAGCATGGTCAAAGCGGCTCTTAAAAATATTTAACATCCATCTGTCCGTTCAGGGGGATCAGCTATTAATGGATTCTCCGTATCTAATGACATCTAACCATATCTCATGGATAGATATTCATGTCATCAATGCATTCAAGCCCATTAGATTTGTAGCTAAGTCGGAAGTAGAAGGGTGGCTAGTATTTGGCTGGATGGCTAAACAGCTTGGCACTGTATTTATTCGTCGGGATAGTTCTCGCCATGCAAGGCTGGTGGTTGGTCAAATGGCGGAGGTTTTGCAAACTGAATCGATTTGTATCTTTCCTGAGGGCACTTCTACCGTTGGAGAGTGTGTTTTACCATTCAGGCCCAATTTATTTGAGGCGGCAATTGTTTCACGGGCTCCAGTTTTTCCTTTGGCGATCCAATATATTTCCAAGTCCACTGGAGAGCGAAGTGAAGCCCCAGCCTTCGTTGGTGATATGGGTTTGTTGGAGTCGATGGCGAACATTCTGAGTACGCGTGATTTGCAGGCCACTTTGACAGTTTTGCCACCTTACGAGCATGACTTAGAGCCATCCTTGGATAGGAAGCAGCTAGCAGCCCATGCTCAGGAGCTGATTGCAAAGACCATTTAGCTGCATTTGTAATAAAAGTGTCATATCCTTGGGATACAAAGCTAGTATCGGTTTGAGGAAAAAATGACATCAAAACACAAAGAGATGGCTGAGTGGTATCAGCGTGCACAAGAAGAAATCTTGGATAGCATGGATGAAGAGCTCGAAATGGAGCTCGATGATGATCGCCTGTCGCAGGACGGTGGCAGTAGCTCTATTATTCCGCGAAACGTTTACTTTAAGGAGTTATTTCGTCTTCAAGGTGAATTAGTAAAGCTCCAAGATTGGGTTGTTGAAAATAAACTCAAGGTGGCTGTGTTGTTTGAAGGCCGCGATTCTGCGGGTAAGGGCGGAGCTATCAAACGTATTACCCAGCGACTCAATCCCCGTGTTTGTAAAGTAGTCGCGCTGACCGCACCTAGCGAACGTGAAAAGACCCAGTGGTATTTTCAGCGTTATGTATCCAATTTACCCGCAGGCGGTGAAATCGTTCTCTTTGATCGCAGCTGGTATAACCGGGCCGGTGTTGAGAAGGTCATGGGATTTTGTACTGATGATGAGTACGAAGAATTTTTACGCACGGTTCCCGAGTTTGAGCGCATGATCATTCGCTCTGGGATTATATTAATTAAATACTGGTTCTCAATTTCAGATGATGAGCAGTACAACCGCTTCATGATGCGTATCCATGATCCTTTGAAGCAGTGGAAGTTAAGCCCAATGGATCTCGATGCACGTCGTCACTGGGAAGCCTACACAAAGGCAAAAGAGACCATGTTAGAGCGCACCAATATCCCTGAGGCACCATGGTGGGTTGTTGCTGCAAACGATAAAAAGAAGGCGCGCTTAAACTGCATCTCCCATCTACTTGATCAGATTCCTTACAAAGAGATTGATCATCCAGAAATTACTCTGCCAGCCCGTGTCCATAATCCAGACTACTTGAGGGGTCCGGTTCCCAAGGAAATGTACGTCCCCGAGATCTACTGATCTTGCTTAGATAGTGTTAACCTCTCATGAACATGAGGGGTTAACCGAATGAAATCTAAGCTGGCAATTACCAATAGAGAATTTAAGCTTCTCATCAAACCACAGGGTCTTGATCGAAGAAGCAGGATTACCGCTTTAAGTGATCAGATCCTTCAGTTTTGCAAGAAAAGTAAAGTAGAGTTTTTCCATCTGGATAACGCTACTACAGGGCTACGTAATATCTATTTTTACGATACTCCCGGCGAAGATTTTCGGCGCAACAATATTATTCTGCGCGTCCGCGAATCACGACAAAACATCTGGGTCGATGATTGGTGTGAAGTAACCCTAAAGTGCCGGACTCAAGACCTTGCCCAATCCCATCGATTTGATCCGTCGCCAAAGAAAAGCATTCAATCCAGATTGCGCCTCAAGGAAGAGATTCTGAGGGGCGATGCCCTGGGCTCAACAAGATCAATTTATTCGAACAACGCAATTCTTGATGCGGTACCTATCGATAGTTTGTTTGATCGGTCTCTTGCTAGCGCCATTAAATTCTTTCCTGGTTTAAGCGCTCTATCTATTAACAAGCAGGAGCCTCTTCGCATTGTTGGCGGACGCACGAATAAAATTCTAGAAGCATGCTTGCCAATTGGGAATTTAGTTTTTGGTGATGGTGTTCAGGCGCATTGCGAGATAGCGATTTGGATGAAAAGTGTAGGCGACCCGATTGTTGGTGAGCTTGCTTTTTCATATCGCGTTAACGATGCGAATAGAGGTCAGGCAAAGGCTCATAAACGAGCAGATAAGTTTTTTAAAAAACTTCAGATTGAACTATCAAGCTGGCTTGAGATTGGAAGCACAAAAACGGCTTTAGTCTATGGAAAGCCGGAGTAAGCATGAAAGCTGATGTTGGGTTAAGTGTTAAAAAGACCCCACAATTATTGGATCTTTTTATTCAATTTCTCATTGTTGGCGCCGTTAGTTTTGGCGGTGGAATCATTGCTTATGAACGGATCTTATTGGTCGAGAAGCGTAAGTGGCTCTCAGCCGATGAATTCATGGCCTATCTAGCTATTAGTCAAACGATGCCAGGACTTAACTCCGTCAATTTAGCTGTGCTTGCAGGTGATCATTTTCGTGGATTTCTAGGTGCGTTGATAGCAAGCTTAGGATTAATTCTGCCGGGATCCATCTTTGTTTTGCTCATTGGCATCATTTATGTTGGCGCTGCTGATCACCCCCTGATGAATTTTGTCTTAGCCGGCATTGCGGCAGCTGCAACAGGTCTTTTAGCGGCCATTACCTACAAAATTGGCAGTGATCACTGGCGACGTTTAAAGTCTTTGCTCATCATCATTTCTACTTTTCTGTTAATGAGTGTTATGAAGCTATCTTTGCCCTATGTGATTTTGATCATGGCGCCGATTTCTCTTTATCTTTATCGGCCGAGTGCAAAAAAGTGAGTTCATTGATTCAGTTGGTACTCAGTTTTTCTTTGCTCTCTATTTTGGCGGTAGGAGGAGGTACTGCGGTATTGCCTGAGATGCAAACACTGCTGGCGCATCAGTTTGGTATTGACCATACTCAATTTGTTCACATCTACAGTATTGGCCAATTAGCGCCTGGACCCAATATGTTGATGGTTCTAGTCATTGGCTATCAAGTTGCCGGGCTAGTTGGGGCGGGAGTGGTACTCCTTTCCTTTTTCTTGCCATCTAGCTTCCTATGTTTTTATGTAGGTCGCCTTTGGAATCATTTTGGTGAAAATCCTTGGAGACGATCTATACAAAATGCATTAGAGCCTATTTCAATTGGCCTAATGGGTTCTGGAGTCTATGCCGTTGGTAAGGCATCTCTGGTGGGTGGGATTACTGCAGCACTTGCTTTGATGAGTTTTTACCTGATCCTCAGAACCAAAATAAATCCAGTATTGGTTATCTTAGGTTCTGGAGGATTTGGTGCAGTGCTGATGGCTTATCTGAAATAGTCTAAGGCCTAGAACGTACCCCGCAACCCAACCATAAGACTTCTACCAGGCTGGGGAGCATAAAGTCTGACTGCCATTGGAGTTGTGGCATAGCGGATTTGCTCGTTGAGCAAGTTTTTCAGATTCATATAAATGGTCCAGTTCACATCCTTTACTCGCTCTGTATACGAGATGCCTGCGTTAAGTAGGTTATAGCTTGGTGCTGGTCCTTGCTCCCATGCGGCCAATCTATTTTGTTGATAGCTGTAGATATAAGTGGCATTGGTAAGCCAACCATTTCTCTGATGCGCTATCTCGGCACCTAAACGCGGAGCAGGTTGGAGTGGCAAATTTCCACCCGCATCAAAAGTGCCCTGAGAGGCATCCCCGAATACGCGTCCACCCACACTATGTTGTTGCCAGTTATAGGTCAACTCACCTTCAATGCCTTTAATGGTTGCTGCCGCTTGTTGAGCAGTAACAACGCTAAATCCCGAACCTTCTCCACCCGCCGGTGTCGTAACAATAGAGCTACCTGTATAGAAGCCATAGATGTAATTATTGAATCGATTGGCATACAGGCTAGCTTTACCGCGCATGAGTCCGCTAATTTTTTGTACATTGAACTCCAGGTTATGTGAGGCTTCTTTATTCAGATTGGGATTACCAATATCAAAAGTTGCAGTCGACTCATGAGCGCCATAAGAGTAGAGCTCTTGTGCGCTTGGTGCCCGCTGTGAAACCGTGTAAGCCACACCAGCACCATGACCTTGCATAAAGTTCCATAAGCCACCAGCTGAGTAAGACAGTAGATTAAAGTTGCGATTTTGCAAAGTAATGCTCGGAGTATTTCCTGAAGTTGTATTTTGGGTTTCTAGCTCCGTCCCTAGATTTGGCTTTTGAGCTACATTGTTATAACGCAGACCTAGATTGCCTTGCAGAGAATTCCATTTGCCCTCTTCAATCCAAAAGAGTGCGCCGGAGTTTGTCTTGGTGGGTGGAACAATTGCATAACTTCCCGTTCCCACCTCGGTTGCATTGAGTGATGCAGCCGATACTTGAGCCCCAAAAGTTCCTTTCCAGCCAGCAATTGGGTTATGCGCTAACTCAAAGCGGGCTTCATTGGCGATGTTCTTCCATAGAGATGCTGCTTCACCCGTGTTGGTAAATTCAGTATGGTTGTAATTGGAGTTAGCTGCACTAAATTTGAAGGAGGAGAATCCGGAAAATGGATCACGCGTTTGATGTTGCAGGTCATATCGATTCTGCGACTGATTAATCGAGCCACCTTCCGGTGTTGGAATGCCGTAATTGTTATTAAGGCGCTCAACAGAAACCCCGGTATACCCATTTTGGCCAATATATGAAACACCGACACCTAAATTATTTTGATTGCTAAATGAATTGGGTAACTTACCAGAGTACGGAACGCTTTGCGGCTCCCCCGGATTGATTGACCATTCTTGGTTTGGGCCGCCTTGGTTCGCATACCCTGGAATGCGATAGTTATTGGCGTTATTAATGGCAGTATCAACGTGCACTGCTACTGAACCAAAAGCACCATCTACTTCCACCGCTCCGGCCCTGCCATTATTCACAGTTTCATAGCTGGTATTGATTGCGCCTGTAGGTCTATCCGGTAAGTTGGTCAGGATGCGATCATTCACAACGTTAACAAGTCCACCACTTGAGCCTGAGCCATAGAGTAGGGCGGCAGCACCCCGTAAGACTTCAACTTGATGGGCATTTTGCATATTGTTTCCAACGGCGTGATCTTGCGAGATATTGGAAACATCCCCAACTGATAAACCGTTCTGCAAAATCTGAACGCGCGCACCTTCAAGACCTCGAATGACTGGACGCGAAGATCCCGCCCCATATCCTGTTGCTGATACACCCAATTCATTAGCAAGCGTAGCGCCAAGCGTGCTACCTAATTTATTTAATAGCTCATCGCCTTGTAAGATCTTTGTCGGCGTTAAGATGCTTTGGGTAGCTTCTTGAGAGCCGGTAGCCGTAATTTCAAAAGCGGGCTGGGATTGCGCAAAGCTGGTAGCGCTAATGAATCCCAAAACCAGAATGTAGATCAGCTTGTGCTTACCTAATGGCTGATTGATTTGATACATCTTATTTACCTCAGTCCTGATGTACGCCACTTCTTCAGCGGCGCAATAAATCTAAAGACCAAACAATGTAGTTTGGCGTGTCTGACGATTTACAGGGTGAGGCTAGGTGGGGCTCTAGATTGATACAGCCCAACATAGACACGGGCTAGTGAAGAGGTGTTAGATGCCAATTGCACTTCATGCAAGAAGTGATTCACAAGGAAAAGATTGGGTTCTGAAGCAACAAAGCCGGCAAGCGTCAGTGCATCAAGCAGATGACAGCTTGCTGCGCCATGTCCAAGAGTAGGGACTTGATCTACAGAGCTCTGTTCAATACTTTGGTGGTGGATTCCGGAGTGGGCAATGCCGTGAGCGAAGCCAATCCAGTGAGTGCCTAATAAGCTCGCAAGCAAAAAGCTCAGGGCGATCCACCCCCGTAATTGCTTGTTCAATCTGCTTAAAAATAAGGCTTCCATGCACCGAATCTTACAGTATTTGCCCTTGTAGACCATCTCGGTGTAGAATATCGATTCCGTCGGAGTGTAGCGCAGCCTGGTAGCGCACCTGCTTTGGGAGCAGGGGGTCCAAGGTTCGAATCCTTGTACTCCGACCACTTTCTCTTTGTATTAGTTTTCAGTCCCAGTACACACTGCCTATAGCTCAGCTGGATAGAGCAACGCCCTTCTAAGGCGTAGGTCGCACGTTCGAATCGTGCTGGGCAGGCCAAATCTTCCTGTTCTACCCAGCTCTACCCCCGCCTTTAGATCCCCATCTCAGCAAAGACCTCTTTCGCGCATCTAAAGCTATCAATGGCGGCAGGTACTCCACAGTAAATTGCGGCTTGCAAAAATACTTCCTGAATATCTTCTTTACTTAGGCCATTATTAATCGCGCCTTTTACATGAAGCTTGAGCTCATGCGGGCGATTTAAGGCGGTGATCATGGATAGATTAATGATGCTTCTAGTTCTGCGGTCTAGACCAGGACGGTTCCAAATTTCATTCCAACAATACTCTGTGACCAATTCTTGCATGGGCATATTGAATGCATCAGCATTCTTGATGGAGTTATCTACATACTCAGCTCCCAGTACTTCGCGGCGAGTTTTCAGTCCTTTTTCAAATGCTTCTTTATTCATAATGGTCTCCTATGGTGGCGTCCTGTTTGATGGATTGCATATATATTGCCACTATTCAGATCTCCCTGTTTAGCCTAGAATGATTTTCATGAATATCACCATCTCTTTGCGTTTTGCTGCCTTATCTTCCATCCTCGTACTATTAAGTTCCTGTACCGTTGATAAGCTTGAGGCAAGATTGCAGGCTGACCCTCAATGTAAGTCGGTTGTGAATGCCAAAACAGGTGCTTTGATGCCATGCCCTGGCACCGATAAAGAATTTTATAAATCGATACCAGCCTTATCTGTGACTTCACCTAAAGTGAACCAGACGGCAGATTCACAGGCATCCCTAGTTACAGCAACATCATCTCCAAAATCTATTGCTGCACCAGTTGAGTGCAAGCCACAACTGCATCAAAAGTCAGGCAGCCTGATGCCTTGTCCTGCACCATAGGACAGTATCAATTGATGGCTGTAATGAAGCGTATGATCTTACAAAGCTAGCTCAAGGGCTAGCATCAATAAACTACCCATTGGATATGAAAATGAATAAATTAGGCGCTTTAGTCGCGGCAATCTCTGTAAGCACTTTGCTGGCGGCTTGTAGCAATACCCCTAAATTGGCGAGTCAGCCAATGCCAAAGTCTGGCTTCTTGCCAAACTATTCAGTGCTAGTGCCAATGGCTACATCTGAAGCCGATACCCGCATTTGGAGATATCGCAAAGCGGGTGTAAATCCTGGCACATACACTGCGGTGATCTTGGATCCGATTTATTTAAATCAGAACGCCACTAAGGAAATCTCTCCAGAGGCAATTAGCCAGGCGCAGATCGCATTACAGGATTCAATGGTGAGCGCAGTGAATGATCGTGGAAATATTAAGATCGTAAATCAGCCAGGCCCTGGTGTTGCCCGCATCTCTGTTGGCATTACTGGTGCAGAGAGCTCAACAGATAGTTTGCAGCCATGGAATTTCACGCCAATTGGTTTGGCAATGAGTGCAGCAGCTTACGCAGGTGGCGTGAACTCTAAAACTCCCGCGATGTTAGTAGAGAGCAAGATTACGGACAGTCAATCCAAAGAGGTAATTGGTGAAGGTCTAGTAACCATTCAGGGAGAATCTTTCCGCACTGGTGGTGGTTCAGTGGAATCATTTGTAGGTATGGCTAAAAAAGTAGTCAAGGTGGCACTAGAAACCTCTGCCGACCCAAGAGCCACTGCTGCTAAATAAGAACTCTTATGCGATCCCTTATTGCTAGCTTAAGTCTGATTGGCTTAGCATCATTTGTACTTGCGGCAACTCCTGCAATTGCTGATGATGCTTCTCGCAATAAAGAAATTCAGGAGCGCTTTGCTAAATGCGACATTAATCGTGACGGTAAGCTGACTCTTGACGAGGCGAAGGGTTGCATGCCTCGCATATATGATCACTTCAGTAGGATTGATGAGCAAAACAAAGGCTATGTTACTGTTACTCAAATTGAGGTCATGGCCGCTAGATAATGCATCGGTCAAATTGAAGAGCCTCTCTACTGAGGCTCTTTTTTATTGGGGTAGATTATGGCGTACGTAATTGAAGGCTTTAAAGATTCCACTATTGCAGTACCCTCGGCAGATGGTCCGATTAATATTGCTTGTCAGACCGCAGGCTCTGGGCCAGCCTTACTTTTACTGCATGGATTTCCTCAAACTAAAGCCATTTGGCGCCATATCGCTCCTCAATTAGCAAAGCGCTTTTCTGTTGTTGTCACAGATCTGCGCGGCTATGGTGCCTCATCAAAACCACTAGGCGCCCCAGATCATTCGACGTATTCAAAAAGATCCTTGGCGGCTGATCAATATGCTGTGATGCAAGCTCTTGGACACAAAAAGTTTTCCGTATTAGGCCATGACCGTGGAGGGCGGGTATCGCATCGTCTCGCAATGGACTTTCCTGAAAGTGTAGAGCGCTTGATGGTGCTCGATATTTCTCCGACACTGACAATGTATGAGAACACTACGATGGAATTTGCTAAGGGTTATTGGCATTGGTTTTTCTTAATCCAAGCCCATCCTATTCCCGAGACACTGATCGGTGCTAATCCAGAATTTTGGCTCAAAAATCATATGGGCAGACATGCCGGTATTGGAATTTTTGACTCACAATCTTGGGCCGAATATCTTGCTGGCGCTAGTAACCCAGAATCCATGCATGCCATGTGCGAGGACTATCGTGCCGCTGCATCCATCGATTTAGTTCACGATCGAGCGGATCGGGATGCTGGTAAAAAATTGCAAATGCCGTTTCGTGTTTTATGGGGAGAGCGTGGCTTAGTGGCTAAGTGCTTTTCACCAATCGAAGATTGGAAGAAAGTGGCTGAGGATGTTTCTGGGAAGGCGGTGCCTTGTGGCCACTATATTCCTGAGGAGTTGCCAAAGGAGTTGCTTACTGAGGCGGAGCTATTCTTCGCTTGAGTAATTTATTTGGATAGTTTCGGTAGCTTTTTAGAATTCGCTGGCCAGCTTAGAACAATCATAGGGTCAATTTTTAAGATCTTCTTATCTTTGTCCGGATAATTGACTCGGGATAATAAATCAGAGATCAAATTCAGATGCGCAAGCTTTTTATCATTTGCGCTGATGACGGTCCATGGTGCATCTAATGAGCTAGTTTTCTTGAGCATTTCGTCTCTGGCCGCAGAGTACGCATTCCACATCTTCTGAGCTTTCTGATCAATAGGGCTGATCTTCCACTGCTTTAGTGGATCTTTTTCTCGGTCTTTAAGTCTTTTTGCTTGCTCTTCTTTAGAGATATCCAAGTAGTACTTGATTATTTGAATATTGGATCTTACGAGCAGGGATTCAAAATCATTTACTGTTGCCATGAATAATTTGTATTGCTCATCAGTGCAAAAGCCCATTACTTTTTCTACGCCAGCACGGTTGTACCAACTTCGATTAAAGAGTACGGTTTCACCAGCAGATGGGAGCTGCGCAACGTATCTCTGAAAGTACCACTCATGTTCCTCAAGAGAGGTGGGGGCGGCCAGGGCAACTACTTTCGTATCTCTAGGGCTTAAATTTTCAGTAAGGCTTTTAATGCTGCCATCTTTGCCTGCAGCATCGCGTCCTTCAAAAATAACCAAAAGACGTTTGCCTGTTTGAATAATGTGACGCTGTAGTTTGACTAATTCAATTTGAAGTAGCCGTAAGTCTGCCTCGTAAGTATCTTCAGAAATCAGTGATTTACCCACGGGCAGCCTTTAGAAATCGCTCAAGGATTATTGAGCGGTTGTTGCTGGAGTAGCTTTTTTAGCTGGAGCTCTTTTTGCGGCTACCTTTTTTGTAGGAGCCTTTTTAGCTACAACTTTCTTTGCCGGAGCCTTTTTGGCTACCACTTTTTTAGCTGGAGTCTTTTTCGCAGCTACTTTCTTTGCCGGCGCTTTTTTAGCTGGAGTCTTTTTCTCAAGCTTATCCAATGCTTTTGCTAGCTTGTCGATTAATTTTTCTCTTTCGGCTTCGAGCTTGTCTAGTTTTTTCAATAACTGCTTAACTAATTTTTTTTGACTCATGGTCTATTCCTTTAAAGAGAGTGCTTGTTATTTAATCCGTGTAACTGGCTGACGCCTAGCTCTTGATCCTACGTTCTATTGGCCTCACTTTCAAGCGATTGTGACAGTCCGAGTCATATTTAATTTGGTGCTACATTGAGATGGTATGTTCAAGACATTATTTTCTCTTCCGCGAACTGTATGGCTGATTGGCCTGATTAGTTTTGTAAATGATGCGGCTAGCGAGATGCTTTATCCCTTGATGCCGCTATACCTTGCAAGTGTCTTGATGGCAGGACCAAAAGCCCTTGGTCTAATTGAAGGGATCGCTGAGGCTAGCTCTAGCATCTTCAAATTGGTTTCAGGTGTGATTGTCGATCGCACCAAGAAGACTAAGCCTTGGATTGTGATTGGTTATCTTCTCGCAGCAATTGGTAGACCCCTGATTGCAATTGCAAGTTCTTGGACATGGGTTTTATGCATTCGGTTTACGGATCGCCTTGGTAGGGGGCTGAGAAGTTCACCGCGAGATGCGCTACTGGCTGAGAGTGTTTTGCCTAATCAGCGAGGGATAACGTTTGGTCTACATCGTTCGATGGATAATGCAGGCGCAGTTTTCGGACCCTTGATGGCTGCTTATCTGTTATCGATACATGTGCCACTAAAAGATATCTTTCTATGGGCGATCATGCCTGGCATTCTTGCGGTGGGTTTAGCTCTTTGCCTCAAGGAGCCTCCTCGCGAGCGTCTGGTGGTGCAGGCATTTTCATGGTCCTTGGAAGGTCTGCCACCGCAATTCAAACGCTACATTTTGGTCGCTGGAATTTTTGCCTTGGCGAATTCATCTGACATGTTTTTATTGTTAAGGGCTAGGGAGCTTGGCGTTCCTCAGGAGCAGATTCCTCTATTGTGGGCAGCGATCTCCTTAATCACAACTGTTTTTGGGACGCCGCTATCAGCACTCTCGGATCGATTTAGCCGCAAGAACTTTATTTTGGTTGCTTGGTGTGCTTTTGCTTTTTTCTACATCGCCATGAGTTTTTCAGGTATTTCATTGTGGATGCTTTGCGGCCTCTTTGGAATTTATGGATTATTCAAGGCGGCGACTGAAGGTGTAGAGAAGGCGCTTGTCGCCGATTTGGCCCCCAAGGGCATGGCGGGAACCGCCTTTGGTTGGTTCAATCTGATTTCGGGTTTGATGTTGCTGCCTGCATCCCTGATATTCGGGTGGCTTTATGAATCTTTTAGTCCCAGCTACGCCTTTTTATTTTCGGGCTCATGCGCTGGCTTGGCCTTTCTGCTGCTGGCATTTTGGGTTTTCAGGTCTCTAGAAACACAAAACCCTAGATAAGTACCTCATCTAGGGTGGTTGAGTGCCAGGGAGCTGGGCGGGATTATTCTGGGTGGAAGTTGTTGCTAGCCATAAAGCTGATGGTGCGCTCAAAGCCCAAAATACGGATATAGCGCCAGGCGATATCGCGATATTTGCTGTCTAAATAGCCGATCGCGACTTCAGGCGTCCTTTTGGACAAGTCGATTTGTTGAATTGCACGGGCCCAACGTTTGAGTCTTGTTGACATATTTGTCACCTCCATGCCCATACAACGCATGGAAAAGTGACTGAGATGACAGGATTAAGTAATTTTTTTAAGAAATTTGTAAAAACCAGCCAAATAAGCCTCTTTTTGCTGTTTAGTCTTGTATTCCTGCTGCCGCACGCTCTTTTTTGGCCGCTTTAGCCCGCGCTTTGATGGGCTTGAGATACATGAGTAAGCAAACAAAGGCGACAGTGCCAATGGTGGTTTCCAGGGCTGCCATCCAGAAATTAGCCCCAGTTTCCAGAATTCGGACCAATCCCTCGGTGATATAGAGCAGTATGAGCATAGAGGCCCACTGCATGGTGTAAACATTACCCTTCCACAGACCAGGAATGGCAAATAAGAGGGGAATGGCCTTCAGGATGAGCCAAGAGCCACCAGGTCTGAGTGGGGAAATAAACCATTCCCAGGCAATACACAGAATGAACAGGTCAACAAAAGCTGCAGTAGCGATCAGTTGGTATGGATTTTTGGAGAACCAGCTTTTGAGCATGAATGAGCCTTAAATGAGTTTGAGTGCTGTGAGTGCCAGGCGTTTACCTTGGGCAACAGCGAGGCGCTGCTCTTCAGGACTAATTGGTGCTCGGCCATCGGCATGTGCGAGGTGAGTGACCCCATAAGGGCTGCCGCCAGTTGAGGTGCTCATGAGATCGGGTTCGCTATAAGGAATTCCCACAATCATCATGCCGTGATGAAGTAGGGGAATCATCATGGTGAGAAGGGTGCTTTCTTGACCGCCATGTAAGCTACCTGTGCTTGTAAAGACGCAGGCTGGCTTACCAACCAGCGCGCCATTCATCCACTCCGAAGCGCTGCCATCCCAAAAGTATTTCATGGGAGCAGCCATGTTGCCAAAGCGAGTGGGGGATCCCAAAGCTAGGCCAATACATTCTTTCAGGTCGGCATATTCGACATAAGGAGCGCCATCAGAAGGAACGGCCGCCTCTGTGGATTCGCATACAGTGGAGACGGCTGGGACGGTGCGCAGTCGGGCATTAGCACCTGGAACACTCTCGATCCCCTCAGCAATTAATCGTGCTAAGTCTCGAGTAGCTCCGTAACGCGAATAGTACAAAACTAAAATGTCAGATTGGCTCATATTGATCTCTTATCTCTTATGATATGGGCGATGCGTCTCATTCAGAATCCTCAATTATGGCTCTCTCTTGGAAAAGAGACTTGGGAGCGTAATCGCGGCCACAATCTCAAGCAAGTGGCAGCTAGTTTGGCTTTTACAACCACGCTTTCCTTGATTCCAATGCTGACGGTGGCTTCTATTCTGATTGGCTATCTGCCAAGTGTCGTGAGGATTAAGTATGCCTTTCAGGCCTGGCTACTTGATACCTATATGCCTGGTGGATTAAACCAACAAGTCTTTAATTATCTCGATCAATTTTCAGCTCAAGCCAAGGGGCTCACCTTGATTGGTTTGCTTGGCTTAGTCATTACGACCATCATGACCTTGGTGGTAATTGAAAGCGCCTTTAATCAGATCTTTCGCGTCACTCAGAGCCGACCCATTCTGAAGAAAATTGCGATCTACTCTGCGGCAACTATATTAGGCCCCATCTTGCTGGGTATCGGAACCTACTTGAGTGGTCTCTTGTTTAGTGCCGCCGAAGGTTGGACGGAGACCTTGAGTTTTGGCTTGGGATTTATTGCAACGGTGGTGCCGGTATTATTGGCAATGTCAGTTTTCTCGGTGGCTTACAAAATTCTCCCTTATACCCAAATTCAGTGGCGCGATGCTTTGAGTGGAGCCTTTTTTGCTGCGCTTACTTTCGAGTTGATGAAGTTTGGTTTCGGTCTATTTCTGACCAATGTCGCCTTTTATAAAACCGTCTATGGTGCTTTTGCCATAGTCCCATTGGCGCTTATTTGGATTTACCTGACCTGGTGGATTACTTTGGCAGGCGCCATCTTGGTTGCCGATCTCCCTAGCATTCGGAGTGGGCTCGTAAGGGTTATCCGTTACTGAAATACTTTGCTTGACCCTTGATTCCTTAGGGGCTTAAGAATATATTGTTCAAATAAGAACTCATTGTTGGAGGCTGTATGAAAGTTTGTGACATATTGCGCGTCAAGGGCAGCACCCTATTTACGGTGGCACCAGATACGGCTTTGCAAACTGCGGTCTTGGTCATGAGTGAGCATGATATTGGTTCATTGGTCGTAATGGAGTACGACAAGCTTGTCGGAATCCTGACATTCCGCGAGGTGATTGCTGCATTGGCTAAGCACCATGGCAAATTGGATGACCTTAAGGTTCAAAGTGTCATGAATGCCAAGCCCCTGACATGCAATATGGAAACCGAGATTGATGAAGTGCGTCGCATGATGCTAGTGGAGCATGCTCGCTACTTACCGGTGATTGATCAAAAGATGCTGATGGGTGTGATTTCTTTCTACGACGTGGCTAAGTCCGTTGTTGAGGCTCAGGACTTCGAAAACACCATGCTCAAGGCATACATCCGCGACTGGCCAGAAGAGGCTGAAAAAGCTGCTCCGTAGACTCAGCCTAGCCTAAGCCCCCTGAGCAATGACATAATGTCGATATGTCAGGAAATACTTTAGGTCTTCTCTTTACCGTCACCACTTTTGGTGAATCCCATGGTCCCGCGATTGGCGCTGTTGTGGACGGCTGCCCCCCAGGCATGTCTTTGTGCGAAGCGGACTTACAAATCGATTTGGATCGCCGCAAGCCTGGTACATCTCGCCATGTGACTCAACGTCAAGAAGCTGACAAAGTTGAAATTCTGTCAGGTGTCTATGAAGGCAAAACTACTGGTGCGCCCATTGGTTTATTAATTCGGAATACCGATCAACGCAGCCAAGATTACGGCAATATCCTACAAACATTTAGACCTGGTCACGCTGATTACGCTTACCACTACAAATATGGTTTGCGTGATCCTCGCGGTGGTGGACGATCTTCTGCTCGATTGACTGCGCCTGTAGTGGCTGCAGCAGCGATTGCTAAGAAGTGGCTTAAAGAGCAATACGGCACTGAGTTTTATGGCTACATGAGTCAACTTGGTGAGATTGAAATTCCATTCCAAGATGCAGCGCTGATTGAGAGCAATCCTTTCTTTGCTGCGAATAGCGATATCGTTCCTCAGCTTGAAACTTATATGGATGCACTGCGTAAGGCAGGGGATTCATGTGGGGCAAAGATTGAGGTGCGGGCGCGTAATGTCCCGATTGGATTGGGCGAACCTTTGTTTGATAAGTTGGATGCTGACATTGCGCATGCCATGATGGGTATCAATGCCGTTAAAGGTGTTGAGATCGGCTCAGGCTTTAAGTCAGTCGCGCAGCGCGGTAGTGAGCATGGTGATGAGCTTCATCCAGATGGTTTTGCTAGCAATAACGCTGGCGGAACTTTGGGGGGCATCAGTAGCGGTCAAGATTTGCGCGTATCGATTGCAATCAAACCCACCTCTAGCATCCTGAGCCCAAAAGAATCTATTGATTTAGATGGCAAGCCTATTACCGTACAAACTAAGGGTCGTCATGATCCTTGTGTTGGTATTCGGGCAACACCGATTGCAGAAGCCATGCTAGCTTTAGTATTGATCGATCACGCTTTGCGCCATCGCGCTCAGTGTGGCGATGTAAAGCATTCCGTTCCGCCGATACCGGCTGCACGCCCTGGTTCAGTAACCGACTAAATAAAGCTTAGAAAAAGAAAATGACACCATCAGTGCGTTGGGCCTTCGGGTCCTTTTTCTTTTTATATTTTGCTTACGTTGGCTTAGTTTCACCATACGCCAGCCTCTTTTTTCTGGAGCGCGGCTTTAGCGTTATTGAGATCGCAGTATTAATGTCTATGCTGCAAATTACGCGAATAGTAGGGCCATTTTCCTGGGGCTGGTTGTCTGACTATCTATCTGATCGCATTAACATTATTCGCTTTTGCGCGTGCCTGGCAGCAGTGACTTTCTTATGCATCTTTTTTCTCCAAAGCTATATTGCATTCTTCATCTGGATGTTTGTACTGCATACCATCCTCAGTAGCTTGATGCCATTGGGTGAGTCCGCAACGGTGCACGCTTTATTCAAAGACAATTCATTTGATAAGCGTTACGGTCGTTTGCGTTTATGGGGGTCCATTGGTTTTATCGTGATGGTCTTATTTGCCGGTGAGTTATTTCAGCGTAAAGGAATTGAGCTTTACTCTGTAGTGGGCGCGGTAGTACTGGTCATGTTGGCATTGGTCACCTTTCGCTTGCATGAGCCCAAGATGGAGCGCCGCAAGATGGTCAAGGGCGAACTTCTGATTGTTTTGTTTAATCCGGATGTGCGTTGGTTCTTGCTGTCAGGATTTTTTATGATCTTTGCGCATGCTGCTTTGTACGTATTCTTTTCACTCTACCTCGCAGATTTAGGCTATGACAAATTTCAGATTGGTTTGTTCTGGGCTTTAGGTGTTGCTGCTGAAGTGATCTTTTTTTATTTTCAGAGCAAAGTTTTAAGCCGCTTAGATGCTGAGGTTGTTTTGCAAATTGCGTTTGGTATTGGCGTGTTTCGCTTTATCTTGATTGCATTTTTCCCAGTAACTTGGGTGCTGATTCTAGCGCAGCTCATGCATGCAGCAACGTTTGGCGCACACCACAGTGCTGCCACTAAGTTATTGCAACGCTGGTTTACAGGGCCATTGCAGGCGCGAGGGCAAGCCTTGATGGCAACGGTATCTTATGGCTTAGGTGGAACGCTTGGTGGCTTGGTTGCTGGCTGGTTATGGGATGCCACTCAGCCGCGTAATGTTTTTGTGATGTCAGCGTTAGCCTGTGGTCTAGCGGGTATGGCGATTGGCAAACTACGTCCGCGCCACTACCCGGCTAGATAACTCAATCAATAAACTTTACATTGATCCATAGTTAGGACCACCGCCACCTTCAGGGGTAATCCAAACAATGTTTTGGCTTGGATCCTTGATGTCACAAGTTTTGCAATGCACACAATTTTGCGAATTAATTTGCAACTGTGGTTGCCCCTCTTTTTCTACATACTCATAGACGCCAGCAGGGCAATAACGTTGTTCTGGACCTGCGTAGGTTTTGAGATTCAAACTCACCGGTACTGACGCATCCTTTAAGGTGAGATGGATGGGTTGATTCTCGGCATGATTCGTATTGGAGATAAACACGGATGAGAGGCGATCAAAAGTGATTTTGCCATCTGGCTTTGGATAGTCTATCGGCTGATGTTGTGCTGCTGGCTCAAGGCATTCATGATCGGCATGTTTTAAATGTATGGTCCAAGGCATATTGCCACCCAAAAGCTTTTGCTCAAGACCAACCATCAGAGTGCCAAGGTAGAGTCCTTTAGACATCCAGGGTTTGAAGTTACGTGCTTGATTCAGCTCGGTATGTAGCCAGCTATTTTTGAATGCGCTTGGATAGGCAGCCAAGACATCGGCAGAACGATTGTCAGCAAGCGCTGCAACTGCTGCTTCAGCAGCAAGCATGCCGGTCTTAATGGCGGCGTGACTGCCTTTGATGCGTGATGCATTTAAGAAACCGGCATCACAACCAATTAAGGCGCCACCAGGGAATACTGTTTTAGGCAAACTATTGAGGCCGCCAGCTGTCAGTGCTCGTGCACCATAGGCTAGGCGCTTACCGCCTTCAAAGGTTTCACGAATTTTCGGGTGCAACTTATAGCGCTGGAATTCTTCAAAAGGTGAGAGGTAGGGGTTTTTGTAAGACAGGCCCACCACTAAACCTACGGCAACTTTGTTATCGCCCAAGTGGTACAAGAATGAGCCGCCATAGGTATCACTCTCGAGCGGCCAGCCTGCGGTATGCACCACAAGCCCAGGTTTACTCTTGGAAGGCTCGACTTCCCATAATTCTTTGATGCCAATCCCATAGCTTTGTGGGTCAGCATCTTCATCCAATGCAAACTTGGCAATCAGTTGTTTGCCTAAGTGGCCGCGTGAACCTTCGGCAAAGAGGGTGTACTTGGCACGCAATTCCATACCGAGTTGAAATTGATCGGTAGCTTGACCTTCTTTATCCAATCCCATTGCACCAGTGATAACACCACAAACTGCACCTTGCTCGTTGTAGAGAATCTCTGCCGCAGGAAATCCTGGAAAAATCTCTACGCCGAGATTCTCGGCCTGCTGACCGAGCCAGCGAGTGACATTAGCAAGGCTGACAATATAGTTACCTTCATTTTTGAAGCAGTGAGGCAACATCCAGTTTGGAACCTGCAATGCACTGTCTTTTGTCAGAAACAAAAATTGATCTTGGGTGACTTTGGTATCGAGTGGTGCGCCTAACTCTTTCCAGTTGGGGAAAAGTTCGGTTAATGCCTTGGGGTCCATGACGGCGCCAGAGAGGATATGCGCACCAATTTCGGAGCCTTTTTCGAGAACGCAGACGCTAATCTCTTTGCCAGATTCGTTGGCCAATTGCTTTGCCTTAATGGCTGCCGATAAACCGGCTGGGCCACCTCCCACGATGACTAGGTCATAGTCCATGGATTCTCTGGGTCCAAACTGTTCGAGCAATTCCTGGGCAGTCATTTCATTTCTCCGACATTACTTAAAAATAGGGCGCTTAAAGGATTTTCGGCATTTTGAGTATTTCTACTGTTTCTGTAGCCTGAAATCACACCCATAGTTTAGTTCTAAGCCAGAAAAACCAGGTTGGTAGCTGTAGCCAGTGGGCTTGAGGGTCTAAAGCGTTATGATTGCTTTTTTACCCTTTTTGGCAATATTAGGACGAATTTATGAATAAAACTTACCCATCGGCTGTTGATGCCTTGCGGGATATCTTGAAGGATGGTCAGAAGCTCGCTGTTGGCGGTTTTGGCTTGTGCGGTATTCCTGAGGCGCTGATTCAGGCGGTGAAGGATCTTGGCGCGCAAAATTTGACTGCCATTGCTAATAACGCCGGGGTAGATGGCTTTGGTTTGGGTTTGCTGTTGAACTCAAGGCAAGTGAAGAAGATGGTCGCATCCTATGTGGGTGAGAACAAAGAGTTTGAGCGTCAGTTTTTGGCTGGCGAGCTTGAGCTGGAATTTACTCCGCAAGGAACCTTGGCAGAAAAGTTGCGAGCAGGCGGTTGCGGCATTCCTGCTTTCTACACCAAAACCGGTGTTGGTACTTTAGTTGCCGAAGGTAAAGAAGAAAAAGAATTCGATGGTGAGCGTTACATCATGGAGCGTGCAATCGTTTCTGACATCTCACTCGTCAAAGCTTGGAAGGCTGATAAATCCGGTAATTTGGTATATCGCTACACTGCACGAAACTTCAATCCAGTGGTTGCCATGGCTGGCAAGATTACTGTTGCTGAGGTAGAGGAGATTGTGGAGAACGGCGAGTTAGATCCAGATCAAATTCATACGCCAGGCATTTACGTTCATCGCTTGGTGCTCAACACTACGCCTGAGAAGCGTATTGAGCAACGCACTTTGTCTGCAGCTTGATACCAATAGCCACCATATATAAACAGTAAAGAATATTTAGGAAGATCGATATGCCTTGGAATAGAGATGAAATGGCAGCACGTGCTGCTAAGGAACTAAAGGATGGTTACTACGTCAATTTGGGTATTGGTATGCCAACTTTAGTTGCCAATCATGTTCCCGAAGGAATGGAAGTATGGCTCCAGTCTGAGAATGGATTATTGGGTATTGGCCCATTCCCAACCGAAAAAACAATTGATGCTGATTTAATCAATGCTGGCAAGCAAACTATTACCACTTTGCCAGGCTCCTCCATTTTTTCTTCTGCAGATTCATTTGGAATGATTCGCGGTGGAAAAATCAATATTGCGATTTTGGGTGCAATGCAGGTGAGCGAGTATGGTGACTTGGCCAACTGGATGATCCCCGGGAAGATGGTAAAGGGTATGGGCGGTGCCATGGACTTGGTTGCTGGTGTGAAGCATGTGGTTGTCTTAATGGAGCACGTTGCCAAGAAAAAAGATGGCACAGAAGAGATCAAGATCCTACCTAAGTGCACTCTGCCATTAACTGGTGTGGGTGTCATTAGCCGCATCATTACTGATCTTTGCGTACTTGACATCACACCTAAGGGCTTGAAGTTGGTTGAATTGGCCCCAGGCGTGACTAAGGAAGAAGTGACGTCTAAAACGGGTGCCCCTGTAGATACAACAGGTTTTTAACCTTTTTCATCTGATGGTGAAATAATGGGTCAATGACCCCATTTCTATTTCTAGAGACTCTTTTATGAGCGTTGCAGATCATTCCCTTCACGCACACAAGCAGGGTGATGCTAAGCATTCCCATGCCAAGGAAGTCTCTAATCAGAATCTATTGCTAATCGCCTTAGTACTCACGCTAGGTTTTTCTGGGGTTGAGGGGGCGGCAGCCTATTTCGCAAATTCATTAGCCTTAATATCGGATGCAGGTCACATGGTGACGGATGCAGCTGCATTGGGCTTGGCCTTATTGGCACAAATTATTTCACGACGCCCACCATCACCGAAGCACTCTTTTGGGTTTGGTCGTGCTGAGGCCTTAGCTGCCTTTGTAAACAGTATTGCGATGTTGGTTCTAGTCGTATGGATTATGGTGGAGGCGGTTAGCCGGTTTTATGATCCCCACAAGGTGGATGGTTTGACGGTCACGATTGTTGCTGCGATTGGCTTGCTAATGAACATCGTGGTGGCGTGGGTACTTTCACGTGATAAGAAAAGCGTTAATACGCGTGCCGCGTTGGTGAACGTCATGGGCGACTTGTTGGGGTCAATAGCTGCCTTGATTGCTGGTGTCGTAATTCAGCTCACTGGCTGGATGCCGATCGATGCAATTCTTTCTATCCTAGTTTCACTACTCATTTTGAAATCCACCATTTCCATCTTGCGTGAGTCTTATCATTTTTTAATGGAAGGCGTACCGCTGCACATTGATTACTTGGAAGTCGGCCGAGATTTAAAGAAAGTTTCGGGTGTATTGGCAGTTCATGATTTACATGTATGGGAAATGACCCCTAGCTTTCCAGCCCTGATTGGCCATATTGAAATTGAGCATATGAATGAGTGGCCAGAAATCATGGCCCGCATCAACGAGATGTTATTAAATAAACATGGCATTGATCACGTTACTCTACAACCTGAGGTTGCGGGCATGGTGGATGAGCACACCCATGACGAGCGTTTAAAGGATGAGGTTAAAAAATCCAATGCGATTCATCATGGCGATACCTTCTTTGTCACTTGCACTAGTCCTGATGGCACACATCGTATGGCTTATCACGCCTGGGGAAATCCCAGCAATCCAAAGGTCCTAGTGTGTGTTCATGGGCTGACTCGTAGGGGTAGTGATTTCAAAACCCTTGCGCAGGCTATGAGTAATGATTACTACGTTGTCTGTCCTGATGTAGTTGGTCGCGGAGATTCTGATCGATTAAAGAATCCCATGCTCTATGCCGTTCCCCAATACGTTTCAGACATGGCAAGCTTGATTAAGCACTTAGGTGTCTCGCAGATAGATTGGTTTGGAACTTCTATGGGCGGCTTGATTGGTATGGTCTATGCCTCGATGCCCAAGAATCCAATCCGTCGCATGTTGATTAATGATGTGGGCCCACGGATTGAGCCGGAAGCAATCAAACGCTTGAGCTCCTACGTCGGCCAACCCTTTAGCTTTACCAATCGCGCAGATGCTTTGCAGCGCTTAAATGAGATCTGCGCATCGTTTGGTAGTCATACGCCAGAAGAGTGGGAGATTTATAACGGGCCAATGCTGGTGCAAAAAGATGGTTTTTGGGTGATGCACTATGACCCAGATATTTCTGTTCCGTTTGCATCAGTCAATCCCATTATGGCGAAGGCTGGAGAGATGGCAATGTGGCATGCCTTCAAGCAAATCCATATCCCGATGTTGATTGTGCGTGGCAGTGAATCGGATCTGCTTTCTGCACAAACTGTAGCTGAGATGTGCAAGGTCAACCCTTACATTCGGAGTATTGAAATTCCGGGCGTAGGGCACGCACCAGCTTTTGTTAAGTCAGAGCAAGTCGCTTTAGCAAAAGAATTTTTTAGTTAAGGATCTCAGTCTCCCATGTCAAATGCTGGTCATGCATCTGAGAGCATCAAAATTGTTGATGGTTGGTATGGCGAGCCTTCTGAAAATCATGCTGCTGGTGTATTTAATATTCTGAAGTTGCTTCACCTGGATGAAGCAACCTTAACCGCTGCAAATAATATTGCACGTACCCATGGCAAAGAATCACTCACCAAACTCATTGGTGATGAGTCGGCTAAGCTCCTGATTGGTTACCGTGGTCTGAGACAGGCCCAAGCCAAGCTCGTTCGTAATGATGGCGGTCTCAGCATCTCTGGGCAAGAAGAAATGCTGAGAAAGATGTTGCTCGCTTTTGGTGATGACTTACGCGTCGTGCTAATTTATCTTGCCTCTCGTCTGCAAACTCTACGTTGGATTACCCAAGAAAAGCTGGAGATGCCAAAAGCTTGGGCGCAAGAGATTCTCAATATCGATGCATCGCTTGCCAACCGACTCGGTATTTGGCAAATGAAATGGGAGATGGAAGACTTAGCATTTCGAGTTTTATCTCCTGAGATCTACCGAGATATTGCCAAGATGTTGGATGGTAAGCGCATTGAACGTGAATCTTTTATTGAGCAGATTGTGAGCAAACTCAAGGAAGAGTTAACTGCTGCCCATATCCAGGGTGAGGTTCAGGGCCGTCCAAAACACATTTACAGCATTTGGAAAAAGATGCAGGGCAAATCACTCGACTTTGCCAATCTTTATGATGTCAGAGCATTCAGGGTTTTGGTGGATGACGTTAAATCTTGTTATGCCATTTTAGGAATAGTGCATAACGTCTGGCAGCCCGTGCCACGTGAATTCGATGATTACATCGCGCGACCAAAACCCAACGGTTATCAATCTTTGCACACGGTTGTGATGGATGAGCATGGCACTGCTTTTGAGATTCAGGTGCGCACGAATGAGATGCATCAACAAGCAGAGTATGGATTGGCTGCGCATTGGCGCTATAAGGAGGGTGCCTATGTTGGCGCCGCTACTCCTCCAAAAAATAAGTTCAGCAATCCTCAATCCCCGAGCTCTCCAAATCCAAATCATCAAACTGGTACACATAGCGCGGCTGTTGCTTACGAGCGTCAGATTGCTTGGGCAAGACAGCTGATCTCCTGGAAAGAAGATGCTTGGGAGCAATTAAAGCACCATGAGATTGATGACCACATCTACGTTCTAACCCCACTGGGAAAAGTCATTTCCTTGGAGAAGGGCTCATCACCGATTGACTTCGCATATGCAGTGCATACCGACCTTGGTCATCGCTGTCGGGGTGCTCGGGTTGACGGAGCCATGGTGCCATTGGATACGCCGCTCCAAAATGGCCAGACTGTCGAAATCATTGCTGTCAAGCATGGGGGTCCTTCGCGCGATTGGATTAGCCCAAGCCGTAACTATTTACGCTCACAGCGTGCTCGCACTCGTGTGCGCACTTGGTTTAATGCATTAGATGATGAAGAGGCTGGTGCCAAGTCTGCCGATATCAAAACAGAGCAAAAGCCAGAAGCCAAGGCGATAGCACCAGCCCCAGAAATTATTCTTAAGCAAAGTGCTCGCAAGCAGGGTCAAGCTGGCGACGTTTTAGTGGTCGGAGTGGATTCATTGCTGACACAGTTGGCGCGGTGCTGCAGGCCAGTACCTCCGGATGCTATTGCGGGTTTTGTAACCCAGGGTCGTGGTGTATCTATTCACCGTCGCTCTTGCAAAACCTTTAGAGGCTTACTGGAGCGAGCCCCCGAGCGTGTGATTCAGACGGCTTGGAATGAGCCTGGTGTCGAAACAGCCATTGGAAATGATGCTAAGCGCGTATTTCCTGCTGATTTAGCTATAACTGGCCTTGACCGTCCCGAGCTGATGCGCGAGTTGTTTGAGATCCTCACAAGGCAGGGTGTTCATGTGATTGATTTGCGTAAATCGGCCAAACGCGGCCTTGCTCAAATACTATTGACTGTTGAAATTAAAGACTCGGAAGCCTTACGTTTGGTTCAAAACAGTCTTGAAGAGGTCAAAGGTGTGACCCAAGTGCGCCGCCGGTGATAAACTCTATGGCTATATAGGCTCGTAGCTCAGCTGGTTAGAGCACCACCTTGACATGGTGGGGGTCGTTGGTTCGAGTCCAATCGAGCCTACCAACGAATAAAGACCCAAAAGTGCGCGGTTGCCCAAAAGCTTCCGCGCTTTCTTTTTGGTGGATGTTGTGAAGTACATCAGTCAATTGGCTGAATCTTAATAAGATGGAGTGGTCATGCTTGTAGTTACTCTGCCAGATGGATCTAAACGTGAGTTCGATGCTCCCGTTCGCGTTCTTGATGTTGCCCAAAGCATTGGTAGCGGTCTTGCCAAAGCTGCCCTCGGTGGCATTGTTGACGGCAAGATGGTTGATGCCAGTTTTGTGATCGACAAAGATAGCCAGTTGGCCATCATTACTGATAAAAGCCCTGAAGCTCTCGAGATCGTGCGTCACTCCACTGCGCACTTGCTCGCTTATGCCGTTAAAGAACTCTTCCCAGATGCGCAGGTCACTATTGGCCCCGTGATTGAAAACGGTTTCTATTACGACTTCTCATTTCATCGTCCGTTCACACCAGAGGACCTGGTCGCAATTGAAAAGAAAATGGCTGAGCTCGCTAAAAAAGATGAGCCAGTAATTCGTACTGTGATGCCACGTGATGAAGCGGTGAAGTTTTTTAAAGATCAAGGCGAAAACTACAAAGCAGAAATTATTGCCAGCATCCCGCAGGGTGAGGATGTGTCTTTGTATGCCGAAGGTAAGTTCACCGACTTATGTCGTGGACCACACGTACCATCCACCGGCAAGCTCAAGGTATTTAAGCTTCTGAGCGTTGCTGGCGCTTACTGGCGTGGCGATAGCAAGAATGAGATGTTGCAACGGATTTATGGCACAGCTTGGTTGAAAAAAGAAGATCAAGATGCCCATTTGCATATGCTCGAAGAGGCCGAGAAGCGCGACCACCGTCGCCTTGGTAAGTTCTTAGACTTATTTCACTTTCAACCTGAGGCCCCTGGTTTAATTTTTTGGCATCCTAAAGGCTGGTCAATTTGGCAAGAGGTTGAGCAGTACATGCGCCGTGTTTACCAACGCGAAGGCTACCAAGAAGTAAAGGCCCCGCAAATTTTGGATCGCGGTCTTTGGGAAAAGTCTGGCCACTGGGATAACTACAAAGAAAACATGTTTACGACCGAGTCAGAGAATCGTGCTTATGCATTAAAGCCGATGAACTGCCCTGGACACGTTCAGATTTTTAACTCTGGTTTGCATAGCTATCGTGAGTTGCCATTGCGTTACGGCGAGTTTGGTCAGTGTCATCGCAATGAACCATCTGGTGCATTGCATGGCTTGATGCGTGTACGTGGCTTCACGCAGGATGATGGTCATATTTTCTGTACTGAAGATCAAATTCAGTCTGAGGTGGCAGCTTTTGATAAAGCCGTTCGCGACGTCTATAAGGACTTTGGTTTTACTGAAGTGGCTGTCAAGCTGGCTTTGCGTCCCGCTAAGCGCGTTGGTGATGATGCGATTTGGGATAAGGCTGAGGCTGCCTTACGTGGCGCCTTGACTGCTTCTGGTCAAGAGTGGGAAGAATTGCCAGGCGAGGGTGCTTTTTATGGTCCGAAGATCGAATATCACCTCAAGGACTCCATTGGGCGTACTTGGCAGTGCGGCACGATTCAGGTGGATTTCTCTATGCCAGCCCGGTTAGGTGCTGAATACGTGACAGAAGAGAACACCCGCAAGGCTCCAGTCATGCTTCACAGAGCAATTGTGGGCTCTTTAGAGCGTTTTATCGGCATTTTGATCGAAAACCACGCTGGAAATATGCCAGTTTGGCTTGCTCCCACCCAGGCTGTAGTCCTCAATATCTCTGATAATTCCGCTGCATACGCACAAAAAGTCCAGCAATCTCTGAAAAAACAAGGGTTTAGAGTCGAATCGGATTTGCGGAATGAGAAAATTACGTATAAAATACGCGAGCACGCATTACAGAAGCTCCCATTTTTGTTAGTTGTAGGGGATAAAGAAGCAGAAAGTAATTCGGTGGCCGTTCGTGCCCGTGGCGGAGTGGATTTAGGCGTAATGCCTCTTGATGCCTTCGTTGCCCGACTCCAGCAGGATATTTCCCAGAAAGTCGGACCCGAGCCTAGCTAGGGGTGGAATGGTTTTTATTGTTTTTTTAAAGGAATTAAGAAGATCGCTACTGATAAATCGCAGCGCATAAACCGGGAGATTACTGCTCCTGAAGTGCGTCTGATTGGACTAGATGGAGAACCCATCGGTGTAGTTAAGTTGAGTGAAGCCCTGGCTTTAGCAGAAGAGAAAGAGACCGATTTGGTTGAAATTGCTCCGACGGCTGTGCCACCTGTAGTCCGTATCATGGACTTCGGCAAATTCAAGTACCAAGAAGCCAAACGTTTGCATGAAGCTAAGCTCAAGCAAAAAGTGATTCAGGTGAAGGAAGTCAAATTCCGTCCCGGCACAGATGATGGTGACTATGGTGTGAAGCTACGCAATCTAATCCGCTTTTTGGAAGATGGCGATAAGACGAAGATTACGCTGCGGTTTCGGGGTCGTGAAATGGCTCACCAAGAAATCGGAGTCAGAATGTTGGAGCGTTTGAAGGCAGACCTGGTTGAGTATGGTCAAGTAGAACAGTTTCCAAAGATGGAAGGCCGCCAGATGGTGATGGTATTGGCCCCCATTCGTAAGGCTAAGTAACAAACCCAATCGCAAGATTAGGTTTGTTGTTTAAGTAGGGAGGAGTCGCAAGGCTCTGGTAGTAAGAAGTGCTTCTAGGTACAGGAAGCGTAACCGTCGGTTACCACCTAAGTTGCACATGCAGAAGAAGGGGTGCTTTATGCCCAAGATGAAGAGCAAGAGTAGCGCTAAAAAGCGCTTCACGGTTCGCGCAGGCGGAACGATCAAACGAGGTCAGGCTTTCAAACGCCATATCCTCACCAAGAAGACCACAAAGAACAAGCGTCACTTGCGTGGTTCCACAGAAGTTGCGAAGGCAGACGTTAAGTCAATTCGCTCCATGCTTCCATACGCTTAACCTCAGACTAGATTAGGAGAAATAAATGCCAAGAGTCAAACGTGGGGTTACAGCAAGAGCCCGTCATAAGAAAATCACCGATGCCGCAACTGGCTATCGTGGACGTCGTAAAAATGTATTCCGTATTGCTAAGCAAGCAGTTATGCGTGCTGGTCAATATGCATACCGCGACCGTCGCAACAAGAAACGTGTATTCCGCGCATTGTGGATTGCTCGTATCAACGCGGCAGTTCGTCAGCATGACATGACTTATAGCGTATTCATGAATGGTATGAAGAAAGCTGCGATCGAACTCGACCGCAAAGTGCTTTCTGATATGGCCATTGCTGACAAAGCGGCTTTCGCTGCTTTGGTTACTCGGATCAAATCCGTAGTAAGCGCTGCAGCTTAATTCTTAGTTTATTTAATAACTAAGCTGCAATGGTTTCTCTCGACCACATTGTCGAGGATGCTAAACGTGATTTCCTCGGAGCTGCCGATGCGGCAGCTCTTGAGGACGCGAAAGCCAAGTATCTCGGTAAGTCAGGTGTTCTCACTGAGCGTTTAAAAGCGCTTGGTGGAATGTCGCCTGATGAACGTAAGAGTGCTGGTGCCCAAATTAATCAAATCAAAACCCAAGTTGAAGCTGCATTACAAGTGCGTCGCCAAGCATTGGCTGATGCGGTATTGCTGCAACGTCTTGCGGCGGAATCAATTGACGTCTCTCTGCCTGGCCGTGGTCAAGCTGTAGGCAGCTTGCATCCTGTGATGCGCACCTGGGAACGCGTTGAAGAGATCTTCCGTTCCATTGGTTTTGATGTAGCAGATGGCCCAGAAATTGAAACCGATTGGTTTAATTTCACCGCCTTAAATAGTCCCGAGAATCATCCTGCACGTTCAATGCAAGACACCTTCTACATTGATGGTAAAGATTCCAACGGGAAACCTTTGCTATTGCGTACCCATACCAGCCCGATTCAGGTTCGTTATGCGAGTGAGCATGTAAAGAAATATGCCAACGCGGATGTGATGCCACCAATCAAAGTGATTGCACCAGGCAGAACGTATCGCGTTGATAGTGATGCAACCCATTCTCCGATGTTTCATCAGGTTGAGGGTTTATGGATTGCAGAGAGTGTTTCTTTTGCAGATCTCAAGGGTGTGTATACCGATTTCCTCAGAACCTTTTTTGAAACGAGTGAATTGCAAGTTCGTTTCCGTCCATCGTATTTCCCTTTCACTGAACCCTCAGCTGAAATCGACATGGCCTTTGGTAGCGGCAAGTTAGCCGGCCGTTGGTTAGAGATTTCTGGGGCAGGGCAGGTTCATCCAAATGTATTGCGCAATATGGGTATTGATCCAGAGCGTTATACCGGCTTTGCTTTTGGCTCTGGCTTAGAACGCTTGACGATGTTGCGTTACGGCGTTGATGATTTACGTCTTTTCTTTGAGAACGATCTCCGTTTCTTAGCGCAATTTCCGGCTTAATTTGCCAACCTTCTAATAGTAGATAGCGCATATGCAATTTTCTGAATCTTGGTTACGCCAATATGTAAACCCTTCACTTGATAGCAATACCTTAGGCCATGCAATGACTATGGCTGGCCTTGAGGTAGAAGAGCAGCATTCAGTAGCGCCCGCATTTACGAAGATTGTCATCGCACAAATTCTCTCTGCCGAGCAGCATCCTGATGCAGACCGCTTACGTGTTTGTAAGGTTGATGCAGGCACTGGTCAAGAGTTGCAAATTGTGTGCGGTGCTCCAAATGCTCGTGCCGGGATCAAAATCCCTTGCGCTATGGTAGGTGCAGAATTGCCACCGGCAGAAGCGGGTGGCAAGCCCTTTATGATCAAAGTAGGCAAGCTACGCGGCGTCGAAAGTCAAGGCATGTTGTGCTCTGGTCGCGAGCTGGGGCTGGGCGATGATCATGAAGGCATTCTGGAGTTACCTGCAGATGCACCAGTTGGCGAAGATATTCGCAAATACTTAAATCTAGATGATCAGATCTTTGTCATCAAGTTGACCCCAAATAAAGCAGATTGCTTATCACTCATGGGCATGGCTCGTGAGGTATCGGCTATTACTGGCGCTGCATTATGCGCACCCAAGTGGACACCTGTTGATGTTTCTATCCAGGACAAGCTCAAAGTCACTATTGAAAACACTGATCTTTGTGGTCGATTTGCTGGTCGCGTCATTCGTGGCGTTAATCCAAAAGCCAAAACACCAGATTGGATCATTCAGCGACTTTGCAATGCGGGTCAAAGAAGCATTTCTCCTTTAGTCGATTTGTCTAACTATGTGATGTTAGAGATGGGTCAGCCGACCCATGTGTTTGATATTGATAAATTGAGTGGTGAGGTCTCGGTTCGCTGGGCAAAGCCTGGGGAAAGTCTTGAGCTATTAAATGGCCAGACAGTGACTTTGCAAGGCCCCGATTCTGCTGGCAAGATGCAGGATGCTGGGGTAGTTGCAGATCAAAATGGTCCAGTAGCGTTAGCCGGGATCATGGGCGGCAATCATTGCGCCGTGACTGACGATACTAAAAATATTTATGTTGAGGCGGCTTATTGGCAGCCTTCAGCAATTCAAGGCCGTGCGCGTCGCTTTAATTTCAGTACAGATGCAGCGCATCGTTTTGAGCGTGGTGTTGATCCGCAAAATACTGCTAATTGCTTAGAGTACCTAACGGCCTTGATCGTTGAGGTATGCGGCGGCCAAGTTGGTCCAATTGATGATCAATTATTGGCTATCCCAGAACGTAAACCTGTGAGCATGCGTTTGGCTCGTGCCATGAAAGTCATTGGCATTCCACTGACCGCTGAAATTGTTGCTGATGTGTTTAAACGCCTAGGTTTTGAGTTTAAGCAAGAAGTGGGTGATGTGTTTGTTGTGACGCCTCCAAGCTATCGTTTCGATATTGAAATTGAAGAAGATTTAATTGAAGAAGTCGCACGCATGTACGGCTTTGAAAATATTCCCGATGTGCCGCCGGTGTCGTCTTTGAAGATGAGTGCTAAAGCTGAAGCAAAGCGTGGAGTGCATTTATTGCGTCAGCGTTTAGCTCTACAAGGGTACCAAGAGGCCGTTAACTTTGGGTTTACTGATTTAGAAAGCGAGCAGCGTTTAGCTGCCGCTACAGAAAAAGACTTCATTGCTGTTCTCAACCCAATCGCTAATCAATATGGCGTGATGCGCAGCAATCTCTGGGGTGGCTTGCTGAGTAATCTTAAGTCAAACCTGAATCGTGGTGCTGGTCGCGTACGTCTATTTGAAACGGGCCGCGTATTTAAGCGTGATGCCAACGTCCAAGAAGAGGCTGGCAAGGTAGCTGGTTTTCATCAGCCGCAGCAGCTTGGTGGCTTGGCTTATGGCTCATTCGTTCCTGAGCAGTGGGCAAGCGCAGTCCGTGCAGTCGATTTTTTTGATGTGAAGGGTGATTTGGAGCGCGTGCTCGATCCCTTGCATTTCACGACTGAGGCTGCAGTTCATCCTGCACTTCATCCTGGCCGTAGTGCACTAATTCAATTATTAACTCTATCCGGCAAGCAAAATATTGGTTGGATTGGTGAATTGCATCCTGGACTGCAACAGGCTTACGAGTTACCGCAGGCGCCAGTCTTATTTGAAATGGATCTAGAGGCTATTCGCAATCTTGCCATTCCGCAGCCTGAAGAGTTGAGTAAATTCCCTGCTGTACAAAGAGATCTAGCAGTGGTGGTGAAGCAAGCTGTTTCTGCGCAGACTTTGTTAGATGCTATGAATGCGAAGAAGCAGAACTTCGTTAAAGCCATTGAGTTATTTGATGAATTCAAGCCAAAGGCCGGCTCTAGTAGCATGGCCGATGATGAGAAGAGTTTGGCTTTCCGCGTAACCTTGTTGAATCCACAAGAAACCTTGCAGGACGCCCAAATTGAAGCAGTTATGACGGCTTTATTGTCTGCGCTCGAGAAAAATTGCGCAGCCCGTCTGCGCTAGGTTTAATATTAGTCAAAGATATAACAAAGAGACTTCCGCCATGAATGATTTAGTTAGCAACGATACTGTTACCAAGAATGAGCTCTCGGAAGCCCTCTTTGATCAAGTTGGCCTGAATAAGCGCGAAGCCAAAGATATGATTGATGCCTTCTTTGATCGTATTGGACAGTCCTTAGAGGCAGGTGTTGAAGTGAAGATTTCTGGATTCGGTAATTTTCAGCTACGTAATAAATCCGCTCGCCCTGGACGTAACCCTAAAACCGGTCAAATGATTCCGATTGCAGCACGTCGCGTTGTCACATTTCACGCAAGTCAAAAGCTCAAGGACGTAGTTGAGTCACATGCTCGAGAAAACAGCATTTGATGCTGGGTCGGTGCTGCTGAGTTCGCAGCTCCCCCCAATTCCCGCAAAGCGTTATTTCACTATTGGTGAGGTATCGGATCTTTGCGGAGTTCGTTCCCATGTACTACGCTATTGGGAACAAGAATTCTCGCAACTCAGTCCGCAAAAGCGTCGAGGCAATCGACGCTACTATCAGCATCATGAGGTTGTTCTAATCCGTAAGATTAGGGCGCTTTTATATGAAGAGGGCTTCACGATTAGTGGCGCCAGAAATCGCCTTGACGAGGCTCGTGGCGAGCTTCGATTGCGTGATGAGTTGCAAGCTGTTCTACAAATTCTCTCTAAATAGTAGCTGATACAATTTTAGTTCCCGTCGGGGCGTAGCGCAGCCTGGTAGCGTACATGCATGGGGTGCATGTGGTCGGAGGTTCAAATCCTCTCGCCCCGACCATTCATTCAATTTCATATTTCCCATGACATCCAGTTCAAACGACATTACTTATTTTGGTTTAACGATTCCTTTCTTGGCCCACCTCGGCGTTGTGCCTGAGTATGCCGAAGGAGGTAAATCACGTATTAGCTTGATCATTAAGCCGGAGTTTGAGAATAGTTTTCACATCGCTCACGGCGGGGTGGTGATGACCCTGCTGGATTTTGCGATGGGGGCAGCAGCTCGCAGTACGGTTAACCAGCCACTTGGTGCTATGACTATTGATATGAGCGTGAGTTTTTTGCGCCCGAGTGTTGGCAAGATCGTTGTAGAGGGTAGCGTCCTTAAATCTGGAAAAACGATTAATTATTGCGAGGCTATAGTTTTAAATGAGGCCGGCGAGGTTACTGCTAAATCTAGCGGTACGTTTATGCTTAGAAGATAAACTATATTTACTTATAATAAATATAGTATTTATAATGATTATGTTATTAAATTAATTAAAAATCCCTAAATAAGCCTATTTCATCGCGGTTTTAAGGGGTATTTGAATATATATTCGCATTTATTAATATGTGTATATAATCGTTATCAAGGTATAGCAAATTCTTTGTTATTCCATATAACTAATATTCGGAGAAATTAATTCATGTCTTCTTATAAAGAGCTTTTAGCCCAACGCGAATTGTTGGATAAACAAATTAAAGAAGCAGTTCTGCGTGAAAAAGCCGACGGTATCGCTAAGGCCAAACTCATCATCGAGCAGTACGATTTAACAGCGTCAGATTTATTTAGTCGCAAGGCTGGTGCACGTAGCTCTAGTGGCAAGGTTGCCCCTAAGTACCGTAACCCATCCACTGGCGATACCTGGACAGGTCGCGGTAAGGCTCCAAAATGGATTGAGGGTAGAGATCGCAGTAACTTCTTAATCTAAAGTATTGATTTAAATAGATTTTATTTATTTAAAAGGGCCGCGCAATGTGAATTGCGCGGCCCTTAATCTTTTTCTGGAGCTCACTTGGAAATCTCTAGATACACTTTCGATTGAGTGCCTGGATAAATATGGGCTCTAAGAGTTCATGGCGATTTTTACCTCCTAAGGCGTTCTCAAGCTCTGGATTAGTAGCGGGATACCCAATAATGAGGGGATTTTGGTCAATTAAGCCGTTTTCAAGCTCTTCTTTGAGGACTTCGGGGTGTTGCGACCTCACCCCAACCGTGTTTTCGTCTGCTAGACCCATTACTCCTGGGTGAAGGCGAATAAATCCCTCATCTACCAAAATAGGAATCCGCTGTGTGTCCTTGTTTTTACTCAGATAGTGAATGAGATGAACCTGCTCAACGGGTGGTATCAGGGCATCCAGGAATATCAAGTCAGGGGTAATGGATACTGCCTTCATAAGGCCTTCTAGGCTATCTACGGATACTTCCATATCTACCTTTAACTGCCAACATTGAATAGATTCGATTAATTCATGGCTATTTTCTACTCGCCTGAATATACCCATGGCAATACAGTTTTGCGTAGTCTTTTGTCTCATTGCTCTTTTGCGACGAGCTAGCTGCTGATCCAGTGAGCTTGCCAAGATGCGTCGGTGACCTCCACGAGTCTTCCAGGCGATTAATTCACCTAATTCAACCATTTTCTGGACAGTGCCAAGAGATACCTGCAGTACTTTTGCGCTTTGGCGAGTGCTTAGATATTCCAAATCAGGGGTAATTGCTTTCATATATCCTTAATCTCATTAATTCATTTGAAGATTTAGAGAATACGAATCAAATCCTGGGGAATCTGTCGGGAGTGGTTTAAATCAGAGTAGGAAAATTCTTATTCGGGGTGCATATAGGCAAATACCCCCAAAAGTCCCAAAATCAGGGAAAGCCCTTTATGAATCAATGGGTAATCGTGTTAAATTAGCACCGTTGTATGAGTATTCGCACAGATCAATTCGTAAAGCGGTTTAGCCGTAGAGCGAATGGTTTTAACCACAGTTTTTATTCGGGAAACCCGATGAAAGGTGAGCATCATGATGCAGGATCAAAGAGATAACTCCTATCTCTTCGGTGGAAACGCCCCCTACGTAGAGGAACTCTACGAATCCTACTTGCACGATCCAGCTTCTGTAGCTGACCATTGGCGAGACTATTTTGATAATGTGAAGCAAATTCCAGCGGTCGATGGTTCATCTAGAACTGACATTGCCCACGGACCTATTGTTGCTTCATTTGCTGAGCGCGCGAAGCAGGGACCCATTCGCACAGTGTCTGCTGATTCAGCTGACTCTGCCATGGGCCGCAAACGTGTTGCTGTCCAACAATTGATTGCGGCGTATCGTAACGTCGGCAATCGTTGGGCTGATATTGATCCGTTAAAACGCACTGAGCG
This sequence comes from beta proteobacterium CB, assembly GCA_000342265.1. Classification (NCBI taxonomy): domain Bacteria; kingdom Pseudomonadati; phylum Pseudomonadota; class Betaproteobacteria; species beta proteobacterium CB. Next base: position 831,676 of record CP004348.1, read on the forward strand.
TCCGGATATTCCAGAATTAGATCCAGCCTTCTATGGCTTTGGTGATGGCGATATGGATATCGTCTTTAACACCAGCAACACCTTCTTCGGCAAAAACGAGATGACCTTGCGTGATTTATTGCAAGCATTGCGTCAAACCTACTGCGGCACTTTGGGTGCTGAGTACATGTTTATTGCCGACCAAAAGATTAAAAAGTGGTGGCAAGAGAAATTAGAGTCGATCCGCTCAACCCCACATTTTAATGTGGACCAAAAGCGCCAGATTCTTGATCGCGTTACTGCTGCTGAAGGCTTGGAGCGCTATCTTCAGGCTAAGTACGTCGGTCAAAAACGCTTCTCACTGGAGGGTGGTGAAAGCTTCATCGCCTGTATGGATGAGTTGATCCGCGAGGCTGGGGCTAAAGGTGTTCAAGAGATCGTGATTGGTATGGCCCACCGTGGCCGTCTAAACGTTCTTGTAAATACCTTAGGCAAGATGCCTACCGATTTATTTGCTGAGTTTGAACACAAGGGTCCAGAGACCTTACCTGCTGGTGACGTGAAGTACCACCAAGGTTTCTCTAGTGATATTTCTACTCCCGCTGGCCCAGTGCATTTGTCTTTAGCATTTAATCCATCCCACCTAGAGATCGTGAACCCAGTTGTCGAAGGTTCTGCACGTGCCCGCATGGAGCGTCGTGGTGATTTGCTAGGTGAGCAGGTAATGCCAGTATTGGTACACGGTGATGCTGCGATCGCAGGCCAAGGTGTAATGCAAGAGACTTTGGCGATGGCTGAAGTTCGCGGCTACTCTACTGGCGGTACGATTCACATTGTGATTAATAACCAAATTGGTTTCACCACATCCGATCCGCGCGACTTGCGTTCAAGCTTGTATTGCACCGACATTATGAAGGTCATTGATGCGCCGGTATTGCATGTAAATGGTGATGATCCTGAGGCCGTGGTATTGGCGACGAAGTTAGCGGTAGAGTTCCGCAGTCAGTTCCACAAAGACGTTGCGATTGACATCGTTTGTTTCCGAAAGCTGGGCCATAACGAGCAAGATACTCCAGCAATGACGCAGCCTTTGATGTACAAAATTATTGCTGCTCATCCTGGCACACGCAAATACTATGCTGATAAGTTAGAAGCACAAGGTGTTTTGCCTGCGGGCACTGGCGATTTGATGGTTAAGGAGTACCGCGCCGCAATGGATGCAGGTAAGCAAACCTCTGATCCAGTGCTGAGTAATTTCAAAGGAAAGTTTGCCGTAGATTGGTCACCATTCTTAAACAAGAAATGGACTGATGAAGCAGATACAGCAATTCCATTAACCGAATGGAAGCGTTTAGCTGAAAAGATTTCCACTATCCCAGACGACTTTAAAGCGCATCCTTTGGTTGAGAAGGTTTACCGTGACCGTGCTGCGATGGGTCGTGGAGAAGTGAATATCGACTGGGGCATGGGCGAGCACATGGCCTTTGCATCCCTCGTTGCTAGCGGATATCCAGTGCGCTTGTCTGGTGAGGACAGTGGTCGCGGGACATTCACCCACCGCCACGCGGTATTGCATAACCAGAACCGTGAAAAGTGGGATACCGGTACTTATGTAGCCCTTGAACACGTTGCTAAAGACCAAGCACCATTCCTGGTGATTGACTCCATCTTGTCAGAAGAAGCTGTTCTTGGCTTTGAATACGGTTACGCAGCAGCTGAACCTAATACTCTGACTATCTGGGAAGCTCAGTTCGGCGACTTTGCGAACGGCGCTCAAGTAGTAATTGACCAATTTATCGCTTCAGGCGAAGTGAAGTGGGGTCGTGCAAACGGTCTAGTCATGATGTTGCCTCATGGTTATGAAGGTCAGGGACCAGAGCATTCATCCGCTCGTCTAGAGCGCTTCATGCAGTTATGCGCTGACACAAATATGCAAGTGATCCAGCCAACAACTGCGGCGCAGATCTTCCACGTATTGCGTCGTCAGATGATTCGTCAGTTCCGTAAACCGCTGATCTTGATGACGCCAAAATCATTACTACGCAATAAAGAAGCTGCTTCACCATTGACCGAATTCACTAAGGGTGGTTTTCAAACGATTCTTCCAGAGCGTGATGACGATATCGATGGTAAGAAGGTGACTCGCTTGGTAATGTGTTCCGGTAAGGTTTATTACGATCTAGCTAAAACACGTACTGAGAAAAAACTTGATGATGTGGCGATTATTCGTTTGGAGCAGTTGTATCCTTTCCCACATAAAGCATTGACTGCTGAGTTGAAGAAGTATCCAAACCTAGAAGAGGTGGTGTGGTGTCAGGATGAGCCACAAAACCAAGGCGCTTGGTTCTTTGTTCAGCACAATATTTTGGAGAACATGTCTGAAGGCATGAAGTTGGCATATGCGGGTCGTCCAGCATCAGCTTCACCAGCTTGTGGATATGCACATCTCCATCAAGAACAACAGAAGTCTCTTCTTACTGCAGCATTCGCAAAACTAAAGGGTTATGTCATTACGAAGTAATCGTAGACGTCACTCAATACACAAACACTAAATAGGATTAATCATGGCTATTTTTGAAGTTAAAGTTCCCCAACTCTCCGAGTCAGTAGCAGAAGCTACTTTGTTGCAATGGAAAAAGAAAGTCGGCGATGCTGTCGGTCAAGATGAGATCTTGATTGAAATTGAAACTGACAAAGTGGTATTAGAAGTTCCAGCACCATCTGCTGGCGTCCTCACGGAAATCGTTGTTGCTGACGGCGGCACCGTTGTTGCTGAGCAGTTGATTGCAAAGATTGATAGCACTGCTGTTGCTTCTGCCGCTCCAGCAGCTGCAGCTGCGCCAGCACCAGCAGCAGCCCCAGTAGCCGCTCCAGCTAAAGCTGCTCCTGCAGCGAAGTCAACCGGTGCAGCTGCTGCACCTTCAGCAGCAAAAATTCTTGCAGAGAAAAATATCGACGCTGCTCAAGTTGCCGGTTCTGGACGCGATGGCCGTATCACTAAAGGCGATGCATTAAATGCTTCTGCTGGCGGTGCAAAATCTGCTGCCTTGCCAAGTGCACCGATCCCGATGGGCGATCGTCCAGAAGAGCGCGTGCCAATGAGCCGCTTGCGTGCACGTATTGCCGAGCGTTTGCTTGAGTCTCAAGCAAACAACGCTATCTTGACTACGTTCAATGAAGTCAACATGGCTCCAGTAATTGCTATGCGCAACAAGTACAAAGATCAGTTTGAGAAAGTCCATGGTGTGAAGTTGGGCTTCATGTCTTTCTTTGTTAAAGCGGCCACCCATGCATTGAAGAAGTTCCCATTGTTGAATGCATCTGTTGATGGCAATGACATCGTTTACCACGGTTACTTTGATATCGGTATTGCTGTAAGTTCACCACGCGGTTTGGTAGTTCCAATTCTGCGTGATGTTGACCAAATGAATTTAGCCGACATCGAGAAGAAAATTGCTGAGTTTGGCGTTAAGGCGCGTGAAGGTAAGTTGTCTTTAGAAGATTTAACTGGCGGCACATTCTCCATCTCTAACGGTGGCGTATTCGGCTCAATGCTTTCTACCCCAATCATCAATCCTCCACAGTCTGCAATCCTCGGTATTCATGCGACTAAAGAGCGTGCAGTAGTTGAGAATGGTCAAATTGTGATTCGCCCAATTAACTACTTAGCCTTGTCATATGACCATCGCATCATTGACGGTCGTGAGGCAGTTCTCGGTTTGGTTGCTATGAAGGATGCATTGGAAGATCCTTCACGTCTCCTCCTTGATTTGTAAGAGGGAAGAACATGAGCCAATCATTTGATGTAGTAGTAATCGGCGGTGGCCCTGGTGGCTACATCGCCGCGATCCGTGCCGCACAATTGGGTTTCAAGGTTGCCTGTGCTGAATCGAATGCTTATGACGATCCAAAGGGTGAGCCACGCTTAGGCGGAACTTGCTTGAACGTCGGCTGCATTCCTTCAAAGGCCTTACTGGCCTCTTCTGAAGAATTTGAGAAGATTAGCCATCATGTTGCTGACCACGGCATCACCGTAGGATCAGTAAAGCTAGACTCTGGCAAGATGATCGCTCGTAAAGATGCGATTGTGACCAAGATGACTGCTGGTATTCAGTTCTTGTTCCGCAAGAACAAAATTACTTTGTTAAAAGGCCATGCCTCATTTGAGGGTAAAGGCGCTGATGGTTACCAAGTCAAAATTGACGGTAAAGACAAAGAAGTAGTGACTGCTAAAAACGTGATCATTGCAACTGGCTCTAAAGCCCGCCACTTACCAGGTATTCCTGTCGATAACGTGTTGATTAGCGATAACGAGGGTGGACTCAAGTTTGATTCCATTCCAAAGAAGCTTGGTGTAATCGGTGCTGGTGTTATCGGCTTAGAGTTGGGCTCAGTATGGCGCCGTGTTGGCTCTGATGTCACTATTCTGGAAGCGCTCCCATCTTTCTTGGGTGCTTGCGATCAAGGTATTGCCAAAGAAGCTCATAAGATCTTCACCAAGCAAGGCCTCAAAATTAATATGGGCGTCAAGATTGGTGAAGTTAAGGCCGACAAAAAGGGTGTAGTTGTTAACTACACTGATAGCGAAGGTAAGGCTCAGAAATTAGAGTGCGACCGTTTAATCGTTTCAGTCGGCCGTGTTCCAAATACTGAAAAATTGGGTCTCGATAAGATTGGTCTTAAAGTGGATGAGCGTGGCTTTATTCCAATTGATGATCACACTTGTGCAACAGCTGCGCCTGGCGTTTACGCCGTTGGCGACGTTGTACGTGGACCGATGTTGGCTCATAAGGCTGAGGATGAAGGTGTACTCGTTGCTGAAACGATCGCCGGTCAAAAGCCGCACATTGATTACAACTGCATCCCTTGGGTTATCTACACCGATCCAGAAATTGCGTGGGTTGGTAAAACTGAAGAGCAGTTAAAGCAGGCTGGTATTGCTTATAAAGCAGGTCAGTTCCCATTTGCCGCTAACGGTCGCGCTTTAGGCATGGATCGTGCCGATGGTTTTGTCAAAGTATTAGCTGATGAAAAAACCGATGAAATCTTAGGCGTGCATATTATTGGGCCAAATGCTTCCGACTTAATTGCTGAAGCAGCTGTAGCGATGGAATTTAAAGCGGCAGCTGAAGATATTGCTCGTATCTGTCATCCACATCCAAGCTTATCGGAAGTGGTTCGCGAAGCAGCATTAGCGACGGATAAACGTGCATTAAACATGTAATTGAAAGCATTAGAGTATTACCATCAAGAGTTAAAAGCGCGCGGGTATCAAAGTGATCCCGCGCAGCTTGCTGCCATTGAGCGCTTACAGCGCTGTGAAGATGAGTGGATTGCTTATAAAGAAATCCGTAGCAATGGCTTAAAAAAGAAACTCTTTAAACCAAAATTACCCCGAGGTGTCTATTTATGGGGTGGCGTTGGACGCGGCAAATCCTTTCTCATGGATTGCTTCTTTGCGGCATCGCCGCTAGAAAAAAAGATCCGTATTCATTTTCATGAGTTCATGCGAGAGGTTCATCGTGAGCTTCACGAACTCTCCGGTATGGCTGATCCGCTCGATGAGCTTTCTAAAAGAATTGCCAAGAGATATCGACTCATCTGTTTTGATGAGTTCCACATTAATGACATTGCGGATGCCATGATTCTGTATCGTTTACTGAGCGCGCTCTTTGAGGATCGCGTCCAGTTTGTCATGACTTCGAATTACCAACCTAGCCAACTTTATCCCAATGGCTTGCATCGCGATCGTTTGTTGCCAGCTATCAAATTGTTGGAAGAGCAGCTTGATGTAATGAACGTGGATGCTGGTAATGACTATCGTCGAGTGCAAATGGCTCAAGTCGAGGCTTATCTGACGCCAGTGAATGCGGCGACACACACTACATTGATGCAAATGTTCCAAACTTTGATTGGCAATCAAAAAGAAACAGTCCGCCCAGTTCTCCGTATCGAATCCCGTGAATTAAGACCTCTGCATATGGCTGAGGGAGTGGTTTGGTTTGACTTTCAGACCCTCTGCTGTGGCCCAAGGTCTCAAAATGACTATTTGGAGATTGCTAACCAGTTTCATACGGTGATTTTGTCGGGTGTGCCTTATATGCCCCCTAGAATGACTAATGAAGCTCGTCGCTTTATTTGGCTCATTGACGTTCTTTACGACCATAAGATCAAATTAATCATCTCTGCAGAGGTTCCTGCGGTTGATTTGTATACCGAAGGTCAAATTACCAGTGAGTTCTCCAGAACGGTCTCCCGCTTGATTGAGATGCAGTCCCGTGATTACCTAGATGCGCCTCGCCGGGTAATTGATACCAGCTTGACCTAAAATAGGGTCATGATCAGCAATTCCAGTCTAAACGCCGATTTACACTGCCATTCCGTAGTTTCCGATGGAACCTTAACGCCCGAGCAGTTGGCTGAGCGCGCCTATGCCAATGGTGTTCGCCTCTGGGCTTTAACTGATCATGATGAACTAGGTGGCCAAGAGAGAGCTCAAGCTGCTGCAAGCTCCCTCGGCATGGATTACCTTTCTGGGGTGGAAATTTCCGTCACCTGGATGGGACAGACAATTCACATCGTTGGCCTGGGAATTGATGCTGCCCACGCAGGAATTTTAGAAGGCCTACGTCGCACTCGCGAAGGTCGCAGCAATCGAGCCAAGCAAATGGCTGAACAATTATTAAAAGCAGGTATACCCGGTGCTTATGAAGGTGCCCTTCATTTTGCTGGCAATCATGATCTTATTTCTCGTACGCACTTCGCACGCTTTTTGGTTGAGCAAGGCGTCTGTAGGGATACAGACCAAGTCTTTAAAAACTATTTAGTTGAAGATAAGCCTGGCTACGTACCGCACTTGTGGGCAAGCTTGGATGATGCGGTTGCATGGATCAAAGGGGCAGGGGGCGCCGCTGTAATTGCCCACCCTGGTAGATACAAACTCAGTGCAATGCAGATGGATGAGCTTTATAAGCACTTCAAAGAAATCGGCGGAATGGCTATTGAGGTGATTACAGGCAGTCATAGCCCGAATCAATATCAAACCTATGGCAAGATTGCACAGCACTATGGATTCTTGGCTTCTCGAGGCTCGGATTTCCATGATCCGGAAGAGAGTTACATTGACCTCGGTACATTGCCTCACTTACCAGATCATTTAACTCCTGTATGGTCGCTATTCCATTAAGCAGCCGACCTTACTTAACCATTTTTAATTACCCTTAAAGAATAAAGATCAAGATGTTTGCAGAACGCGTTCTCTCTGGCATGCGACCAACCGGTAGCTTGCACCTCGGCCATTACCATGGTGTTTTAAAGAACTGGGTTCGCTTGCAGTCTGAGTATCCCTGCTACTTTTTTGTAGCAGACTGGCATGCCCTCACGACTCACTATGAAACTCCCGATGTGATTGAGCAGTCTGTATGGGACATGGTGATTGACTGGTTGGCTTGTGGTGTTGATCCAAACCAGGCCACTTTATTTATCCAGAGTAAGGTGCCTGAGCATGCAGAGCTATTCTTATTGCTGTCTATGGGAACTCCATTAGGCTGGTTGGAGCGGGTTCCAACCTACAAAGACCAAATCGAGAAACTCAAAGAAAAAGATTTGCAGACTTATGGTTTCTTAGGCTACCCCTTATTGCAGGCTGCCGACATTTTGATTTACCGCGCACAGTTTGTTCCAGTAGGCGAAGATCAGGTACCTCACGTAGAGATGACGCGAGAAGTGGCGCGTCGTTTTAATTATCTGTATGGACGTGAACCTGGTTTTGAAGAAAAAGCGTTAGAGGCCGTTAAAAAATTGGGTAGCAAGCGTGCGAAGATGTATGCAGAATTAAGGGTTGCGTTTCAGGAGCGGGGCGATGATGAGGCTTTAGAGCAAGCCAAGGCATTACTCCAAGAGGCACAAAGCCTTTCGATGGCTGATCGTGAGAGATTATTTGGTTTCTTGGAAGGTGCTCGCAAAATTATTCTGCCTGAGCCACAGGCTTTGCTAACAAGCGCATCACGCATGCCTGGCATTGATGGACAGAAAATGTCCAAGTCTTACGGCAACATGATTAGCATTCGTGAAAATCCTGAGGATGTGATCAAGAAGATCAGGACAATGCCCACCGATCCGGCGCGGGTGCGAAGAACTGACCCGGGTGATCCTGCCCGTTGTCCAGTGTGGCAGCTACATACGGTGTACTCGAATGAGGAAACCAAGACTTGGGTTCAAAAAGAATGCCAGTCAGCAGGTATCGGCTGCTTAGAGTGCAAGCAACCTGTCATTGATGCCATTCTTGCCGAGCAGCAACCTATGTTTGAGCGGGCTCAAAAGTACCTGGATGACCCCAGCTTGTTGCGCTCCATCATTGCCGATGGCTCTGATAAAGCGCGCAAGGTTGCTCAAGAAACCATGCGCGAGGTCCGCGAGTCTATGGGCTTGGCGTACGATTAAGGCCAGCCCTTGACTGCAATGCATAGCGTGATCGCAGACGCCTCTCCTTGGGTGAGACGGTTTGAGCCAGCAATTCCAAAGAATGGATTAGTTCTTGACCTTGCTTGTGGTGCTGGCCGACACGCTGCTTTACTAGCATCTTTGGGTCATCGTATTCTGGCGATTGACCAAGATATTTCCATGATGGAGTCATGTAAAAGTGATCTCATTCAAACTAAAGAGTTTGATCTTGAGGGTTCGGAGTGGCCTTTGCTGAACCAACAGTTTTCAGCTATTGTGGTGACCAATTATCTATACCGCCCATTTTTGGATGAGTTGCCCAAAATGCTGACTGAGGGCGGGGTTTTAATCTATGAAACTTTTGCTGATGGGAATGCCGAGTTTGGTAAACCCTCAAACCCCAATTTCCTGCTCAAATCAGGGGAATTGCTGGCTTTGGCGCAGCGTTCTGGGCTGAAAGTGATCGCCTACGAGGATATTTACCTTGATCGCCCTAAACCAGCCATGGTTCAGCGAATTTGTGCTGTAAAAGGGCATTTAAAAGGGTACGTTCCGTTACAATTTGGTGGTTAACATTCAAATAATTCAGACACATTCAGTGACTAATACAACACAATCCCAAGCTAGTAAAAAGCCTATTGCAGGTAGCATGCCCGCCATTGTGACGCCAATGTTCGAGGATGGAAGTCTGGATTTTCCGGCCTTACGTTCCTTGCTAGATTGGCACGTTGTTGAAGGCTCCGATGGCATCGTCATCGTTGGTACAAGTGGAGAGTCTCCCACGGTGTCTGTTGAAGAGCATTGTGAGCTCATCAAAGTAACAGTTGACCATATTGCTGGACGTATTCCGGTAATCGCTGGTACTGGGGGAAATTCCACTACCGAGGCAATCGAGTTAACGAATTTTGCTAAGTCGGTTGGTGCTGATGCCAGCCTGCAGGTGGTTCCGTATTACAACAAGCCGACTCAAGAGGGTATGTACGCCCACTTCAAGAAAATTGCAGAGTCGGTTGATCTGCCTGTAATTTTGTATAACGTTCCAGGTAGAACTGTTGCTGATCTTGCTGGTGAGACCACTGTTCGTTTAGCTGCAGTACCAGGCATTATCGGCATTAAGGATGCTACCGGCAGCATTGAGCGCGGCACTCTGTTGTTGGCTGATCTCAAACGTGCTGGACATGAAGATTTTTCTGTATTTTCTGGTGATGATCTCAGTGCGGCAATGCTGATGCTCATGGGTGGCAAGGGCAATATTTCCGTAACAGCGAATATCGCCCCTCGTTTGATGCATGAACTATGTCAGGCTGCAATGTCTGATGATGTCGTTAAGACGCGCGCTATTCAATATCAATTACTGGCTGTTCATAAAGCCATGTTTACTGAGGCAAATCCGATTCCTGTGAAATGGGCTCTCCATGAAATGGGCAAAGTCACTGCTGGAATTCGGTTGCCTTTAACCCCTTTGAGCGTTGCTTTGCGTGAACCTTTGAAGACTGCAATGAAACAGGCTGGCTTACTATGATGAATCTGATGCAACTCTTGCGCCGACATTGTGCAACTGTATTACTCCTTTCTTTTGCAAGTATTGCTTTGCTTGGATGCAAGTCTGTAGGAACAAACGATACAGTTGATTACAAGTCTGCTGGCGCTGTTCGCGGACCCAATCTAACCTATCCGCCAGATCTCATTACTGCTCAAGCGGACCGTCGTTATATTGTTCAAGATGGTTCCGCCACGATGTCTGAGTACAACGCTGCAGTAAAAAAATCAGTGCAGACGCGCAAGAATGTCATGACTGGTATTCCGGGTATGCGCATTGCGCGTGATGGTGAGCGACGTTGGTTGGTTGTTGAGAAGCCAGCTCCAGAGCTATACCCACAAATCAAAGATTTCTGGCAGGAGAATGGTTTCTTGCTGGTTATTGACTCACCGTCTACCGGCATTATGGAGACAGACTGGGCTGAGAATCGCGCCAAGATTGCACAAGACTTTATTCGCAATATTATTGGTGGCGCCTTAGATTCAATTTATGACACGGGTGAGCGCGACAAATACAAGACCCGTCTTGAGGTGAGTAAGCCAGGCGAAACTGAGGTTTACATTACCCAACGCGGTGCTATTGAGAAATGTACAACCGATGGCACTGGTGCCTGTATCTCTACTATTTGGACTGCACGTCCAAATGATCCTGAGCTTGAAGCGGCATTCTTGGCTCGCTTAATGGAGCGCTTGGGCATGACGCAAGAAATGGCTAAAGCTCAAGTGGCCGCACCCCTAGGCCCTAAGACGCCAAAAGCGAAGTTGGTTCAAGAGGGTGTTAATACTGCCCATATTGAAATGGCAGCAGGCTTTGATCGCGCGTGGCGCGACACGGGTCTAGCTCTGGATCGCTCTAACTTTACTGTGGAAGATCGCAACCGCGCCAACGGCGTTTACTACGTACGCTATGTCAATCCTAAGGATTTGGGCGATACAAAGGGATTCTTCACAAACCTGTTTAGCAGTAAAGATGACTCCAGCTTGAAGGCAAAGAAGTATCTCGTAGTAGTTAAATCGACTGGTGAAAACGCTTCAAGTATTTATGTACAAAATGCAGATGGTAAGCCTGAGAACTCTGCTGCTGGACTGCAACTCTTAACTCTTCTTACCGAGCAGATGTCTAGGTAAGTATTCAGTTAAAAAACTTAGCCAATAAAAAAGCCGCTTTTCAGCGGCTTTTTTTCTTCAAGAAGAAGATTACTTCTTAGCGTCAGCAGCTGGAGCAGCTGGAGCAGCAGCAGGAGCGTCAGCAGCTGGAGCAGCAGCAGGTGCAGCAGGAGCAGCTTCTACAGGTTTTGCTTCTTCTTTTTTACCGCAAGCGGCCAAAGCGATTGCCAACATTGCTACGAGTGCGAGTGACTTCTTCATTTGTAATTTCCTCTTAAAAAATTATCATTAATAACCGGTTATTAATACAAGAAAAGTGCAGGGTTAGCCCTTAAGTACTTTCCAGCATTCATTATAGCTATCTCTTAATCTGGAGTTAAAAAACCAACCAGCCAGCTTCATAGGCTTCAAAAAGGCTATTATTCGCATCAATTTTCCTTATAGCCCCTTTAAATTGCCGGCTTGCTGCTAGTGATCGCCAGGCGGCCTGTATCAAGGCGGGTTGCTTACTGGTCATATCTTCACCATTGCAGTAAATCACGGCACCCAAGGCTAATAGCCTGGTTTGTGGGTGTGGTTTTAGAGCTTGCTTGGCAAGCTGGCGCTTCAATTCCTCTGGTGAAAGATGGTTTGCCATGCCATCAAAATAGGCTTGGGGTTTTGGTTCGCTCAGGTAAGCGGTGATGCCAGGAAGAAATGTTTCTACGCGATCCAGTTTTAAGCTTTTTAACTTTTGCGCCACTTGATGAATGATTTCTGTTGGCAACTGTTCTGCATGATGGGTTGCTCTTTGCTGTGGATCGGCAAAGCGCTTTTCTAGCTCCGGAATATCTTCCAGCGATTCAGCTAAGCGCCATAAGCCTTCTTGCAATAGCTCTTTATAACTTTGCGCCCTAAAGCCAACGGACCAAGTTTGGCAGCCGGCGTCTAGAGCAATGCCGTCATGAGCAATATGGGGTGGCAAATAAAGCATGTCGCCAGGTTCTAGATCCCACTCCTGCTGAACTTTAAAGTCCTGCAAGATCTTTAGGGGGAGGTCGGGATTCAAGCTCAAATCTTTTTGCTCAGAAATACGCCAACGCCGCCGCCCTGACATCTGAATCAAAAAGACGTCATACGAATCAAAGTGCGGGCCAACGCCGCCGCCTGGACCGGCAATGCTAATCATTAAATCATCTAAGCGTGCATCTGGAATAAAGCGAAACCAAGAAAGTACTTTTGCGGCAGCGGGATGTCTTGCCTCCATGCCTTGAAGAAGAAGGGTCCAGTCAGGCGCGTCCAGTGAGGGGATGAACTTTTTCTTTAGTGGACCATTTGAAAAAGTCCAAGGCTTAGCCTGAATTAATCTAGACTCAACTGAATCATCACCCGCTATTTTGAATAACTCGTCAGGGGAGATTGCGCTACCCAAGGGCTCCCCCATTTTTTTTGCAAGCTCAAAGGCGGGGATGGCGCCACGCACTAACAGGGGCTTCTTGTGCCAATAGGATTTCATGAATTGCTGAGGGCTAATGCCACCCAGAAGGGCCCATGGGCGATCTAAGGGAAGGTTTTGAGGTGCCTGTGGTGGATCGTAGGGCTTGCTCAAGTAAAATGCAGTCATATAGGTAAGAAGCTGTTTAAAACACAATGTTGAATGAATTACGCATGAAGATCGAAAAAAATACCGTTGTATCCCTGCGCTACAAATTAACTGATGCGCAGAACAATATTATCGAGGAACCAGATTCTCCGATGGTATACCTGCATGGCGGATATGAGGGTACTTTTCCAAAGATTGAAACCTTATTGGATGGTCAAGATGTGGGCTATGAAGCCAGCATTCAGCTTGAGCCCAGCGAGGCGTTTGGTGAGTACGATCCTGAGCTATTGAAGATTGAGCCACGTGCACGCTTTCCGGAGCCTTTAGAAGTTGGTATGCAGTTTGAGGGCGTTCCTGATGCCGAGGAAGAGGGTGAATCTGTTGATGTAGATGATGAGCCTTTAATCTACACCGTTACCGATGTGGCTGACAGCCAAGTGGTCTTGGATGGCAATCATCCGCTTGCTGGTATGGCTTTGCGATTCTGGGTTCAGGTAGAGGATATTCGTGCCGCTACGGATGAAGAGATTGAGAATCGTCATCCCGAGGGTAGCGAAGGATTTGCATTTGGAATGCCAGATGATTCCGATGAGGGTGATGACGAGTTTACAGACAAGGTCGTCAATCCTGGTGGTTCATCGCCAACCCTACATTAACTTACTCTTTAAGCCATTCTTTTAAAGCACCAAGGTCGCGTTTGGTATCACTTGATTCGCTTGCATCGGAAGAGGGTGTATTACTTAACTTTGCTAGCGCCTTCTCAAGGGCTGCTATCTTAGCTTCTTGCTCTAGTGTGGCATCAATTAAACCTTTTAAGGCCATAGACACCGGATCATCTACATTCGGTGTCACGCCATAAGCAGAGAAGTATTCTTTAACCTTGCTATCGGGCGCGCTTGCCTGTGGCAGGTCCGGATGCAAGATCCGTGCAGGAATACCTACTGCAGTTGCTCCTGCAGGGATTTCTTTAAGTACTACAGCATTTGATCCAACGCGAGCGCCATCACCTACAGTGAAGCCGCCGAGAACTTTAGCTCCCGCACTAATCACTACGCCTTTGCCTAAAGTGGGATGACGCTTTACACCTTTGTACAAAGAAGTTCCACCTAGGGTAACGCCTTGATAGATCGTGCAATCATCGCCAATCTCTGTGGTCTCGCCAATGACAATGCCTAAGCCATGATCAAGGAATACCCGGCGACCAATCTTTGCACCAGGATGAATTTCAATGCCGGTAACAAAGCGAGCCAGCATCGACAGAAGGCGCGCAATCCACTTCAAACCCAAGTTCCAGAGACCATGAGAGACGCGGTGGATCCAAACAGCATGTAAACCTGGGTAGCAGGTAATGACCTCTAAGCGGTTTCTGGCAGCAGGGTCACGAACAATGATGGAGTCGACTTGGTCGAAAAGCGAATTAAACATAGGTCGATTTTAACGGGTAAAGGCCGAATTTATTTTCTGACGAGCATCTGTTTGGCAATGCCACGTAGAAGGTCGATTTCTTCTTTCTGCAGGCGAGTCCTGGCAAATAGCGCCTGTAAGCGCGGCATGAGTTTCTTGGGATTAGCAGGATCAAGATAGCCTATGGCCTCAAGGCCCTCACGCCAGTGCTCTAGCATGGCTGCTACGGCTGCGGGATCTGCATAGTTCGCCTGTTCTAGGTTCGAGTTCAGGCAGTCATCAGCACCCAAGTCCTTGCTGAAGGTCTCTCTGAGGGTAAAGGCGCAAACCATCATGGCTTGGGCGAGGTTCAGAGATGGATAGAGGGGGTTTGCATCCAGCCAAACCCGATGGGTGCACAGTGAGAGGTGGCGGTTATCTAGACCGGTTCGCTCTGGACCAAATAGCAGGGCGACGTGCTGCTTGCTAGCAATAGCAGCCTGAATCAAAGGTCGAGCATCTTGCCAGTTGATTGCTGGTGGCCCGAATTCACGATCGCGACTAGTTAAGCCCAATACGAGAGAGCAGTCTTGAACGGCTGACTCTAGCGATGAGCTCTCTTGACTCGACTCCAAGACATCAACGGCACCACTAGCTAAGGCAATGGCCTCCGGTGCCTGAGCTAGTCCTGGGGTCTTCGGGGAAATCAGCCGTAGATCGCTAAAACCCATTGTTTTTAGTGCGCGCGCAGCCGAACCCACATTTCCAGGGTGACTAGTTTCAACCAAAACCCAGCGCAGTAACTGTGCTTGTGCGGTATTCATATCAACAGGAATTCTCTAGGGGCTTGGACGTTCAAAGGGGCAATCGTTTAGAATCATGGTGTTAGCTCCTTATTGTCCCGCAGTTTGCAATCTGGTGAGCTTGTTCTTATTTAATTTGTCCATCAAAACTATGCATCCCATGTTAAATGTGGCCGTTAAGGCTGCCCGTCGTGCCGGAACCGTGATTAACAGAGCTTCTCTGAATTTAGAGCGACTTCAAGTTGACCGCAAACAACATAATGACTTTGTTACTGAGGTGGACAGACAGGCTGAGGCGGCTATTATTGAAACGCTCAGCGAGGCCTATCCTTCCCATGGCTTTTTGGCTGAAGAAACTGGCGCTCAAAATACGGATGCTGAAAACGTCTGGATCATCGATCCTCTCGATGGCACAACTAACTTTATTCACGGTTTCCCACAATACGCTGTTTCAATTGCCTTGTCTGTGAATGGGGTAACCCAGCAAGCAGTGGTTTATGACCCAACCCGCGATGAACTTTTCACCGCCACTCGTGGCGCCGGTGCTTATTTGGATCGTCGGCGTTTGCGTGTTGCTACTCAAGACCGTTTAGCTAACTCCTTGTTGGGCACTGGCTTTCCCTATCGCGATGATCAGGATTTGGAAAAGTATTTAAAAATCTTTGCAGATATGTCACGAAATTGTGCAGGTCTGCGTCGCCCTGGTGCTGCATCCCTCGATTTAGCTTATGTAGCTGCAGGTCGTTACGATGGATTTTTTGAGAGTGATCTCAAGCCGTGGGATATGGCTGCAGGTGCTTTGTTGATTACTGAAGCCGGTGGACTCATCGGCAACTACCGCGGCGAAGAAGGTTTCTTGCAAAGTGGCGAAGTGATGTGTGCAAACCCGCGTATCTTTGCTCAGATGGTGCAGTGCTTATCTAAATATTCCACCTGTTAATAGGCGGCAGTATTACATTTTGATCAGGTCGGCGTAACGTACGCCGTCTTGATTAATCAGTAGCGCGCTTGCGCGTGGTCGCCCGCTCTCGGGATGATCTAAATCCCAATCCGACAATACCCAGCGTTGCCATTCTTGACTCAAAAGTTGCTCTTGGTGGTGATTTGGTAGATGGGTATGCCCATGAATTAATAGACCCGCATTCTGATCTCTTAGTACTGCCGCACATGCTGCCATGGTGACATTTGTTTTGGCTTGCGCACCTTCAGTTGAAGATTGGATTGCACGTTGATATTGCACGCCACTATTGCTACGTAGATGATTTGCAATAGAGCGACGCCAATTCAAAGGTAGCCTCAAAAATAGTTTTTGAATCCAAGGTTTGCGAACCCAACTGCGGAACACTTGATAGCCAACATCTGCCGTACAAAGAGAGTCTCCGTGACAGAGAACATATTCAGATCCGGCAATATTGATCTTGCTCGGATCGGGCATGAGGGTCATACCCGTTTTGCTTAAGAAATGCTTTCCAATTAAAAAGTCACGATTACCGTGAAGGTAATACGTTTTTACTTTAGTGGAGAGTGTTGCGAGCGCATGTTTTACTTCTTGTTGAAATGGTGAATGAAGGGCGGCGTCATCTCCAACCCAATACTCAAACAAGTCTCCCAGGATAAAGACCGCCCCTACCTTAGGAGCATCCTTTTCACAAAAATCAAAAAATCGTTGCGCCGTCAAAGGCATTGACGGCGTGAGATGTAAATCAGAAATGAGCAGCGCGCTCGCGTATTGCGGAATCATTACTCGAGAACACTTGCCTTCTCAATGACAACATCCTCTGCAGGAACATCTTGATGAAAGCCGGCATTACCAGTCTTCACCTTGCGAATGGTGTCAACTACATCAAGGCCATCAGTAACTTTGCCAAAAACTGCATAACCCCAGCCTTGAGCATTCGGGGCAGTGTGGTTCAGGAAATCATTGTCATTGACGTTAATGAAAAATTGGGCTGTTGCAGAGTGCGGATCGCTGGTGCGTGCCATGGCTACTGTGCCACGTTCGTTCTTGAGGCCATTGTTCGCCTCATTCTCAATTTGGGCGCCAGAAGATTTTTCTTTTAAGCCTGCAGTCATGCCACCGCCTTGAATCATGAAGTTATCGATCACGCGATGGAAAATCGTGCCATCGTAATGACCGCTTTTTACGTACTGCAAAAAATTGGCAACGGTCTTTGGAGCTTTAGCGGCATCTAATGAAAGGGTGATGTCACCCTTATTTGTTTTGAGTAGAACTTTAGTCATGGTGAATTCACTTTCCGAGAGTTAGTGGGTAAAAATGCTAAAAATTATTTTGAGTTTGGCGCCATCGGCGCAGCCACCTTTTTAGATGGCTTCAGGATTTCCATTAACGCTTTTGAGCGATTCGTGTATTGACGCTGATTGAGGACGGCATCTTTCGCTGCATTGTCGTAGGCCTGGGCAGCAAGGCGAATATAGACCTCACCGAGATTGGCTGAAGCAACGGTGTAGCTTGGGCGTAATTTCAATGCGAGCTCTAAATAATCTCTAGCCTCAATCCAGTTGCCCTGATTGGCTGCTAGTGCTGCTAGGTTGTTATAAGGCTCGGGTAGTTCTGGAAATTGTTGGGTAATTTCAATTAAAGTTTTCTTGGCTGCATCCCATTGACGCATTTCAATCTGCATGCGTGCCTTGACGTAACGAAGCTGCACATTGCCCGGCGTTTTCTTGAGACGCTGATTAATCAGATCAATGGCTTCTGGATATTTTTTGGCTTTGACCAACTTTTCAATGTCGGACGGAACACCATTTTTCGTTACTGGATCTGGCTCAATGATTAAAAAAGATAGAAATGGAACGGCTACAGAGTCTGAGAGCTCAGAATTGAATTGGTCGTATCCAGCGTCATTGCCAGCTAGTCTTGGCGGGTCATTAGGCCCATAGGAGCCTAAATAGGGCGCCTGAGTGCTTGGTGCAGCTGTAGTCGAGGCATTATTGAGGGCTTTAATTTCAGCGTCTGCCAGCTGTTGCCCGGGGGTGCTGCAAGCTGCCAAAAATAAAACAGCAAAAATAGCGCTTAAGCCACCCAATTGGGCTGGACGTAGTGAAAAAAGGTTAGCTGGCATAGGGGGTGGGGTGAAAAACTGACTCATTCGATATACTCAGCGCTCAGTCTAACAAATTGGCGCTACTTGCCCACCTTTATAGCCTCTATGCTGCAAATCTATAACACCCTCAGTCGTTCCAAACAGGCCTTTAAGCCCATCGAGCCAGGCAAGGTGAAGATGTATGTCTGCGGAATGACGGTCTATGACTTTTGCCACATCGGTCACGCCCGAGTGATGATTGTGTTTGATATGGTCGTGCGCTGGTTGCGAGCTAGTGGCTACGAAGTGGTCTACGTGCGCAATATCACTGACATTGATGACAAGATCATCAATCGCGCTATTGAGAATGGTGAGCCTATTTCTGCGCTGACACAGCGTTTTATCGATGCAATGCACGCCGATTCCGATGAATTGGGTTTGATGCATCCGGATCATGAGCCTCGCGCAACAGATTACATAGGTCAAATGCAGGGCATTATTGGCCGCTTGATTGAAAAAGAATTGGCCTATCAAGGCGAGGATGGCGATGTCAATTTCGCTGTTCGCTTGTTCCCGGAATACGGTCGTCTCTCTGGTAAATCCTTGGATGAATTAAATGCTGGTGAACGTGTTGCCGTTGGTGGTGGTAAACGTGATCCATTAGATTTTGTTTTATGGAAAAGCGCGAAACCAGAAGAGCCCGCCGACACGCGTTGGAGTTCCCCTTGGGGCGAAGGTCGTCCTGGATGGCATATTGAGTGTTCTGCTATGTCCTGCGATTTGCTAGGTGAGCACTTTGATATTCATGGTGGTGGCGCTGATTTGCAGTTCCCCCATCACGAGAATGAGATTGCTCAGAGTGAGGGCGCTCTATATGGCCAAGATCACAAGGCCAGCGATGCCCCCTTTGTCAATTATTGGATGCACAACGGACACATTCGTGTAAATGAAGAAAAGATGTCCAAATCATTGGGCAATTTTTTCTTGATCCGCGACGTTCTCAAGAATTTCGATCCTGAGGTCTTGCGCTTCTTTATGTTGCGTGCCCACTATCGCAGTCCGATTAACTATAGCGATGCTCAGCTTGAGGAGGCTCGCTCTGGTTTGGTGCGCCTGTATACGGCCTTGGCCCAAGTGCAGCTTGGTAATAGGTCTGTAGAGCCTGACCCAATATGGGCGAAGCGCTTTGCTGATGCTATGAATGATGACTTCAATACCCCAGAGGCTATTGCAGCTCTTTTTGACCTGGCTAGTGAAGTTAATCGTGCGCAAGGAGAAGACAAAGTGCGCCTAGCTAGTACGCTCAAGGCGTTGGCCGGTAACCTCAACTTCTTGCAGCGAGACCCAACTGTATTCTTGCAGGAAGGATCTCGGGGTGCTGATGGGGGTCTATCTGCTGCTGCTATCGAAGAGCAGATTGCGGCTCGAGTTGCTGCAAAGCAAGCCAAAGATTTTGCTAAAGCAGATGCGATTCGCAAAACTTTGTTGGAGCAGGGTGTGGTTTTAGAAGATAAACCCGGTGGTCTTACAGAATGGCGTAGAAGTTAATTAAAGATGGTTTATTTTGAGTAAAACTGCAGAACTGGTCGTCGTCGAAGAGGCTGCCCCACAGTATTGGGAGCAGGCTTGTGCCGAGTTGATGAAGCATGACCGTATTCTAAAAAAGTTGATTCCTAAACATGGTTCAGTTTTTTTGAGAACACGTGGTGATGCATTTACAACATTGGCTAGATCTATTGTTGGCCAACAAATTTCAGTAGCGGCAGCGCAGTCGGTTTGGAATAAGACATTGCTCGCCGCTAAAAATAAAGTCAATCCTAAAAATATCCTTGCTTTAAGTGTTGAAGAATTACGCGCAGCCGGTTTGTCGGGTCGCAAGGTGGAGTACATCCGTGATTTAGCCGAACACTTTAATTCTGGTCGCTTACATGCGAATCAATGGAAAGGCATGGAGGATGAAGCCATCATCAAAGAACTGTGTGAAATTCGGGGTATTGGGCGCTGGACTGCTGAAATGTTCCTCATTTTCAACATGGTTAGGCCTAATATTCTCCCTTTGGATGATGCTGGCCTAATTAAGGCTATTTCCCTCAATTACTTCAGTGGAGAGCCTGTTAGCAGGCATGAGGCCCGAGAAGTAGCTGCTAATTGGGCCCCTTGGTGCACGGTTGCAACCTGGTATATGTGGAGAAGTCTCGACCCCATCGCCGTTGAATATTAAAATCAAGCTATGAAAACGACTTTCCTGGATTTTGAGCAGTCAATCGCTGAACTAGAGTCAAAGATTGAAGAGCTGCAATTTGTGCAAGATGAATCATCAGTGGATATCTCTGATGAGATCAAAACGCTTACCGAAAAAAGTCAGCAACTGACTAAAGACATCTATGCCAACCTAAGCCCTTGGCAAGTTTCACAAGTGGCGCGTCATCCACAGCGCCCTTACACCCTCGATTATGTTGGCGCATTGTTTACGGACTTTCATGAACTTCATGGTGATCGTAATTTTGCGGATGATCAATCCATCATCACTGGCTTAGCCCGTTTTGAAAATCAGCCATGTATGGTTATTGGCCATCAAAAAGGTCGCGATACAAAAGAACGTGCATTAAGAAATTTTGGTATGAGTCGCCCTGAAGGTTATCGAAAAGCAAAGCGTGTCATGCGCTTGGCGGAAAAATTTAAATTACCAGTGTTCACCTTTGTCGATACACCAGGTGCATTCCCGGGTATCGATGCAGAAGAGCGCAACCAATCGGAAGCAATTGGTCACAATCTGTATGTTCAGGCTGAGTTAGAAGTGCCTATCATCGCCACCATAATCGGTGAGGGTGGTTCTGGTGGCGCACTGGCTATTGCAATGGGTGACGTGGTGCTGATGTTGCAAAACTCAACGTATTCCGTGATCTCACCTGAAGGCTGTGCATCTATTCTTTGGAAGACTGCTGATAAAGCGCCAGAAGCTGCTGAGCAATTAGGTTTGACCGCGCAACGTTTAAAAGCAATCGGCTTGATCGATAAGATCGTTCCTGAGCCAACTGGTGGCGCGCATCGTGATTACGACACCATGATGAACAATATGCGCAAAGCTTTGGCCGATTCCCTCAAAACCTTCGATGGCATGAAAGTGGATGCGCTTCTTGAGCGTCGCCATGAGCGCTTGATGAGTTATGGCAAATTCAAGGAAATCGAAGCCAAGCCTTAAGGCAAAAACTAAAGCAGTCAAACGTATTGGGCTCGCCTTAAGTGGTGGGCTTGATTCGGTTGTGCTGCTCGACACTGTTTGTAAGGCGGTTCAAGCAAATGCAATTCAAGAGCCAACCGAGGTTTGGGCTTTTCATATCCACCACGGCTTGCAAAAGCCTGCAGATCAATGGCTAGAGTTTTGCGAGAAGCTGGCAAAAAAATACCAAGTACATTTTGATTTTCGTCTATTGCATTTCTCAGACAAAACCCAAGGTAACATCGAAGCCAGAGCAAGGGCGGAGCGCTATGACGCTTTAACTGACTTATGTATTGAGCACGGTATTGAGGATCTACTGCTAGCTCACCACCAAAATGATCAGGCAGAAACCGTTCTCTTGCAGCTCCTCCGAGGGGCTGGCGTAGCAGGCCTCTCTGGGATGCCTCTGCATCGCACCAACGCAAACCAGGGCGACCCAATTACTCTTTGGCGTCCTTTGTTAAATCAAAGCAGGGCAGAGTTAGAGGCCTATGCAAAAGCACGCAAACTCAAATGGGTAGAAGACCCTAGCAATCAAAATACGCGCTATCGCCGTAATGCTATTCGTAAAGAAATTATTCCAAAGCTAGAGAAAATTCAGCCTGGCGCGATTGCCAACTTGGCTCGCAGCGCAGATTTGCTAGCCCAATCCCAAGTGCTACTCGATCGCTTGGCAAGGCAAGATGGAAAAAGCATTCTTCAGGGTAAGAACTTAAAGTTGAGTCGACTCTTGGCGCTCGCTCAGCTCGATCGACCAGCTGCTAATAATCTACTGCGATATTGGCTCAGGTTAAATGATCTGGCAATGCCATCTCAAGAACGCCTCGAGTCTTGGTGGAGGGATCTGATGTCCGTTAAAGCAGATTCAAGTTTGGAATGGCAGCATGATGAGGCGAGTATTTATTTGTGGCGTGGCATTTTGCAAGTGGCCAGGACTAAAGTAGGGCGGTGGGTATTTCGGGATGTGTCCGCGAGAAGTAAGTCACTTGGATTGCCTGCTGATTGGGTTAATCAATCCCAAGCACAAGGCCTCATTGAGGAAAGACTGCGTCAAGGGGCGGAAAAGATTCAAATCAAGCCCAATACCCCACGTAAAACGCTGAAGAACCTCTTTCAGGAGTCCGATACGCCTCCTTGGGAGCGGCAGGCGCCACTGCTTTATATCAATGATGAGCTTGTAGCGGTTGCTGGGGTAGGTACGAGCTACCCGCATTTAGTCTCCACTGGCAAGCGAGTGCTCCCTACATGGCTTGTGAAGCCCTGGCAAACATAAAACCCTGTAAAATAAGCCCCTTTTAGACCCTAGGGAATGTATTTCCCTGTAAATAGACAATACGACGGTTTTTATGGCTCTTATCGTTCATAAGTATGGTGGCACCTCAATGGGCTCAGTTGAGCGCATTCAGAACGTCGCTAAACGCGTTGCTAAGTGGATGCGTGCAGGTCACCAAGTAGTCGTGGTGCCTTCAGCTATGTCTGGCGAAACCAATCGCTTGCTTGGCTTGGCAAAAGACATCAATCCCAATGCAAGTCCACGCGAACTCGATCAAATCGCCTCTACAGGCGAACAGGTGAGTTCTGGCTTATTAGCATTAGCCTTGCTGCGTGAAGGTGTTGATGCAGTTAGCTATGCCGGTTGGCAGGTAACAGTCCATACGGATTCTTCATTTACTAAAGCGCGCATCAAGAGCATTGATGACAAGAAAATTCTTGCCGATCTCAACGCGGGACGTGCTGTAGTCGTCACTGGTTTCCAGGGTGTCGATCCAGACGGCAACATTACCACCCTAGGTCGTGGCGGTTCCGACACATCTGCTGTTGCAATGGCCGCAGCACTAAAAGCTGATGAGTGCTTAATCTACACAGACGTCGATGGTGTCTATACGACTGATCCGCGTGTCTGTGAAGATGCACGCCGCTTAGACAAAATTACTTTTGAAGAAATGCTAGAGATGGCAAGTCTTGGTTCAAAGGTTTTGCAAATTCGTTCAGTTGAGTTTGCTGGTAAATATAAAGTTAAAACCCGTGTTCTGTCATCGCTGACAGATCCGTTGATGCCCCTTGATCAAGAGATGAAGTCGGGCACCTTGATTACATTTGAAGAGGACAGCACTATGGAAGCCGCAGTTATTTCCGGCATCGCCTTTGCGCGTGATGAAGCCAAAATTACCGTTCTTGGAGTTCCCGATCGCCCAGGTATCGCTTATCAAATTTTGGGTCCGATTGCGGATGCCAATATTGATGTGGACATCATCATTCAGAATCAATCGTTTGAAGGTAAGACAGACTTTACTTTTACGGTCCCTCGCGCTGACTATCAAAAAGCCTTGGATCTGCTCAAGAGCAATGTTCAAGCTCATATCGAAGCCAAAGAAATCACCGGTGACCCAAAGGTGTCTAAGGTGTCCGTGGTTGGTGTGGGTATGCGCTCACATGTCGGTGTTGCTAGCAAAATGTTCCGCACATTGTCAGAAGAGGGCATCAATATTCTGATGATTTCCACTAGCGAAATTAAGATTTCTGTTGTGATCGATGAGAAGTATATGGAGTTGGCTGTACGTGCTCTCCATAAGGCTTTTGAGCTGGATCAGAAGTAAAAACACGCAGTAAACGCTTTAAAACCGCAGTAAAACCCCGCAGCCAACGGAATCCGTTAAACTGTGGGTCGTTGTAAAGGTATCAAGCAGGGAGACGTGGCCGAGCTGGTCGAAGGCACTCCCCTGCTAAGGGAGCATCGGGGCTAAAACTCTGATCGGAGGTTCGAATCCTCTCGTCTCCGCCAAAATCCTTGTGATTTAACTGCTTGAGCCGGCACGACAAATAACTAAGCCCCTTAATCGGGGCTTTTTTATTCCTATTCTTCGACTTTGAAGCGTTCTTCAACGAATTGAGCCATGTTGAGCAGTTTTTCATCGGCCTTGTAATCGCCAATCAGTTGAATTCCTAGTGGCAGTCCATTACTTGATTTAGCCACGGGAAGCGCGATTGCTGGTGTCCCTATAAAAGTCCAAAGAGAGCAAAAGATGGGGTTTCCAGTAAAAGCAAGACCCTTAGGAGCTTCCCCTGTTGCGGGAGCTGCCAATATCGCATCAAAGCTATCAAAATATTCAGTAATGGATATGCGTAATTTCGCCTGAAGTTTTTTTGCTTGCGCGTAATCGTTGGCCGAATGAGATCTACCTTTTTGGATAAGCTCTTTGATGTCCAATCCCAGAAGCTCTGGAAACTCTTCTAGATGTTTTTCATGAACTGCTGCAGCTTCATAGGACATTAAGACAGCCAAGGCCTCTATGCCATCCCAGTAAATTGGTGGAAGTGTAATTTCCTCAATATGGACGCCTGATTTCTCCAACAATATTGCGGCATGCCTAATAGTTTTTATTTGTTCCTGGCTTAATAAGTCATCAAAGGGTGTTTTGAGAATAGCAATGCGAGGCTTGCGATTTCCCAGGGCCTCACCCAGTGTTCTAAAAAAGAGCTCCGGTATAACGATCGCATCCTTTTCGTTGACTTCAGTATTTCGAAGTAAATTGAATGCATATCGCGCATCAGCAACTGATCTCGTGAAAAATCCAATATGATCCAGGGATTCGGAGACGGGGTGTGCACCTTTTCTTGGGATTGCTCCGAAGCTCGCCTTATAGCCTATGACCCCGCAATAAGATGCTGGCCTAATAATTGATCCAGCTGTTTGAGAGCCTAAGCTCAAAGGCACAATTCCACTTGCGACTGCCGCGGCAGATCCGCTTGAAGAGCCTCCTGGTGTATGCCCATTGTTCCATGGATTGGTTGTTACCCCTGCGTGACGCCAGGCAAATTCAGTTGTTACGGTTTTACCAAAGATCACGCCGCCTAAGCTACGAATCCTTTTGATAATTTCCGCATCTTTACTGGGCACATGGTCTTTATATATTGGTGAGCCATACGTCGTTACAAAATCTTTTGTCTCGATGATGTCTTTTACAGCTACCGGTATTCCCATCAATGGACCATGCCCAGACTCTTGGCAAAGCTCTTTTAATGTCGCTCTAACAGTAAAAGCCTTCAATTCGGACTCGACTCGATCTGCGCGGGCTACACATTCGGCCAGATAGCCATCAACGTGAAGCGGATTTTGTTGGTTTTGCACGCATGCTTGCAATAAACCGATCGGCGGTTCTATTGGACTCATTTTTGCCTTGATTTTGTTTTTCTTACTTTATCACTGTCGCCCTTGAATTAACTGCCCCGATTGGTTTTTTTGGGTAAATCAAGCTCATTTCTAGTCATTTATTTCCTCCTCATTAAATCCTGAATAATATTTTTATTAAAGTTCACAACTTCACAACTTCTGTGGTATAGTACTTCTAAAGGAGGTGAAATGAGAAGAGCGATACCAAAAACACATCAGGCTTTAGATTGGATAGGGAAGGGCATGACCGCAGCTCAGGCCGCTAGGAAGATGGAAATTTCAGAATCTAGCGTCTACGCCGCCTTAAGAAAAACAAAAGCAAAAGATTCAGGTTGTTGTCCAACGTGTGGTCACAAATTAAGGAAATAAGATGAAAAAAACTCTATTAGCCGTTGCCTCAATCTCTGTAGCTGCATTTGCATATGCAAATACCTCTTCTGATTCCTCTGAATTGGTAAGCCAACAGTGCAAGATTTCAGCTGAAGCAGTTTCAACATTGAAAGGTTTGCGATATGGCAATACCTCAATCCGTAAAGATGTAGCTGGACTGATTAATTTGAATCTAAAGGTCCAAGAGAATAAAGATGCGGCACAAGTAACCTTAAATCGGATGGTTGATGATCAAGTGAATTCAGCATCTGCTTTGGAAGCAAAGTATTGCTCTTAATGTTGGTATGAATGGGTTGTTACCCAATCATCTATAAAGGCGTTTGATGACCCATTCATTTGAGTGTCCAGAGTGTGGTAACCCCAGGGGAATGATTGGGGAATGCCGTCAATGCGGAAGTGAGGATCTTCCTATTCCGCATAGCGACACGATGGTACTGAATTTAAAGTTGGATAGCCCAAGTGCTGAAGAGGCTTTGGAAAAATTAACTATTGGTCTTCGCCGAGCATCCGAAGTTGGTATCAAAGTAATGATATTGATACATGGTTATGGAGCTAGTGGCGAGGGTGGCAAGATCAAGTGGGCTGTTCATGATGCCCTAGATAACAACTATTTCTCGGACCGGGTTGATGAGTACTATTTTGGTGAGCAAGTTGCGTTTGGTAGCGATGCTTACCATGCGCTTTTGAGAAGAAGGTCAGGACTAAAGGCATATCTCAAGCACTTCAAGGAAGGTAATGCGGGGATGACCGTGTTATTGCTGTGATTCCCTAATGGAATTGCTTAGAATAGATCCATTCACCCAATTAATCTCCATCAGCTAGGAGCGGCAATGACTGCTAAAAAATCAATACCAACGCATGAGGAAGTGCAGATCAATTCCGAAAATTTGATTGGTGACTTCAAGGCGCTCATGGCGGACGCTGAAGACCTCATTAAGGCAACTGCAAGCCATGAGGATGGCCCGCTTGGCTCAATCCGTTCAAAAGCCCTAGACACACTCAATAGTGCAAAAGAAAGTCTTTCTGCTGTTGAGGAGGGTTTGGCTGAAAAGGCTAAAGTTGTCGCTGAGGGTGCTGATGAATTCGTGCATCGCAACCCTTGGGAGGCGGTAGGCATTGCTGCTGGACTCGGCCTTCTAATCGGCCTCTTCATTCGTCGTCGCTAGGCACTTATGTCCCAGGAAAACCTTTTCTCCTCCCTGAAAAACCTTGTCTCCACTGGAACATCTATTGCCCAGACTCGTCTGGAGTTGATTTCTACTGACGTTCAGATTGCACGCACTCAGTTTCTGAGTCTGCTGGTCATGATTGTCTTCACTTTATTTTTCTTATTCTTTGGCTTGGTGATGCTTGCTCTACTGATTGTGATTTACAGTTGGGAGACCGATCGTATTCTTGCATTAAGCTTGCTAACAAGCGGGTTCTTGGGAGTGGGTTGTATTTTGGCCCTAGTTGTTTTGCGTTCCCTCAAAACCATGCCCAAGCTGTTCGAGGCAAGCATTGCGGAATTGGCTAAGGACCGCCAGGAGCTTTCAAAGCGATGAGTCACAAGCTGGCAGAACTTCAGGCTAGGCAGAGGGTGCTCCAAGAGCGAGCGGCTCAAGAGCGCGCTGATTTTGCTCTGCATTTTGAGCCGATAGAGAAGCCGCTATCTTGGGCTGATAAGGGGATTGACGCTTTTAACTTTGTGAAGAGCACCCCCGTTCTTTGGACTGGCGCTTTTGCCGTGCTAGCCCACTATAAGCCTAAGTTAGCTAGTAAAGTTCTTGCTGTTGGTTGGGGTGCTGTAAAGTTACTCAAAGGCGCTAAAGGCCTCCTCTAAGCTTAACCTCAAGCAATGAGGACTGTCTTATTTGGGATTCCTTTTTGAGTGAGGATTTCTCCGCCCTTTAAGCCATCAATTTCCAAAAAAGTGAGAGCGCCAGCTACTTCAAAACCTGCTTTTTGGAGCAATCTACTGGCAGCGATGATGGTGCCGCCTGTAGCTAGTACATCGTCCACAATCAAAATGCGCGCACCCGCTGGCAGAGTAGATTGCTGGATCTCCAGGGAATCAGAGCCATATTCCAGGCCGTAAGACTCTCGATGGCTGGCTAAGGGTAGCTTATTCGGTTTTCGAGCTAAAGCTAGGCCTTTATGGGCCTGGTGAGCCAGCGCGGTGCCAAAGATAAAACCGCGTGATTCAATGCCCAAAATGTGGCTGTATTCGAATTGCTGAGCCAGTGCCTCTAGCCGCAGCGTAGCCTCCCTAAATGCGCTTGGATTGGCCAATAAGGGGGAGATATCCCTAAAGAGGATTCCTGGCTTAGGAAAGTCGGGGATTCCGGGTAGATAATCTAATAAATTCATTAATGGCTGACATGAAAACACAATTACTCATTATTACCGCATTGGAAACTGAGCTTGCTAAAAGCACTTTGCCACCGGGTGTGGACATTGTCTATTCTGGGGTTGGAAAAATCAATGCAACGGCGGCCAGTATTCGGGCTATTCATGAATATCAGCCTAAACGGATAGTGAACTTTGGCACTGTTGGAAAAATCAACCCTGCACTAGAGGGTTTATTGGAAATCGGTAAGGTGATTCAGCGAGATATGATGACAGTGCCTCTGGCTCCACGAGGGCAAACCCCGTTTTGCTCTAAACCATCCCAATACCTATCTCTTGGTGGTGGGCACACTTGTGGGACTGGCGATAGTTTTGTAACAGCTCACGATCCTTGGTTGATATCCCAGGGTATTGATGTAGTGGACATGGAGTTATTTGCGATTGCCAATATTGCCTATCAATTTAATATTCCATGGCAATCATTTAAGTACGTGACTGACGATGCCAATGCAGACTCTGGTAATGAATGGACTCATCGCGTAAACCATGGACAGGAACTCTATTTAGAAAAGCTCAAACAGCTAATGAGCGCTTGAGCACAATCTAATATCACTCATGCAGATGAATGCGCAAAAACCCTGGCTGAAAAACTATCTTGAGGGCGTCCCTCATGAAATTGATTTGGCGGGTCACACGTCGATTGTCGATTTTATAGAAGAGTCTTTTAGTAAGTATCCAGAACGTATTGCAATCGAGTCGATGGGGCACACAATTAGCTATCGTCAGCTTGATGTCCTTTCCAAGGACTTCGCTGCTTATTTGCAAACCTTAGGTCTCGATACCGGGGCACGTATTGCCATCATGTTCCCTAACGTTCCGCAATACTTAATTGCAATGTTGGGTACGCTCCGCGCTGGCTTTGTGGTGGTCAATATTAATCCGCTCTATACCGCCAGAGAACTAGAGCATCAATTGCAAGATAGCGGTGCATCTATTTTGGTGATGCTAGAGAACTTTGCGCATGTGTATCAAGAAATTGCTGAGCAAGGGCTTGTAAAGAAGGTTATCGTGAGTAGCCTGGGTGAGACCCTTGGTCCCAAAGGCGTCATCATCAATCTCGTGGCTCGCCACATTAAAAAACTCATTCCGCATTGGAGTTTTCCTTGCGTTAAGTTTAATCAGGCCCTCAAGCTAGGCGCAGGTCATGGTCTTACTAGGCCAAATCTAACTCAGAACGACATTGCATTTTTGCAATACACCGGCGGCACCACAGGAGTTTCTAAGGGCGCTGTATTGTTGCACCGAAATATCTTAGCCAACATTATTCAAATTGAGTCTTGGCTTAAGCCAGCATTAAAAGATCGTCATCAGCAACTGGTTTTTTTATGCGCTTTACCAATGACCCATATTTTTGCGCTTACCGCCTGCGGTCTGCTTGGAATGCGTAAGGGTGGAAAATTATTGTTGGTGGCTAACCCCCGAGACATTACTGGCTTTATTAAGCTGCTAATGAAGCACCCCGATATCAATATTTTTCCGGGCGTCAATACCTTATTTCATGCGCTTATCCATCGACCTGAATTTACCAAGGTGAAATTGCCCAATCTTTTGGTTACCATTGGTGGTGGTATGGCGGTCCAAAAAAAGACTGCTGAACTTTGGCAAAAAATGATGGGCGTACCAATTGCGCAAGGCTATGGACTATCGGAAACTTCACCAGTGGTGTGTGTCAATACACCATTTGTAAAAGAATTTACGGGTTCCATTGGTATGCCGGTACCCAGTACAGATGTGTTGATATTGGATGATGATGGTGTGGAAGTTCCCTTTGGTGTTCCTGGGGAGATCTGCATCAAAGGGCCGCAAGTGATGGCGGGCTACTGGAATAGGCCCGAAGAGACTAAGCAATTTATTACCCCTGAGGGTTACTTTAAATCTGGCGATATTGGCATCATGAGCCCGGAGGGTTTTGTGCAGATTGTGGATCGCAAGAAAGACATGATCGTAGTTGCTGGATTTAAAGTATTCCCTAATGAAATCGAAGAGGTGATTTCATCTATGCCTGGCGTGAGAGAGTGCGCTGTAATTGGGCTCCCGCATCGTAAGCTTGGTGAGATTGTGAAAGCCTACATTGTCAAAGACAAGCCTGAGCTAACTGAGGCTCAATTGATTCAGTATTGCAAAGAGCAAATGACGAGTTACAAACGCCCCAGAAAAATTGCTTTTATCGATGAAATGCCAAAGTCCAATGTTGGCAAGATCCTACGTCGCCACTTACGAGACTTATAGAAACTAGAGGCCGCCACCAAAGCGGTATTGCCAAGAGACACCATACAGGTCGTAACTATTGTTAGTCCGAGAGTAAGCACCAGTACTGGCAGATAGTCGTATTGAATTATGTTTATTCACCGGGTATGACATCGCGCTACCAAAGCGCCAGTTTTCTTGGCTTGCGCTAATTGGATTTCCGTTTAAATACGATTGCCCGCCAGTGAAGTAGGTGGCATCTACTGAGATCCAGGCGGTATTCTGAAAGTAATAAATTGCGTGAGTCTGGGTTGAGTAGACCGGGTTTTGAGATAGCGAGTTACCACCCATAAAGTTGGTATTGCTCGTGTAAAAAATGCCTGCGCCTGCTAGCTCAAATCTCCATGGTCCAAGCGCCTTAGATGCACCCAAACCGGGTTGGATAAACCAGCGATTTGCACCCACATTAATCAATTGATTGTCATCGTACTTGCCCCACGGTATTGATGCTGCGAGGCTGGCACCAATAATTAAATCTTGCTGATAACTCTTAAATTGATCGAGGGTTAAGGCTGGCGCACCGTAGAGATTAATTGCTGCTTTGATAAGTGGATCTGACAGGCCTTCGGTGCTGGCATTGACTGTCCGTCCACCAATGGTGCTTGAGCCGCTCAGTTGGCCATAAGGAAGCACTAGGGTGAGTTTTCCGGATTGGCCGCCCGCATCAAAGATATGGGTGAGCCCCATGACCTCACTTGTCAGGGTGTAATTTCCTGCTTTAGCTTGTGCGATGCCAGCGCTGATGAAGTTGATGCCTACTGGTGCGTTGGAATAGGTGCGCGCCTCGATTTCTTGGGCATGAGATAGCGCAGGAAATAGGGCGCTTAGAGTTATCAAGAGAAAAACTAAAACCCCAGAGCTCCTAACTTGAAGCAATGAAATTAAATTCATCATCAATGACTAGCTTGCTGCTACGGAATTATTTTGGTGCTGATTTATTTCCAAACAAAATCTCTAGGGTGGCGTTGCTACCCAGCATGATGCTCATACCCGTCAACAGTAAGTATGGCCACACAATTAGCCAATACACAATCGACATAGCCACTACGCGCAATGGATTTGATTGGCCAAATTCAGTCATAGAAATTAAGAAATCTTTTCCATGAATTAAGCCATGAACTCCAGCCTCTAAATAATTTAATCCCAAAACAACTAAGAGGTAAATCACGGACTCTAAAAAAAGTGAGCTTACGATCCCATCCTTTTTGTTCACTTTGATTGGAAAGGCGGCTTGAGCTAGCAACATGAACTTAGCGCATACCGCTGCTTTAAATAATGCAAAACCAAAGATCGATAAGGGTATAGGTCTTTCATCGAGCGAGGTAGCCGCTAGAAAAGCAATGGCGCAAAACCAAGCGCCAAAGTAAACGGTGAGCTGTAACGCTTTTACAAACTCTTCCTTCGCTTTATCTTTGAAGCTATGAGCGGGTGCAGAATTCGGTGATGTTGAGTTCATGTAGGCTTTCTTGGATATTCGATCAGCAGTTACTGCAAGAGCCACCAACTTCAACAGGGGCAGGTTCATTGGTATAGCGAGCAATAAATGCGTGCTTGCTCTTGAGTGGCAATTTAATCCAAACAAAGTGACCAGATCCCGGAGCAACCTCGATGGGCTCGCCTTTGAGATTCCACATGGCATCCAGCACCATATCTTGATTACCCTCGGGCTCAATGATTTCTAATTTATCGCCTAGAGAGAAGCGGTTCTTTACATCCACTTTGACGCGGCCAGAGGCCTCATCAATTTCTAAGGTTTCACCAACATAGAGACTTCTGCCTGATAAGGAATGACCGCGCATGTAGAGCTGATACTCTTTATCGTGATGGCGCTCATAGAAGCCATCCGTATAGCCGCGATTTGCAAGACCCTCTAGATTACCAATGAGGGACATATTCATCGGACGGCCAGCTACTGCATCATCAATCGCAGTGCGGTAAGCCTGGCAGGTGCGCGAGACATAGTAAGGTGACTTCGTGCGACCTTCAATCTTGAACGAGTCCACACCCATCTTAGTTAAGCGTTCAATATGCTCAATCGCACGTAAATCTTTTGAGTTCATGATGTAAGTGCCATGCTCATCTTCTTCCATCGGCATTAAATCATCTGGACGACGTGCCTCCTGAAGAAGAACTACGTCACCACTGGTATTTTGTTGCCCTGGCTTGACCTTGTAATCCCAGCGACAAGCATTAGTGCAGGCGCCTTGGTTGGAGTCGCGATGTGACATGTAGCCCGATAGCAAGCAGCGGCCAGAGTAGGCGATACACAAAGCCCCATGCACAAATACCTCTAATTCCATTTCTGGACAGTCTTGACGAACTTCTTCGATTTCATCAAAAGAAAGTTCACGCGATAGGATGACTCTGCTAATGCCAACAGAGCGCCAGAACTTAGCTGAAGCACCGTTGACTGTATTGGCCTGAACCGATAAGTGAATCGGCATATCTGGCCAGGCTTCTCTGGCCATCATGATGAGACCAGGATCTGACATGATCATTGCGTCGGGCTTCAATGCAACTACAGGATCCATATCCTTAATATAAGTACGCGTTTTACCGCCATGAGGTAGCAGGTTAGAAACCAGATAAAACTTCTTACCTAAAGCATGGGCGGTATCAATGCCTTCTTTGAGCGTTTCCATTTTTCCGAAATCATTGTTGCGCACTCGGAGTGAGTATCGTGGCTGCCCCGCATAAATGGCATCAGCTCCAAAGTCAAAGGCAGTACGTAGCATGGAGAGGCTACCGGCTGGGGCTAGAAGTTCTGGAATCTTAGTCATAGGGCTATTTTAGTGAATACAGGCATTCTTGCTCGATTTGTGACGGCAATAGGCCTTGGAGCCTCTTTAGAACTTGGTTTATCGAAGTATTTCAGGGTAAGGGTTGGATAATGAAGAGTATCCTACGGGGTCTGAGGTGAGTATTGTAAAGATCAACAAGGAGCCTTCCCTTGAGCTATCCACCAGAAATTGAAGGCACTTATTAAAGAATGCAGAAAGAACGCAATGACAAAACTCACATCCAAGCCAATTCTTAAAAAAGCGAGCGGCATTTTGTCGCAAGAGTTTGCTATACCTAAAGACATCGCTTGGGCCTGGGTCACATTATTGCTGTCACAAGAAGAGCAAAAGCGCGATAGCGAAGAAAAGCGTTATGCCCGTATTGCAGAATTCGAAGCCTGGATTACGGAGCTCAATTTGCCAACTGATCCCAAAAATCCCTCAAGTGGCGCAGTTAGCCCAGAGTCAGTAAAAAATTCTGCTAGAAATGTATTCGAGTGGCCTCATGAATACATTTTTAATGGGCCGGTAGCAGTCAAGCATCCTGACTCAAAGACTAACTACAGCGACACGATTACCAAGCCAATCTTAGATGCAATCAAAGACGCTGGTGGGTCTGATGATCGTCCCGCATTAATTGCTATTTTGGAAGGCTACGCAAAAGAGGGTAAAGAGCCTTTTGCCAATGTCACGCCAGAGGGCATTGAGTGGAAGGGTAGTAACTGGTCCGAGGGAGACAAGCTCAATCTCCTTACCATCAAAACCTTAAATAACCGTTTGGCTAATCTACGCAAAAAAGGATTGATCTAGGCTTACTTTTTACACAAGAGTCAAAAAGACAAACCACCTTAAAGGTGGTTTTCTTTTATCCGAGTTGTCAACCCAGTCTCAAGGTTTCCCCAAGATCATTGCTGAGCAAGCTATTCCGTGCAGGAATATTACATATTGAATCTATACACTTCTCACATGCGCACTCTTTGTGGATCATGCCCTTAATGAAAATTTTTTTGTTCTTAGGGGGTCCTCATGAAAATCTGCGTAATAGGTGGTGGCGGAGCAATAGGCGGTTATCTTGCTGCTAAGTTGGCTAGAGCTGGTAACCAGGTCACAGTTGTCGCTAGAGGCAAAACTCTA
The DNA here is from genome assembly GCA_000342265.1 of beta proteobacterium CB. Classification (NCBI taxonomy): domain Bacteria; kingdom Pseudomonadati; phylum Pseudomonadota; class Betaproteobacteria; species beta proteobacterium CB. Next base: position 865,885 of record CP004348.1, read on the forward strand.
GAGGCCATACAGAAAAATGGACTAACCCTATGCATGGAGGGTGAGTCAAAGCCGCTCGTTGCTATGGTCAATGCGGTTGAAAAAATTACGGATGTTCAAACACCGGATGTAGTGATGCTGGCCGTTAAAGCGCATCAAGTGGAGCCGATTATTGATGATCTGGCCAAGATTATTGATCCTGATACTGTTTTAATACCGATGCAAAATGGGATTCCTTGGTGGTATTTTCAAAGGCTATCTGGCGAGTATCAGAATCATCCGGTTGAAACGGTTGATTCAGGCGGATTGATTATGAAAAAAATTGATCCAAAAAATATTCTTGGATGTGTCGTTTATCCAGCAACGTACACTGAGTCACCCGGGGTTATTCGTCATGTAGAAGGCAATCGATTCCCGCTTGGCGAACTGGATGGCTCGGTATCTGAACGAGTCAAGGCAATCTCGCAAATGATGACTGATGCCGGATTTAAATCTCCTATATTGGAAGATATACGGGGGGAAATCTGGTTGAAGTTGTGGGGCAATATGACCTTCAATCCAATTAGTGCACTTACACATGAGCATTTAGAGGGGATCTGTCAATATCCATTAACTAAAGATTTAGCTCGCAATATGATGACTGAAGCTCAAACCATTGCTGAGAAATTAGGCGTGGTGTTTAGGGTAGATATTGATCGCCGCATAGCTGGAGCTGAAAAGGTTGGCAAACATAAAACCTCTATGCTGCAAGATTTGGAGGCAGGGCACAGCTTGGAAATTGATGCGCTCTTGGGCTCAGTGATTGAGTTGGGGCAGATTACTGATACACCTACACCTTGTCTGAGCACGGTATTTGCTTTGACTAAATTACTCAATACTAAAGTTCAATCATCGCATGGCCATTTGTGCTTGCCATTGGCTGCTTGAATTTTAAATACAGAAGTCATGTAGTAGTTTTAACCGCCCTTAGGGGCGGTTTTTTTATTCCGACTTTCCTGCTTCAATGCCTTTCCACCATTCGCCCTTAAATTGGCTCTGTAGCCAATCAATACATTGACTTACTTTAGTTGGCACGTGTTTTGGTGATGAAAATACCGCATGAATCTCTTGGGTAGGTAGAGACCAGTCTTGCATGACGGGTTTGAGAACTTTATCTTTTACTGATTGGTGGGCTACATACCAAGGAACTGCTGCTAAGCCCATGCCAGCTCTAGCTGCAGCCAAAATCGATGATAAGTTATTGGAGGTGAATGGGCCTTTAACCTCAATAGTTTCACTTTGATTTTTTTCATTCGTAAAACCCCATCGGTGATCACCTTGTACGGTGGTGTAGATCAACGCTTGATGGTTGCGAATATCCTCAGGTTTTTTAGGTGCGGGATGTTCCTTAAGGTATTTGGGGTTTGCTACTAAGACCCAAGGATTTAAACCTAAAAATCGAGAACCAAGTGAAGAATCGGGTAGGCGACGCATGCGGATAGCTAAATCTACCCCTTGCTCGATGAGGTTGATGTAGCGGTCATCCATGCTTAGGTTGACCTCTAGCTCGGGGTGATGCTCCATAAATTTCAGAATAGACGGCATAAGGACACGGCGTCCAAAGGCGACCGAAGAGCTTACTGTCAGTTTGCCGCGCACCTTAGATTGCATAAGGGATGCCAAGTCATCCGCCTCTTCAATCTCTCTCGCAATCCCTTTGCATTTTTCGTAATAAATCTTGCCGATTTCTGTTGGCGTAACCCCTCTTGTACTGCGGTGCAGTAATAGTGTGCCTAACCTTTTTTCCAGGCTAGCAACAAATTTGGTTGCTGTAGGTTGAGTGATATCTAAATCCTCTGCAGCCTTACTAAACGAACCTGTCTCTACCACACGAATAAAAAGCGAGATGCCTTGTACGCGATCCATGATTTTTCTTTTTTATTTGAATAAGGACTTTTTACACTATTCCACCACGGAATACTAGATATAGATTTGATGAGGTTCTCAAGCGACCCTAATTTGAAGATGATTCACTCATAACAAATTTAGGAGACAAGTCATGGCAAAGATGAAAGCAGCAATGGCAGCAGTATTGGTGATGGAAAAGGAGGGCGTGACTCAAGCTTTCGGTGTTCCAGGTGCCGCCATTAATCCTTTGTATGCGCAAATGAGAGAGCGTCAGTCTATTGCCCATGTGTTGGCAAGACACGTAGAGGGCGCTTCACACATGGCTGAAGGCTACACTCGCGCTGCTCCTGGCAACATTGGTGTTTGTATAGGCACATCAGGCCCTGGTGGCACTGACATGATTACGGGCTTGTACTCCGCACAAGCCGATAGCATTCCCATTTTGTGTATCACCGGTCAAGCGCCACGCGCTAAGTTGCATAAAGAAGATTTTCAAGCAGTTGATATCGCTTCGATTGCTAAGCCACTCACCAAAATGGCAGTAACTGTATTAGAGCCTGCACTTGTTCCTCGGGTTTTTCAGCAAGCATTTCATTTGATGCGCTCTGGTCGCCCAGGCCCTGTACTGATTGATTTGCCAATTGATGTACAAATGGCAGAAATCGAGTTTGATATTGAAACCTACGAACCTTTGCCAGCATATAAGCCTGCAGCAACTCGTAAGCAAATTGAAAAAGCATTGGAGATGCTAGATATGGCTGAGAAGCCATTGATTGTCTCTGGAGGTGGCGTAATCAATGCGGATGCTTCCGACCTTTTGGTGAAGTTCGCTGAAATTACTGGCATTCCAGTTATCCCAACTTTGATGGGTTGGGGTTCAATTCCCGATAGCCATCCATTAATGGCAGGTATGGTTGGGCTGCAGACTTCTCATCGCTACGGTAATGCGACCATGCTCGCAAGCGATTTTGTATTGGGGGTTGGTAATCGCTGGGCGAATCGACACACAGGCTCAACAGAGGTCTATTGCAAAGGACGTAAGTTCATTCATGTGGATATTGAGCCCACTCAAATTGGCCGAATCTTTACCCCAGACTATGGAATTGTGTCAGATGCAAAACTTGCTTTGCAGATGTTTGTTGAAGTAGCAAGCGAAATGAAAAAGGCTGGAAAGCTCAAAGATAGAAGCAAATGGGCTGCGGAGTGCCTTGCTAGAAAAAATTCGATTGAATATCAGCGTAAGACAAACTTTAGCGACTCCCCAATGAAGCCGCAGCGCGTCTATCAGGAGATGGTTCAGTCATTTGGTGAGGATGTGACTTACGTCAGCACCATTGGTCTATCGCAGATAGCAGGGGCACAGTTTTTGAAAGTATTCAAACCACGCCATTGGATTAATTGCGGTCAAGCGGGCCCTCTGGGTTGGACCGTTCCAGCGGCATTGGGTGTGCGTGCTGCTGACCCAAGTAGAAAGATTGTTGCGCTATCTGGAGACTATGACTTCCAGTTCATGATTGAGGAATTGGCTGTTGGTGCACAATTTAAATTACCGTTCATACAAATCTTAGTGAATAACAGTTATTTGGGATTAATTCGTCAGGCGCAGCGTGGCTTTGATATGGATTATTGCGTTCAACTGGCATTTGACAATGTGAACGTGCCAGACAGCGCCGGAATTGTGAAGGGCTATGGTGTTGATCATGTCAAAGTGGTTGAGGGTCTCGGTTGTAAGGCAATTCGTGTGGAGCGTGAAGACCAGCTAGCATCAGCAATAGCGCAAGCAGAGGCTTGGATTACAGAGTTCAGGGTGCCAGTTGTAGTTGAGGTCATTCTTGAGCGGGTAACCAATATCGCTATGGGCACTGAAATTGACAATATCAATGAATTTGAACCTACGGCACAGTCGATAGAAGATGCGCCCACAGCTGTGCTGCAAGCTTAAGAAATAGACAGTAATTAACCAGGATTATTTATGCCCCGTTTTGCCGCCAACCTCACAATGCTGTTTAATGAAGTGCCTTTCTTGGAGCGCTTTGCGCTTGCCAAGACTGCCGGCTTTAAAGCTGTTGAATTTCTCTTTCCTTACGCATATTCAAAAGAAGAGATTAAATCTGCTTTAGACAACAATGCCCTCAAACTCGTCCTACACAATCTACCTGCTGGCGATTGGGATGCTGGGGAGCGGGGCATTGCATGCCATCCTGACCGCGTTAACGAGTTTCGCTCTGGCGTAGCGAAAGCCATTGAATACGCTACCTACCTTCATGTTGGTCAACTCAATTGCTTGGCTGGCAAGGCGCCTGTTGGGGTCGATGCCAAGTTACTACACGATACCTTTGTCAGTAACTTGCAATACGCTGCGAGCGAGCTTAAAAAAGCGGGGCTCAAGCTCTTGATCGAGCCGATCAATACCTTTGATATTCCTGGCTTTTACTTATCTAAGACAGAGCAGGGTATTGCTATCTTGGATGCCGTTGGTGCTGATAATGCCTTTTTACAATACGACATCTACCATGCGCGAACTTTGAAATTGGGCAGAAGGGGTAATTTTCCAGTCCCCCTCATTACTTATGGCGCCTATTAAGCGCTGGGTGGCACCAAAGAAAAAGCCCCTAGATTTCTCTAGGGGCTTTACTAATTTGGCTCCTCGACCTGGGCTCGAACCAGGGACCTACGGATTAACAGTCCGGCGCTCTACCAACTGAGCTATCGAGGAATAAGCCGATATTATAGCAAGATGAAATCACCTACTCCAAGTTCTGTACAGATCCCTAAAGTATTGACCATTGCCGGCTCCGATAGTGGCGGTGGCGCAGGCATTCAGGCTGACCTCAAAGTCATTACAGCCCTTGGTGGGTATGGGATGACGGCCATCACGGCCATCACTGCCCAGAACACTTTGGGGGTGAGCCGTATTCAGGATATCGATCTTGATGTGGTCGAGGCTCAGATCGATGCAGTATTTTTGGATATTGGGGTAGACATCGTCAAAATTGGCATGTTAGCTAGCCCAGAGATCGTTCGTACCGTAGCATCGGCCCTCAAGCGCCATGGAGCCAACAGAATTGTTTTGGATCCTGTGTTGAGGGCAACATCAGGCGCCAGTCTTGGCGGTGACGATACTGCTCAAGCCATGATCAAAGACTTATTTCCGATGGCGATGCTGGTAACTCCAAATTTAGAGGAGGCCTCTTTATTATTGGGTCGAGAGCTACTTTGTCCAGATGATTTCAAGCTGGCTGCAGAAGAATTATTGGATATGGGCCCCCAAGCAGTCTTGATCAAGGGCGGTCACCTCGATACCTCCCATACTCAACTGACCGATTTTCTGATGTGGCGAACTATTGAAGATGGTCTTGAAGTAGTTCAGTCAAAAGAATTCAAGCACTACCGCGTTAATACGCCCAATACCCATGGCACCGGTTGCTCTTTGGCGTCAGCTACTGCAACCTATTTAGCGGATGGTCACGATCTTTCTCATGCGGTTGCCAAAGCAATTTCTTATGTTGAGGCGGGACTCGAGGCGGGGCGCTTCTTGAGTATTGGTGAAGGCTCGGGACCTTTATGGCATATGCATGATTTTTATCCAACTGCATTGCCAGAAGAAGCGGGTAAGTATTAAGTTTTCATGAGCTCTTGGAGTCGTTTAACGGCGGCTTTTGGATCATCCGATCCATTAATTGCCCTAACAACTGCCACTGAGCCAACACCGCTTTGTGCCACCGCATGAATACTGCTCTCATCAATGCCGCCAATAGCCACTAAGGGGTAGTGGTTCATTAATTGTGCATACTTGTATAAACGTCCTAAGCCCTGAGGTGCTGTAGCCATCTTTTTAAGATTGGTCGGAAATACGGCGCCCATGGCGATATAGCTTGGGCAGAAGCGATCTGCATAGACCATCTCCGCATAGCCGTGTGTACTGAGACCTAAGCGCAGTCCTGCAGATCGAATAGCATCTAGATCTGCTATCTCTAGGTCTTCTTGACCCAAATGAACACCGTAGGCATCTGCTTCAATTGCCTCTTGCCAGTAATCATTAATAAAGAGCAAAGTCTTGCTACCTTTGACCGCATCGACAGATTCTGCGATCTGTTTGCGGATCAGTTTTTGATCATCCGATTTCAACCGAAGTTGTAGGGTTGGTACTTCAGCATCAACCATACGCTTTACCCAATCAGCATCTGGCATCACGGCATACAAACCTAAACGCTTTGGGCATTCGGCGAAAGCTTTTGGGTTCATATTCCGAGTCCAAGGAAGCAAGTCAAAATGCTCGGGTCTCGATGGCCATTTAAAGGGGTTAAAGCCACCATCTTGGTGAGTCATGCGTGACCAAGCCTTACCCAGCACCTTGGCATCACACTCAATAAAACCCATTTCAATAGATGCAAGCACGCCAGCAAGCTCGTAATGATCGGCTGCATGTTCGTTATCAATTTTTGGTGGAGGTGATGACATGCTGTATGCCGGAATAGGCAGGCACAAGTCATCCTTAGCATGAGCTGCAACAATTTGATCTGCAAGGTCTCTAACTAAGCTCATTCGTATTGCTCTTTAACTTTGATGCCAGAAAGGTGTGCCAACTAATGGCGTACTAGCTTGTGCAGACTGCTGGGCTTGCATTGCACCAGAGAGGTAGGCGGTGCGACCCGCATCGACTGCTGCTGCAAACGCTTTAGACATTGCCACCGGATCATCTGCTAAAGCAACTGCAGTATTCAGTAAGACTCCATCAAAACCCCATTCCATCACGCTGCATGCATGAGAGGGCAATCCTAAGCCAGCATCCACGAGAAGAGGAACCTTTAAGCGGTCACGAAGGAGTTTTAATGCATACGGATTTAAAGGTCCTTGACCGGTACCGATCGGCGCAGCCCAAGGCATTACAGCCTGGCAGCCCACATCCACTAAACCTTGGCACAAGATGAGATCTTCAGTGCAATAAGGCAAGACCTTGAAACCATCTTTAATTAAAGTTTCCGCTACAGAAACTAGACGTAAAGTATCGGGCTGCAAAGTGTAGTCATCGCCGATGAGCTCTAACTTAATCCAGTTGGTTTCAAATACCTCACGCGCCATCTGGGCAGTAGCAATCACTTCTTTTGGGCTGTGGCATCCTGCGGTATTGGGTAAAACTGGCACAGCCATTTTCTTTAAGAGATCCCAAAACCCAGAGTGAGCTTCTGTAGTTGAAGTGCCTTGCCTACGCAGGCTGACAGTGATCATTCCAGGGTTGGATTGCTTCACGGCATTCTCCAAAACTTGTGGAGATGGGTAGCGTGATGTCCCTAGCAATAAACGACTAGCAAAAGTTTCCCCATACAGCACTAAGGGGTCTGCAGTATTTAGGGGGATTGGCAAAGGAGCTGTCATGTTGATCAATTACTTTTTATCTGTATTTATTTCTGCATAGGTCGCTGGATTAGCCGCCAGTCACTGGTGCAATCACTTCCATCTCGTCGCCTTCACGCAATACTTCTTCGGCATGCCTAGTCTTAGGAACAAATTCATAATTGATGGCAACTGCAAATGGTGGTTGCGCATCAATCATTACCAGCACATCATCAATCGTACTGTTCTCTGGAACCTCTTTAGCAACTTGGTTCACTAGGATGCGCATGTACTTAACTCCTGATTAGCGGCGGTTGTAACTTGTAAACCTAGGTTGGTTGCTGTTGAACTGGAGCCTAGGCTCAATACCTCTAGCGCGCAATCCAGAATCGCTGGTGAGATCATGAAGCCATGGCGATAGAGTCCATTGATCATCATGAGCTTGGCTTGATCTGGTTTGTAATCAATTGATATCTCTGGCAGATTATCTTTTAGCGTAGGGCGACATTGTGTTGCCATTTCTAAAATACGCGCCTCTGCAAAACCGCTATGTACGGTATAAATCGCACTGAGTAATTCCATAGCGGATCTGACGCTCATGGGAGATAAATCCTCTGATTCAATCTCCGTTGCGCCAACAACGTAGACGTCATCTTCTTTTGGGGCAATATAGATTGGATAGCGAGGATGGATTAGTCGAGTAGGGCGACGTAGTTTGACTTCGGGTGCATGTAGGCGAATAACTTCCCCGCGTACGCCACGTAAATTCTTGGAAGCATCAGCAACTTGCTTCCAGGCTTCTTTAGCACCTAAGCCGCGACAATCAATAACCCAATCAAAACCATTCTGTTGATTGCGAAGTTGCTCTGGGTCAGCAGATTGATTCCAGTGACAGGGCACCTTCATCAGGGTGAGCTCGACTAACAGTGCTTCTAGTAGTTGGCGGTTATCTAATTGCCCTTCATTAGGCAGATAGAGGCCTTGAGTAAAACGCTCAGCAACACCAGGCTCAATTTCTGCCAATGATTGGCCATCTAGATGAATCGGTTTGGCAAGCGCCTGATTACGATCACAATTTCTCTCGAGATGAGAGGCAAAACGTTCCGCATCACTGGCATCTTGGCGATGCCACAAGATTAAAGTGCCATCTTGTTGAAAGAACACCGGCTTTGCTAACTCATCGATTAGTTGCTTCCAGCGAGGGAGGCTATGAACACCCATACGCACGACGTTATCTTCAGTAATGGCGGATTCCGCCAGTGGGGCTAACATGGCAGCAGCAATGCGTGCAGCCGAATGAGCGCCATCTGCAGCGCCTTTCTCAAACAGCTCTACGCGAGCGCCACGCTTAGCAAGTGCGACCGCTAGCAACCGACCCATGAGGCCGGCGCCAACGATGGCATATTTGCCGTTTGAGAATGCGCTACTCACTTACTGATAGATCTCGCTACCGCGCTTACGGAACTCCGCTGACATCTCTTCCATTCCCTTTTGTGGATCGGTAGAGGCTTCGGCAGTAATCGGAATCACTTTTGCTTTCGGATTGCCATCAGCATCTAAAGTTGCTGCGTAATCACGAACCTCTTGAGTGATCTTCATTGAGCAGAACTTTGGCCCACACATCGAGCAGAAGTGAGCAATCTTTGCACCTTCAGCAGGCAAGGTAGCATCGTGATATTCACGAGCACGCTCAGGATCTAAGCCGAGGTTAAATTGATCTTCCCAGCGGAACTCAAAACGCGCTTTTGACAAAGCGTTATCGCGCACTTGAGCGCCCGGTAAACCTTTAGCCAAGTCTGCACCATGCGCTGCAATCTTGTATGTGATGATGCCGGTGCGTACATCTTCCTTATCAGGCAAGCCTAAGTGTTCTTTTGGTGTGACATAGCAAAGCATTGCTGTGCCGTACCAACCAATTTGCGCAGCGCCAATACCACTCGTGATGTGATCATATCCAGGAGCGATATCGGTAATCAATGGTCCAAGGGTGTAGAAGGGTGCCTCTAGGCAGTGCTTCAATTCTTCAGTCATGTTTTCTTCAATGCGCTGCATTGGCACGTGACCAGGACCTTCAATCATGACTTGAACATCATGCTTCCAGGCTTTGGCAGTCAACTCACCAAGAGTATGAAGTTCGCCAAACTGCGCTGCATCATTTGAGTCTGCAATACAACCGGGACGTAAACCATCGCCCAAGCTAAAGGAAACGTCATAGGCTTTCATGATTTCACAAATCTCATCAAACTTCGTATAGAGGAAGTTTTCTTTATGGTGAGCTAAACACCACTTCGCCATAATCGAGCCGCCGCGAGAAACAATGCCAGTAATACGGTCAGCTGTTAATGGAACATAACGCAGCAATACACCAGCATGAATAGTGAAGTAATCGACGCCTTGCTCAGCTTGTTCCACTAAGGTGTCGCGGAACATTTCCCAGGTCAGGTCTTCTGCAATACCGCCAGTCTTATCGAGTGCCTGATAGATTGGAACAGTACCAATTGGAACTGGTGAGTTACGAATAATCCACTCACGGGTTTCATGAATATGTTTACCGGTCGATAGATCCATGATGGTGTCTGCACCCCAACGAATCGACCACACCATTTTTTCAACTTCTTCGTTGATTGAAGAGGTTACGGCAGAGTTACCGAGGTTGCCGTTAATCTTCACGCGGAAGTTACGGCCAATAATCATCGGCTCGAGTTCTGGATGATTAATGTTGGCCGGAATAATGGCGCGACCAGCAGCAATTTCTGAACGTACAAATTCACCAGTAACAATGTCAGGCAAATTGGCGCCATAACTCTTACCTGGATGCTGCTTGAGTAGTTGTTTGTATTCAGGATTTTTGCGCAACTGCTCAAGACCCATGGATTCACGTAAAGCCACGTATTCCATTTCAGGAGTCACGATGCCTTTGCGGGCGTAATACATTTGGCTCACATTCTGCCCGGCTTTAGCAACACGCGGTGGATTGATGTGGGCAAAACGCAAATTCTGAGTTGCTGCATCTTGTGAGCGTGCAACGCCGTACTCAGAACTCGGTCCAGCTAATTGCACTGTGTCACCACGCTCTTCGATCCAGCTTTTACGTAATAAAGGCAAGCCTTTTTCAAGGTTGATCACAATGTCAGGATCGCTATACGGACCTGAAGTGTCGTAAACCGGCACCGGCGGATTGGAAACCATCTCTTCACCAACCCGGGTTGGTAATTGCTCAATCATGCGGATAGGAGCTTTGATGTCTGGACGTGAGCCCTCTAAATAGGTTTTAGTAGAAGCGGGGTAGGCAAACTTCTGGCCAAAGTCACGCTCCAGGCTTTTTAAGCTTGGAATTTCTTGTTTAGTTTTGTTGTTGGTATCGCTCATGTCCATCTCCTGACTGTGTTTAGATGGACGAAACCGGGTGACGGTCTGATGGAAAACTCCCCACGCCAGCATTACCTGGATCGGGTTATAGGGTCTTTCTCAGCGCCTCGTAGCAAAAATCACTAGAAGGGCACCCCTGTTTCATCCTTAGACCTAATTTAACCACGAAATGGGTTCAAGAAGGATGATCAAAATCAAGCAGTTGAGTTGGTTCCCGGAACTTAATTGGCTTTGGTATTACGCAAAATGAAATCTGCCGTCACAAAGGCTGCGTCGCTGGTAAATTCATCAGCCAAAATACGGGCTGCAGCCTCTGAAAGCGAGATTTCAATAAAACCGCTGACTTCGCCATCGTGGTTAGTGGGTATAAAGTTCTCCGCGAGCTCTAGGTCATAGATATAAAGCTGTTCATCATGAAAACCGCGTCCTGGGATAGGGCGACGCATATGTATACGACCCACAGGCTCAATATGATCCGAAATCTGGGGTGGAACGCCAGCTTCCTCCCATAATTCTCGGCGGGCATTAACCCAGGGGGTTTCGTCCGCGCCAATACCGCCTGCAGCTAGGTTATCGAGGCGACCTGGGTCGGTTGACTTGGTCTCGCTGCGACGTCCAAGCCAGATATTGCCCGCCTTGGTATAGCCATTAATATGGGTAGCCATACTACGAAAGCCGAAAGTACGGAAGGCCGAGCGCTCCAAACGGAAGTATTCATGCCCATTTTGGTCAATCCAGGCGAAATCCTCATGCCTCCAGCCCGGAATAAAGCCGCCTTGTTGCATCCGATCCGCTAATTTTGCCAAGCTAGCAGACAACGCTAGGGGTCTTGCATGGCGAATAGTTAGGCGATCATGACCCATTTCTACCAAAGAGATTGGGGTTTTTGCCAACGATTCTTGTAAAAAAGGGATAAATTCAGGGTTTAGGTGCCCAATGACCTGTCCAACTGAGCTGCCGCCCAAAAAATGGATGGGCAGGAAATCTTGTGGCGCAGACCGCGCCGCGTTTTGGAGCATCTCCTCTAAGGCGGCGATGGTACTAGTGGTGAGCTTATGCATGCGCTAAGTGTAAGAGAAAAGAAAAAATACCGAAAAAGTAGTCTAAAAATCTATAAGCGAATTTGAATTGTCAACAGTTCTTTATTTATATTTTTGTCAGAGACTAATGCTCATAATTTAAGCAAGCCAGCTCACTCTATACAAATCTACGACTTACGAAAACTTTTGAGTATTTATCCACAAAGCCTGTGGATAAGTTTTTTATTTTTTAAGTGGTCCCGCCGACAGGAATCGAACCTGTATCCCACGCTTAGGAGGCATGTGCACTATCCATTGTGCTACGGCGAGACTGAAAAAAGTAAATCGAATTTCAAAAAGATGTTAGGGCTTGAATCATTATCCACTGATTACCAGCCACACATTGCCCACACTGTATTCGTGATTGCAACCAACATGTCTGGCGCAAAGTAGGCAGAAAAAATAATCCCTAAGATCAGTAGGGATAGGAAATAGAGAGCTGAGCGCGCAATAGAAATCTTCATCAGAAAAACTCAGGCTGTAGCAACGCGATGAATCGCTCGCTCTTTCACTGGTAAGTTGACCAAGAATGCAAACACGCCTAGGGCAATCGCAATATTCCAAACAATCAGGTAGGAGCCGGTGCGGTCAAATAAGTAGCCACCAAAATAAGCGCCGCAGAAGCTACCTAATTGATGTGAGAAGAACACCAAGCCCGACAGCATGGTGAGGTATTTGACGCCAAAAATCTGCGCCACAATTGCATTGGTTAAGGGAATGGTAGACAGCCATAGGAAGCCCATGATGGCTGCAAAGATGTAGGTGGAAGTGGGGCTCAGAGGCAGCCAAACAAAGGCCATAATGGCTAAAGATCTGCTGATATAGATGCCTGATAGCAGGTAGCGTTTAGGAAAACGTTGTCCTAGTATTCCAGCGCTGTAGGTTCCAAAGATATTAAATAATCCGATTAAGGCTAGTGCGGTAGTGGCTACTGCCGGTGCACCTACGTCAGGGTAAATCTTGGATAAATCTTTAAGGTAGGGCGCTAGATGAACCGCAATAAACACCACCTGAAATCCGCACACAAAATAGCCTAGTGTGAGCAATCTAAAGCTGGGGTTGCCCATTGCCTCTTTTAATGCCTGTTTAATTGTTTGATCGCTCGCTTGTTGCAAGCTAATGGTATTTGGTTCGCGCAACATAAATGCAAGCGGAATCATGAGGCTGGCCATCAGCGCTAACATTAACAGTGCATCATTCGCACCAAAGTTCGTGAGTAAACCTTGCTCTACTGGAATCATGAGGAACTGTCCAAATGATCCAGCGGCGGCTGCAATGCCCATTGCCCACACACGTTTTTCTGCGGCAACGTTACGACCCAAAATGCCGTAGATCACACTGTATGTCGTTGCGGTCTGTGCAAGACCAATCAACAATCCACCTGCTAATGAAAAATTCAAAGCATCTGTAGAAATTGCCATGCCGGCTAAACCGAGTGCATAGAGTGCACCACCGGCGACCATAATTTTGAATGCACCGTAACGATCAGCTAAAGCACCGGTGATGGGTTGAACTGCACCCCAAATAAGATTTTGTAATGCAATAGTAAGAGCAAATGTTTCACGTCCCCAGCCATTGGCCGAAGTAATGGGTAGATTGAAGAGTCCAAATCCATGGCGTATGCCCATGGAGAAAGTGACCATCAGCCCGCCAAAAATCAGTACTTGTTTCAGTGATAGTTTTTGGCTCGAGCTAATCAATGGCATATCGTTTAAATGATGCCTTTTTCTTGAAGTGCTGCGATGGCGTTGGAGTCTAGGCTCAAGCGCTCCTGCAGAATTTCATCTGTGTGTTGGCCTAAGGTTGGGGGCGCCATCCGGACTTCAACTGGAGTTTCTGACAGTCGCATGGGGCTAGCAACGAGCTTCATAGTGCCGGCTGTTGGGTGCGGAACATGAATTTGGACGCCACGGGCCTTCACTTGCTCGTTATCAAATACCTCTTCAAAGTTATTGATGGGGCCACAGGGTACATTTGCTGCCTCTAAAAGGCTTATCCATTCAGCTTTAGTTTTCCGTCTCGTCATCACTTCTAGTAATGGAATCAATGACTTGCGGTTTTCCACTCGAATGGGATTATTTATGTAGAGGGGGTTGGTAGCCAAATGTGCCTCCCCGCCAGCAGTCACAAAGTGTTTGAATTGCCCATCATTTCCAACGGCCACAATCATCCAGCCGTCTGAGGTCGGGAAGGTTTGGTAAGGAACGATGATGGGGGAGGCGTTACCCCAACGACGTGGAACCTTGTCTGAGCATAAGTAGGCACTCGAAATGTTCGCCATAACTGCAATCTGGGTATCTAAGAGTGCCATATCAATATATTGACCCTGCCCCGTTTTATCTCGATGCACTACGGCAGCCAAGATAGCGGTACTCGCGTACATGCCAGTAAAGATATCGGCAATGGCAACCCCGGCTTTTTGCGGACTAGCCCCTGGAAAATCCTCAGCCTCTCCGGTAACACTCATAAAACCGCCCATTCCCTGGATGATGAAGTCATAGCCAGGGCGTTGAGCATAGGGGCCGTTTTGTCCAAAACCCGTAATAGAGCAATAAATGAGGTCTGATTTAACCTTTTTGAGACTCTCATAGTCCAGTCCGTATTTGGCTAAATCACCAACTTTGTAGTTTTCAATCACCACATCAGAGTCTTTTGCAAGCTGGCGAATGATTTCTTGGCCTTCAGGTTTGCTGATATCGACTGTAATTGAGCGTTTATTGCGATTAATGCAGATAAAGTAGGCCGTTTCAGCGGTATCTTGACCTTGAGCATCCTTCACAAAAGGAGGGCCCCAGTGTCGGGTATCGTCCCCAACGCCTGGACGCTCCACTTTAATGACGTCTGCACCGAGATCGGCGAGGTTTTGTGCGCACCATGGGCCGGCAAGAACACGGCTGAGGTCTAAAACGCGAATATGACTTAAGGCTCCCATGCATCAATTTTGGCATGAATATAGGGTTAATTGATGAAAATTCAGGTTTTAGTTCAGACATGACTACAATTTGCGCGCATGGCTACCCGTAAAACATCCGAATACAGCGAATCATCGATTCAGGTCCTAAAAGGACTCGAGCCCGTCCGTCAGAGGCCGGGAATGTACACCCGCACTGATAACCCATTACACATTATTCAAGAGGTCTTGGATAACGCATCTGACGAAGCTTTGGGTGGATTTGGTAAGCACATCATTGTGACTTTGCATACCGATAGTAGTGTGAGTATTGAAGACGACGGCCGAGGAATTCCGGTTGGAATGCATCCGACTGAGAAGTTGCCTGTTGTAGAAATCGTATTTACCCAGCTCCATGCTGGTGGTAAGTTTGAAAAAGGCACTGGCGGTGCTTATGCATTCTCCGGTGGTTTGCACGGAGTTGGTGTTTCGGTAACCAACGCTTTGTCTAAGCGCCTTGAAGTGACTGTATGGCGTGAAGGTCAATTGTCTACTTTGACTTTTGCTGATGGCAAGGTCATCGAAAAACTCAAAACCAGCGCTGCTGGTAAGGAAGATAAGTCGCACGGTACACGTGTACGCGCATGGCCTGATGGTAAGTACTTTGATAGCGCTGCCATCCCAATGCCTGAGCTCATTCGTTTGTTGCGCTCTAAGGCAGTCTTGCTGCCAGGTGTAAAAGTTACCCTGATTCAAGAGAAATCTGGCGAGAGTCAAACTTGGCAATATGCCCAAGGCTTACGCGGTTATTTAAATGAAGCAATGGCTCAAGCTGGCCATGGCGCAGAAGTCATCCCCCCCTTTGAGGGTGAGCAATACGCCACTGGCAGTGGAGATGATGATTCCTTTGCCGAGGGTGAGGGCGCGGCATGGGTTGTGACCTGGACTGAAGATGGTGCGCCAGTACGCGAAAGTTATGTGAACTTGATTCCAACTCCAGCAGGTGGAACTCATGAAAGCGGATTGCGTGAAGGTCTGTTTAATGCTGTTAAAGGTTTCATCGAGATGCATGCATTACAACCTAAGGGTGTCAAGCTGATGCCTGAAGACGTTTTTGCACGAGCCTCTTTCATCTTGTCTGCCAAGGTGTTGGATCCTCAATTCCAAGGGCAAATTAAAGAGCGCTTGAACTCCAGGGATGCTGTACGTTTAGTTTCTGGTTACGCTAAATCTGCTCTCGAGCTGTGGCTTAACGAACACGTTGATTACGGTCGTAAATTAGCGGACTTAGTAATTAAGCAAGCGCAAGCAAGAACTCGTGCGGGTCAAAAAGTAGAGAAGAAAAAATCTTCCGGCGTTGCAGTGCTGCCTGGAAAGCTGACGGATTGCGAGAGCCAAGACATTAGCCTGAATGAAATTTTCCTCGTAGAGGGAGATTCAGCGGGTGGTTCAGCAAAAATGGGTCGCAATAAAGAGTATCAAGCGATTCTGCCTTTGCGCGGTAAGGTCCTCAATACCTGGGAAGCTGAGCGCGATCGTTTGTTTGCCAACAATGAAGTGCACGATATTGCAGTTGCGATTGGCGTTGATCCGCATGGCGCTAATGACACTCCTGATTTGTCGAACTTGCGTTACGGAAAAGTTTGCATCCTGTCTGATGCGGACGTGGATGGTGCACATATTCAGGTATTGCTACTGACTTTGTTCTATAAGCATTTTCCGAAGCTGATTGAGTTGGGTCATGTACATATTTCAAGGCCACCCTTGTTTAGGGTAGACGCACCAGCACGCGGTAAAAAGCCAGCACAAAAGATCTATGCGCTAGATGCGAATGAGTTGCAAGCAATTGAAGATAAATTGCGCAAAGATGGCGTTAAAGAAAGCGCTTGGCAGATTTCTCGTTTTAAGGGCTTGGGTGAGATGAGCGCTGAGCAATTATGGGATACCACCTTGAATCCAGATACCCGTCGCCTCTTGCCGGTGACCTTGGGGACGTGGACGGAAGATGAAACGATTAAAACAATGGATATGTTGATGGGTAAGTCCGAATCCGGGGCGCGTCGTGATTGGTTGGAAGAGCGCGGTAACGAAGTGGAGGCGGATATCTAATGGCGATTAAAAAAACTCCAGGTAGCACTGAATCAACTGATCAAGCAGACTTGTTTGCGGGCGAGCCAATTGAAATGAATATTGTTGAGGTCAATGAGCCAATTACTGCTCAAGCAGGAGGCCCCCAAGATCCGCATGATCCTAAGAAGGTTGAGCTCAATGAGGACGACAAAGACAGTCTAACGCTGGCAGTCTATGCAGAGCGAGCCTATCTTGACTATGCAATTAGTGTAGTTAAAGGCCGCGCCTTGCCAGATGTATCTGATGGTCAAAAACCCGTTCAACGCCGCATTCTGTTTTCGATGAGTGAGATGGGTTTACGTGCAGATGCGAAGCCAGTTAAGAGTGCTCGTGTTGTAGGCGATGTATTGGGTAAGTTTCATCCACATGGAGACCAATCTGCTTATGACGCATTAGTGCGTCTTGCACAGAGCTTCTCATTACGGTATCCGCTGATTGATGGTCAGGGTAACTTTGGCTCGCGCGATGGTGATGGCGCAGCGGCTATGCGTTATACCGAGGCGCGATTAACTAAGATTGCTGGTCTCTTGCTAAGTGAGATTGACGAAGGCACGGTCGACTTTGCGCCGAACTACGATGGATCATTTCAAGAGCCTAGGTTATTACCTGCACGATTACCTTTTGTTCTATTGAATGGCGCATCTGGCATTGCGGTAGGTATGGCGACTGAGATTCCTTCACATAATTTGCGTGAAGTGGCTAGCGCGGCAATTGCCTTAATGAAGTCTCCAAAAATGAGCACTTCAGAACTTTTGGAGATCATGCCTGGTCCAGACTACCCAGGTGGCGGCCAAATTATTTCTTCACCAGCGGAGATTGCGCAGATCTACGAAGCGGGTCGTGGCAGTCTCAAAGTGCGTGCTCGCTGGTCTATTGAAGAGTTGGCCCGTGGTCAGTGGCAAATTGTGGTGAATGAGTTGCCGCCATCCACTTCATCGCAGCGCGTTCTGCAAGAGATTGAGGAGATTACCAATCCCAAGGTGAAGGTTGGTAAGAAGACGCTAACTCCTGAGCAGAATAATTTGAAGTCCACCATCTTGAATGTCCTTGATGGTGTCCGTGATGAGTCCAGTAAGGACGCGGCTGTACGTTTGGTATTTGAGCCAAAGAGCAAAAATATTGACGTCAATGAATTTGCGAACTTATTGCTGGCTCACACCTCATTAGAATCCAATGCGCCAATGAACTTGGTAATGATTGGCACTGATGGTCGTCCACGTCAAAAAGGTCTTAAAGAGATTATTTCCGAGTGGATTTCTTTCAGGGTAGGTACGGTTACACGCCGTACCCAGCACCGCTTGGGTAAAGTAAATGACCGGATGCATATCTTAGAGGGGCGTTTAATTGTTCTTCTGAATATTGATAAGGTCATCAAGATCATTCGCAATAGCGATGAGCCTAAGGCTGACCTGATTAAAGAATTCAAACTCAGTGATCGCCAAGCGGAAGATATCTTAGATATCCGCTTGCGTCAGTTGGCTAGACTTGAGGGTATCAAGATTGAGCAAGAGTTGAAGGAACTCAAGTCTGAGCGCGATGATCTTGAAGGCTTATTACAGAGCGACACAGTCTTACGCAAGCGCATCATCAAAGAAATTGAATCTGACATGAAGGATTTTGGTGATGATCGCCGTACCTTGATTCAAGAAGACAAACGTGCTGTTGCAGAAACCAAAGTATTGGATGAGCCTGTAACAGTCATCGTGTCTCAAAAAGGCTGGGTGCGCGTACGCCAGGGTCATGAGCATGATGCAACACAGTTTGGTTTTAAAGCGGGCGATGCCTTGTATGGAACATTTGAGTGCCGTACAGTTGATGTGATGCAAGGTTTTGGTAGCGATGGTCGCGTCTATACGGTTCCTGTCAGCGAATTACCAGGTGCTCGCGGCGATGGCTCACCGTTGACGAGTTTTGTGAACTTAGCTGCAGGTTCGCAAATGGTTGCCTACTATGCTGGCCAGCCTGATGATTTAGTGCTGATTTCTACTAGATCTGGTAACGGCTTCCTTGCAAACGTGGCGGATATGACTACCCGTAACAAGGCTGGTAAATCATTTGTTGGTATCGATAGCAAATTCCCGGGCGGTGATGCACCTCTTGGCGCAGCTAAAGTGACCGCAGGCATGAAGCAAGTAGCCTGCCTATCCGAAAGCTCTAAATTATTGGTGTTCCCACTTGACGAACTGAAGCGCTTGCCAACAGGTGGTAAGGGTGTGATTCTGATGGGCTTGGATGAGAAAGAGAAGTTAGCTTCTGCAATTGCTGTTGGACCCGATGGTGCTACGTATTCTGGTGCGGGACGTGCAGGCAAGCCAACAGAATTAAGTTTAGATGCAAAAACCTTGAAGTCATTTGCAGGTAATCGTGCTCGTAAAGGTCACTTTGTGGAACCAAGACTCAAAGATGGAAAGCTGAAAGCAAATTAAGAGCCTATTTTAGTTTTGCGGAATAAAAAACCCGACCATCATTTGATCGGGTTTTTTATTTGCCAATTAGACCTTCTTGGGGATCGGTACACCGTATTTCACGGCAATCACTTCGGCCAAAATCGATACCGCGATTTCTGGTGGGGTTAAAGCGCCGATAAATAGGCCAACAGGTCCATGAAGGCGCTCAACTTGTTCCTGTGTCACATCAAACTCCAGTAAGCGAGCTTTTCGCTTTTGAGTATTGATTCTGCTACCCAGCGCTCCAACATAGAAGGCGGGGGACTTTAATGCCTCCATTAAGGCCATATCATCAAGCTTAGGATCATGCGTTAGGGCAACCACAGCAGTATGGGAGTCCACACCAATTTCTAAAAGCACGTCATCTGGCATTCCCTTAATAAATTGAATGTGCTCCCGATTAATGCCCTCCGCATATTCTTCGCGTGGGTCAATCACAATCACTTCAAAGTCTGATGCAAGGGCAAAGTCAGCGGTGTACAGAGACAGTTGTCCTGCGCCAATAATGACCATTCGCCATCGAGGGCCATAAGTGGTTTTCATTACACGTTCATCACAAATAAACGCCTCATGACGATTGCCAGCCTCCAGAGTAGATTTGCCGGTGATTAGATCAACTGTGCGGGAGGTAATTTGGTGATTGCTAATGGACGCTAGAATATTCTCCAGAATCGCCAATTCTGGTTTTGGTTCTACCAGTAGACGTAGCGTTCCGCCACAAGGTAAGCCAAAGCGGGCCGCCTCTTGCTGGCTAACGCCATAGACCACCATTTCTGGCAGGTCTCTCGTCAAGATTTCAGTTTGAACACGCCGAATCAAGTCATCTTCGACGCATCCACCAGAGACTGATCCAGTGACTTGTCCGTCACCCCGAATGGCTAACCAAGAGCCGATCGGTCTCGGAGCAGAGCCCCATGTCTGAACAACCGTGGCGATTGCAACGGGATGACCAGATTTGAGCCAATCCACTGCGGCCTTTAATACGCTTAAATCAGTGCTGTTCATTTCTTGTCTTTAGTTTCTTATATTTAATTTTTTTGTATTTATTATTTTTTGTAGGCAATGTAATTATTATCTCTCTAATGACAAGTTCCAGCTCATCCGTTCCAGCCAAGCAAATACGGCTTGCTGTGCTTTTACTCGCAGCAGGTGAGGGCAGTAGGTTGGGCACGCATCCCAAAGCCTTGCTTCATCGAGATGGCCAAACTCTTTTACAGCGATTTCTAACTTCTATCAAAGGGTTTAATCCTGTTGAATACATCGTAGTTACTGGCTTCCATGCTCAGGTAATTGAGGCGGAGATTGCTAGGCTGAACACCTCACTCGCTTGCCAAATGAGGGTTGTTCAAAATCCCCACCCAGAGAGAGGTCAGGCTTCATCTGTTCGCCTAGGACTTGAATCCCTCCAGGAAAAATTTGATGTCTTATTAGTTGCACTGTCGGATCAGCCTGCGATTGGAGCGGCAGAGGTCCAAGATTTACTTGGTGAGTTCGCCAAGCGAGAGGCTGGCGAGGAAATTATTCTGCCAATGGTGGAGGGTAAGCGCGGTAATCCAGTGCTGTTTTCTTACGCAGCGATCTTAGATGTGCTGAATACCCCCGATATGGTTTGTCGAGCCTATATGGATGCCCATCCCAGCTATGTCAGAGCAATGCACACGAGCAATCAGGCATATGTCATGGATGTCGACACGCTAGAAGACATCCAAAAGCACAAATTAAACCTGTTTAGTTCTTAAATCTCAGCAATTAACTCGATTTCAACGCAGGCACCCAAAGGAATTTGAGCAACGCCAAATGCGCTACGGGCATGCTTGCCTGCATCGCCAAATACCTCAAAAAGTAATTCCGAGCAGCCATTCACTACCAAGTGCTGTTCAGTGAATTCAGAGGTGGAATTCACTAAACCCATGACTTTCACAATGCGCTTCACTTTATCAAGAGAGCCCAAGTGATTTTGTAGAGTAGAAATCAAATCAATTGCAATCGACCTAGCTGCTGCTTTGCCAGTCTCGGTGTCCATATCAAGACCCAGCTTACCTACCCAAGGCTTCCCATCTTTCTTGGCAATGTGGCCTGATAGAAAAACAGTATTACCAGTAGTTGCAGCCATCACATAAGCGGCAGCAGGTGGTCCAGGAGGCGGTAAATCGATACCAAGGGTCTTCAGTCGATCGCTAATGTGATTTGTCATAGTTTGTTCAGTAAAAATTTAAAAGAGAAAATGGAAAGGTGGCTTCAGCAAATCTTACTTGATTACTTTGATAGTTGACGCATGGCATTCTCAAGACCATTCAAAGTCACGGGATACATTCTCTCTTTCATCAAGCCCTTTATGATGTCGATAGATTGCCGATACTGCCAAACTGACTCTGGTTCTGGATTGAGCCAAGCAAAGTGAGGGAAGTGGTCAATCAGGCGGTTAATCCAAGATGCGCCTGTTTCTCTGTTGTTGTATTCAACTGAACCATTCGGACTCAGAATTTCATAGGGAGACATGGTGGCATCACCAATAAAAATCAGCTTGTAGTCTGGGCCATATTTATTGATGATGTCTTGGGTTGCCGTGACTTGATCGCGTCTGCGGCGATTGCTCTGCCAGAGATGCTCATAAACACAGTTATGGAAGTAGTAATACTCCAAGTGCTTAAATTCGGTTTTGACGGCGGTGAATAATTCAGAGATGCGCTGGATATGATCATCCATTGATCCGCCCACATCCATCAGCAACAAAACCTTCACTTGGTTATGGCGTTCGGGGCGCATTTGAATATCGAGCATGCCTGCATTCGCAGCAGTTGAGTGAATAGTTTTATCGAGATCTAGCTCTAGAGTGGAACCTTCTCTTGCAAACCGGCGCAAGCGACGTAAGGCCATTTTGATATTGCGAGTCCCTAGGCTGAGATCGCTGTCATAGTCTTTAAACTCTCGTGCCTCCCAGACTTTGATGGCAGTACGATTGCCAGCGCTTTCCCCGCCAATCCGAATGCCCTCAGGGTGGTAACCGCTATGCCCAAAAGGAGATGATCCCCCCGCGCCAATCCACTTGTTGCCGCCACCATGCCATTCTTTCTGTTCTTTCAGAAGCTCTTGAAGGCGATTTTGTAATGCTTCAGGTCCACCCAATTTTTTGAGCGCAGCTTTTTCTTCTTCGGTTAATACGCGTTGCAGTTTCTTCTCAAGCCAGTCCAAAGGAATATCTGGCGCTAATGCAACGATTTTCTCTACCCCATTAAAGTAGGATCCAAAGACTTGATCAAAGCGATCAAAGTGCTGCTCATCTTTCACCAAAGTCATGCGCGCAAGTTGATAAAACTCATTAATCGAAGGCTCAATGACGCCTCCCTTTAAAGCCTCTAGAAGCGTTAAAAATTCTCGAACAGAAACAGGGACCTTAGCCTCTTTGAGTTTAAGAAAAAATTGAATCAACATGATTCTGTTATTGCAGTGTGCGAGCTCAGCGATGATTGCGGTTCATCATCACCAAGCGTTCAAACAGGTGAATATCTTGCTCATTTTTAAGAAGTGCGCCATGTAGAGGTGGGATTACAATTTTTTCTTCGCCGCTGTAAAGAGCCTCAGCTGATATGTCTTCGGCTAACAATAGTTTTAACCAATCGATTAATTCTGAAGTGGAAGGCTTCTTCTTTAACCCCGGTAAAGATCGGATTTGATAAAAAGATTTGAGTGCCGCCTCTAGTAATTCATGTTTGATATTGGGGTGGTGAACATCAACAATGCTTTGCATAGTTCCAGCGTCTGGGAAGGAGATGTAATGAAAAAAGCAGCGACGCAAAAATGCATCAGGCAATTCTTTCTCATTATTTGAGGTGATGATGACGAGAGGGCGGTGCTTGGCCTTAATTAGTTCACGTGTTTCGTACACATAAAATTCCATGCGATCAATTTCTCGCAGTAGATCGTTCGGAAACTCAATATCTGCTTTATCAATCTCATCAATCAAGAGAACAACAGGCTCATTTGCCTCAAATGCTTGCCAGAGCACGCCTTTGACAATGTAGTTGCGAATGTCATTTACTTTTTCATCACCGAGTTGGGAGTCCCTCAGGCGACTAACAGCATCGTATTCATATAAGCCTTGTTGGGCTTTGGTTGTTGACTTAATGTGCCATTGCATCAGAGGCATATTTAGGGCTGCAGCTACCTCCTCGGCCAGCATGGTTTTGCCTGTTCCTGGCTCGCCCTTAATTAAAAGAGGGCGTTGGAGTTGAATTGCAGCATTGACGGCTAATTTCAGGTCATCCGTAGCTACGTAGCTTTTGGATCCGTCAAAGCGAGATTTGGTCTGGGTCATTGTGAGGGGGTCAATTTGTCTTTAAATAGCCTCCAAGTATAGGTAAAAGGACTGTTATTTTCAGTGTTTTTAGTAATTTAAGGGGGTGAAACGGGGTATCTTGATCCGTCTCCGCTATACTCTTCCCAAATTGATTTAAATCAAACTTGTTAATAATGATTTCTATGAAAAAACACCTCATTCTTTCCCAATTGACCCTCTGCGCTGGTTTGGCTTTTGCTGGATTTGCTGCACAAGCTCAAGACGTTAAAGGCTCTGCCCAGGCTGGACAAGGCAAGGTTTGGCTTTGTATTGGTTGCCACGCCATCCCTGACTACCGTGCTGACTATCCTTTGGTTTACAAAGTACCAATGATCGGCGGCCAAAATGCTGCGTATATTGCCAGCTCATTAGCAGCTTACAAAAAGGGCGAAAGAAAGCATCCAACGATGCGTTCAATAGCTGGAAGCTTGTCTGATCAAGACATGGCTGACCTTGGCGAATACTATGCTGCGCAAACAGCCAGCTCACCAAATAACCCATTGAAGTGATTTTTAGAGGCATGTTTATGAAATTCGCACTAATTACCGCCATTTTGTTATCCAGTATTGGTCTGGCTCAAGCAGCAAGCGCTGAAAAAGGTCAGGCACTCGTAGAGAAGGGTAACTGTGCCTCGTGCCACGGTGCTGGTCTCAATGCGCCGATCTTGCCTGCCTACCCAAAGTTAGCTGGTCAGCATGCTGATTACTTGTATTACGCCTTGCGTGCTTACCAAGTTGGTGGATCTAACGCCCAGTTTGGCCGCAATAACGCAGTAATGTCCTCACAGGTTCAGCCTTACTCTGAAGCAGACCTTCATGATATGGCCGCATACATCTCCAAATTACCTGGAAATTTTGTAGTTAAGAAGTAATCTAATTTTTTACTGATTGCTACTTATCAGGCTTGGGTTCATACCCAGGCCTTTTTTATTTCGTAGCTTCAAGACCTCTTGCGAGATGTTTGCGCATAGCAAGCTCTGATGCCAGCGGATCTCTTTTGAGGATCGCCTGGAGTATTTCTCGATGCTCAATGAGAGAGCTCAATAATCGACCGCTCCTGCGGAGAGAATCCCGTCTTTGGAGCTTGAGCACCTTGCGAAGGTCTTCAATAACTCCATTCATCCACTTATTGCCTGCAATTTCTTGAATGAGCTCATGAAATTTGACGTTAATTTCAAAGAATTGCTCTGTGTCTCTATCTGCGGCAGCCTTTTCAAGGCGGTGATGCAGGTTATCTAATTGGGTTAACTGTGCCTCAGTTGCCTTGATAGCAGTTTCTTTTGCCGCTTGACCCTCTAGGAGAGAGAGTACGGTAAAGATTTGCTCGAGGTCGCGCCTATCCACCTCGGTGACATAGGCGCCTTTATTCATTTTGGTGGTTACCAAGCCCTCAGAGGCAAGAACCTTAATAGCCTCTCTCATTGGAGTTCGGCTGATCCCAAAGGCAATCGCTAGGCTTTGTTCGTCCAGCCAGCTTCCTGGTGCTAACTCATGAGCGAAGATTTGCTCTCTCAGGCGCTCAGCTACGTCTTCGTATAGGGGTCTGTTAATTAGTTTTGTATTCATAATTATGTATACAGTATCTAGACAAATTAGAAAATGTCAAGCAAAATAGCCCTACAAATTTAGGAACAATGCAATAAAGCCAACCAGGAGTGCTTTATGAGTACAAGTGATAAAAAGTCTGCTTCAAATTCATCCAATACTTGGCCAAATGTGCCAGATAGCAATTTAGATGCGTGGAAAAAATCAGCCCAAAAGTCAGCACCAAATGGTGATGTTGATAAGTTAGGTTGGCAAACTCCAGATGGCATTCATCTCAAGGCTTTATATACAGCGCAAGATACTGAAGGTCTTCAGTACACACATTCTTTGCCTGGCTTTGAGCCCTTTGTCCGTGGGCCGCAGGCAACAATGTATTCGGTGCGACCTTGGACTATTCGTCAGTACGCTGGTTTTTCAACCGCAGAAGAATCCAATGCGTTTTATCGCAAGGCCTTGGATGCAGGCGGTCAAGGTGTTTCAGTGGCTTTCGACTTGGCAACCCATCGTGGCTACGATTCCGATCATCCACGTGTAACGGGTGACGTTGGTAAGGCGGGCGTTGCTATTGACTCTGTTGAGGATATGAAAATCTTATTCGATGGCATTCCATTGGATAAGGTATCTGTTTCGATGACCATGAACGGCGCTGTCTTGCCAGTATTGGCTGGATATATCGTTGCTGGTGAAGAGCAGGGGGTGAAGCAAGAGTTGTTATCCGGAACGATTCAGAACGATATTCTGAAAGAGTTCATGGTTCGCAATACTTACATCTATCCACCAGAGCCCTCCATGCGCATTATCGGTGACATCATTGAGTACACCGCCAAGCACATGCCGAAATTTAATTCGATCTCGATTTCGGGTTATCACATGCAAGAGGCTGGCGCAAACCAAGTTCTTGAGCTGGCCTTCACATTGGCTGATGGCAAAGAGTACGTAAAAACTGCCCTAGCTAAGGGTTTGGATGTTGATGGCTTTGCTGGTCGCCTTTCATTCTTCTTTGCTATTGGCATGAACTTCTATTTAGAGGTGGCTAAGTTACGCGCTGCACGCCTCCTATGGTGGCGCATTATGAAGTCTTTTGAGCCAAAAAATCCAAAGTCATTGATGTTGCGCACACATTGCCAAACTTCAGGCTGGTCATTGACAGAGCAAGATCCCTATAACAACGTGGTTCGAACAACCGTGGAAGCTATGGCTGCCGTTTTCGGTGGCACACAATCCTTGCATACCAATTCCTTTGATGAGGCAATTGCTTTACCTTCAGAATTCTCAAGCCGTATTGCACGTAATACCCAGTTGATCTTGCAAGAAGAGACACACATTACTAGTGTGATCGATCCATGGGCCGGCTCCTACATGATGGAGAACCTCACTCAAGAGATGGCTGACAAAGCATGGGAAATTATTCAAGAGGTTGATGCCATGGGTGGCATGACCAAGGCAGTAGAAAGCGGTTGGGCCAAACTCAAGATTGAGGCTGCTGCTGCTGAAAAGCAAGCCAAGATTGACTCTGGCTCTGATGTCATCGTCGGCGTGAATAAATACAAGTTGGGTAAAGAAGACTTGGTCGATGTCTTAATGATTGATAACGATAAGGTTCGCGAAAGCCAAGTTGCCCGTCTGAAAGATATTAAGGCGAAGCGCGACTCCAAAAAAGTCGAGGCTGCATTAGAAGCATTAACCAAAGCTGCAGAAGAAAATACCGGCAACCTTTTGGAATTAGCTGTGCAGGCGATTCGTTTGCGCGCTACGGTTGGCGAAGTTTCTGATGCATTAGAAACAGTTTACGGGCGCCATCGCGCCGATACTCAAAAGGTGACCGGTGTGTATGCAGCTGCTTATGACTCAGCAGAGGGCTGGGAAAAATTGAAGGTAGAGATTGCTGATTTTGCAAAAGACTTTGGTCGTCGTCCGCGCGTGATGATCGCTAAATTGGGACAAGACGGCCATGATCGCGGCGCTAAAGTGGTTGCAACTGCCTTTGCTGACTTGGGTTTTGACGTGGATATTGGACCCTTGTTCCAAACCCCTGAGGAGTGTGCTCGCCAGGCGATTGAGAATGACGTGCACGCCCTGGGAATTTCTACCCTAGCTGCTGGTCATAAGACTTTAGTGCCAGCCATCATTGCTGAATTGAAGAAGCAGGGTGCTGACGACATTATTGTTTTCGTGGGCGGCGTGATTCCAAGACAGGATTACGACTTCTTGTATGAAGCGGGCGTGAAGGGTATTTATGGTCCAGGCACGCCGATTCCAGCCTCCGCAAAAGATGTGCTTGAGCAGATTCGCAAATCTGTGAAGCCTGCGTAATTTCAAGGTCGAAGATATCAGCATGCTCAATGCAGTTGACCAAGCTTTGGTGAATGATCTCACCGGTGCGCCTTCATCGGCGCAACGTCGGGCCTTGGCTAAGATTATTACCTTGCTCGAGTCGACGCGCATGGATCACCGTAAGCGTGCTGATGAGGTTCTCAATACCTTGTTGCCAAAAACAGGTAAATCATTTCGTCTGGGTATTTCAGGAGTCCCGGGCGTGGGTAAGTCGACTCTGATTGAGACTTTGGGTTTGTATCTCATTGAAAAAGGGCATCGGGTTGCTGTTCTAGCAATTGATCCATCCTCCAGCTTATCTGGTGGCTCCATTTTGGGTGATAAGACCAGAATGGAGAGGCTTTCAGTTTTGGATAATGCGTTTATTCGTCCAAGTCCATCATCATGCACATTGGGTGGCGTAGCTGAAAAAACACGCGAAGCGATGCTCGTCGCTGAGGCAGCCGGATTTGACATTGTGATTGTTGAAACTGTCGGTGTCGGCCAAAGTGAAATTGCAGTTGCTGGTATGACGGATATGTTCCTCTTATTGCAATTGCCCAATGCGGGTGATGATCTGCAGGCCATCAAAAAAGGGGTCATGGAAATTGCTGACCTGATTGTGATTAATAAGGCGGATATCGATCCCGATGCGGCAATGCGTGCGCAATTATTTATTACAAGCTCTTTGCGTCTTTTAGGTTTTCAAGGCAACCCCGATCATGCTTCACATAATCAAGAATATTGGCATCCTACCGTGATGACCCTGAGCGCTCTTGAGGGTAATGGTGTACCTGAGTTATGGGAAAAAATTCTGCATTTTCAGAAACTACAAAATGCGAATGGCCAGTTACAGTCTCGTCGCAAGCAACAAGCGGGCGCTTGGATGTGGGATCGAATTGATGCAGGTCTCAAAAATGCTTTTCAGAATCACCCGGCAGTACAAACACTTTTACCTAGCCTGAGTGCCGAGGTGAACCAAGGAACCATAGCCGCATCTGTTGCTGCGAGACGTTTACTCGAAGCAATGGGACACGAATTTTTCTAAGGAGTAGTTATGAAGGAAATCATTCAACAGCTTGAAGCAAAGCGCGAGCTTGCTAGATTAGGTGGTGGGCAAAAGCGTATTGCTGCCCAACATTCCAAAGGCAAACTGACTGCTCGTGAACGCATTGAGCTCCTATTGGATGCCGGCACTTTTGAAGAGTGGGATATGTTCGTTGAGCATCGTTGTCATGACTTTGGCATGGCGGATCAGACTGTTCCAGGCGATGGCGTTGTAACAGGCTATGGCATGATTAACGGTCGCTTGGTATTTGTTTTCTCGCAAGACTTTACTGTTTTGGGTGGCTCTCTTTCTGAGGCGCATGCTGAGAAGATTTGTAAGATCATGGATCAGGCACTTAAAGTTGGCGCACCTGTTATTGGCCTGAATGACTCTGGTGGCGCACGCATTCAAGAGGGTGTTGCATCCTTAGGTGGCTATGCTGAAATTTTCCAGCGCAATGTGACTGCCTCTGGTGTTATTCCTCAAATCTCCTTAATCATGGGGCCATCAGCTGGCGGCGCTGTTTACTCGCCAGCCCTGACAGATTTCATCTTCATGGTTAAAGACAGCTCGTACATGTTTGTGACGGGTCCAGAAGTGGTTAAGACAGTGACGCATGAAGATGTGACTGCTGAAGAGCTTGGCGGTGCCGTTACTCACTCCACCATTTCAGGTGTATGTGATTTAGCTTTTGATAATGATGTTGATGCCATCATGATGCTCCGTCGCTTCTTTAACTATCTCCCATTATCCAATCGCGAAAAGCCACCCATGATTAATGGGGCGCAGCGTACCGAAGAGCCTGATTTTTCACTCGATACATTAGTACCAAGTAATCCCAATCAACCTTACGATATGAAAGAGTTGATCGAGAAAATCGTTGATGATGGTGAGTTCTTTGAGCTCCAGCCTGATTACGCTAAAAATATTCTGATTGGCTTTGCTCGTATGGAGGGCCGCTCGATTGGGATTGTTGCCAACCAGCCATTAGTTTTGGCGGGTTGCCTAGATATCAAGGCATCCATCAAAGCTGCCCGCTTTGTACGTTTCTGTGATGCATTCAATATTCCAGTTGTTACATTGGTTGACGTTCCTGGCTTTATGCCTGGCACCTCTCAGGAATACGGCGGCATCATCAAGCATGGCGCAAAGTTACTTTACGCTTATGCAGATTGCACCGTTCCAAAGGTCACGCTAATTACTCGCAAAGCTTATGGCGGTGCTTATGACGTAATGGCTTCTAAGCATTTGCGTGGTGACGTGAACTTTGCTTGGCCATCTGCTGAGATTGCGGTGATGGGTCCAAAGGGCGCTGTTGAAATTATTTTCCGTGAAGAAAAGTCTGACCCAGCAAAAATCGCAGCTCGCGAAGCTGAGTACAAGGCTAAGTTTGCCAATCCGTTTGTAGCGGGTCGACGTGGTTATATCGATGATGTGATCTTGCCTCATGAGACACGTAAGCGCATTTCACGTTCTTTGGCAATGCTCAAAGATAAAGAGCTCACAAACCCACCGCGTAAACACGGCAATATTCCTCTTTAAGGCGCCGAAAAATAATGACTACGAAAATGTTTAAGAAAATTCTGATTGCCAACCGCGGCGAGATTGCATGCCGTGTAATGAAAACCGCCAAGAAGATGGGTATCAAAACGGTTGCTGTTTATTCTGAGGCGGATAAAGAAGCGCGTCATGTGCAAATGGCCGACGAAGCTGTTTGTATTGGACCAGCTCCTTCACGTGAATCTTATTTGGTCATGGATCGCATCATTCAGGCCTGCAAAGATACTGGCGCTGAAGCGGTTCATCCTGGCTATGGCTTCTTATCTGAGAACGAACAATTTGCCCGCCGTTGCGAAGAAGAGGGCATTGTTTTTATTGGCCCTAAGCATCAGTCAATTGCTGCAATGGGTGACAAGATTGCTTCTAAGAAGCTTGCCTTGGAAGCCAAAGTTAATACGATCCCTGGCTTTAATGAGGCCATTGAAAAAGCGGAAGATGCCGTCAAAATTGCTCAAGATATCGGCTATCCGGTGATGATCAAGGCATCAGCTGGCGGTGGCGGTAAGGGCTTGCGTGTTGCCTTTAATGACAAAGAAGCTTTTGAAGGGTTTACAGCTTGCCGTACTGAAGCGCTCAATAGTTTTGGTGATGATCGTGTCTTTATTGAAAAGTTTGTTGAAGGCCCACGTCACATTGAGATTCAGGTCTTGGGTGATTCACATGGCAATGTGGTGTATCTGGGCGAGCGTGATTGCTCGATTCAGCGTCGCCATCAAAAGGTCATTGAGGAGGCTCCATCCCCGTTTATTGATCCTGCAACACGTAAGGCGATGGGTGAACAAGCTGTCGCTTTAGCAAAAGCAGTGAATTATCAATCAGCGGGTACTGTTGAGTTTGTGGTTGGTAAAGACAAGTCTTTCTACTTTCTTGAGATGAACACCCGCTTGCAAGTTGAGCATCCAGTAACTGAGGGTATTACTGGTCTCGATTTGGTTGAGCAGATGATCCGTGTAGCAGCTGGTGAGAAATTGGCTTTTAAGCAGGAAGACATTAAGCTAGATGGTTGGTCGATGGAGTGTCGTATTAATGCGGATGATCCATTCCGCAACTTCTTACCTTCAACTGGTCGCCTAGTCAAGTATCGTCCGCCAGAAGAGTTGGATGGTGTGCGCGTAGACACTGGCGTCTTTGAGGGTGGCGAGATTCCGATGTACTACGACTCTATGATTGCCAAATTGATCGTACATGGCAAGGATCGTACCGAAGCCATTGAAAAGATGCGTGCTGCACTCAACGACTTTGTTATTCGTGGCATTCATTCGAACATCCCTTTCCAGGCAGCCCTTTTACAGCATCCACGCTTTGTCTCTGGTGACTTCACTACAGGCTTTATTGCTGAAGAGTATCCCGAAGGTTTTAAAAAGGATTCTGTACAACCGGCCGATCCAAAGCGTTTAGCTGCTCTGTCAGCGTTCATGCGTTATCGCTATCTTGAGCACATCCAAATGATTGATGGCCAATTGGCTGGTCACGAGATGACGATTGCCAAGAAATTCGTGGTGGTCACAGGATCACGCGTTGGATCTAGTGAAGAAATGAAAGAGATTCCTGTTCGCGTAGATCTAAAGGATGGTGTTTACTCTGTCTATATCGAAGAGGAAGGTGATGTTAGTCGTTACAACATCGTTAGCAATTGGCGTCCAGGCGAGTTGTGCTTGCGTGCAACTATCAACGGTACACACAAGATTACCGCTCAAGTAGAGCGCAAGGGTGTTAAATATGCACTGGTCCTTGATGGCGCGCATTACGAGTGTATGGTTTTAAGTCCCTTGGGTGCTGAGCTTCAGCGTCGTATGTTGGTGAAGGTTCCGCCAGACACTTCTAAGTTAGTGATGTCTCCGATGCCTGGTCTCTTGACTAATATTTCTGTCAAAGTTGGCGAGCCGGTCACTGCCGGCCAGAAATTAGCGGCCATTGAAGCAATGAAAATGGAAAACACGCTCGTTGCTGCTCAAGATGGTGTAGTTGCCGAAATCTGCGCAAATGTTGGCGAAAGCTTGGCGGTTGATCAATTGATCATTCGCTTCGAATAAGGGCTGCTATGACTAAACCATTCAAGATATTAGGCGTTCAGCAAATTGCGATTGGCGGTGAAAAAAAAGATCGTCTCCGCAAGCTTTGGGTTGAATTATTGGGATTTGAATATAAAAGCACCTTTGTCTCGGAGCGTGAAAACGTTGATGAGGATATTTGTGCGATTGGCAAAGGCGCCCACGAAATCGAAATTGATCTCATGCAACCCTTTGATATCGAAAAGAAGCCTGCCGTTCATCAAACTCCTTTAAACCACATTGGTTTATGGGTCGATGATCTTCCGAAGGCGGTAGAGTGGTTATCTGCACAGGGCTTGCGTTTTGCGCCAGGCGGCATTCGCAAGGGCGCTGCTGGATATGACATCACCTTTATTCATCCCAAAGGCAATGAAGAATTTCCTTTCTGTGGTGAGGGTGTGTTGATTGAGCTTGTTCAGGCTCCACCAGATATCATTGCAGGTCTGAGTTCATAAGTATTTAGAGAGTCCCAATTGACCAATATATTGGCCATCGACACCTCCTCAGCTTGGTGTTCGGTGGCTTTATCTTTAACTGATGCTGCGCCACTTGTTCGCCACCAAAAAGTGTCGGCTGGCGCTAGCCAACTCTTGTTACCTTGGGTTGAAGAGTTGTTATCTGAAGCTTCAATCAATCTTTCTTCTCTTGATGCGATTGCTATTGGTATTGGTCCCGGTGCTTTCACTGGGGTTCGACTTGGGGTTGCTGCAGTTCAAGGTCTAGCAATTGCGGCAAGGCTACCCATACTCCCAGTAGCAAGTCTAGATGCTATTGCCAGCCAACTTGTTCTCACTCCTGCGTTTATTGCTTCGGGTGCCCAATCCTTTGTAATTGCCGTTGATGCCCGTATGGAAGAGGTCTATTGGGCCAAGTATCGTGTTGGATCAAATAAGCTGTCTCATCGCGAGGGCGATATTCATCTTACGGCTCCAGAGGGTGTTGAGCTTAATGGCATTAATTTTTTAGCGGGCAGTGCGATTTTGGAGTTTGGCGATCGTCTATTTGCCAGCATTTCACAAGCTCTTGATAGCGGTCAGCTTGATTCAACTATTGGCGTGAATTCATTAGGTGTTTTGTCTTGCGCACAGGAAATGTGGGCCAAGGGACTGCAACAAGATATTCACTTGCTTGAACCACTCTATATCAGAAATAAAGTGGCATTGACCTCGATCGAACGCAGTCAACAACATGGTTGATCGCATCCATTCATTTCAGCATGGCACTGAGGGTGTATCAGAGCTTTCTTTTCTGCCAATGACTGTTGCAGACTTGGACTCAGTCCTGGCGATTGAGTCTGTTTCACACATTCACCCTTGGACAAAAGGTAATTTTTCAGACTCATTGGCTGCGGGTCATTGGGCCTACTGTGTCAGACCGCAATTGTCTGATGCAGTAAAAGGCAGCTTTTTAGATCCAGAAATTCTTTGGGCATATTGCATCTTGTTTCCGGCGGTAGATGAGTTGCATCTCCTCAATATCACGGTTTCTCCAAAACTGCGTCGCTTGGGTATTGGTATAAAAATGATGCATGCGATCGAGGGTGTAGCTGCACAGCAAAATATGCCTCGCATTATTCTAGAGGTTCGACCTACTAACAAATCAGCTTTACAGCTGTATCAAAGCCTAGGGTATGAGCAGATTGGTTTACGCAAAAATTATTATCCGGTTGATATCACCAGTGGATTACGTGAAGATGCCCTTGTTTTGGCTAAATCGATTAAGCTTGAAGCATGAATATGAGTACAAATTCCGCTTTTCTTAAAGAGATGGGTATTACTGAGTGGACTTCACGAGATGCCGTCCCAGAACAAGTCGCAGAGATGATTGCTTCTGAGGTCCCTAAGGATCACTCTGATGCGAGGGCTCCCGCAACTTCTGTTGCCGCTGAAAACCACGAGAAGATTTCTGGCGGAAAATGGTGGTTTTATGGCAATAAACCCCAAGGTGATGCTGAAGTGCTATTTCAGAACGTTATACGGGTGCTTGGTTTGACTCCACAAGAGTGGTCCTGGAAAAATCCTGCTGAACAATTCAACCACGAGCAATTGCCCCAGGACGGAACGCCAATAGTTGCTCTTGCATTTGGTGGAGCTGTTGCGCAAAGATTATCAGGTGAGCGAGATGCACTGCCAGAGTTGCGGGAAACTGTTTTGGCAATCAATGCAGATGGCGCAGAGGATCTGCCGCTAATTGCTACTTTTGAATTAAATCAGTTGATCGCTAGGCCAAAGGATAAGGCTCTATTTTGGCAGGATTTACTGCTGGCTAAATCAGTATTGCAGAATATCTAAGCCTTGGGCTTAGTGCTTATGTTCCCCAATTAAATGCATGGAGTCATATTCGGCTTGATTGGCAGCGTGGCGCTTGATGACCAACCACATGAT
The DNA here is from genome assembly GCA_000342265.1 of beta proteobacterium CB. Lineage (NCBI taxonomy): Bacteria > Pseudomonadati > Pseudomonadota > Betaproteobacteria > beta proteobacterium CB. The sequence goes on from CP004348.1 coordinate 900,236, forward strand.
CGCGCTCACAGCTACTCCAAAGCCAATAATCACAGCCTGAATCGGTGCATCTATCCAAATGAGTCCAGAATAAATTAGCAGCATCATCAGAACAGAAATATTCTCATTGAAGTTTTGCACAGCAATGGAATGTCCCGCAGACATCAGTACATGCCCACGGTGCTGAAGTAGTGCATTCATGGGCACCACAAAATAGCCGGCTAACCAACCAACTAATACCAGTAGGAAATAGGCTGGCAGTAGATTGAGTGATATCTCAAACTTGCCAATAGTCCAAATGCTTGTACTTGGCAACATATCTGAGTTGTAGATTGCCATTACGCAGACAACCAAACCCATAGCGATGCCATAGGGCAGGACCTTGAGTGAGCTTTTAAGGGGTACGCGCCAAGCAGCCCAGACAGCGCCTCCAGCGACGCCAAATGCTGAGATCGCCTGAAGAATGGCGCCTTGGGACAAGGTCATATGCAGAGCAACCTGGGCCCACTTAATCACAATAAATTGCAATGTAGCACCAGCACCCCAAAATAGCGTAGTTACAGCCAAGGAAATCTGCCCAAGGCGATCATCCCAGAGTGTCCTAAAGCAGACAGCAAAATCCTTTACCAACTCAATGGGATTGGTTTTCTGAGATTCATAACGCGCTCCGGTATCTGGAATACGTAAGTTAATGAGGGCGGCCAGTACATAAATCATCATGATGATCAGAATGGCCGATTCTGCAGCGGTATCGATGCTGGTCTCGAGAATAGGCATATCGAAGCCTAAGAGGCTTTCAGACACGGATTTGCTAATGAGGACGCCGCCAAGCACGGTCCCCATAATGATGGAGCCTACAGTAAGCCCTTCAATCCAGCCGTTGGCTGCAACTAATTTTTCTGGTGGAAGTAATTCTGTGAGGATGCCGTATTTAGCCGGGGAGTAGGCGGCAGCACCTAGTCCAACAATTGCATAGGCCAACAAAGGGTGGCTGCCAAACAGCATCACTACGCAACCGACAAATTTAATCGTATTGGTGATGAACATGACATTACCCTTAGGGCGGGAGTCTGCAAAGGCTCCAACAAAGGCTGCCAGCAATACGTAAGAGAGAACGAAGAATAATTTGAGTAAAGGAGTCATCCAGGCCGGAGCGTTAAGCTGGACCAAGAGGGCGATTGCTGCGATCAGCAATGCGTTATCAGCAAGCGACGAAAAAAATTGCGCCGCCATAATGATGTAAAAACTACGGTTCATTCGTACAATCTAGTCATTGCTGTAATTAAAACATGAAAGGGGGGTGCATATGAGCTTGTCAGGTAATCGCTTAATTAATAGGCCAATTCTGGCAACTATACACACAGATGCCTTTCGTCATAATTTGGGTCGTATTCGTGAGCTCGCTCCCGAATCTAAGATTTGGGCAGTTGTAAAGGCTAAAGCCTATGGTCATAACCTAGAGGCAGCCTTTAAAGGTCTTGAATCTACAGACGGTTTTGCCTTGCTCGATATTGCCGATGCACAATGGTTAAGAGACCACGGCTGGAAGGGTCGCATCCTGTTGCTGGAGGGTATTTTTAGCCAACAGGAGCTAGAGCTCGTTATCCAGCTTCAGTGTGACTTGGTCGTTCACAGTGAGAAGCAGGTTGTCTGGCTTGAAACCTTTCAAAATCATTCGGATCACCCAATTAATGTATTTTTAAAGCTCAATTCGGGTATGAACCGTCTCGGTTTTAGGCCTGATCAATATCGCATTGCTTTTCATCGCCTTCATTCTGCCGGTTACCACCTCCATCACATGACCCATTTTGCTAATGCGGATCAAGTTGATCAAGCGCCATCGGTCGGCGAGCAAATGGAGTGTTTTCAGGAAGCCACCGAGGGTCTTCAAGCCCCAAGCTCTTTAGCTAATTCTGCTGCGATTCTTTGGCACCGCAATGCGCTAGGCGATTGGGTTCGCCCTGGAATTATGCTGTATGGGGTATCGCCAACTGGAATGCATGCCGATATTGTTCGATCTGAACTGCAGGCTGTCATGCAACTCCGCAGTGAAATCATCGACATTCAGGTATTAAAGAAAGGCGATCGCGTCGGTTACGGTGGCCGTTATCAAGCTCCAGAAGAGATGCGTATTGGCATCATTGCTTGTGGCTATGCTGATGGTTATCCCCGGCATGCAGAAGATGGCACGCCAGTTTGGGTTGCTGGTGCTGATGTCCAGGGAGATGGCGTGATTTGTCCGATAGTTGGTCGTGTTTCAATGGATATGTTGACGATTGATTTACGTGAAGCACCCAATGCCAAGATTGGCAGCACGGTAGAGCTATGGGGTAATGAAGTGCCGGTAGATGATGTGGCTCAAATGAGTGGAACCATCGGCTATGAGCTGATTTGTGCATTGGCACAGAGGGTGCCAGTGCTAATCAAGTAAGACAGCGCCTTACTTGATTGCATTCTCTTTATTTATTCCAGATCTGCCACCAACGGCGCTCTTTCTGAACGCGCTGACCGGTAATCATCATTTGGCTATCTGGGAAATTGAGCTTGAATACACGAGCTGCATCATTGCTTAGATCAGTCATACCTAACTTTTCGTACGACTTGGTAAGAAGGTAAAGCGCTTCTTCTACAGCAGGTGCGCGATCATAGTCGCGAATCACAAGCTGTGCTCTATTGGCAGAGGCTAGATAGGCTCCGCGTTGATAGTAGAAGCGCGCCACAATGACATCTGCTTCAGCAAGTGAGTTCACGATGTAGCGCATGCGGTCCAAAGAGTCTGGCGCATATTTACTATCGGGGAAGCGCTCAACCACAACCTTAAAAGATTCAAAAGCTTCCTTGGCGGCCTTTGGATCGCGCTCACTTAAATCTTGGCCAGTGAATTTGCCAAGCCAGCCTAAATCATCATTAAAACTGATCAGACCCTTAAGGTAGTAGCCATAATCTAAATTGGGGCTACCCTGGTGAAGTTTGATGAAGCGATCGATGGCAACTTGAGCTTGCGCTTGTTCTTGTGCCTTCCAGTAGCAATAGGCTGCATTAATTTGTGCTTGCTGAGAATAGGGGCCAAAAGGAAAGCGTCCCTCTAGTTTTTCAAAGTACTTACCGCACTTTGCATAATCAGCATCTTTCAGTTTGTCAGTTGCCTCGGAATAGAGCTTGGTTTCTGACCAAATATCTGCATCATCTTTTTGTCCGTCGCTACCGGCGCATCCACTGAGAACTAGGCAAGCTGCACTAGCTCCAACAAATAAAGAAATAAGGGATTTTCTGGAAGATGACCCAACACTGGCAGCAAGCCTTAAACTGGCGTCTGTAATAACGTCCGACATAACTAAAAGGCTCTTTAAGCGTGGCATTGCCGCATACTCCCGATTCGAATCCCATTGATTATATCGATGAAGAGGATTTCATAGTCCTAGAAGTTCCCCCTGAGGTTAGCGGGGAACGTTTGGATAAGTTCCTTGGCGGCGCTTTGCCTGATTATTCGCGTAATCGGCTCAAAGCCTGGGTTGAGGCTGGGGCGGTCACGGTGGACGGAAAAATCACTAAAGTCCGTCATTTACTGCGTGGAAGCGAGAGTATCAAGGTGTTTCCACAAGAAATGCCCGAGCAATTTGCCTTTGCTCCGGAAGATATACCCCTTGATGTTGTCTATGTGGACGATTCCATCATTGTGCTTAATAAACCCGCTGGTCTTGTAGTGCATCCTGCTGCTGGAAATTGGACTGGAACCTTATTAAATGGACTGTTGCACCGCTTTCCAGAGTTAAAAAACCTCCCAAGGGCTGGGATTGTTCACCGCCTTGATAAAGATACCTCTGGATTGATGGTTGTGGCACGAACAGATATCGCACAAACCTCACTCGTAAGGCAGCTGCAAGAGCGAACTGTGGGAAGACGTTATCTCTCTTTGGTTTGGGGTGATGCGCCATCGCAAGGCAAGGTGCTGGCAACTGTAGGTCGTGATCAGCGTGACCGCCTCAAAATGGCTGCTGGCTCAGCTCAAGGTAAACCCGCCGCTACATTATTTCGACGCCTAGCTAAAGGTGCATTTTCAGAAAGTCCAGTTGCCTTGCTTGAATGTCGTCTGGAAACCGGTCGAACCCATCAAATCCGTGTGCACCTAGAATCCCAGGGCTTTCCACTGCTAGGTGATCCTGTCTACCGCAAAAGAACACCTGGTGCTGCTAAATCACTGCCTTTCAGTCGCCAAGCACTGCATGCTTATGCGCTCAGCTTGCAACACCCGGCAACACAGGAAGTGATGACCTGGTTTAGATTGCCGCCACAGGATTTCATGGAGTTGCTCCCCTTGGTTGGAATGGGCGAGGCGGATCTGCCTAAAGAAGATGCCTTATTGGCATCCATTAAAAATGATCAGCTTAGTTAATCAAATTATTCCAAGCTGGGTTGTGCCCAAGCAAATTAAAGCTTTTTCCACAACTCGGGAGGGTGGGGTTAGCAAACCTCCTTTCACTAGTCTTAATCTTGGTCTCAATGCGGGTGATAACTTAGAGGACGTTTTACAGAACCGCCGAATCGTAAGGTCCAGTCTTCCCGCCGAGCCAATTTGGCTAAAACAGATTCATGGCGCCACAGTAAGCACCCCGACCTCAAGGGCTGACTTGCTTAATGGGCCATTTGAGGCGGACGCCTCTGTTACCAATATTGCAAACGAGGTTCTAACTATCCTGACTGCCGATTGCATGCCAGTATTGTTTGCGAGTAAGGGCGCTGATGTTATTGGGGCGGCACACGCTGGCTGGCGTGGTCTCAGTAGTGGGGTCTTGGAAAATACCATCCAAGAAATGTGCGCTTTATCTCCAAGCCTCATACCTAAAGACATTACGGTATGGATGGGTCCAGCAATTGGACCTACGGCATTCGAAGTTGGCGAAGATGTAGTGCAAGCATTTGCAAGTCAATCCCAAGCGATCTTATCGGGGGCATTTAAGCCGATTGCTGGAACTCCCGGTAAGTATTTAGCCAATTTATATGAGCTTGCCGAGGATCGCTTGCGTTCTTTTGGTGTGGAGCAGATCTTTGGTGGAGACTATTGCACTGTTGGTGACCCGGCACATTTCTTTTCTTACCGTAGAGACAAAAATACAGGTCGATTCGCTTCCATGATTTGGATTTCGGAGGACGCTTAATCTTCGGGTTATTACTAGCCTAGCCCTAGGGCTAGGGTTAGTGCGTATAACCCTTCCAGCCTTATAGATGCAGAATGGTCTCAATAACTTTACGAGATCATTATGTTTGCAGGTATGAATTCAGGTGTTGCGCCTTCGTTGGCTCCGCACCATATGGCCTTAATTCCTCCAGAACGCTTGGCGGAAATTCAAAAAGAATACTTTACTGAGCTTGCGCATCTCGCAACGAATCCAGAAGCGATAGAGGTGAAAGATCGCCGCTTCTCCGGCAAAGCATGGCACTCCTCATGGAGCAAGATGATTGCCGCTACCTATTTACTAAACTCAAAGCATTTACTTGCACTTGCTAAAGCAGTTGAGGCAGACGAAAAAACCAGGACCAAAATTTTGTTCACTACAGAGCAAATGATTGACGCCTTATCGCCATCCAACTTTATTGCAACTAATCCCGAGGTTCTTGAAAATATTATTAGCTCCCAAGGTCAGTCTATTCAAAATGGGATAGTGAACTTACTAGGTGATTTGAAAAAGGGTAAGGTTTCGCTGACTGATGAAAGTGCTTTTGAGGTTGGCAAAAACATAGCAACAACCGAAGGTCAGGTAGTTTTCCGAAATGATCTTTTTGAATTAATTCAGTACACACCTTTAACTGAAACAGTGTATGAGCGCCCATACTTGATGGTGCCACCTTGTATTAACAAGTACTACATCTTAGATTTACAAGCAGATAATTCCGTTGTCCGTTATATGGTGGAGCAGGGTCACACTGTTTTCTTGGTCTCCTGGAAAAATCCCGATGCATCTATGTCCAAAGTCACTTGGGATGATTATGTTGGTGATGGTGTGATTAAGGCGATTGAGGTCGTTAAGGATATCGGCACCACGGATCAGATTAACGTGCTCGGCTTTTGTGTCGGAGGAACTTTAACCTCCACCGCTTTGGCGGTTTTGGCAGCACGTAAAAAAGATTATGTCGCCAGCCTCACTCTACTCACAACCTTATTAGATTTCACTGATACAGGGATTTTGGATGTCTTTATTGACGAAGGCATGGTGAAGTTGCGTGAGAGCACTATTGGTGGTGAGGGCGGCCACTACGGAATGATGTCTGGTTTGGATTTGGGTAACACGTTCTCCTTCCTGCGTCCAAATGATTTGGTGTGGAATTATGTTGTTGAGAATTACTTAAAAGGTAATTCCCCGCCGCCATTTGACTTGCTCTACTGGAATGGTGATTCAACCAATTTACCGGGCCCAATGTACTGCTGGTATCTACGACATACCTACCTACAAAATGAGCTAGTTAAACCAGGCAAGCTCACCGTTTGCGGTGAGAAGGTGGACTTAGGCAAGATCACTGTTCCAGCCTATATTTATGCATCGCATGATGACCACATCGTGCCTTGGAAATCTGCTTACGAATCCACCCATATTCTCAAAGGTAAGAATCGATTTGTCTTGGGTGCATCAGGACACATTGCTGGTGTGATTAATCCACCAGCGAAAAATAAACGTCATTATTTTGAAAATAATAAATTGGCTAAGACTGCTGATGAGTGGTTGGCTGCAGCAAAAGATATCAAGGGTAGTTGGTGGCCTAACTACGCTAAATGGTTGGAACAGTTTGGTGGCAAGAAAATTAAAGCTAGCAAAACGTTTGGTAATGCACAGTACAAAAAACTAGAAGCGGCGCCTGGTAAGTACGTGAAAGAAAAAGTATCCGCAGCTACTCAATAATATTTACATAAGGGGAAATACATGTCTCAAAAGATTGCATACGTAACTGGCGGTATGGGTGGTATCGGTACTGCTATTTGTCAACGCCTTGCTAAAGATGGATTTAAGGTCATCGCTGGTTGTGGCCCAAATTCTCCCCGCAAAGATCGCTGGCTTGGCGAGCAAAAAGCTTTGGGTTATGACTTTATTGCTTCTGAGGGCAATGTCTCTGACTGGGATAGTACAGTTGCCGCCTTTGATAAAGTAAAGGCTGAAGTAGGTCGTGTTGATGTGCTGGTGAATAACGCTGGTATCACTAAAGACAGCGTATTTCGCAAAATGACTCCTGAGCAGTGGAAGGCAGTGATTGATACCAACCTCAATTCCTTATTTAATGTCACTAAACAAGTCGTTGATGGCATGGCCGATAACGGCTGGGGCCGGATTATCAACATTTCCTCTGTAAATGGTCAGAAGGGTCAATTTGGTCAATCTAACTATTCCACTGCAAAAGCAGGCTTGCACGGATTTACGATGGCCTTGTCTCAAGAGTTGGCCTCCAAAGGAGTGACTGTAAATACAGTTTCTCCGGGCTATATCGGTACGGATATGGTGAAGGCCATTCGTGAAGATGTTCTGGAGAAGATTGTTGCAGGTGTTCCTGTCAAGCGTTTGGGTACTCCAGAAGAGATTGCTTCGATTTGCTGCTGGATTGCCTCTGATGATGGCGGCTATGCAACTGGTGCTGACTTCTCCTTGAATGGTGGTTTGCATACGGGCTAAACACCCTAAAAATGCGGTTTTAGTAGTCTGCTCATCGGCATATTTACCTTTAGGTCAAACTAGGGATAAACTATGCCGATGTTGCATTGCAGTACCGAGAGTTAGGAAAAAAATACATGGCCACACGTTCCAAAAAAGCCGGCGATAGCCGCTTGATCAAGAAGTATCCCAATCGTCGCTTATATGACACCCAAACTAGCACTTATGTCACGCTAGCAGACATCAAAAATTTAGTGATGGCAGGAGATGCCTTTAGCGTTGTTGATGCAAAAACTGAAGATGATTTAACTCGCAATATCTTGTTGCAAATCATCTTAGAAGAAGAGGCGGGTGGTGCACCGGTATTTTCTACCCAAATGCTTTCTCAAATCATTCGCTTTTATGGCAACTCCATGCAAGGTTTGATGGGTAGCTATCTTGAGAAAACTATGCAATCTTTTGTGGATATCCACAATAAGCTGGGCGATCAAACTCAAGGTTTGGGTGCGGGTAGCACACCTGAAGCATGGGCCAAGATGATGAATCTGCAAAACCCCATGATGCAAGGTCTGATGGGTAACTATATGGAGCAGAGCAAAGATTTATTTGTAAAGATGCAAGAGCAAATGCAAAACTCCCCGACTATTTTTAGTAGCTTCCCATTTGCTGGGCAACCCAACAAAACAGAAAAAGAATAGTCGTGGCGGGTAAAGTTGGTTTTGTTTCCTTGGGGTGCCCCAAGGCCTTGGTAGATTCTGAACTCATTCTCACGCAACTGAGCGCTGAGGGTTACGAGACTGCTAAAGATTATTCTGGCGCTGATCTGGTCGTTGTGAATACCTGCGGTTTTATTGATTCAGCCGTAGAAGAAAGCCTTGCGGCGATTGGCGAAGCCTTATCTGAAAACGGCAAGGTCATCGTTACTGGGTGCTTGGGTGCCCGAAAAAATGCAGACGGAAGTGATCTCATTCAGAGCATTCATCCCAAAGTTCTTGCCGTTACAGGCCCTCACGCCACTCAAGAGGTGATGCAGGCTATTCATTTGCACTTGCCAAAGCCCCATGACCCCTTTACTGATTTGCTGCCACCTATTGGCGTCAAACTCACCCCAAAGCATTATGCGTATCTGAAAATTTCCGAAGGATGCAATCATCGTTGTAGCTTTTGCATCATCCCTAGCTTGCGTGGTGATCTTGTATCACGACCCATTGGCGAGGTATTGCTAGAAGCTAAAAAACTTTTTGAGTCGGGCGTAAAAGAATTGCTGGTTGTTTCGCAAGATACGAGTGCATATGGTGTTGATATTCAATATCGCACTGGCTTTTGGGATGGTAAACCTGTCAAAACGCGCATGTTTGATTTGGTCAACGCCTTAAATCAAATTGCGAGAGAACATCAAGCTTGGGTTCGTCTACATTACGTTTACCCTTATCCGCACGTCGATGATGTTTTGCCTTTAATGGCTGAATTTGCTGATCATGGCTATGGCGTACTTCCTTATTTAGATATTCCATTGCAACATGCGCATCCTGATGTGCTAAAGCGCATGAAGCGTCCCGCGAGTGGGGAAAAAAATATAGAGCGCATTCAGGCGTGGCGCGCTGCATGTCCGGACTTGGTTATTCGCAGTACATTTATTGCCGGCTTCCCCGGCGAAACAGAAGAAGAGTTTGAATATCTTTTAAATTTCCTAGAAGAAGCTCAAATTGATCGTGCTGGCTGCTTTGCCTACTCGCCAGTTGATGGCGCTACTGCAAACGCTTTAGATAACCCGGTGCCTGATCAATTACGTGAAGATCGCCGAGCTCGTTTTATGGCCAAGGCCGAAGAAATTTCGATTAATCGACTTGCTAAAAAAATAGGCAAGCGGATTCAGGTCATTATTGATCGAGTGGATGAATCGGGTGGAATCGGCCGAACCATCGGCGATGCCCCTGAAATTGATGGTTTGGTAAGGGTTTTACCCCCAAGCAAACCGTCTAAGCGCTATCGTGCCGGCGAAATCATCAAAGTGACGGTGATTAGCTCCCAAGGGCATGACCTAATAGCCGAAACTTGACTATTGGAATAAAAATAGTGTTTTGACCTGTTATTGAAGTCATTATTTTGCCTAATTAGGTACCGTAAAGGGGATTGTTATGAGTCGTGATGTCGTCGTTTTAAGTGCAGTACGTTCTGCAATTGGTGCTTTCAATGGATCACTAAGCAGTCTTGAGCCGTGTGAGCTCGGCGGTATTGTCATGAAAGAAGCGGTTTCTCGCTCTGGAGTGGATCCAGCCTTAATTAATTACGTTACTGTGGGCAACACCATTCCTACGGATAATCGTTATGCCTACGTAGCTCGTGTGGCTTCTATCCAAGCCGGCCTCCCAATGGAATCAGTTGCGATGGCTTTGAATCGTTTGTGCAGCTCAGGCTTGCAAGCGATTGTGACAACAGCTCAAGCAATTATGTTGGGTGACTGCGATTACGGTGTTGGCGGTGGCGTTGAAGTAATGTCTCGTGGCATGTATGGTTCACCGGCAATGCGTAGCGGTGCTCGTATGGGTGACACCAAGATGCTTGACTTGATGGTTTCTGTTTTGACTGATCCATTTGGTGTTGGTCATATGGGTGTTACGGCAGAGAATCTCGTTGAGAAATGGAAGCTGACCCGTGAAGAGCAAGATGCTCTTGCGGTTGAGTCTCATCGTCGTGCTGCACACGCTATTAAAGAAGGTCGCTTCAAGTCTCAAATCGTTCCAATCACGATTAAAACTCGCAAGGGTGACGTGGTGTTCGATACAGACGAACATTGCAAGCCAGACACCACTATGGAAACTTTAGCGAAGATGAAGGCCGTCTTCAAAAAAGAAGGTGGTAGTGTCACTGCAGGTAATGCATCTGGTATCAACGATGGTGCTGCGTTCTTTGTATTGGCTGAAGCTGAAGCCGCTAAAAAGGCTGGCCATAAACCAATCGCCCGTTTAGTCTCGTACGCTATTGCTGGCGTACCTAACCACATCATGGGTGAAGGTCCAATCCCAGCCACCAAGATTGCTCTTGAGCGCGCTGGTTTGAAATTAGATCAAATTGATGTGATCGAATCGAATGAGGCGTTTGCTGCACAAGCCTTAGCTGTTACCAAAGGCTTGGGCTTGGATCCAGCCAAGACTAACGTAAACGGTGGTGCAATTGCTTTGGGTCACCCAATTGGTTGCTCTGGTGCTGCAATTGCTACTAAAGCTATTCATGAGCTACATCGCGTTCAAGGAAAATATGCTTTGGTCACGATGTGTATTGGTGGCGGTCAGGGTATCGCAACTATTTTCGAGCGCATGTAATCAGCACCCATTTACTGCTCAAGTCTAACTTTATGTATGTTAGGCGATGAGCAGTAAGGCAGCATCTAAGCCGACTCGGTCAAAAGCCGCGTCGGCTTTTTCTTTGACGATAGGTTTTGCCTTATAGGCAATACTGATTCCCGAACCATGCATCATCGGTAGATCGTTAGATCCATCACCCATGGTGATCGAATTCTTTTTGTGGCAGTTTAAAAGAGCGCATGCTTGCTCTAGATAGGCATTCTTAGCTGCGCCATCTACGATATCGCCAATCACTTTGCCTGTCAGCTTGCCGTCAATAATTTCCAAGGTGTTTGCTTGGGTTTGCTTGAAGCCCAACTCCTTCTGTAGCTTTTCAGTAAAGAAGGTAAACCCACCAGAAACAAGTAATGTGTAGAGCCCATTTACATGTGCTCCGGCAAGCAATTCAGTGGCACCAGGATTTGGTCGTAAACGCTCTTTGTAAACTGACTCCAACACATCGGTTGACACACCGGCCAAAAGAGCTACGCGTCTTCGCAAGCTTTCCTTAAAGTCTTTAATTTCACCACGCATAGTGGCTTCAGTAATTTCAGAAACCGCCGCCTTCTTGCCAGTAAAGTCTGCAATCTCATCAATGCACTCAATATTGATGAGGGTGGAGTCCATGTCCATGGCCAACACCTTTACTTCGTTTGGTTTAAATCCTGGGGACAGGAAAGCTAAATCCGTGTCGTATGCAGCAGCGATATCGCGCATGGCTACTCTTGCCTCAGGCATTAAGGCTTGCGTGCATGTCCAGCGACTGGAGAAGTATTTGGACTGAACTCGTTCTTTGCCGTCCTGGGCAATTGATATGCCTAGGACTTTTGCATGCTCTACCAATGCGGTGTTCAATTCCGCAGGGATCGAAGTATTGGCAAGAGCTATAAGCGTGAGGTGGCTAGACATAATTAGTAAGGGATGAATAGTTAATTGGCTTGAGCGGTGTTGAGCATAGCGGATTCATTGAGGCTTCTGAGTATTTTCCGAATGTGATCTAGACGTTGCTCAAGTTTCTCAAAATCCTTTTCTTTTTGGGGAAGAATCTTTAACTTATCCTGGCCGTTCAGTTGAATATATTTTGAAGACTGAATTAACTGGATAATCTTCATCGGATCTATTGGAGGATTGGGAATAAATTGAATCTGAATTGAGCTTGGGCTAGCATCAATCTTTTTAATTCCAAATCCGGTCATTTCTAGGCGTAGGCGATGGGTTTCATAAAGTGATTTCGCTTGGTCAGGCAAATCACCATAGCGATCCACCAGCTCCTCTCGCAACCCCATGAGTTCTGAGAAGTCGTTTGTACCAGCAAAGCGTTTATACATTGAGAGCCGCTCATGGACATCGGGGCAATAGTCATTTGGAAAGAGGGCGGGCACTCCTAAGTTAACATCAGTTGTCGCTTGAAGTGGTGACAGAAGATCTGGCTCTTTGCCGCTGCGCAGGGATTTGACCGCGCGATTCAGCATCTCGGTATAAAGCTGGAATCCAATTTCATGAATTTCACCAGACTGTTTGTCACCTAATACTTCACCAGCGCCGCGGATTTCCAGATCATGCATTGCCAAATAAAATCCTGAGCCCAGCTCTTCCATCGCTTGAATCGCATTTAAACGTAATTGTGCTTGTTTGCTGAGCGCCTCAGGATCTGGGACTAGCAAATAGGCATATGCTTGATGATGGGAGCGTCCAACGCGACCACGTAATTGATGTAACTGCGCCAAACCAAACTTGTCTGCGCGATGCATGATGATCGTATTGGCGGTCGGAACGTCAATGCCTGTTTCAATAATGGTGGTACATAGCAAGATATTAGTACGTTGAGTCACAAATTCACGCATCACTGATTCCAGCTCTCGCTCGTGCATTTGACCATGGGCTACGCTAATGCGTGCCTCTGGAATTAACTCTTGCAAGGCATGCTTACGGTTTTGAATCGTCTCCACTTCATTGTGTAGGAAGTAAACCTGTCCACCGCGTTTAATTTCACGAAGAACTGCCTCTCGAATGACGCCATCACCTTCGCGTCGGACAAAGGTTTTGATGGCTAGGCGTTTTTGGGGTGCAGTAGCAATGATGGAGAACTCGCGCAAGCCTTCCATAGCCATACCAAGAGTTCTCGGAATCGGTGTAGCAGTCAAAGTCAAAATATCTACTTCTGCACGCAAGGCTTTGAGTGCATCCTTTTGACGCACACCAAAACGATGCTCCTCATCAACAATCACTAATCCTAAATTGGCAAACTGGGTTTCTTTTGATAGCAACTTATGTGTACCAATGATGATGTCAGCTTCACCTTTAGCAATCGCTTCTAGGGCAGCATTAATTTCTTTGGTGGTCTTAAAGCGTGAGAGTTCAACAATACGAACAGGCCAATCAGCAAAGCGATCTTTCCAAGTGGCCACGTGCTGTTCGGCGAGTAGGGTAGTTGGCGCCAAGATAGCCACTTGCTTGCCACCCATGACAGCAACAAAGCTGGCGCGCAGGGCAACCTCAGTCTTGCCGAAACCCACATCACCACACACCAGTCGATCCATAGGTGTGCCGCTAGTCATATCGCCAATGACGGCAGCAATTGCATTTGCTTGATCAGGAGTTTCCTCAAAGCCAAAGCTCTCGGCAAAAGCGGCGTAATCGTGAGCCGAAAATTCAAAGGCGTGTCCTTTGCGAATCGCTCTTGCCGCATATAGGCTTAGTAATTCAGCGGCGGTATCCCGAATCTGCTGCGCAGCTTTACGTCTTGCCTTATCCCATTGTCCAGAACCCAATTGGTGCAACGGTGCAGAGTCAGGATCGGAGCCTGCATAGCGTGTCACCATCTGTAGCTGTTGGACTGGCACGTAAAGAGTCGCATCCTTGGCATAAACCAAATGCAAGAACTCTTCAAAAATAGGCTCTTCTTTTGGGGGCGCCAAATTCAGCAGAACCAAACCTTGATATCGACCAATACCGTGATCGGAATGGACAACAGGGTCACCAATCTTGAGCTCAGATAAATCTTTAAAGAGCATATCCGGATCGGCGCTCTCACTTTCTTTACCCTTGCGTCGTTGACGAGCGGTTGTTGTAAAGAGTTCGGCCTCAGTAACGACGATGAGATTTTCGGCTGGCCAAGTAAAGCCATTAAATAATTGTGCCGTTACTAGACCAAACTTTGCATCGCTCTTAATAAAATCAGCAACACCCTCAAAGCCTTCAGGCTTTAATGGATAAAGAGGTTTGCCATTCTGGCCAGCAACCGAATTGCTTTCTTCAAAGAGCTGGCGAATCGATTCTTTTCGACCATTGCTGTCGCTACAAATCAGCACGCGCACTTTTTCTTGAGAAACTAAAGAACGTAGACGATTAATTGGATCTGCATCGCGACGATGCACGGATAAATCGGGAACCGCTAAAAATTGCGGCGTTACTTTAGCTTCTTTATCCGCCTCTTTATTCAATGCCAAACGTGCATTGGGCTTGGCTGCGGTGAAAAATTGATCTACATCTAGGAATAACTCCGCTGGCGCAAGAATGGGGCGGTCAAGATCGTGCTTTAAGAATTCATATCTGGAGATCGTATCCTTCCAAAAACTCTTGATGGACTCCTCAACATCACCAATGCTAACCAACCAAACAGGGTCGCCTGAGCGGGGGAAATAATCAAAAACTGTAGACGTCTCATCAAAAAAGAGAGGTAGGTAAGACTCAATACCCGCGCTAGGAATGCCGAGGTTGGCATCTTTATAAATCGAGCATCGGGTTGGGTCACCTTCGAATACCTCACGCCACCTGCCGCGAAAGGCAGTTCGTGAAGCATCGTCAAAGGGAAATTCATGACCTGGTAGCAGGCGAACCTCTTTAACTGGATATAAGCTTCGCTGAGTATCAGGATCAAAAGCTCGAATTTGCTCAATCTCATCACCAAAGAGATCCAAGCGATAAGGCAGGCTGGAGCCCATCGGGAATAAATCAATTAAGCCACCCCGAATACTGTATTCACCAGGGCGCATTACTGCGCTCACGGGATCGTATCCAGCTTGTTGCAGCTGAAGTTTTAACGCTGCCTCATTGAGCTTGTCACCTTGTCTAAAAAAGAAGGTGTGGCCAGACAAAAAGTTTGGCGGCCCCAGTCTTTGCAAAGCAGTGGTGATGGGAACTAAGACAATGTCACAACTGCCGTTTAGTAGTTCATACAGCGTAGCCAAGCGTTCAGAGACCAAATCCTGATGCGGTGAGAAATGGTCATATGGGAGAATTTCCCAGTCAGGCAATAGACGCGTCTTAAGCTGCGGGGCAAAAGCTGGGATTTCCTCGAGGAGGCGCTGGGCTTCCTGTGCCTGAGCACAGAAGATAACCATGACTGAGAACTCAGATCGGTAGCGAAGAGCGGATTGGGCAATTAATGCGGCATCAGAAGAGCCGACTAGGCCTGAAAAGGTAAAGCGCTGCCCAGCCCGGGGTGCGGGTATGGGGGGTGCTAGTTTTAATGCATCAGACATCTGCGCTCATTATAGAATCAGGTATGCACGTTGGAAATCAATCTTCTCAGTCTCTACCTCAATGTCATGCCTTGTTACCCACGGCTGGGACTGGTTCCAGGCTAGGTGGCGCATTGCCAAAGCAGTTTCAAGAGTTAGCAGGCAAGCCTATGTTGGCTTATGCACTGGAGGCATTTGTTCAGACTCTAGAGATTGCTTCGATTTGGGTTGGTGTCAGTCCTGGCTTTATAGAAAACCCCATTTTGAGGACACTTTCTGCAAATTCAGGCTCCATTCGATTTCTACCTAGTGGCGGCCCAACCCGCCAAGAAACTGTCAGAAATACTCTCGCAGCCATGCTCAAGGCAGGCATTCCAGAGAATGATTGGGTTCTGGTACATGATGCTGCCCGACCTGGTATTTCTCCCGAGCTCATTCAAAAGTTGATTCATGCAGTTACCAAAGCCGGTGAGGGTGGCCTTTTGGCAATGCCATTGGCTGATACCTTGAAAATGGCTGATGCCAATTCTGCTATTGCTGGCAATCCAAATAGGGCGATGAAAACGATTTCTCGAAACCATCTGTGGCAAGCTCAAACACCGCAGATGTTTGGATTGAAGCGCCTGCATGATGCAATTGAAGAAGGTATTCGTCTAGAGGCCGACATCACGGATGAGGCGAGCGCAATGGAGCTCTCAGGCTCCAGCCCATTATTAATAGAGGGCGCAACCCGCAACTTCAAAGTCACTCATCCAGCCGATTGGGAATTAATGCAAACCATTTTGCTTTCCCGAGAGCAGAAATAGATCACACTATGACCTCAAACACCCCTCATATTCCCCAATTTCGCATCGGTCAGGGCTATGACGTCCATGCCCTTGTAGAAGGTCGCAAACTCATCTTGGGTGGTATTCATGTCCCCAGCGATAAAGGTTTACTCGGACATTCCGACGCCGATGCCTTATTACATGCTTTAACCGATGCGTTGCTCGGGGCTGCGGGGCTGAATGATATTGGCCAACTATTTCCAGACACAGATCCGCAATTTAAGGATATGGATAGCCGTATTTTGCTCAGAGCGGCCCTTCAAAAGGTTCAAGCAGCCGGCTTTCAGGTGGGCAATGTGGACGCAACGATTATTTGCCAAAAGCCTAAATTAGCCAATTTTTTACCGGATATGGTCCGCAATATCGCGGCTGATTTGGCAGTTACACCAAGTCATGTCAACCTCAAAGCCAAAACCAATGAATCCCTCGGGCATCTGGGTAGAGGCGAGGGTATTGCAGTTCATGCCGTCGCTTTGCTCTACAAGGCCTAAATATCCTCCAAAACCGCTAAGCATTGTAGAATTACGGTCTTTAGAGTGAAGCTTCAGCTCGGTAGTGTTTGCGGAATTCGCGCGAGGATGGCGAAATTGGTAGACGCACCAGGTTTAGGTCCTGACGCCAGCAATGGTGTGGGGGTTCGAGTCCCCCTCCTCGCACCACAAGATAGCTACTTGGCTTGGGCTTCACATATTCCGATTTTCAATTAAGAGACGAGAATGGCTGTGCAGATAGAAAATTTAGGTCAGTTAGACCGCAAAGTGACCTTAGAGTTCGCTCGTGCCGATTTGGCTAAGGCAAGAGAAGACCGTTTGGCTAAATTGGGTAAAACCATGAAAGCCCCAGGCTTCCGTCCAGGCAAAGTGCCAAAGAACATGGTTGAGAAGCAATACGGCATGCAAGTTGACTTCGAACTTCAATTCGATAAGGCTCAAGAGCTCTTCTATGACTTGGCTCAAAAAGAAAAAATTCTATTGGCTGGTCAGCCACGCCTCGATCCTAAATCAGAATTAGACGCAGACAAAATCGTGTTTGATGCTTACTTTGAAGTTTTGCCAGAAGTAAAGATTGGTGATTTCAGCAAAGCAGAAGTAACCAAGTACACAACCGATATTTCGGATGCAGAGATTGATCGCGCCTTGGATGTATTGCGTAAGCAGCAAGTGCATTACCACCCACGTGGCGAAGCTGGTCCTCATGGTGATGGCGGTGCAAACACAGCCGCTCAAGCTGGCGACCAAGTTGTGATCGACTTTGTTGGCAAGATCGACGGCGTTGAATTTGCTGGTGGTAAAGCGGAAAACTTTGAGTACGTTCTTGGTGAAGGTCGTATGCTCCCAGAATTTGAAGCTGCAACATTGGGCCTTAAAGCAGGTGAGAGCAAGACTTTCCCATTAAGCTTCCCAGCTGATTACCACGGTAAAGATGTGGCTGGTAAGACTGCAGATTTCACGATTACTGTTAAGTCAGTAAATTGGGCGCACCTACCGGCAATCGACGATAACTTTGCATTGTCTTTAGGTGTAACCGAAGGTGGCGTAGCCAAGATGCGTGAAGAAGTTAAAGAAAACTTAGATCGTGAAACCAAACGTCGCATTACCTCCCTGTTAAAAGGTGAGGTAATGGAGAAGCTCAATAGCATTTGCGAACTTGACGCACCAAAATCTTTGGTTGCTCAAGAGCAAGAGCGTTTAGTTGAATCTGCACGTCAAGACTTGATGCAGCGTGGCATTCCAAATGCCAAAGATGCGCCAATTCCTGCAGAAATGTTTGCTGAGCAAGCTCTCAAGCGTGTTCGTCTTGGTTTGATTTTGAGTGATCTGGTTAAACAACAGAACCTGGCCGCTACTGCAGACCAAATCAAAGCTGAGATCGACGAACAAGCAGCAACTTACGAAGATCCAAAAGAAGTTGTACGTTGGTTCTACAGCAATCCAAGTCGCTTAAAAGATATTGAGAACCTGGTTCTTGAAGATAACGTAATTAAGTTTTTCACTTCGCAAGCTAAAGTGATCGATAAGGCTGTTACCTTCGAAGAACTCAGCAAACTTAACTAAGTAATTAATTAATAAAGGCCCGATCACATGAACCAGAATCATTTCCAGTCTGAGAATTTAGAGCCCAAAGGTTTGGGTTTAGTTCCCATGGTGATTGAAACCTCTGGTCGGGGTGAGAGAGCTTATGACATTTACTCACGCTTACTGAGAGAACGTGTTGTTTTCTTGGTTGGCGAGGTAAATGATCAAACTGCAAATTTAGTGATTGCCCAGTTGCTATTCCTGGAGAGCGAAAACCCAGATAAAGAAATTTCTCTGTACATCAACTCTCCTGGAGGCTCTGTGTCTGCTGGTCTCGCAATCTACGACACCATGCAATTCATCAAGCCACATGTGAGCACTTTGTGTATGGGTATGGCTGCAAGTATGGGTGCATTTTTATTGTGTGCTGGCGAGAAGGGTAAGCGTTATGCATTGCCTAATTCACGCGTGATGATTCATCAGCCATTAGGTGGCGCGCGTGGGCAGGCTTCTGATATTGAAATTCAAGCTCGTGAAATCCTGTATTTGCGTGAGCGCTTGAACAAGATTCTGGCTGACCGTACTGGTCAATCTATTGAGACGATTGCTAAAGATACTGATCGCGATAACTTTATGTCTGCAGATCAAGCCCAAGAGTATGGCTTGATAGATAAAGTCATCGACAAGCGCCCTTAATCTGCAAACCTAATTAGATAGCCATCTTGAGCGATACAAATATTTCCAGCAGCACAGATAAAGTTCTCTATTGCTCTTTCTGCGGCAAGAGTCAGCATGAAGTAAAAAAATTAATTGCTGGCCCATCCGTTTTCATTTGTGATGAGTGCATCGATTTATGCACCGACATCATTCAGGAAGAATTAGCAAAACTTCCAAAGGTGGAGGGTGAGGATTCTTTGCCAACACCGCATCAGATTCGTGAAAACTTAGATCAATACGTTATCGGTCAAGATCATGCAAAGAAGACTTTGGCTGTAGCAGTCTACAACCATTACAAGCGTTTGCAGTATTTGCCAAAGCCTAAGAAGGAAAAGCTAGATAAAGACGGCAAGCCTGTTGAGCCTGCTGACAAAAAAGAATCTAAGGTTCCTGCTAAAGCAATGGTTGACGGCGTTGAATTGGCTAAAAGCAACATCTTGCTGATTGGTCCAACTGGCTCCGGCAAAACATTATTAGCGCAGACCTTGGCGCGCATGCTGGACGTGCCTTTTGTCATGGCTGATGCTACCACCTTGACTGAAGCAGGCTATGTTGGCGAAGACGTAGAAAACATTATTCAAAAACTGTTGCAAGCTTGTGACTACAACGTAGAAAAAGCGCAACGTGGGATTGTTTACATAGATGAGATTGATAAGATCTCTCGCAAGTCAGATAACCCATCCATTACCCGTGATGTATCGGGCGAGGGGGTTCAGCAAGCGCTGTTAAAGTTGGTTGAGGGCACCATGGCTTCTGTGCCGCCTCAAGGTGGTCGTAAACATCCAAATCAAGATTTTTTGCAAGTTGATACGACTAACATCTTATTTATCTGTGGTGGTGCATTTGATGGCCTTGAAAAGGTCATTCAGCAGCGTACCGCAAAGACCGGCATTGGATTTAATGCCACTGTTCCGGGTAAAGATGATCGTGGCGTGAGCGACCTCTTAATTGAGGTTGAGCCAGAAGATTTGATTAAGTTTGGACTGATTCCTGAATTAATTGGCCGTTTACCGGTTGTGGCTACTTTGGCGCAATTAGATGAAACAGCCTTAATTCAAATTCTTACTGAGCCAAAGAATGCCTTGGTAAAGCAATATCAAGCGCTATTAACAATGGAAGGCTCTGAGCTTGAGGTTCGCCCAGCAGCACTTTCAGCTATTGCCAAGAAAGCCATTGCACGCAAGACTGGTGCACGGGGCTTACGTTCCATCCTAGAGGGTTCCCTCATGGACGTGATGTATGACTTGCCATCATTGAAGAATGTTCAAAAAGTTGTCATTGATGAAAGCACCATCGCCGAGGGCGGAAAGCCTATTTTGGTCTATAAGCAAGGTGATGAATCTACAGAAATGAGCAAAAAAGCCTAATTTTTGGTCTTTTTTTTGCTGTTTTCACAGGGTTTTTGCTCACTTTTCGCATATTTACCCCTTGTTTTTCACTTGGTGGCACCCATATAGGTAGTATCCTATTCCTAAATTATGTCCGTATGTAGTGGTACGGCATTTTTAGAGATTTTTACGGAACGACTATTTTGGAGGAATTGCCCCATGCCTGGCCACTTATTACTACCCTCTGAACCTATCCAACTGCCACTCCTCCCTTTAAGGGACGTCGTAGTGTTTCCGCACATGGTCATTCCCTTATTTGTGGGTCGCCCAAAATCCATCAAAGCACTAGAGGCTGCTATGGAAACTGGCAAAAATGTCCTTTTAGTAGCCCAAAAAACGGCTGCTAAGGATGAGCCTGGGGTTGAAGACCTTTATGAGGTCGGCTGTATCGCCAATATCCTGCAAATGCTGAAGCTGCCTGATGGTACCGTTAAGGTGCTGGTTGAGGGTGTTCAACGCGCTGAAGTAAGCCAGGTTGAGGACAGTCAAGGGTATTTTGGTTGCGAAGCTACGCCAACTGCAATGTCCTCATTAGATGCTCATGAGACTGAAGCATTGCGTCGCGCAATCATGGCTCAGTTTGATCAGTACGTAAAGCTCAATAAAAAAGTACCTCAAGAAATTCTGTCTTCATTGGGTGGTATTGATGACCCAAGCCGTTTGGCAGACACGATTTGTGCACATCTTCCAGTCAAGCTCGAGCAAAAGCAACGCTTACTCGAAATGACCGACGTAGTGCAGCGCCTAGAAAGCCTCTTGGCAGATCTCGAAAGTGAAATTGATATTTTGCAGGTTGAGAAGCGTATTCGTGGTCGCGTGAAGCGTCAGATGGAAAAGAGTCAGCGCGAGTACTACTTAAACGAACAAGTTAAAGCCATTCAAAAGGAATTGGGTGAAGGCGAAGAGGGTGCTGATCTCGAGGAGCTAGAGAAGCGCATTAAAGCTGCTCGTATGCCGAAAGAAGCGCTAAAGAAAGCCGAGTCTGAGTTGAAGAAACTCAAACTCATGTCACCTATGTCCGCTGAAGCAACCGTGATTCGTAATTTCATTGACACTTTGGTGACTCTTCCTTGGAAGAAGAAAACTAAGATCAATAATGATTTGGCCAACGCTGAAAAAGTATTAGATGAAGATCATTACGGGCTTGATAAAGTTAAAGAACGTATCCTGGAATACCTCGCAGTTCAACAGCGTGTTGAGCGTGTCAAGGCTCCGATCCTTTGTTTAGTTGGCCCTCCTGGTGTCGGTAAAACTTCCCTAGGTCAATCTATTGCACGCGCAACAAACCGTAAGTTTGTGCGGATGGCATTGGGCGGTGTGCGAGATGAGTCTGAAATTCGTGGTCATCGTCGTACCTATATCGGCTCTATGCCCGGCAAGATTCTTTCTAGCTTGACTAAGGTCGGTGTACGCAATCCTTTATTCCTCTTAGATGAAGTGGATAAGATGGGCATGGACTTCCGCGGTGATCCTGCCAGTGCTTTGCTGGAGGTTTTAGATCCAGAGCAAAATCACACATTCCAAGATCACTATGTTGAAGTTGATTTTGATCTCTCGGACGTGATGTTTGTTGCCACATCGAACTCATTGAATATTCCTGGTCCATTGCTTGATCGCTTGGAAATCATTCGTCTTGCAGGCTACACCGAAGATGAGAAGACGAGTATTGCGATCAATTATTTAATCCCTAAACAGATTAAAAATAATGGCCTCAAGAAAGATGAATTGAAGATTGAGGAATCCGCTGTTCGCAGCATGATTCGTTATTACACTCGTGAAGCTGGTGTGCGCTCCTTAGAGCGTGAGATCAGCAAGATCTGCCGTAAGGTGGTGAAGTTGCTGCTCCTTAAGAAAGAAGCTGCACCAGTCATCGTGAATGCCGACAACCTAGAGAAGTTTCTGTCTGTGAAGATGTACGACTTTGGTCTTGCTGCCAAGGAAAATCAAGTTGGACAGGTTACCGGTTTGGCATGGACTGAAGTTGGCGGCGATCTATTGACCATCGAAGCAGCAGTGATGCCTGGTAAGGGCGTCATTACTCGTACCGGCTCAATCGGCGATGTCATGAAAGAGTCAGTAGAGGCGGCAAAAACTGTGGTTCGCTCTAGAGCGAGGACTTTGGGAATTGCGGATGAGGCCTTTGAGAAGAAAGATATTCATATTCACTTCCCAGATGGTGCAACACCAAAAGATGGTCCATCCGCTGGTATCGCAATCACTACAGCCTTGGTATCCGTATTTACAGGTATCCCAATTCGCTCAGATGTGGCGATGACTGGTGAAATTACTTTGCGTGGTGAAGTACTTCCGATTGGCGGCTTAAAAGAGAAGTTGTTGGCGGCTCATCGTGGCGGCATCAAGCTAGCTTTGATACCTGAGGAAAACGTCAAAGATTTGATCGATATTCCGGATAACGTCAAGAATGCGATTGAAATTGTGCCAGTACGCTGGATAGACAAAGTTCTAGAGTTGGCTTTGGAGAGAAAACCAGTTGCTTTACCAGATCCAACTCCAGAAGAGCTTGCTAAAAAGGCTGCTGAGGCAAGCAAAGCCAGTGAAAAGATTTCCTCTGGAGAGGTCCTCAAGCATTGATGCGTAGGGATATTTGAGGGATTTTGAGTCAGATTGATAGGTCATTTCAAATCTTTTTTGATGAAGAACCCCTCTTTTATTCCCGCACTAGGTTACAATCTCGTCTGTATTAATTTGGGGCGCTTAGCTCAGATGGTAGAGCGTCTGCCTTACACGCAGAATGTCGGCGGTTCGATCCCGTCAGCGCCCACCAGTTTCCCAGATCGTATTTGTTCTTCCTCTCTTAGGCTTTCTAGTTTCTCTAGACCTTCAGCCTAGTACACTCGCATCATTGACTTTATTTTCGAGCGATTAATCCATGTTTGATTCTGTACGTAAGCACCAAAGAGTTCTGCAGTTTGTATTGATGCTATTCATTGTTCCGTCTTTTGCTTTATTCGGGATCTCTAGCTATTCCGGATTTATGGATAAAGAAACCGATATCGTTAAAGTCAACGGCAAGCCAATTTCTGCGCAAGAAGTTGATATGGCTGCTAAGCGTCAAGCGGAACGGGTTGGTGGCAATGTTCAAATTGCACAAAGCTTGCCATTCCGTCAAGCAATCCTCAATGAGTTACTGCAACAGCGTATCTTGGGGTTTGCCGTGAGCGATCTACGTTTACAGGTAGGTAAGCAAGAGCTGGTAAATAGCCTGCAAAAGATTCCACAGATTCGTGCTTTATATCGCGAGGATGGCACATTTGATGACGTCCGCTTTAAACAATTGCTGGCAAGTAATGGCATGAACGAAGAGCAGTTCTATGCTGGCCAAAGCTTTGACTTAAAAATTCAGCAATTAGTGAACTCGGTTGCCCGAACTGAGCTAGCTAGCCCTAAATTATCTGAAATCGTTTCCTCTTTGTATGAAACTGAAAGACAAGTGCAGACGCTTCAGTTCAACGCCAAAGACTATTTATCTAAAGTGAATCCGAGTGCTGAAGATTTGCAGGCTTTCTATGAGGCTAATGCTAAATTATTCGAGCGTCCTGAATATATCGATGTGGAATACATTGTTCTCAAGGCTGACCCCAAAGAAGACTCCAAAGCTTTTAACGAAAAAGCAGATCAATTCGCGAATATGACTTACGACCAGTCTGATAGCTTGAAGCCTGCTGCAGATAAATTGAAGCTCAGCATTCAAACTCAGAAAGGCGTTACTCGTGGTGGCGCACCCGGCGTATCTAAGGATCACCCTTTAGCCAATCCTAAGGTAGTTCAGTCACTCTATGGTGATGAGGCGCTAAAGAACAAGCGAAACACAGAGGCTGTGCAAACTGCGCCAGGCGTATTTGTATCTGCTCGCGTAGTAACTTTGCATCCTGCAGAAATCTTGCCTTACAAGGATGTTGCTGCAGAGGTGAAGCGTCAAGTTAGTCAGCGCGCTGCAGAGAAGTTGGCGATTGCCGCCGCGAGCGAGAAAATGGCAGCCTTGGAAAAAGACCCAAAAAATGCTACTGGTTTTGGTGCCAGCAGTTGGATCTCGCGTAACAAGCCTGGCAGCTTGGTAGGGGCATCAATGGATGAGGTCATGTCAGTAAATGCAACTAATTTACCGGCTGTAGTTTCTATCTCCAATCCTGGCGTGGGTACAACCATTTATCGCATTGATCAGGTTCGCCAACCAACATCAGTAGACGCCAAGACTCATAAAGCACAAGCGCAACAGATTCAAGCGCTTGCTGCACAGTCAGAGTTTTCTGGTTTTATGGCTTACTGGCGCAATAGTGCCGGCGTTAAAGTCATTAATCCCCTCAAACAAGCAAGCTCGGGAAGTGCTGGTAGCTAAAGCTAGGGTATTGTTTTCAGCAAGCTACTGTATGGGGCCATTGAGCCCCATACGTTTTTAAAGATAATGCTTTGCGCTTGAACATTAGGGTGTAATCGGTCTGCCTGAAAAAATTCTGGTTTAGTTGCAACGCCTTCCAAAAAAAACGGCAGCAACTCAATCTGCTCTTGCTTAGCAAGTTGCGGGTAGAGCTTCTTAAATTGCGTGGTGTAAGTTTGGCCATAGTTTGAGGGGATCTGAATGCCACAGAGCAAAACCTTGGCGCCAGACTTTTTGCTCATCTGAATCATCTTGCTTAAATTTCTTTCAGTGTCGCTCACTGGCAAACCACGCAAAGCATCATTTGCTCCCAGCTCAATTAAGACGATTCCAGGCTTTTTCTGACTCAGGAGCTTGGGCAGTCGGGTAAGCCCACCCGAACTAGTTTCACCGCTAATGCTGGCATTCAATACGGTCCAAGGACTTTTATCCTTGGCTAGCCGCTCTTCAAGCAGGCTAACCCAACCCGTCCCACGTGGCAGCCCATACTCTGCAGAAAGGCTATCACCAAGCACGAGGATCACTGGGTTTGCTTGCGCCCAGGAATAAATGCTCGTTACGAGGCAAAATAGACCTATAAGAAATTTATTTACAGTTAAGAATTTGATCCGCATTTTTCCATTCTAGAAAATTTTCCACATGAACAAACAGTCTATTTCCATAGTTGCCGATCGGGTGGGCAAGCTGGTTAGTGCGGCTGATGGAGACTTGGTCATTTTGCATGATCTTAGCTTTCAAATTGAGCGGGGCGAGAGTGTGGCCATTGTTGGGGCATCCGGCTCTGGAAAGAGTACCCTGTTAAGCCTCCTGGCTGGCCTGGATTTACCCAGTACGGGTCAGATTGAGCTAATGGGGCGGAACCTCAATCAACTGGATGAAGATGGCAGGGCGCGTCTTCGCGGTCAGTTTGTAGGCTTTGTTTTTCAATCGTTCCAATTATTGCCCCATCTAACAGCCCTAGAGAACGTTATGCTGCCCCTAGAGATGGCTGGCGTAGACCAGGCCGAGGCTAGGCGTGCCGCCCATCAATGGCTGGAGAAGGTTGGTCTTGAGCTTAGGGCAAACCATTTCCCCAAGACTCTTTCTGGGGGCGAGCAGCAACGAGTAGCGCTTGCTCGTGCTTTTGTAAATAAGCCTGCCATCCTCTTTGCTGATGAGCCAACTGGAAGCCTGGATGAGGTCAGCGGTAATAAGGTGATTGAGCTCCTTTTCGAGCTGAATCGGGAGAATTCTTCAACCCTGGTTCTGGTAACGCACGATCCAGCCTTGGCTGCACGGTGCAAACGCCAATTAAGTCTTCAGGGCGGACGCCTCGTCTGATCAAAACCTTATAATCTTGGCATGTCATCATTCTGTTGCTTGCCCGGGGCAAACGCCCTTTCAGCCTTCCGCCAACAGCGACTTTTAGCTTCGCTCGCAGCCCAAGGAATCCAGCTTGAGTCCATCGAGGCTCAATATCTTCATTTCATTTGGTCTGAGTCCGAACTCAACTCCAAAGATAAAGGGGTGCTAGAAAGTCTACTGACTTATGGTCAGCCTTTTGTGTCACACATGAAGGGTGGCGCATCTTTATTTATCAAGGCAGCAGATAAACAAACTGCAATTACTATTCCCCGTTTTGGCACGGTTTCACCATGGGCTAGTAAAGCTACGGATATTGCTCGCCAGTGCGGCCTACACATTTTACGTATTGAGCGCGGCGTTCAATACGCATGGCAAAGTAAAAAATCGCTGAACGCAGAACAAGCGCAATCGATATTGGCATCTCTGCATGACCGAATGACTGAGCATGTAATCAGCGACGTTAACGAAGCAAGTACTTTATATCAATCTTTGCCTGACAAACCTTTCGTGCGCATCCCAGTACTCACCGAGGGTAGAGTAGCCTTAGATAGGGCCAATCAAGAATTAGGTCTTGCACTTTCAGAGGACGAAGTACTCTACCTAGTCGAGAATTTCATTCGCTTAGAGCGCAATCCTAGCGACGTTGAATTAATTATGTTTGCACAGGCAAACAGTGAGCATTGCCGTCATAAGATATTTAATTCCAGTTGGACAATTGATGGTGACGATCAAGAGAAGTCTCTATTTGCGATGATTCGCAATACCCATCAGTTACAACCCGAAGGCACGATCGTCGCTTATTCTGACAACTCAGCAGTCATGGCGGGGGCCGAGTCAGAAACTTGGTCGCCAAAAGGCCAAGATCGTCGTTATGAAAAAGATACGCGCCTTGTTCATACCTTGATGAAGGTGGAGACACACAATCATCCAACGGCGATTGCACCGTTTCCAGGCGCTTCTACGGGTGCTGGTGGCGAGATTCGGGATGAGGGTGCTACTGGTGTCGGTGGGCGCCCTAAAGCGGGGCTTACCGGCTTCTCTGTATCCAATCTGAACATTCCTGGCACTGATTTGCCGTGGGAATCTGAAAAGTACGGCAAGCCCGAACGCATTGCAACACCGCTCCAAATCATGATCGATGGTCCATTGGGTGGCGCTGCATTTAATAATGAATTTGGTCGTCCAATTTTAGGTGGTTATTTCCGTGTCTTTGAGCAAACTTTAGAAGGTGTTCGTCGCGGGTATCACAAGCCAATCATGATTGCGGGTGGCATCGGTAGCATTGATGCCATTCATACGGCGAAGAAGCAGATTAAAGCGGGGCACTTATTTATTCAATTGGGTGGACCTGGTATGCGCATTGGTATGGGTGGCGCAACTGGTAGTTCCGTTGCCACTGGGACTAATACTGCAGATTTAGATTTTGACTCGGTTCAACGCGGCAACCCTGAAATGGAGCGTCGTGCGCAAGAGGTTATTAATGCTTGTATTGCTATGGGCCAAGATAATCCGATTGTTTCTATTCACGACGTCGGCGCTGGTGGGGTATCTAATGCATTCCCGGAGCTTGCTGATGGTGCTGGCCTAGGTGCGCAATTTCAATTGCGCAAGGTTCCACTTGAAGAGAGTGGCATGAGTCCTGCAGAGATTTGGTGTAATGAATCTCAAGAGCGTTATGTTCTTGCAATCGAAGCTAAAGATCTAGAGCTCTTTAAGTCACTCTGTGAGCGTGAGCGTTGCCCATTTGCCGTAGTCGGTGAAGCAACGACTGAACGACAGCTTCAGTTAAGCGATAGTAAAGAAATTGCTGGTAGTGACGCAGCTATGCCGATTGATATGCCAATGGAGGTATTGCTTGGTAAGCCTCCGCGTATGCATCGTGACGTGAAGCGAGTTGCTCAAGAGTTTGGGGAATTAGATGTCACCGATGCCGATCTGGCTCAATCGGTTGCCTGGGTCTTGCAACAGCCAACGGTTTCTAGTAAATCATTCTTAATCACGATTGGGGATCGCACTGTTGGCGGCCTCAATGCACGTGACCCATTTGTGGGTCCATGGCAAGTTCCTGTCGCTGACTGCGCAGTTACCTTAATGGATTACAAGGGTTACCGCGGTGAAGTCATGTCCATGGGCGAGCGTACTCCATTAGCCGTAATTGATGCACCAGCCGCTGCAAAAATGGCTGTGGGTGAAGCCATTACCAATTTATTAGCTGCGGATATTCGTCGCCTAGAAGACGTTAAGCTTTCCGCTAACTGGATGGCTGCTTGTGGCGCACCCGGTGAAGATGCAAAGCTATATGACTCAGTTCAAGCGATTGGTATGGATTTATGTCCAGCTCTTGGGATTTCAATTCCGGTTGGCAAGGATTCCTTATCTATGGCTACCGCATGGAATGAGGGTGATCAAGCCAAGAAGGTGGTTTCACCAGTTTCATTAATCATCTCTGCTTTTGCTCCAGTTCAAGATGTTCGTAAAACTACGACACCTTTACTAAAGCTGAAGGATGAATCTGGAGCAGCCTTAGAAACCGAGTTGATTCTGATTGATTTGGGTCGAGGCAAAAATCGTATGGCTGGAAGCATTCTGGCTCAAGTGCTCAATCAGTCCGGAAAATCAGCTCCCAACGTAGATCATCCAGAAGATCTCAAGGCCTTGGCTGCGGCCATGATTGAGTTGCGTAAGCAAGATCAATTACTGGCTTACCACGATCGCTCTGATGGGGGTTTGTTTGCATGTATCGCAGAGATGTCTTTTGCATCACACATTGGCATCTCTATCAATGTCGACATGATTGCAGTAGATGTTGGTCAAGAAGCTGATTGGGGCGATGCCAAGAACTGGGCGCAACAAGTTTCTGGCCGCCGTCACGAGCAAACCATGCGCGCTTTATTTAATGAAGAGCTCGGTGCAGTAATTCAGATTCGTAAAGCTGATCGGGATGCAGTATTTGCCGTTTTGCGTAAATTAAACCTCAGTGCACATAGTCATGTGATTGCAAAGCCTAATACCACCGGACGTATCGAAATTTGGCGCGATGCTAAAAATATCTTTGCGGAGCCACGTGAAGTGCTCCAAAAGATGTGGACTAATACCAGCTATCAAATAGCTCGTTTACGTGATAACCCAGATTGTGCTGATAGTGAGTTCGCGCTGCTGGATAACGTAAGCGATGCCGGGATGTCACCAAAACTGACCTTTGATATGGCGGTTGACGTTGCAGCACCATTCCTCAACAAGAGCGCGCGACCTAAGGTTGCTATCTTGCGCGAGCAGGGCGTGAACTCTCATGTAGAAATGGCTTACGCCATGAACTGGGCTGGTTTTGATAGCTATGACGTGCACATGTCAGATTTACTTTCCGGTAAATCAAAGTTAGATGATTTTCGTGGATTGATTGCCTGCGGCGGATTTAGTTACGGAGATGTATTGGGTGCAGGCGAGGGTTGGGCAAAAACCATTCTCTTTAATAGTCAATTACGCGATCAGTTTTCCGCATTCTTCGACCGTCAAGACAGCTTTGCATTGGGTGTCTGTAATGGTTGCCAAATGATGAGCAACCTCTCTGGGATCATTCCGGGTGCAGAAGCTTGGCCTAAATTTACGCGCAACCAATCTGAGCAGTATGAGGCTCGCTTGGTGATGGCTGAAGTAATGGCATCGCCCTCAATCTTCACACAGGGAATGACAGGTAGCCAATTGCCGATTGCGATTGCGCATGGTGAAGGCTTTGCTAATTTTAGTCAGCAGGGTAATTTAGAAGTGCTTCAGAATCAGGGATTGACCGCTTTACGCTTTGTGGATCACCAAGGCAACCCAACGGAAACCTACCCAATGAATCCGAACGGCTCGCCTGGTGGCTTGACTGGTGTCACGACCCCCGATGGTCGTTTCACGGTCATGATGCCGCATCCTGAACGCGTATTCAGGGCTGTGCAAATGAGCTGGGCTCCAAAGCAATGGTTAGATACGCCTGATGGAGCTAGTCCGTGGATGCGTTTATTCCGCAACGCTAGAGTCTGGGCAAAATAATTCATGTCAGATGTATCCATGGCTATGGAGCCGGTCACATTTTCTGAGAGTGGTGGAGTACGTTATCTGCACTTTGGTAGTGAGTTAATTCAAGGCGCAATGCGCATCCGTGACCCGGATGAAATTTACCTTGAGTACAACCAACAGATGATGGCTTGGCTACTTTTTTTGGAGACTAAGCCCGGCATGCGTATTGCCCAACTTGGTTTGGGTACTGGTGCTCTGACAAAGTTCGCGCACCGTTACTGCCCTGCAGTCAAAACCACAGTTGTTGAGCTAAATCCTACTGTAATCGTTTCTGCTCGGAGTATGTTTTTCACGCCTGACGATGATCGTCGTCTAGAAACTTTGCAAACAGATGCCAAGACTTTTGTTCAAAATACAAAATATCAGAATCACTTTGATGCGGTTCAAGTTGATCTTTATGATGCCATTTGTGATGGACCGGCAGCCAGCTCTTTAGACTTCTACAAGGGTTGTTTCGACATTCTGAAATCCCCTGGTGTATTAACGGTCAACTTGTTTTCTCGCCACAAGAGTTTTGACGTTAATCTGAATAATATATGCGAAGCGTTTGATAATCGGGTTCTGCTATTTCCAGAGTCACACGATTGCAATGTAGTAGCCATTGCATTCAAAGGTCCTCAGCTAGACGTGGAGTGGAAAGAGGTCTCTAAGCGCGCTAAGTTGCTGATGGAAAAAACCGGATTGCCAACCAATACCTGGGTATCAGGCTTAAACCGAGAAAACGCCCATCAAGAAAATAAATTGTTCATCTAAATGCTCAGATAAAAAAATAACAAGAAAAAAGGCGATCAACTGATCGCCTTTTTTACTGCCCCGAGTATCAGGGCGCATCGCTGCTTAGACTGTCACGGTGTCAGCAACATCGCTGAATGACTTAATCTTGTCAAAGTTCATGTACTTATAAACTTCACCAGCTTTTGCATTTAATGACTCAACTTGTTCGAAGTATTCCTGTGGTGTAGGCAAGCGACCCAAGAGTGCTGCAACCGCTGAAAGCTCAGCAGAGGCAAGGTACACGCGGGTATCAATACCTAAACGATTCGGGAAGTTACGTGTCGAAGTGGATACTGCAGTTGAACCTTTGCGGATCTGCGCTTGGTTACCCATACAGAGTGAGCAACCTGGAGTTTCCATGCGAGCACCTGTAGCACCCAGAATGCCGTAATAGCCTTCTTCGGTCAAAATCATCTGGTCCATCTTGGTTGGAGGGGCCACCCAGAGACGAGTAGGCATATCCTTTTTGCCTTGAAGAACCTGGCCAGCTGCACGGAAGTGTCCAATGTTGGTCATGCAAGAGCCGATAAATACTTCGTCGATCTTTTCACCAGAAACTTCAGACAAGAACTTCACATCATCTGGATCGTTAGGGCAGGCCAAGATCGGCTCTTTGATTTCGCTCATGTCAATTTCAATAACTTCAGCGTAGTCAGCATCTGCGTCCGCTTTGAGTAAATCCGGTTTTGCGATCCAAGCTTCCATCGCCTTAATACGACGACCTAAAGTGCGCTTATCTTCATAACCGTTTGCAATCATCCACTTCATTAAAGTGATGTTAGAGCGCATGTATTCAATGATTGGCTCTTTGCTTAACTGAATCGCGCAACCCGCGGCTGAGCGTTCTGCAGAGGCGTCTGACAATTCAAATGCTTGTTCTACTTTAAGATCAGGCAAGCCTTCGATTTCTAAGATGCGGCCAGAGAAAATATTTTTCTTGCCTTGTTTCTCAACAGTCAGCAAACCTTTTTTAATCGCATACAAAGGAATTGCATTAACCATATCGCGCAAAGTGATACCAGGCTGCATTTTTCCTTTGAAGCGAACCAATACAGACTCAGGCATATCCAAAGGCATTACACCGGTGGCAGCAGCAAAAGCAACTAAACCGGAGCCAGCAGGGAAGGAGATGCCGATTGGGAAGCGGGTGTGACTATCGCCACCAGTACCGCAGGTATCGGGCAGGAGCAAGCGGTTTAACCAACTATGGATTACGCCATCGCCTGGACGCAATGCAACACCGCCGCGATTAGTCATAAATGCTGGTAACTCATGATGAGTGCGAATGTCCACTGGCTTTGGATAAGCAGAAGTGTGGCAGAAGGATTGCATTACCAAGTCAGCAGAGAAGCCTAAGCAAGCCAAGTCTTTCAATTCATCGCGGGTCATTGGACCAGTGGTGTCTTGTGAGCCGACCGTAGTCATGTGTGGTTCGCAATAGGTGTCTGGTCGAACGCCTTGACCCTCTGGCAGTCCACATGCGCGACCCACCATCTTCTGGGCCAAACTGAAACCTTTTTTATTATCTGGCGGGCTAACTGGAATGCGGAATTCTGTAGAAGCTGGCAAACCAAGCGCTGCACGTGCTTTGGCTGTGAGGCCGCGACCGACGATCAAAGGAATGCGGCCACCTGCACGAACTTCATCCAAAATCACCGGTGACTTTAATGAAAAAGAGGCAATTTCTTTTCCGTTCTTAAATGCTTTGCCTTCGTATGGACGCAATTCAATTTCATCACCCATATTCATATCGGAAACATCTAACTCAATTGGCAATGCGCCTGCATCTTCCATCGTGTTGAAGAAAATTGGGGCAATCTTTGTACCCAAACAAACTCCACCAAAGCGCTTATTCGGAACGAAAGGAATATCTTGGCCGGTCCACCATAAGACGGAGTTCGTTGCAGATTTACGTGAAGAACCTGTTCCAACAACATCACCGACATAGGCAATTTGATTGCCTTTCTTCTGGAGGGCTTCAATTTGTTTCATTGGGCCGCGAACACCAGCCTCGTCAGGCTCGATGCCGGGACGTGGATTTTTCAGCATGATGGTTGCGTGCAATGGAATATCTGGGCGACTCCACGCATCAGGGGCAGGCGAGAGATCGTCAGTATTGGTTTCGCCAGTAACTTTAAATACGGTGAGCTTCATGCTTTCTGGAACAGCAGGGCGGCTTGTGAACCACTCTGCATTAGCCCAGCTTTGCAGTACGCCTTTAGCTTCCGCGTTACCTTTTTCCGCCAGTTCCTGAACATCATGAAAGTAGTCGAACATTAATAAGGTTTTTTTCAATGCTGCTGCTGCAGTTGCAGCGCACTCAGCATCTGATAACAATTCAACTAAAGGCTTAATGTTGTAGCCGCCCAGCATAGTACCCAAGAGCTCTGTTGCTTTGATGCGTGAAATCAAGGGACTTTTCTCAGTTCCCTTAGCAACGGCATCTAAAAACTCCGCCTTCACTTTGGCGGCTTCATCTACACCAGCAGGTACGCGATTGGTAATCAGTTCCACCAATTCCGCTTCTTTTCCCTTTGGGGGATTTTTGAGAAGGCCAACCAGCTCAGCTGTTTGATCTTTAGTTAGGGGGAGGGCTGGAATTCCAAGGGCGGCGCGTTCCGCAACTTGGGCGTTATAGGCTTCTAGCATCGTATTTCCTATTGGGTAAGAGTTATCAACAGTAAGGCTAAGCAGGGCATGATTCCCTAACCAGTCTATTGTAATTCCAATTTCATGTCTTATATAAGACTTAATTATCAAAAAAATCCCACTAATTGCTTAAAAAATAGGCAATATTGTGTGATTTGCGAAATTGGCTAGGGTGTTTCAAAATTTGGAATGATGCAGAAAGCCAATTTACGAATTCTAGACAGCGGGCTGGGTTGGTAAAAAACCATATGAGATCGCTAAATGTCAGCTGAGAAATTGGAGAGCTAACAAGCAAAAGCTTGCTAAGCCTTTGAGTTATTGGGTGAGCTAAGAAATTATCCTGACATAGTCGCTATCGTTATAATTACTTTTTCCAACAGAGCTTAAGCGATGACCAAATACGTTTTTGTCACTGGTGGTGTGGTTTCTTCTTTAGGGAAAGGAATCGCAGCTGCCTCGCTTGCCGCGATTCTCGAATCCCGCGGCCTGAAAGTCACCCTCCTAAAATTAGACCCTTATATCAACGTTGACCCTGGGACCATGAGCCCGCTTCAACATGGCGAAGTCTTTGTTACCGAAGATGGCGCTGAAACTGACCTTGATCTGGGACATTACGAGCGCTTTGTTTCTGCAAAAATGCGCAAGAGTAATAACTTCACTACTGGCCAGATTTACGAATCTGTCATCAGTAAAGAGCGGCGTGGTGAGTACCTGGGTAAAACTGTTCAGGTGATTCCCCATATCACGAATGAGATACAGGCATTTGTAGAGCGCGGAGCAAAAGCGAGTCACGATGGCAATGCAGACATTGCTATCTGTGAAATCGGTGGCACAGTGGGTGATATTGAGTCCCTGCCATTCCTTGAAGCAGCCCGTCAAATGAGTATTCGCCTGCCAAGACACAGCTGCGCGTTTGTACACCTTACCTTGGTTCCTTATTTGAGTAGCGCTGGCGAATTAAAAACCAAGCCGACCCAGCACTCAGTACAAAAGTTACGTGAAATTGGCATCATGCCCACAGTGCTTTTGTGCCGCGCAGACCGCCCAATTCCGGAAGATGAACGCTCTAAAATTTCACTTTTCTCTAATGTACGAGAAGAAGCTGTAATTTCCGTATGGGATGTTGACACCATTTACAAGATCCCTGAGATGCTTCAAGCACAGGGTATGGATGATTTGATTTGTCGTGAGTTGGATATTCAGGCCAAACCTGCGGATCTCTCTGTTTGGGCAAACCTAGTTTACGAGTTAGCTAACCCCCAACACGAAGTCACCATCGGTATGGTTGGCAAGTATGTTGAGTTAACTGAATCCTACAAGTCCTTGATCGAAGCTTTGCGTCATGCAGGTATTCATAACCACACACGCGTCAATATCAACTACATTGATTCTGAGGTAATCGAAAAAGATGGCGTAGATTGTCTTCAGAGCTTAGATGCGATTTTGGTTCCAGGCGGTTTTGGTAAGCGCGGTACCGAAGGTAAGATTGCTGCGATTCGCTATGCTCGCGAGAACAATGTTCCTTACCTTGGCATATGTCTAGGTATGCAGTTGGCTGTCATTGAATTTGCTCGCCATGTTGCTAACATTACTCATGCCAATAGTACTGAGTTTGATCCTGAAACCGAGAGTCCAGTCGTCGCCTTGATTACTGAGTGGGTTGATCGCGAGGGGCGTGTTGAGAAGCGTACTAACGATTCCGATCTTGGTGGCACTATGCGTTTAGGCTCACAGCGTTGCCCAGTTAAGGCAGGTACTTTGGCCTACGAAATCTATGGCCCCGAAGTGAACGAGCGTCATCGCCACCGCTATGAAGTCAATAATGTTTACGTACCGCGGCTCGAGAAGTCTGGTCTTGTTATTTCCGCTAGAACGCCAAACGAGTCTTTGCCTGAAATGATGGAGTTGCCTAGCACTATGCACCCTTGGTTCTTTGGTGTGCAGTTCCATCCAGAGTTCACTTCGACCCCGCGTGATGGCCACCCATTATTTTCTGCTTTTATTAAGGCATCATTAATTCATCAAGCTGCTTCCCATAAGCAATCAGCCTAGGAGATCGCAATGAGTGCATTTAAGTTATGCGGTTTTGATGTCGGTTTAGATCAGCGCTTCTTTTTGATTGCGGGGCCCTGCGTTATTGAATCTGAGCAGTCGGCCTTAGATATTGCTGGAGAGTTGAAAGAAATTACCTCTGCCCTGGGTATCCCATTTATCTATAAATCTTCCTTTGATAAAGCCAACCGCTCATCAGGCACTTCTTTCCGCGGTTTGGGCATGGAGAAGGGGCTTGAGATTTTGGCCCGCGTTAAGCGTGAAATTTGTGTTCCAGTGTTAACCGATATTCATGACATCAGCGAAATTACACCCGTGTCAAAAGTAGTTGATGTGCTTCAAACCCCAGCTTTCTTATGCAGGCAGACCGATTTCATTCGAGCTTGTGCTCAAAGTGGTAAACCAGTCAATTTTAAGAAGGGGCAATTTTTATCGCCCCATGAAATGCTGAACGTGATCGATAAGGCGCGTGCAGCTGCAGCTGAAGCAAATCTTCCGGATCAATTCATGGTCTGTGAGCGTGGCGCTTCATTTGGTTACAACAATTTAGTTTCGGATATGCGTAGTCTGGCAATTCTTCGTGAAGCAAAAGCACCAGTTGTTTTTGATGCAACGCATTCAGTCCAACTCCCTGGTGGCCAAGGCAATGCAAGTGGTGGACAGCGCGAGTTTGTTCCTGTGTTAGCCCGTGCTGCGGTTGCGGTTGGCATTAGCGGCTTATTCATGGAGACGCATCCAGATCCAGCTAAAGCACTTTCAGATGGCCCTAATGCTGTTCCACTTAATCGCCTGAAAGAGTTACTTGAATCTTTAGTGGCAATTGATGCCGTTGTTAAGAAACCGGGATCATTTTTAGAAGATAGTTTTAAGTAATATCCCCAAATTCATTTTTACTTAGGAGAAGGTGCATGAGCGCCATTGTTGACATCATCGGTAGAGAAGTTTTAGATTCCCGCGGCAACCCAACGGTTGAGTGCGACGTATTGCTTGAGTCTGGCGTTATGGGACGTGCAGCAGTACCTTCGGGAGCATCAACTGGTTCACGCGAAGCGATTGAACTTCGCGATGGGGATAAAGCACGTTATCTAGGTAAAGGTGTTCTCAAAGCTGTTCAAAACATCAATATCGAGATCGCTGAATCCATCTTGGGCCTTGATGCAAGCGAACAAGCATTCCTCGATCACACTTTAATTGAGCTAGACGGAACTCACAATAAAGCGCGCTTAGGTGCTAATGCAACCCTGGCTGTCTCGATGGCCGTTGCACGTGCCGCCGCAGAAGAAGCCGGCTTACCCTTGTATCGCTACTTCGGTGGATCGGGTGGAATGCAATTACCTGTGCCGATGATGAACATCGTCAACGGCGGAGCGCACGCAAATAACAGTTTAGATATTCAAGAATTTATGGTGATGCCGGTTGGCGCTCAAAGCTTTCGTGAGGCCTTACGTTGCGGCGCCGAAATCTTCCATGAATTGAAGAAAATTTTGGGTGCACAAGGCATGCCGACTACTGTTGGTGATGAAGGTGGCTTTGCCCCGAACTTCAAAAGTAACCAAGAGTGCTTGCAGACCATCATGAAGGCAATTGAGGGTGCAGGTTATCAAGCGGGCGAAGATGTCCTATTGGCCTTAGATTGCGCTGCTAGTGAGTTTTATAAAGATGGTAAGTACCACTTGTCAGGCGAAGGTTTGCAATTGTCCTCAGGTGAATTTTCAGACTACTTGGGTAATTTGGCTGATCAATTTCCGATCGTATCCATTGAAGATGGGATGCACGAAAGTGATTGGGATGGATGGGCTGACATTACCCAAAAATTGGGCAAGAAAATTCAATTAGTTGGAGACGATCTTTTTGTTACCAACACGCGCATCCTCAAAGAAGGTATCGAGAAGGGTATCGCGAACTCTATCCTCATTAAGATCAATCAAATTGGTACATTGACTGAGACATTTGCTGCGATTGAAATGGCCAAGCGCGCCAATTACACTGCAGTGATTTCTCATCGCTCTGGTGAAACAGAAGACAGCACTATTGCCGATATTGCGGTTGGCACAAATGCTGGCCAGATCAAGACTGGCTCTTTATCTCGCTCTGATCGTATTGCCAAATACAACCAGTTATTGCGGATTGAAGAAGACCTAGGTGACGTTGCTACTTACCCAGGAAAATCTGTTTTCTACAACCTGAAACGCTAATAGATAATCACTTCTAATTTATGCGTATCGTCATCTACTCTATGCTGTTATTGCTGATCGCAATACAGTACCCACTTTGGCTGGGTAAGGGTGGATGGCTTAAGGTTTACGAGATGGAGAAGCAATTAGAGTTACAGCAGGCTAAAAATAGTCTGCTTAGCTTACGTAATGCCAAGCTGACAGGCGATGTTAAGGATTTGAAAGAGGGTACTCGCGCAATTGAAGAGCGAGCTCGTGTTGAGCACGGCATGCTTAAAGAGGGCGAGTTCTTTGTACAAATTCTGCCAAACGAAAAGTCTGCCTCCAATGCTGCTGAAGGGGTAAAGCCAGTCACCACTAAGCAGTAACTATTGCTTAGTGACCGCTTGATGGAGGTCTAGTAGCATCTGCCAATAAATCTGTTTTAAAGACTTGCCTGCAATCTACCGCATCGAAGCGATAGGCTTTGGCGCAAAAATCACACTCCGTTTCCACCGCTCCTTGTTCCGCAAGGATGCTTTCAACCTCCTGTTCACCTAGCATTCTAAGGACATCTGCAACTTTGGCACGTGAACAACGGCAGCTGAAGCGAACAGGGCGTGGGGGGAAGCTGCGGACACCACTCTCTGCAGACTCCTCCAAAAAGAGACGACGCAGGATAGTTTCTGGTGACAAGGTCAACAACTCTTCATTGGTAATAGTTTCGCCAAGCATCTGGATTCTGGTCCAGCCTTCAGCTGCCAGTTGTGGATCAAGATGGGCATGGCCACCAGAATCTGGTAAGCGCTGTAAAAGCAAACCTCCTACATGGGTGTCGTTCGATGCCAACCAAATACGGGTATCTAATTGTTCTGAGTTCTGCATATACAAGGCGATTGCCTCTGCGGCACTGGTTACGGGCTTGATCACTGAACCGCGGTGCTCTTGGAGTGCCACAATGCCTTGGTAGGGTGCTTGCCCGGGCTGGCGATCGGCTGGGTCAAGAGTAATAACAAGGCGACCCGTATTATCTGCATCCAGCAATTCACCTAGGCTAGCATTAGGATCGATGCTAGCGGCATCTACTGAAAGTTTTACCGTAGCACGCATGGTTAAATCGGACTTGCACTCCACTACGAGAAGTTGAATTGGGCCCTTGCTTTGAGCCTGAATAATCAAGGTTCCATCAAATTTAAGGCTGGCGCTTAAGAGGGTGGCTGCACCCACAAAGTCGCCTAGGATTCGTCGGACTACAGGAGGGTCATTACGACGCTCTAAAACTGCCTGCCAGGCGCTACTAATGGAAACAATTTCCCCGCGGACCGGGGCACCATCACACATAAATACAAGTAATTCGTTCATAGGTGAAAGTATCCACTTTTTTGTGAGATAGGGTGCTAAATCCTGAAATTCAAAGCCAACCTGAGATAATGTCATTTATGCATATACGTACACGTTTCGCCCCCAGTCCAACGGGCTTTATTCACTTGGGCAACCTCCGTAGCGCTTTGTATCCATGGGCTTTTGCCCGGCATAACAAAGGCGACTTTATTTTGCGAATTGAAGACACTGATTTAGAGCGTTCCACGCAGGAAGCTGTCGATGTCATCATCGAGGGTATGGCATGGCTTGGCCTAGACTTAGATGAAGGCCCCATTTATCAAATGCAACGCATTGATCGCTATCGCGAAGTTGTTAAGCAGATGCTAGATGCTGGCCTTGCTTACCCTTGCTATATGAGTGAAGAAGAACTCAATAAGCTGCGCGACCAACAGATGGCCAATAAAGAAAAGCCGCGCTATAACGGTCAATGGAGACCAGAACCTGGCAAAACTTTGCCCGAAATCCCAGAAGGTGTTTTGCCGGTGATTCGCTTTAAGAACCCCATTGGTGGATCTGTTATCTGGGATGACGCAGTTAAAGGCAAAATTGAAATTAGTAACGATGAACTTGATGATTTAGTGATTGCCCGCCCTGATGGCACGCCTACTTATAACTTCTGTGTTGTAGTGGATGATCTGGACATGAATATCACCCATGTGATTCGTGGTGATGATCATGTGAATAACACCCCTCGCCAAATTAACATCATGAAAGCGCTTGGTGGTACGCCGCCGGTATACGCCCATCTCCCAACAGTCCTAAATGACTCCGGTGAAAAAATGAGTAAGCGCAATGGAGCTATGAGTGTTCGTGATTACCAAAAAGCAGGGTACTTACCTGAAGCCATTTTGAATTACTTAGCCAGGCTTGGTTGGTCTCATGGTGATGCAGAGATTTTTACCAAAGAACAGTTTGTGAATTGGTTTGATCTAGATAGCCTTGGCAGATCTCCGGCACAGCACAATCCCGAGAAGCTTCTATGGCTAAACCATCAATACATTCAGAATGCAGATTTAACTGCATTAGCAGAGGCGACTAAGCCATTTGCACATGAGCTGGGTATCGATACGGAAAATGGACCAGACTTTGTACAAGTGGTTGCACTTCTTAAAGACCGCGCGAACACACTGATTGAAATCGCAGAGGGTGCCAAGCTTTTTTATCTACCTGCGCCCACACATACCGCCGAACAAATCGCTGCAAATATCCCGCCTGAAATCATTCCAGCGTTGAAAGATTTGATCGAAGCATTTAAATCTGCAGAGCATACAAAAGCAGCTTATGGGGCAGCTTTTAAAGAAGTTTTGGCCAAGCATCAGATCAAAATGCCAGCCTTAGCAATGCCTGTTCGTTATGCCTTATTTGCCACAACGCAGACGCCAGCCATTGATTCTGTCTTGGTTGTATTGGGCAAGGATGAGGTTGTACAAAGGCTTTCCAAGGTCGTCTAATCTAGAATTTGCGTACTCCAGCAAAAATAGGATAAAATCTTGGATTGTTTTGAGTGTCTTGTAGATTTTTAGTGAGATTACGGGGGTATAGCTCAGCTGGGAGAGCGCTTGCATGGCATGCAAGAGGTCAGCGGTTCGATCCCGCTTATCTCCACCAAGCATTTACAATAGCAGCATGAGTTTTTTGTAGTAGTCCAGGTCCCCATCGTCTAGAGGCCTAGGACATCACCCTTTCACGGTGAGTACGGGGGTTCGAATCCCCCTGGGGACGCCAAATTTTTGGCTAGTTGTGAGTAGTAAGTAGTGACACAAGTAGCACTCGCTGTATTGGAGCGGTAGTTCAGTTGGTTAGAATATCGGCCTGTCACGCCGAGGGTCGCGGGTTCGAGTCCCGTCCGCTCCGCCAAGTAAGTTTAAAAAGCCCCTGTATAAGGGGCTTTTTTCATTTCCACTAAATCTTTATCAGAGTTTTTTGGTAGGCGGTGGTTTTGGTGCCACTTTGTACAGAGGCTCAACTGCTGGCATTAGCGCTGTTAATTGTTCAATTCGGGTTTCACCAGAAGGGTGGGTGGATAAGAACTCTGGTGAACTATTACCTTTAGTCGCCTTCAACATTTTTTGCCAAACAGTGATTGCGCCCATTGGGTTATATCCCGCTCTTGCGGCCAACTCCAGCCCAATAGCATCAGCCTCAGTCTCATTTTCTCGCGAGTTGGGTAATACGATTGCGTATTGCGCCACTTGATTGGCAGCGCTCACTGCCGACCCGTAGGGGCCGGCTACAGCCATAGCAATATTAACCAGTACATTTTGTGCTGCAGCTTGGGAAACCCGCTCTCTGCCATGTTCTCTAAGTGCATGAGCAATCTCATGCCCCATGATTGCGGCGATCTCATCATCGGTTAGATTTAGCTGCTCAATAATCCCCGTGTAGAAAGTGATCTTTCCGCCAGGCGCACAAGTGGCATTCAGTGTTGGAGCATCAATGAGAGTTAACCGCCAATCCCATTGTCTAGTGTCGTCTCTAAATGCCTCAGTCTGCGGAATAAGTCTATTCGCAATCAGCTTCAGGCGCTCATAAGTGGGCCCAGATGTGACCAGTATATTTTTCTCTTTTGCTTTTTGATTCTGCTCGCTATAGCTAACCGCAGAGAGACGGTTCACCTCTTCAGAAGAGGCCATCATGAATTGAGAGCGGTTTATACCTACTGCCCCTGGGCGAGTAGTGTTAGCACAAGCTGAGAGCAGGGTGACGAGTGCAAGGACCCCTAGTGTACGAATGCTCAAATGAGATCCCTGCATTTACAACGAGATACTTTTTATCTTACTTCTTCTTAGGCGTTGTAATGGATGCAGCCATCGCATCAAAATAAATTACCTTAACTTGTTCACCAACATTTACGTCAGCCAACAACTGAGGGTTTTTTACCGTCACTACAGTAACCTTGCCACTTGGTCCTTTGACCGATACTAATTTTTTAGCACGATCGACATCAACAATGTCTGCAATGATGGTGGTAGTGTTGGTAATGGTGCGCGCTGGCTTTTCACCTGGCTTTGAAGCCACTTCAGATGAAGTTTCCACTTTGCTGCGAATACCATCGCTCTTAGTCTTGATGAGCTCAATTGCAACAGCAAGTTCATAGGTGACGCTCAGACGATCACCTTTTTTAATTTGATCGAAGTTCTTTATCTCAGGACCAGCAACAAATTTAGATTCACCTTCATTGTTTTTAAAGAAAATTGTGCGCGTTTTCTTATCAATCTTAGTAACTGTGCCTTCGTACAATTGGAAAATATTGTCAGTAACGGCTGCATCTACCACTACCGCATTCGCAGCGGGCGCTTGAGCCATTACCAGAGCTGGACCTGCCAACAAAGCCGCGGCTACGAGGGTAATTGGGGCGAATTTAATTTTCATAACTTTCCTTAATATTAAGTATTTCTGTAGTGATATTAGCGTATTTTCATGCCAAATTTCACTTAAAGTGCCAGCATATGCTTCCCACGGAAATTTATTAGCTTCTTTGATAACATCAATTCTTTTGTATTGATTGAACTCAAAGGAACGAGATGCCCCGTTTTGCCGCCAACCTCACAATGCGAAAGCAATGCCTCTAGCTGAATGCGGGTAGCTAGGGGGTGGTTTTCATGACGTCGTGCCTGTATCAGAGACTTCCAAAAGCGCAGTAACTTGGGCAGGCGCGCTTGTTGCGCAAGGCTCTTAATGACGGCCTCATGCTTTGGGTAATAGCGAGGCGAACCCATTTGGGCGCAACTTTGCAAGTCAGAGACCCACCGTTGCATGGTGGCCAACAAAACTGAATAGCGCGCTTTTTGGGTCTTATCTGCCGCATCTAACCAATTAATTCTGGCGCCTTGTGACATCGACTGTAATAAGTAACGCGATGCTTGGATGGCAATGGTGAGCTCATCTTTTTCATCCTGATTATGGTGGGCAATTAAAGAGTCTAAAACTGCATATGGCGCCCCACCCTGCTCGTCATAAATGGATTCGATATCACCATCGCTCATTTTTAAGCCCGGCGTCTTGCTCAGCTCAGAGCGCAACCAATTTAACCCCGTAATAGGCACTAGAGAAAATGGCGAACTTTGAAATTGGGCAGAAGGGGTAATACGCTTTAATGAAAACAACCCTACTAGTTTATCTTCACGGCTTTCGTTCATCTCCAAATTCAACTAAGGCGG
The DNA here is from genome assembly GCA_000342265.1 of beta proteobacterium CB. NCBI lineage: Bacteria > Pseudomonadati > Pseudomonadota > Betaproteobacteria > beta proteobacterium CB. Next base: position 943,573 of record CP004348.1, read on the forward strand.
TGATGACTGGCGAAGCGGTGAGGGCGCTTTCAACAACAGATAACAAATATGAATGGTATTGCCCGCAATTACTGGCATCACCAAGAGAAAGTATGGATATGGTAGTTCGGTATATCGATCAATCTCAGGCTGATCGTCTGGTAATTATTGGATCATCATTAGGCGGCTTTTATACCAACTATCTGGCTGAAAAATATCAATGTAAGGGTGTTGCACTAAATCCTGCTGTTTATGCAGCGAGAGAACTGGAGCCGCATGTTGGCATGATGACGGCATATGACAGCGAAGAACCATTTGACTTCAAGGCTGAATACATTGATGAACTGCGCGCATTGCAAGTGAAGTGCATCACCAATCCAGAGCGTTATTTTTTAATTGCAGCCAAGGGGGATGAACTTCTTGATTGGAAAGAAATGGTTACTTTTTATTCTGGTGCCAAGCAATTAATTCTGGAGGGAAGTGATCATGGAATTGCTGACTACGCTGATCATCTTCCGGCAGTGATTGAATTTATCGAGCATTAATGTTTTGATTGATTTCTTCGGCAATCTGATTCAAGTTGTTCGCAGAAAATCTCTGTGGATTCTGATTGCTGCAATTTTTCTATCTGTATCTGGTCACCTGATTTTGTTTTTTGGACTACCGTTTATTTCCTTCGGCAGCCCTCCACCTATTGCTGAAGATTTGATTATCAAAACAGAGCTTCGTGTAGAGCCCCCTAAAAAAATTCAACTGACAAGCGCCCCAAAGAAAAAATCAGCACCAAAAAAATCCAACGCGGTTTCTTCCGATCCTTTGCTAGCTCAGGGCCAAGGAGAGCAGGGTGCAGTTGGTAATCAATCCGGTCAAGCCTTTCGCCTTCCCGAATCTGGCACCTACTATTTTGATGCTTATGTTGATGGACAGCTTTATCAAACAGCGCAGTTGGACTGGATCACGGAAGGCAACAACTACCGCCTTTACATCAACATTCCTTACGCTGTAGTTGGCCCATTTGTCTTTGAATCGCGTGGCTCCGTTGATGCATACGGAATAGCGCCATCGATTTACTGGACGCAACGTGGTACCAAGCCACCTCGTTATTCCAGATTTGACCGAGATCAGAGTGGGGCGGGCAAGATGCACTTCTCTGAAAAACCCGATTTCACGCCAGATTTATTACCGGGAACTCAGGATCGTTTTAGCCTCATGTTTCAATTTGCCTCCCTTTTAAATGGCAGCGACAAGATTGATGAAGCAGGGGGCATTAGAGCGCTTCCTGTTGTTGACTACAACACCTTGGAAATGTGGCAGTTTAAAAGCTATGGTGAGACTGAATCGGAAGATATTCCTAGCTTAGGTAAGTCGGTGAATCGTCGTTACGCCCTCATGCAACGTGAAAACGACCCATACAAGCGTCAAGTGGATATTTGGCTTGCTAGAGACCTCGACTGGCTGCCGGGTAGGATGCGATCCCTGGAGTCCAACGGACGCGTTTTAGAGCTGGTATTCAAGCAGAAAGCGCCAGTAGATCGAGCTAAGCTCATCAATTGAGCTCTAAAACATGAAATCAGGCGGTTTTTTAGAATCCAGACCCTGATTTTGGGCTTTGATTGGATCGACCCAGTAAGGCACCCATCATTGAATAAAGCGCTGCGCCAGACATTGAGACGGCAAAGATGCCTGTGAATGAAATGATGATTGGCAAGATTCTCCATTGCTCAGACAGGCTATAAGTACCAAATCCCACGGTGGTATACATTTCACCAGCGAAATAGAAGGTCTGTGGATTGGTTGGAAACACCTGCAAAGCAACGCAGATATAAGTCCAAGCCACGATTTCCGCTAAATGGCTGGCAATAATCAACAAAATTGCGATGAAATACGACAAGAAATTAGCTAAATAAACTCGTTTGTTTTCTAGCTTTTGATCTAACCAATGAAATGCACCGGCAATCATTAGCACTGCAATCCCATGAAATGTCAGCATGAGACATGCCAGGAGCAAAACAAACCAAATCTGACTGCTGCCCATATCCGTATTGATCTCAGCAAACATGTTGCTGAAACTGGGCAGACTTTGAAAGCCGGGGAGTTTGCTTATGTGGTCAAGTATGTACATGTAGCGCCTGTATCAAGCCATTTATTGACTGTGATTTCTTATTTGACATAATAATGATTATACGCAATAAGCACTAATGTAATTTATGTGGGAGACTTCTTCGGGCCACCTGGATATGGTTGCTTATACAGCTTCTGCCAGCGTGACATGAGTCCATCACGAATATCATCCTTGCCAAATAGCTGAGCCACATCAATTGCTGTATAGCCCTCATGATTACGCATACGTAAATCAGCACCGTTATCTAACAAGAATTTAATCAACTCATCATTCCCAGAACCAATTGCCATCATTAGAGGCGTTGTTTCGCTTGGGCTTAAGGCGTTAATCATGGCGCCATTAGCTAATAAAAACTGAACGATCTGCAGGTGTCCATTGGTGGCCGCATAGTGAATGGGCGCCCAGCCAGATTTGTTAACGGCAGCCTTTTTGTCTAAAACCAAAGTCTTTACAAGTGAGAAATCACCATCAAATGCAGCCATCATTAGCGGATTTTCACCGCTTTTATTGGCTAGATTCACGTTGGTAGATGGGTTTTCAAGCAGTAAATTAGTTACTTTCGTTGATTTATCGCGAATAGCGACAATCAGCATGGGATTGCCTTTTGGATCTAGTGTGTTTGGCCCAACACCCGACTTGATGAGTGACTGAACCTCTGAAACATCATCAAACTTCGCTGCCTTGGTGAAATCATCAACTTGACCAGCAGTTTGGGCTAAAACAAGGCTAGAAAAACATAATACGTAGGCACTTATAGCAAGATTTAATTTAAATGAATTTCTCATGAAATCGTTCTATTTATATGAAAACATTGAAAAAAATTATTAGAAGTCTGCTCTGCCAGTAATTCAACAGGAACACCCTTCAGGTCGGCAACAAATTCACCTACCTTAGATACCCAAGCAGGTTCATTGGTCTTACCCCGATAAGGAATTGGGGCTAGATACGGAGAATCCGTTTCAATGAGCATACGATCTAAAGGAACTTGTTTGCAGGTTTCTTGAAGGTCTTTGGCGCTCTTAAATGTCACAATCCCTGAAAATGAGATGTAAAAGCCCATTTCCATGGCCGCCTTGGCAACTTCAGTAGATTCTGTAAAGCAGTGCATCACCCCGCCAATTTGGTCGGCACCCTCCTCTTTCAAGATTCGAAGGGTATCAACTGAAGATGAGCGGGTGTGGATGATGAGGGGCTTTTTAGATGCAATAGCAGCTCGTATGTGAGTCCTAAATCGTTCTCTTTGCCATTCCATGGATTCATAGCTGCGATCACCCATACGATAGTAATCGAGCCCCGTTTCACCAATAGCGACGATTTTGGGATGTTTGGCCTCTTGAATTAAGAATTCAAAGCTAGGCTCCGGAGTCTCTTCGTAGTCAGGATGCACGCCAACAGAGGCATACAAATGGGCGTGATCCTCGGCAAGCTTTCTTACTTTAGGAAAGTCGGGGATATCTACCGAAACGCATAAAGCATGGCTGACCTTACAGGCAGCCATATTGGACAAAACCTCAGGAAGACGAGTTTGAAATTCAGGAAAATCGAGATGGCAATGTGAGTCTATAAACATGACTCACCATTTTAGTCTTCAAATACCTGCTGGTATTGAGAAAGCAATGCCTCTAGCTGAATGCGGGTAGCTAGGGGGTGGTTTTCATGACGTCGTGCCTGTATCAGAGACTTCCAAAAGCGCAGTAACTTGGGCAGGCGCGCTTGTTGCGCAAGGCTCTTAATGACGGCCTCATGCTTTGGGTAATAGCGAGGCGAACCCATTTGGGCGCAACTTTGCAAGTCAGAGACCCACCGTTGCATGGTGGCCAACAAAACTGAATAGCGCGCTTTTTGGGTCTTATCTGCCGCATCTAACCAATTAATTCTGGCGCCTTGTGACATCGACTGTAATAAGTAACGCGATGCTTGGATGGCAATGGTGAGCTCATCTTTTTCATCCTGATTATGGTGGGCAATTAAAGAGTCTAAAACTGCATATGGCGCCCCACCCTGCTCGTCATAAATGGATTCGATATCACCATCGCTCATTTTTAAGCCCGGCGTCTTGCTCAGCTCAGAGCGCAACCAATTTAACCCCGTAATACGATCTGGTCGTGGTGCGGACAATAAACGGCAACGCGAGCGAATTGTTGGCAACACTCGATCTAAGCGATCTGCCAGCAAGATAAAAATTGTATTTTTTGGCGGCTCTTCGAGAGACTTCAGCAATGTGTTTGCGGAGTCTGATCTCAGCATCTCCAATGGGTAAACCAAAATCACACGATTACCGCCGCGATGCGAGCCAATAGAGAGGCCTTCGATTGCACTACGAGCATCTTCAATGGAAATACTTTTCTTTTCTTTTTTCTCGGGAGCGTCACCATCACCATCAGCTTGACTAGCCTTGGATTTTTTTGATGGCTCAGCGTCTGAATCAAAATCGCCGTGAGGCAGTAGCTTGCGATGCGTTTCAGGTACAAGTGCAATAAAGTCTGGGTGGTTACCAGAGCCAAACCACCGACAGGCTTCACATTGATTGCAGGGCTTTGATCCGGTAAATGTTTCACACAGGAGTGCCTTGGCCAATTCAATGGAAAACTCAAACTTGCCAATCCCTGATTGACCATGAATCAAAACTGCACTGGGAAATGCACTCAGATCTATGCCGTCCCAGATAGGCTTAAGCCATGGCGCAATATTCTTGTCTGACACTTGTGGAAACATCATGTCACTCATTTAAAGATTGATCTTTAATGATTCGATCTCTTTCCAGATCGCTTCCGGGGTTTGAGTGGCATCAACCAAATAAAAGCGTTTTGGATCTTCCTTTGCTCTACGCAGATATTCTTGACGAACTTTTTCAAAAAAATCTAAGTCCATCTTTTCAAATTTATCAGGCGCTCTTACCTTAGATCTTCTCGCTTCAGCAACTGATCCAGGCAGATCAAATAAAAATGTCAGATTGGGCTGAAGTAATGAACCGTCAGGACGACCTTGAACCCACTGCTCCAAACTATTTAACTTCTCCAAACTCAAGCCACGACCACCGCCTTGATAAGCAAAGCTAGCATCCGTGAAGCGATCGGAGATGACAATCTTCCCAGCTTTTAATGCTGGCTCTATTACTTGTGCAATATGTTCGCGACGAGCAGCAAACATGAGTAATGCCTCGGTTTCTAAATTCATCGGGGCATCCAGCAATAAAGCGCGGAGCTGCTCGCCTAATTGCGTGCCACCAGGCTCGCGAGTCATGACAACTTCACGATCAGGATGGTGCTGTTTGATTAAGTTACAGAAGGCTTCAATATGCGTGCTTTTGCCAGCACCATCAATACCCTCAAAACTAATGAAATAACCTGGAAATTGAGCTGTCATATCGATTGCTAAAAATTTGTTTTAGAGGGAGTGGTACGTTTACGTTGAAATTGATCAACAGCACTTTCATGCTCTTTTAAAGTTTTGGAAAAGTGACTGCTGCCATCACCACGCGCTACAAAATACACCGCATCACTTTTTGCGGGATGAACCACCGCCTGAAGAGACTCTTTGCTTGGCATTGCTATAGGTGTTGGCGGTAAACCTTTGTGCATATAAGTATTGTAGGGACTGTCCTTGCGTAAATCTGTTTTTCTCAGATTGCCGTCAAATTTCGGGCCAATGCCATAAATTACGGTTGGATCGGTTTGTAATGGCATCTTTAAATTGAGGCGGTTTACAAAGACCGCTGCAACCAGAGTTCTATCGCTAGAGCGACCAGTCTCCTTTTCGACTATTGAGCCCAAAATAAGCAACTCGTAAGGCGTTTTGATGGGAGATCTAGCATCCCTTTGCTCCCAGGCGCTTGCTAGCTGCTTTTGCATGGCCTGAGAAGCCCTGCGATAAATTGAAATGTCTGAGTCATCTGGATCAAATAGGTAGGTATCTGGATAAAAAAGGCCCTCATCGCCTGGGTAAGAAAGGCCGATAGTATTTAAGAGCTCCTTAGAGCTCATCCCTTTTGTCTGATGAATCAGTGCCGGGTGATTATCAATCAAGCCTCTAAGTTGCCATATAGTCATCCCAGGGATGATCGCCACGCTCTCACGAACCCGATCACCACGTGCAATTTGTAACAAAACTTTTCCCAAGCTGGCACGGGGCGCAAGCAAATAGGTGCCCGGTTTTAGCTTGGAGGCAACAAACAGTGCCCTTGCTGCAATCTGAACAGTTGCAATATTTGTAGATACACCTTGATCTGATAATTGTTTTGAAATCGAAGATAAGCCCGATTGAGGTGCGATCTTGACCTTGTAAGAAGCTCCCTCTGGGGTATTTGATATGGATGGCACTACGGGCCATAAAAAAATTACCCCATATAGGATGGCAATCAGGGCAACCAGGCAAAGCGCATAGGGTTTCCATGTGCCACGATTTGAATGCTTTATAAAAAGAGTTCTTCTCTGAAATTTTCCGCTCATCAGGCTATGATAAAAGCTCATGACCCAAAGCCCAGAAAACACCCAAATGCCCACTACCAGCCTGAATTATGGATTTACCCCTCTACCTGATTGGGGCCTTATCCTGGTGGAGGGGGCCGATGCCGCCACCCTACTCCAAGGTCAATTGAGCAACTCTGTTATTAGCCTGAAGCGGACAGCCTGGGGCGAAATTGCATATGGACTAGATTCAGTTCGTTTGGTCGGCTACTGCAACCCCAAAGGACGACTTTTAGCTAGCGCTTGGCTGGGTTTATTCCCAGAATCGACTGATTCGGATGACCGTTTTGCACTCTTTATTTCCAAGGACATAGCAGCCAGCACTGCCAAGCGATTATCGATGTACGTGCTGCGCTCAAAAGTAAAAGTAGTGGATGCATCAAATGACTGGGAAGTTTTCGGCTCCTATCAAAATGCTGGAAGCGAAGAAACGATAGCCCCGCTAAAGGATTCCATCGGATTGCGAATGCCAGATGTCTTGGATCAAGATCAATCCTTTCAACGAGCCCTTTTTGCTAAAAGAAAAACAGAGTCCGCCAATCCGTCAGTTGATCAGATCTCACTCAGTCAGTGGAATTCCTTGGAGGTATTGAGCGCAATTCCACGCATCGTACTGGCAACCCAAGAGCAGTTTGTGCCACAAATGATTAACTTTGAATCCGTTTCGGGCGTGGATTTTAAGAAGGGTTGCTATCCAGGCCAGGAAATTGTTGCCAGGAGCCAATATCGTGGGGCAGTAAAGCGCAGGCTGCAACTCGCGCATACAAGCTCTAGCGCATCTTCACTAGAGCTAGCCAAGCCTGGTGTGGAATTATTTCAAGTGGGTGATGCGAGTCAGCCATGCGGTATGGTGGTTCTTGCTGCTGCCAACCCCGTAAATTCAGATCGCATTGATCTTCAGCTTGAGTGTAAGTTGGATGCCCTTGAGGCAGGAGAAATTCATCTAGGTAACTGTGATGGCCCTGTGTTACAAATAGATCATCTGCCCTATCATTTATTAGAAATTTAATCTCAACCAATTAATCCATTTTGTTATGTGCCTAATTCTCTTCGCCTGGAAATCTCATCCAGATTACCCTTTGGTAGTCGCGGCGAATCGGGATGAGTTTTACGAGCGTGACACTGATCCTATGGGATGGTGGTCGGAGCACCCTCACCTATTGGCCGGTAAGGATCGGGCTGATGTTTTGGGTAGCCCAGGAACCTGGCTTGGCTTTACTAAAACTGGCCGCTTTGCTGCACTGACTAATGTCAGATCGCCAAGCGAAAAAAATCCTGACTCAAGAACCCGTGGCGAGCTCAGCCTTCGCTATCTGACGGGGCACCACAAACCACATGCTTACATACAAGAAAATTCCAAGCGGTTCGAACAATACAACGGCTTTAATTTATTGATGGCGGATCTGAGTGATCCAGCGAATAGCGAAATGCACTGGGTGAGTAACCGCCTTATGATGGGTCAAAATATTCGCCCAAGAAAAGTGTTTCCTGAGCAAGCGCTCAACCCTGGAGTCTACGGTTTATCTAACGCCATGCTTGATACCCCGTGGCCTAAAGTCAATCACCGAGTAGCTGCATTTGCTCAAACGCTAGCAATGGATAGTGGTCAGCTTAAAAATGCAGACCACTATTTACGCGTATTGGCTGACACGCATGAAGCCAGCCCTCAGGAGCTGCCTAACACTGGCGTGAACCCAGATTGGGAGAGAGCTCTATCAGCTGCATTCATTAAGACCCCCTCTTACGGGACGCGCTCGAGCACTGTTTTGCGTGTTCGCAAAGATGGTCAATTTGAGATGGTGGAAAGACGCTTTGATGCTAACGGCACAGTGGGCCATGATGTCGTCACTGGGGAGTTGAGTGCCGCTTCAGGATCAAACCTTTCCGTCTAGGCGCTCAACAAACGCTGCATTATTTTTGCTGGCGTGAATCTTCGTTGATTACGCGTTCGCCGTTTGCATTTTTAGCTGCCAGTCTCTTTATAAACTGAAACGTCCCTGTTGACATGCAGCAGATTTCACCTTGGTCGTTATAAAGCTTAGCCTCACAAAAAGCCATTGTTGCAGTACGTCGAACAGTATCTGCCTTTACGCGCAAGATGCCATTTGCAGCCTGCATAAAATTATTCTTCATTTCGACAGTCACTACGCTACGATCACTGGGATCGCTAGAGCGAGCGGCAACCGCCATGGCAACATCCATCAGGGTAAGCAATACACCGCCATGAGCTACATCCCAGGTATTGGTATGCTCGGGCTTGAGGGCTAGAAGTATTTCTCCTTTACCCATTTCAGCGCTGATAAGACGCACGCCAAGCAGCTTTAAAAAAGGAACATTAAGCTCTTCACCCAGATTGGCAAGCTGAGTTGCCGCATTCAGTTGTACTTTATTTGTCATAGGGTCATTCTAGAGGCTTCTGCGACGCTTGTGAATTACCCATAGAATACAAATATGCCTTTTACGCTTCGTGGCGACGATGTTTGCCAACCAACCCCACCTACCCCGTTACCCCATCCTTATTGGGTTGCGTTTTCACCATCTGTCGCCAAGCTATTGAATTTGGAGCTTGGAGATGATGGCTTACCCAAAGATCCTGAATGGCTAGAGGTATTGGCGGGAAATCAACTGAACGTGGGTGAGTTAATATTTTCTGATCCAATTTCTACGGCTTATAGCGGACATCAGTTTGGGTCATGGGCGGGGCAATTGGGTGATGGCCGTGCCATCCTGCTTGGCGATATCAATCAACTGGAGCTGCAATTAAAAGGCGCTGGTAGAACGCACTACTCCAGAATGGGTGACGGCAGAGCGGTCTTAAGATCTTCTATTCGTGAGTTTCTGTGTAGTGAAGCCATGCATGCTCTTGGCCTACCCACCAGCCGAGCTCTTGCAGTAGTTGGATCAAAGCAAGCTGTGAGACGAGAAACGATAGAAACTGCAGCAGTATGCTCTCGTGTTGCTCCAAGCTTTATTCGTATTGGACACTTTGAACACTTTGCATCACTTCAGAATTTGACTCGCCTGCAAGAATTGGCAGACCTTTTGATTGCCAAATTCTATCCTGAGTGTGCATCCACAAAAGAGCCCTACTTAAACCTATTCAAAGAGATTAGCGCTCGCAATGCAAAATTAGTTGCTGGTTGGCAAGCTGTAGGCTTTTGTCATGGTGTTTTAAATAGTGACAACATCAGCGCCTTGGGCCTAACTATTGACTATGGCCCTTTCGGATTCTTAGATCAGTTTGAAATTGACCACATATGCAATCACAGTGATCATAGCGGCCGATATTCCTATCACCGTCAACCCCAAATAATGCACTGGAACATGGCCTGTCTAGCTAGCGCAATGCTTCCCTTATTGGAGTTAGAGCATTCTGCAGAAGAATCTCAAGCCCTGTTGCGCTCCGCCCTGGAAGAGTTTCCCATCATTTATGCGGCAGAATGGCAGCGGGCATTTCGATTAAAGCTGGGATTGCAATCCCAGCAAGATAGTGACATTTCACTGATTGAACGACTACTGCAAGCAATGCATGACTCAAAGGTAGATTTCACTAACTTCTTTCGCAGCCTCGGTAAGGTCAAAAAAGATTCTAAATCAGTGGAAATATCGCAAAGAGATGAATTTGTCGATCGCAAAAATATTGATCAATGGTTTGCCGACTACTTGAATAGGCTGCAATCTGAAGCTTTGAGTGATGTAGACAGAAAAACTCTGATGGATAAAGTTAACCCCAAATACATTCTTAGAAATTATCTAGCTCAAACTGCCATTGAAAAAGCGCAACACGATGACTTCTCTGAAGTAGATGCCTTATTAACAATATTGAGTAATCCATTTGATGAGCAGATGGAATTTGATAGATACTCAAAACCACCACCACTTGATATGCAGCGCGTTGCAGTTAGCTGCTCCTCATAATCCAAGACCTTTAAGACCATGACCAAAAAAACAGATCAAGAATATAAAAATACACTGAGCGATATTCAATATCGCGTTACGCGTGAGGCGGCAACAGAAAGGCCATTTTCTGGCGAGTTCTGGGATCACTGGACCGATGGACAGTATCGCTGCATATGCTGTGATACCCCTTTATTTGCATCATCCACAAAGTTTGATGCTGGATGCGGATGGCCAAGTTACAACGCCCCAAAAAACAATGATGCAATTACCGAAATTCGGGATGTATCCCATGGAATGATTCGCACCGAAGTCCGCTGCACTCAGTGCGATGCACACTTGGGGCACGTATTTGAAGATGGTCCACAGCCTACCGGTCTGCGCTACTGCATCAACTCGGCATCTTTGAAATTTGAGCCATCTGAGAATGCCACCCCCGGTAAAGCAGAATAATTCTCAAATAGCAGGATAATCACCGCATGAAATTCCTATTCGACCTCTTCCCTATCATCCTCTTTTTTATTGCCTTTAAATTTGGTGATATCTACACTGCAACTATCGTCGCTATGGTTGCCACGATTGGACAAATTCTTTGGGTTTACTATCGTCATCGCAAAATTGATGCGATGCAATGGGTTAGCCTAGTCATGATTCTAGTTTTCGGTAGCTTGACTATTTTCTTGCACGATAAGACCTTTATTCAACTTAAACCAACCGCTTTGTATTGGCTATTTGCAGGCGCACTATTTATTAGTGCTCAGTTCTTTCAAAAGAACTGGATTCAGGTATTGATGGGTAAGCAGATTACGCTCAAAGAACGTAGCTCCAAATCAGTTTGGCATCAAGTGAATATGGCCTGGGCATTATTCTTCTTTTTTATGGGTGCCCTCAATCTCTATATTGCCTTTGAGTTCTCTGAGGAAGCCTGGGTCAACTTTAAGCTATTTGGTAGCACCGGATTATTGGTTATTTTCGTGATTCTCCAGGGAATCTGGCTAAGTCGCCATATGGAGCACCCTACAGAATGAGCATCAATCAACAGAGAATTGCTCTCTTTGAAGCAGATTTGAGGTCAGCATTTCGGGTGGATCAATTAAAGATCGAGGATGAAAGTCATCTCCATGCAGGCCATGCAGGCGCTGCCTCTGGTGGTGGGCACTTTAAACTCACGATCGTAGCCCCAGAATTTGAGGGGATGAATAAGGTGGCGCGGCACAGAGCTATCTACGCCGCCCTAAATGAGCACTTTCCAGCAGCCATTCATGCCCTGACTATTCTGGCATTCACCCCTAGTGAAAGCACTAATTAAGTCAGGATTGCTTTAAGATTCCCCTTTTACTCCCTATTTATTATTTTCTAGACTATGTTGAACACACGCCGAATCTTTACCATTAGCGCTTGTAGCCTTGCACTCCTCTCATCAGCAGTACAAGCGCAAAATGCTGCCATCGTGAATGGCAAGCCAATCCCGAAAGCACAGCTAGATAAATTAATTCAAAAATCGAATCAGCCAGACAATCCTCAAGTTCGCGAGCAGGGAAGAGAAATGTTGGTCACACGCGAGCTCATTTTGCAAGAAGCCAATAATCGCGGTATCACCCAAAAGGAATCTGTTAAGGAGCAATTAGAACAGTCCAAGATGGGCGTGTTAATTGCTGCCGTGTTTGAGGATTTCGTTGAAAGAGAAGGCGTAAGTGAAGCTGAGTTGAAGGCTGCTTACGATCAAGTTAAAGGGCAATACACCGGCAAGGAATACCATGTTGAACATATCCTGGTTGAAAAAGAAGCTGATGCCAAAGCGATTACCGCCCAAATTAAAGCTGGCGGCAACTTTGAACAGATAGCCAAAGAAAAGTCCAAGGATCCTGGCTCCGCTCCTAATGGTGGTGATTTGGGTTGGGTAAGCGATAAGTCCCTCGTGCCAGAATTCTCGAAGGCCATGGTACAGCTTAAAAAAGGTCAAATCACTGACAAGCCGGTAAAAACCCAGTACGGTTGGCATATCATCAAATTGGATGATGTACGTGATGTCAAGGCTCCCAGCATGGATGAAATTAAAGATCAGTTAAAGCAGATGATTACAGCCGATCAGAATTGGCAAAAGGCAAAATTCTCTGAGCTAATGCAAAAGCTTCGTGCCAAAGCAAAGATCCAATAAGCTCAGGCCTTACTACCCTCAAAACCCAGACTAAGCCCTGGGTTTTTTCTTGCCCAACGAGAAACTTGGTTTCCCTTTATATTTGAACGATGATGATCTTACATACTATGCTTAGAGTCGGTAATATGACTCGCTCGATTGATTTCTATACCAAAGTTTTAGGAATGAACTTGCTTCGCACTACTGAACGCCCAGAGCAAAAATACTCACTCGCATTTGTAGGCTTTGGGAAAGGAAATTCTGACGGACAGTCTGAGATTGAGCTCACCTTTAATTATGGTGTTGATAGCTATGACTTAGGTAATGCCTACGGACACATCGCTATCAGTGTTTCTGATGCTTACGCCGCTTGTGAAAAAATCAAAGCTGCCGGCGGAAATGTTACTCGGGAAGCCGGTCCGGTAATGGGTGGCGATACTGTAATTGCTTTTGTTACCGACCCCGACGGTTACAAAATTGAGTTAATTCAGCACTAATTCTCCTGCTAGTTGAATCAGGGCGCCATCCAACTTCGGGTCATTGAGAGCATTTCACAAATTGCTGAAAGCGATTGGAATGCCCTCCTCCCCCCTGATGCCAACCCTTTTGTAACGCACGCATTTCTAAGTGCACTAGAAAAAACTGGATGCGTAGGAGGCAATACCGGCTGGCAGGTGGTACACTTACTCGCTGAGGACTCTCAATCCAATCTATTGGGCGCAGTACCACTCTATCTTAAACAGCACTCCTATGGTGAGTTTGTATTTGATTGGGCGTGGGCGCAGGCGTATGAACAGAATCATATGCCTTACTACCCAAAGGCATTATCTGCAATCCCCTTTACCCCAGTTCGTGGACCTAGATTACTTGTATCGCCAAAAGTTGAAAAAGGGGGCATACAAGAAATCTTAGCCTCAGGCTTAAAAACACTAGTGAGTCAAAATAGCCTGTCCTCTGCCCATGTGCTTTTCCCGGAAAACGATGAACTGGGGGCGCTCAAAAAGCAAGGGTTCATGATGCGCGACTCAGTGCAGTTTCATTGGTATAACGCGGGATATTCAGGTTTTGAGGAATTCCTTGCTGCATTGACGATGAAGCGCCGCAAGAATATTCGGCGAGAGCGTGCTGCCGTTGCCAAGCACCAAATTAGCTATCGTCATATTCCTGGAGTAATCGCTACGAAAGAAGACTGGGCTTTCTTCTATCGCTGTTATGAAAACACTTATATCGAACATCGCTCTTCTCCTTACTTAACAGAGGAATGTATTCAATTACTTGGTAGTGATATGCCTGAGAATTTACATCTGATTATTGCCACTCAAGCTGAGAAGCCGATTGCCTCATCTCTACTAGTAGTCGATCAATTGAATTCAAAAGCCTACGGTCGTTACTGGGGTGCAGTCGAGCACATTCCCTGCCTACATTTTGAGTTAGCTTATTACCAGGCGATTGAGTATTGCATCCAAGAAGGTATTGAGGTATTTGAAGGAGGAGCTCAGGGTGAGCACAAGATGGCTCGGGGATTTTTACCAACCACCCTACAGTCTGCGCATTGGATTGCAGATGACGGCTTTTCTAATGCAGTAAAGCGGTTCTTGGAGCGTGAGCGTGAAGGCATGGCAGCTTATGTCGATGAGCTCGAGCAACACATTCCCCTGAAATCGACTAAAGTACTGCCATGACTTCTTCCACAAATAACTCACCAGAACAAGCCGGGGCCAATTCTTTAGCGGTTGGTGATGATGCCTCTGACTCCCCTTGCATTGGAGTCTGCACCACCCTCTATGACGAAATCTGTCAGGGCTGTGGTCGTACCCTAGGCGAAGTCAGTAATTGGGTATTTTTTAGTCAGGAAGAAAAGGATTTGGTGTGGAAACGCATCCGTGCCGATGGCACTGCAATGCGATTCCAACGTCAAGCGAAAGAGAATACCTAGCCAGCTAATGCTTGGCTACGCAAATACTCTTCGTAGGTTCCTGAGTAATCTACTACCGTGCCGTCCATCTTCACTTCCAGGATGCGATTGGCTAAGGCAGATACAAATTCACGGTCATGCGAAACAAAGATTAAAGTACCTTCGAATTTTTCAAGCGCAATCTGCAAACTCTCAATAGATTCCATGTCCATGTGATTGGTTGGCTCGTCCATTGCTAGGACGTTGTATTTTTGAAGCATCAATTTGCCCCAAATCATTCTCCCCTTCTCACCACCAGACAGCACTTTGACAGACTTGCCAATATCATCGCCTGAGAACAACAGGCGGCCTAATGTGCCACGAATGACCTGGTCATCGTCGCCTGTATTGCGCCAGTTATTCATCCAATCCATAAGTAATTCGTCTTTTGCGAACATCTCAGTATTGTCTTGAGGCATCACACCCACATTGGCGTTTTCTGCCCATTTCACATCACCGCTATCAGCAGCAATTCCTTCAAAGCGTTTGCTCAAGATCGTTTTTAGTAATGTTGTCTTGCCTGCGCCATTTTGCCCAATGATGGCAATCTTTTCACCGGCACGCACACCTAGCTTAAAGTTTTTGAAGATGGTGCGGTCATAGGCTTTAGTCAACGCATTGCACTCAACGGCCATGTTGTGCAGTTTTTTCTCAGCATCAAAACGGATAAATGGGTTCTGGCGCGAAGAAGGTTTTACTTCAACAATCTCAATCTTCTCCAGCTGTCTTTGACGTGAAGTAGCCTGACGTGCCTTTGATGCATTGGCTGAAAATCGAGCCACGAAAGCGGCTAATTCGGCAATTTTTTCTTTGGCTTTAACGTTATTGCTCAGTTGTTGTGATCTTGCCTGAACGGATGCCAGCATGTAGGAATCATAATTTCCTGGGTACACCTTGAGTGTTCCATAGTCCATATCAGCCATATGCGTACAAACTTCATTGAGGAAGTGGCGATCATGGGAGATGATGACAATCGTGCTCTTAATTTGATTCAGAATATCTTCCAGCCAATGAATGGAATGGATATCCAAGTTATTGGTTGGCTCATCCAGCAACAACACATCTGGATCAGAGAACAAGGCTTGAGCTAGCAATACGCGCAACTTCCAACCAGGGGCTACATTACTCATAGGGCCATTGTGTTGCTCAATAGGAATACCGATACCTAACAACAACTCCCCTGCTTTTGCTTCTGCGGTGTAGCCGCCATACTCGGCATACTTACCTTCGAGCTCAGCAGCCTTCATATAATCTTCGTCAGTGGCATCTGGGTTGGCATAGATGGCATCGCGCTCCGCTGCAGCCTTCCACATCTCCTCGTGACCCATCATCACCACATCCAGGACGCGAACATCTTCATACGCAAACTGGTCTTGGCGTAACTTACCCAAACGAATGCCTGGGTCTAAGCTCACATTACCGCTGGTGGGCTCTAACTCGCCCCCCAAAATCTTCATGAAGGTGGATTTACCACAGCCGTTAGCGCCAATCAGGCCGTAGCGATTGCCGCCGCCAAACTTAACGGAGATGTTTTCAAACAGGGGTTTTGCCCCAAACTGCATGGTGATATTAGATGCGGACAGCACGGATGTGTTTTTACTTTCTGATAGGTCAATTCGAGGGTGCGGATGCAGGTTATGCATCAAAGACCGTTATTTTAACGGCTAGCGCTCAAAAAAGCCGTAAATTAGACTTTCAGCTTAAATGGGGTGAAATCCGTATGAATATCAAAATGATCTTGATTTTCCTTGCGCTTCAGAAAACCGACTACCGCGTAGGTTAAAGGGGTTGCTAGCACCTCCCAGGCGGTCTTGAGTACATATTGAGAGATGGCAACAGCTAGAACCTCATTTAAAGGCCACAGACCGTAAAAAGCCAGCATATAGAACAAAGATGAATCAACCAACTCCCCGCTTGCTGTAGAGCCGATAGTACGCATCCATAAGTAGCGACCTTGGGTCAAAACCTTCATTTTGGCCAAGGTATAGCTATTTACGAAACTACCGCACCAAAAGGCAGTCATAGAGGCAAGAGCGACGCGCCATGAATTACCAAAAACCGTCTCCATGCCCTGCTGATAATTGGCCATATAGGATCCAGGGGCTACTGGCAGGGCGATGACCAATTGAGCCATGATTGCCGCAAAGGCAAGAGCTGCAAAACCTGCCCACACAGCCCGTCGGTCATAAGCGTAGCCATAGACCTCAGTTAATATGTCGCCAAAAAAATAGGCGATTGGGAAAAAGAGGATCCCAGCCCCAAAAGTCACATTACCAAAATAAGGCATGTCTAAAGTCGCAGCCTTACCGGCGCCAATAAAGTTGGAGCACAGCAGAACGACGACAAAACCTGTCAATATCAAGTCGTAGTAGCGGTGGTGGCGTCTAGGTGAGTCCATCAATCAAGAAAAAATGGATAATATAAAGAGAATATCTGTATTCCTAAAATTTCACAGAACGCATATTAAAACCTAAATAGGACGACCAAGAACCATGAGTAAAGCTAGTTTTAATTGGGCAGACCCCCTACTTCTCGACACACAACTGACTGAAGATGAGCGTATGGTGCGTGATGCTGCCGCTGAATATGCTCAAGGTCGTTTAATGCCGCGTATTCATGATGCCTATCGCAATGAAACCACTGATCCAGCAATCTTTCGCGAGATGGGTGAACTAGGTCTTTTAGGCATCACAATTCCTGAGGAATATGGTGGTGCGAATTTGAATTACGTTTCTTATGGATTAATTGCCCGCGAAATTGAACGCGTTGACTCTGGTTACCGCTCCATGATGAGCGTGCAATCCTCTTTAGTCATGGTGCCTATCAATGAATTTGGCAGCGAAGCACAAAAGCAAAAATACCTACCTAAGTTAGCTACTGGCGAATGGATTGGATGCTTCGGATTGACTGAACCAAACTTTGGCTCTGATGCTGGCGGCATGATTACCAGGGCAAAAAAAGTTCCAGGTGGATTCTCCTTAACTGGCTCCAAGATGTGGATCTCCAACTCACCAATTGCAGATGTATTTGTTGTTTGGGCCAAAAACGATGAAGGCTTAATCAGAGGCTTCATCCTAGAAAAAGGCATGAAGGGTCTATCTGCACCAAAGATCAGCGGCAAGATGGGTCTACGCGCCTCCATTACTGGTGAAATCGTGATGGATGATGTATTTGTCCCGGCTGAAAATGAATTCCCAGAAATTACTGGTCTAAAGGGTCCGTTCACCTGCTTAAATTCAGCGCGTTACGGCATCGCTTGGGGCACACTTGGCGCTGCCGAGTGGTGCTGGTATGCAGCACGTCAATACACTATGGATCGCAAGCAATTTGATCGCCCTCTTGCAGCCAATCAGTTAATTCAGAAAAAGCTCGCGGATATGCAAACAGAAATTACACTTGCACTTCAAGGCTGTTTACGCTTAGGTCGCATGAAAGATGAAGGTATCGCCGCACCTGAAATTACCTCCATGATGAAGCGTAACTCTTGCGGAAAATCATTGGATGTCGCCCGTTTAGCCAGAGACATGCATGGTGGAAACGGCATCTCAGATGAGTACGGTGTAGTACGTCACATGCTTAACCTAGAGGTTGTGAATACTTATGAGGGTACGCATGATATTCACGCCCTCATTCTGGGTCGCGCACAAACTGGAATTCAAGCCTTCAGTTAACAGAAACCTTAGTGATGAGGTCTTTTGCTGCTTTTGCAAAAGCTTCATCACTATCACTCTCGAGTTGCACAAAATGATCTTCGCGATAACTCGGAAAGTTGCGAACGATTGAAGATTGATAGGATGGGTCATAGTGCACCACCAATAGTTCCTCTACCAAGCCAGCAAAGTCACCAGCATCAATCTCCTGATGCCACTTTTCAATTTGCACTTTGCCATATCGCGATGTCAATAGACTAAGTTTTTCTTTAAAGCTTTCCGGGTTTGATAGGAAATGTTCATATTCGCGCAATAACCAAGAAACACGTGTATTGGTGCTGGAGCGCAGCTCAATGCATTTGCTTTCACGAATGCGATTCATCAAGGGATCCGGAATATGTAGACCCCCAACCTTTTTACTTTCAGACTCAACAAAAACTATCTTTGAGGAATCGAGTGCATTAAACGCATTCCATAAATTAGTCTCAAAGCCTTTTTGAGAAGGCTGCTCAATATTGGGCTCATTGCCAAGTACCGATCCACGGTGGATAGCCAACCCCTCAAGATCCAGAATTTGCTGACCAAGTGCACCAATCTCCTGAAGAATGCGAGTCTTACCACTCCCAGTCATGCCGGCAATCACTTGAAAAGAGAAATCTCTAGCCGCCTTATCCAGACCATCAATCACAACACGTCGAAATCCTTGATAGCCACTCTGCAGCTGCATGGCTTTCCAGCCAATGCGATTGAGAATATGAGTAAAGGCGCCACTACGCTCACCGCCACGCCAGCAATAAATTAAGGGGCGCCACTCTCGCGGAAAATCACAAAGGGACTTTTCTAAATGATGGGCAATGTTTCTTGAGACATAGGCTGCGCCTAATTTTTTCGCAGCAAATGGCGACACCTGTTTATAGAGGGTGCCAATTTCGATGCGCTCTTCATTGCTCAGTACTGGTAGATTAATGGCGCCAGGAATGTGATCCAAAGCAAATTCAGCCGGTGATCTGACATCAATAATGGCATCAAACTCACCCAAAGATGAAGCTAGCTTTTCAATGCTAAAAATGTATGGGTTACTAGATTGCAGACAATATCCTAGCGCTGCTTACTAATGACAGAATGAAAAAACCGAAACGGCATATTCATTTGAGGATTAAAAATGCCCCCGGAGATCTCAATGCACATAAATACACACTGAATAATCAACGGACCTGTAAAGCCATTTGATACAAATTAGTAGAGCGAGCACCTGAACGACAAAAAGCCAATATGGGACCAGGCATTGTTTTCAGTAAACGCGCCATCTCTACAACCTGATCCGGCGTAAATGCGCCTGGGATTACTGGCAAAAAAGCATAGTTCAAGCCAAGCGCTTCTGCCTGAGCTTGAATTTGCGCATTCGTTGGCTGATCAGGGCCGCCTTCAAAATCTGGGCGATTGTTGATTACGCTTTTATAGCCTTGTTTAACAATCTCGGCTAAGTGGCTAGGATCGATTTGACCCAATGTGCCGAATTGAGCAGAATGGCAAGAAATAGGAAGACTCATCTAAACCTCAAAAAATGGACTACGAATTTAAAAATGGAATTGCTAAGATTTTAAATCACGCCGACTTTTTGTGGCCTGTAAAGAAACGATTGCAAAGCGCCATGCCAGCAAGCATAGCCAATACAAAGACCAAAGCCTTAAGATGACCGGCTCCGAGGGCTACGATTGCAGGGCCCGGGCAGAAACCAGCGATACCCCAGCCTGCTCCAAAAATAAGACTCCCAATGACGAGCGGCTTAGAAATATCTCTTCTAGTAGGAATATGGAGAGCGCCGCCAAAAAAGGCTTCAGCTCTTTTAGAGGCAAGATAAAAGCCACCGAGACCAACCAAAATTGCTCCACCCATCACAAACATTAAGGACGGATCCCAGTTGCCAGCCAGATCAAGGAAGTTGAGAATTTTTTGTGGATTGCTCATACCCGAAACAATCAGGCCCAGCCCGAACAAAACGCCGATCAAATATTGACTATATAAATTAAAGTGTCTTCTCATGATTTATAGACCCAAAACATGGCGAATCACAAACACCACCAAAAATCCGGCGCTCATAAAAGAGATTGTGGCCACTAAAGATCTTGGGGATAAGCGTGATAGACCACAGACACCATGACCGCTTGTGCAACCAGATCCATAGTTAGCACCGAAGCCCACTAATACTCCAGCAGCAATAATGGCGATCCAATCAGCATCAATTACCGTTGTTGTTTGAAGACCAAGTAACAGGCTACCTACAAATGGTGCGCTTAATAAGCCCAACACAAGACTTAAGCGCCAAGCAATATCACCCTCTTTAGGGGAAAGCAAACCAGAAACAATTCCACTGATGCCAAGTATGCGGCCGTGCAGAATTACATATAAAGCAGCCGCAACGCCCAATAAGATTCCACCAAAAAAAGCGGGGCCTGGAGAAAAAGCTAGCCAATCGATCTGCATGATGTTCAGTCCACCTTAAATATTAACTGCATGGATTTGGTGCGTTGCGCGTTTCCAAATATCGCAGTGCCAAGTACGCGCCAAAGATAAAACCTGGTAGAGCCAGTAACGATCCGATTGCCAGAGTGGAAATACCGCTCAAACCCTGACCGACGGTACAACCTAATGCTGTTACGCCACCGAACCCCATCAAAGATGCGCCAACCAAGTGATTAGCGGTGTCTTCAGTATTGCGGAAGCTTTCCCACCGAAATGACTTAGTAATCAGAGCTACGCAAGCGGATCCAGAGATCATTCCAACAACAGCAGCAATGCCAACAGTAATAACCTTAGAGGTGTCGCTATACAGCATCAACCATTCTAACGAAAATGCATACGGCGCCACAAATGAAAGACTCTCCATGCGACCAGAGTTAGTAACCAAGAAAACCTCTTCTAAAGTATTGGGATCCTCAGCAACAAAGCCTAAGTTACCTGATACAAACCATACTGCGCAGATAGCCAGGCCAACAAAAATTCCAGCAAATAAGTTTTCTGCAGTCCAAAAAGCCTTGTTTGCAAGGGCATATGCAATAAAGGCAAAGCCGACAATCAGGCCAAGGGCAAGATGCAGATTATTTCTGGCAATTCCAGTGATGGGACTCAAAATGCTTGGTAAATCTTGAGGAGTATTCAGCGCTATAAATACAGAGTCCAAAGTGTTGATGCGTATAACGCCCAGGAAGCCCTTCATGGTCATGTAGGCAGTAAGCCCGAGAACAATGAACACAATGATGGACTTCAGATTACCACCACCAATACGAACCAGAGTTTTACTTCCACAGCCAGATGCAAGCACCATACCAAAACCAAATAAGGTGCTGCCGACTATAGAAGAAAGCCACAAAAATTTACTACTGGTATACATGCTCTTCAAGGGATCTATTAGACCCAAATAAGACATCAATGCGAATCCAACAATAGCAACGCCGATAGCAAGAAACCACTGCTTAAGACGACCCCAGCTAGACATAATAAAAATATCTGAAACAGCACCCATACTGCAAAAACCCGTTTTTTGCATTACAGCACCTAGCAAGAAAGTAATCGCGAAGGTAGAGAGTAAAACTGCTTTGCTAAGAGAGGAAATATCTACCGCATCCATAATCAAAATTCTTTACTGAAATTATTTAAATTTATAAAACTGTTTATTAAGAAAGGCTGCAACATCTGCCTCATCCTCAGGAAAAAGATCAAGCCGCAGTTCTGTATTACACATAGCTACCATGGACTTTAAATTCTGGAGGTTTTTAACCTTGCTATCGCTACGCGTGTAGATCATGTCGCCATTACCAAAGCCAGATTTTTTGGCATGACAGGAATAGCATTTCTGCTGATCAATTTTTTTGCCATTTGCAAGGTCCGGTGTCGCGTAGGCGGACAAATGAAGTCCGAAAACAGCAAGCAGAGTGAGGCAAAGCCTAGATATTAGTAATTTCATTTGAAATCAGTCATTTAGCCATGTAAACGACTATTTTAAAGCCCAGATGATAAATCTGCCTTATTCCGCCTGAATTGAGAGGTAGACGTTATAGGCATTCATCCGGTTTGCAGCCCTAAACAGGGGCATTCCTTCGTATTCTGACCAATCTGCCTGCTGATAGGCCTCCTCAAAGGGATCCATATTTACAGCTGATTTCGTCATAGATTCACGTAAATACCTCAAATATTCTCGTGTAAAACGGATATCTTCAGTGGGATTAACTGAGTGAGCGCCATGACCAGGAATCACAATGCTGGGATTGAGCAACTGAATTTCATCCAAAGCTTGCAACCAACCCTTACTGTCAGCGTTACCAACAAAAGGAATGCGGCCACGGAATACCAAGTCCCCAGCAAAAAGCACCTTCTCAGAAGGAACGTAAATAATGAGGTCTTCAGGTGCGTGAGCGGGGCCTACCCTTCCAATCTTAAATTCAATACCACCAACTCTGAGTGTATAGGCTTGATCTATCCATATATCAGCACCCATTAATGTTGTCGAGTTATTGACCCAGGGCGCAAAGTCGATTCGCGAAGCAATTAGTCGCTGTTTAGCAGTTTCAGAAGAGATGTAGCTTCTACCCTCACCTTGGGCATAAATTTTTGCTCCAATTTTCTTAAACTCTTGAAGCCCGTAGACATGATCCGCATGGTAATGAGTAACAATAACTGCAACTACTTTCTGAGGGGTGATTTTTTTAATTTCAGCAATAAGCTTCTTTGCGAGAACAGGAGATCCTAAAGCATCAACTACCACCACACCTTTCGGCGTAACAATAAAACCGGCATTGGAAATAAAGTTTTGATTCTTACTGCTACCCATTTCAGCAAAGCCCTGCACGAAATAAGTGTGAGGCGCTACCTGGATAGGCTTTAAGAGTAAGCCGTCTGATGCATTAACTGAGGATGTAAGAATCAGTAACGAGAAACTACTAAGGAGGATCGCCCTCAATACATAAGAGAACTTCTCAAAAACCATCAGGAACATAACTTAAGGCTTAATGTAAGCAAAGTGATTTTGATACTGAAGGTCAGCAACTCGAACAACTCCAGATGGAGTGAAGTCAGTATCCAGAATGAACTGATCTTTTTTAAGATTACGGTTCTTTAATGTAATTTCGCAAACCTCAAAACGAACGCCACGGGACTTCAATGCACCCACTAGAGGGGCATATTCAATTCCATTCTTTTTATCTTTTGCGCCCTCCATCATGATATCCACACCGTTAGCATGAGTAACAACAATGATTTTGGTTTGCGGTGATACATCCAGATGGTTTCGAATGTTACGCAAGCCTTTAATCCCTTGAGTCTCAGCATCATCAATGTGATACACGACTTCGGTAGGTCCAGCAGCATAGGCGCCCAGACCAAATAAAGCAAAAGAAACTACAAGGCACTGAATTAATTTTTTCATTATTGATCTCTAGTAAAAAGAATTAGAGTGAAACCATTCCAGGATTAGCTTTTACGCCTTTAATGATTGGCTCATTGAGCTTGACCGCTTTAACCACCTTCACGTCACGCAAATGGCGCTCGATCACATCCCAAATTGGCTCTCCGCCGGCATTCTTCGCCTCCTCACTAACCGGAGCCCAGCCAGCAACTTTATAAGTCTTGCTTGGATCGATATCTTTGCCATTGAGACGCATATCACTAATACGCTTACCAGCAGATGCCGCTGGATCGATCGTATATTGCATGCCGCCTACACGAACCATGTCGCCACCCTGCTGATAATACGGATCCGGGTTAAATAAATTATCAGCCACATCCTCAAGAATAGTCTTGATAGTTTCACCAGTCATGTTGGTAACCGTAGTGTATGGGTAGGTGATTGCGGTTTGATCTAATAAGTTTTCACGGGTGATCGCTTGACCTGGAAGCAGGCTCGTACCCCAGCGGAAACCTGGAGAAAATGCAATCTCCGCATTCTTCTGAGCCATCAGGCCATCTAAAATTAATTGATCGAAGCTGCCATTGAAATTACCGCGACGATACAAAAGACTGTCTGTAGTAGCCAATTTTTCATTCAACTTAGCCTCATATGGCGCCCGAACTTTTGCGATGAGTTTATTCATAGCAGGATCAGCCGCAATCATATTAGAGAAGATTGGGAAAAGTTTGTAACGGAAATCTACCGGCTTGCCACCTTTCACATCAAAATCAAGCACACCCAGGAATTTGCTATTGGACCCTGCGTTGGTGACTAAAGTCACGCCACCAGAATTCTTCACCTTAACTGGAATAGGTACTCCATCATGGGTATGGCCGCCCATGATGGCATCAAGACCAGTAACACGTGATGCCATTTTTAAATCAACGTCCATACCATTATGAGAAAGTAATACAACTACTTTTGCACCTTTGGCCTTCACTTCATTAATTGTCTTTTGAAGATTTTCTTCTTGGATTCCAAATGTCCAATCTGGCGTGAAGTAACGTGGGTTGGCAATTGGCGTATACGGGAAGGCTTGACCAATGATGGCTACTTGAATCCCGTTCTGCACTTTCATAACATAGGGATTAAATACGGAGTCGCCAAAGTCTGCTGTCTTGATGTTTTGAGCAACAAAAGAAACCTTGCCCTTGAAGTCGCCGTTCACAATCTCCATGACACGTTTCTCACCGAGAGTCATCTCCCAATGAGGAGTCATCACATCAACCCCCAAGAGCAGCGCCGCATCAACCATATCCTGACCGTTGGTCCAGAGCGCGGTTCCTGATCCCTGCCAAGTATCACCACCATCCAATAACAATGCGCCTGGACGACTGGATTTGATTTGCTTAATCAAAGTCGCCATATGGGCAAAGCCGCCCATCTTGCCGTAATTTTGTGCTGCAGCTACGTAATCTAAGTAGGTGAATGCATGGGCATCGCGCGTGCCCGGCTTAATGCCATTAGCCTTTAAGAAATATTCGCCCACTAAGTGAGGCGTTTTGCCCTCTTGAGCGCCAATACCCAAATTAACGTTTGGCTCACGAAAATAGATTGGCAAAAGCTGTGCATGGCAGTCGGTAAAGTGCAGGAAATGAACATTACCAAACTTTGGTAAATCATAGAATTTTTGCGCTGTAGTTTGCGCATTAGCAAAATTGGATTGCAAACTCATACCACCCGCAGAGGCAATTGCCAATGCTTGCAAGAATTCACGACGATTTAATGACATAGTATTTCCTTAAAAAAACAGGCCTTTCGGCCCGTTTTTAATCTGTTATTTATTTACAGGGGATTCTGGGTCAAGCAGTAAAGCCATGACATCCTGAATTTGCTGTTCGTTCAGTAATTTGAAATGGGCAAAGCGAGGCATATTGCTGCATGCGTTGTACGCCTTCGAATTATTAATACGATTCCAGGTATACGTTACAACCTCTTTGGAGTAGCCACGCATTTTTCCATATCCAGTCAATGATGGGCCAATGTTTCCATAAGAAATCTCTTTGGGGTCAATTTGATGGCAGTTATAGCAACCACCGCCAATTACTGTATCCGCCTTATCAGACCAGGTTGCGCCACGACCGCTTTGGGCAATCTTCTCGCCATTCTTCCAGTCGCCGATGTACTTGCCATCAGAAGGCTGCTGAATAGAATCCATATTGATCTTTTGGATTTTTTCACGCATCGCTTCACCCTGTTTGCTATTGGCAAACTGCGGATCTGAGCAGAACTTTTGCGTCGCATCTTGATCGATTCGATCGAGACCAGCAATCCCTTGAGCTCTGAAGCTATCTTGAATCATCTTGTTGAATTTTGGATCATTCTTTTGCTGCGCTAGCGCTGGCGCTGAAGCTAAACCTGCAGCAAAAATAAATCCTGAAATAGCTAAGAGTTGTTTTAAGTGTGTAATTTTCATATTCGTCATCTCTTATCCATTAACGCTTTAAGCCTGGTGTTTCAACTGTGCCGCCATTGGCCGTCTTAGCCATGTACATAGACAGAGCTATCGTGACATCGGAACCATAAATTGGGAATGGGAAACGCTGTTGGCGGAAACAGTCGTTTAGACGCTGCTGCATTGTCCAAAATTGACCGCTAGATACGCGATATGCTGGCCAATACCCCCAACCTAAGGCAGCTCCTTTTTGGTCGGTAATGTTTGGTAAATCCTGTAAGCGAATGCGCTTGCCGTTTTCCGCATGGCAAGATGCACAAGAAAAGTCCATCGGACCGCCCTGGAAGAAGAAGGCGCGCTTACCAAGGTCATACATCTCTTTTTCTTTAGGATGCGCAGTACTTACCTTGATCTTGTCGCCCTTTGACTGAGTTACAACATAGGCAACAATTGCCTCCATATCCTTCTTAGGGCCTTTTTGGAATGGAGCATCAATCATCTCTTGAGGATCGCGACCTTGCAATACTTGCATACAGGTCATCAAACGCGATTCGAGATCTTGAACTTTGTTCGTGTCTTTAAAGTAGCGTGGCAACTGTGCTGCAGCGCCCTTTACAACGCCTGGCCCTAAACCTAAATTACATTTTTCAAGCGTGGCGTTTTTAGGTCCAGCTGGTTTTTTCCACAAATCTTCACCCGCCGCCTCATAGAGCTCAGAAGGGTTACCATCCGCAATCATCTCTCGATATTTGGCAATATCGTCTGTAGCACTCTTTTGTGCTGACACCGAAGATGTCATTGTTAATAAAGTTGCCACTAAACCAGTAGCTAACCCTATGGTCAATTTACGCTGCATTTCCTACCCTTTCAAAGCCACGGAGGCGGTGAAGATTTATTGAAGCAATTAAGAAGCGGTTGCTTCGTCAGTGCGTTTGTCGCCCTTGCTATCGTTCCAAGTTACAACAATCTTGTCGCCCTTGGCACCTTTGTACTTAAAGTTCAAGAATGGATCCTTGGAAACTGCCGGACCAAATTGACCATTAAATACATCTTTGCCATTGGCTTTTACATTGATGGTGCTAATGAACCAAGCTGGAATTGTTTTACCAGAAGCGTCTTTACGCTGTCCAGACTCCATATCGTGTTTCATCAAAATTTTTACGTCTACAGTACCGCCGTTTTCAGCAGCTCTTACGCGCATTGGATCAGCCATTTTGGTTCCTCTTTTATTCTATATATGAATTGTGTCTATCGATATGCTTCGGGATTAACCGCCGCAACCACCAAGCGTTACTTTGACTTCTTTGACAGTCATCAGCCACTTGCCATCAGCCTTTACCAAGCCATACACATTGGATGTTTGACCCATTTTGATACGAGTTGTAACGAAAGAGTCAGTGCCCGCAGGGATAAAGAATTGAGCTGCAAGTGAGCTTGGATTTTTTTCAACCAAGATTGCCATCTGCTCTGCTTTTAGTGTGGTGGTAATTCCAACAGGAACAACCGCACCATTTTCAGCGATATCAGGGGCATTTAACGTTACTGCAGATGATTTATCTGGGCTACCAGCACCCATAATCTTGAATACATCATCGATACCTTTGCCTTCAAAAGCGGCTTTATTCCACTCTTGAGCTTGAGCAGTACTAATAAGGCCTGCGGAAGCCATCAAGCCAAAAACTGCTGAATACTTCATCAAACTGCGTCGCTGCTGATTCATAAAAACTCCTTTATTAATCTTTACTTCTCTCAATTTATTGCTTATTTTGCATTAAAACACCATGGTTACTACCTAATTAGCAATTTATTTACCGCCAGAAAGCATCCAAACCACCAAAGTCTTGCGATCATCGTCCGAAAGTTGAGCTTGCGGAGGCATTGGAATCGATCCCCAAACCCCTGCGCCACCGTTCTTGACTTTAGCCATGAGCCTATCAACAGCTCCACTCTGGCCCTCATACTTTTTGGCAATGTCCGCAATAGATGGGCCAACCAACTTAGCATTCGGAGCGTGACAAGCGGAGCAGTTCTCATTTTTAAAGAGTGCTGCTGGGCCTTTTGCAGCAGAAGTATGGGTATCAGCTGCATGGGCCAAGCCCTCCCCAGAAGCTCCAGGCAATTGCTTGATTGGAGGTTTGCTTGTGTCTGCACCCCGATAAGGGCCGTACATGCGATTTTGCTCAGCAATATTCTCATGTGCATTACGAGCAAAATCTGGCAGTGTTGAGCCAATTTGCACAAATGGCACGCAGTTATGCATACAAGCATTGCCGTTCACATCCGGTTTACCGCTCACACTCCAGAAGCCATGCTTGGTTGTCATTCCGTTTCGATTAGGCATTTTGACCTCAGCAATATTTTTATCGCTCAGCACAAAATCATCCGGAACAATTTCACCGAGACTCAAAATAAATGCAACCAATGCATAGGTATCATCAGGCGTCAGAGATCTAGGAGCATTCCAGGGCATCGCGCGGTAGATGTAATCCCACAAGGTAGAAACCGTTGGAACCTTCATTAAGGTTGTTCTTTGCGGTTGCTTCATATCTTTTAATGAAGCAACACGACCTGTCTTCACATCATCTTTGGTAGTGCCACCAGCAATAGGGGTAAAGATTTCATTTGATTCGCCAAAGGTGCCGTGACAACTTGCGCACTTAGCCTCCCAAATGACTTGCCCCTTTTCAACTGAGC
The DNA here is from genome assembly GCA_000342265.1 of beta proteobacterium CB. Taxonomy (NCBI): domain Bacteria; kingdom Pseudomonadati; phylum Pseudomonadota; class Betaproteobacteria; species beta proteobacterium CB. Next base: position 972,310 of record CP004348.1, read on the forward strand.
CAGATCCTTTTGGCAGTCCCTTAAAGTCAGGGCGAACATCAATATCCCAAGCAGCAACTTCTGCAGGTGTGGCCGCTCTACCAATACCTGGGAACTTGGCAGAACCTGATTGCGCCAAAGCTGCTTGCGCAGTAATTGCGATGAGCGCAGCAAATCCTAGGCTGATACTAAATTTATCCAACTTGAACATTGCTCACCTCGCCGTTTGAATCCAATTTCCATGACTGAATTGCATTGTTGTGATAGATGGAACGAGTTCCGCGTACATCACGTAACTTTTTAATATTTGGCTGAATATAGCCAGTGTCATCCATCGCACGCGATTGCAGAATTGCAGGAGATCCGTCCCAGACCCAATCGATATTAAAACGCGTAATCGACTTCGTAAGCACTGGAGTTTCAAGGCGAGCTGTGCGCCAGTTATTTCCACCATCGAAAGAGACATCTACGCGCGTAATTTTTCCGCGACCTGACCAAGCCATTCCGCTCACGTTATAGAAGCCTTTATCAAGCAACTGCTGACCACCTGAAGGTGTTGTGATTACTGATTTACATTCTTGTATTGATGCGTATTGACGATGGTCGCCATTAGGCATGAGCTCAATATAGTGAACCGCTTCGTCTTTGGCATTCCAAGGCATGTCACCCACCTCTAATCGACGCAGCCATTTAACCCAGCTAACGCCTTGAACGCCTGGAACAACTAAGCGCAATGGGAAACCATTTTCAGGACGCAACATCTCGCCATTCATTGCCCAAGCAACAATCGTGTCATTTAAGCAACTCTCGAGATTGATGGTACGAGTCATGCCCGAGCCATCACCGCCTTCGGCCAGCATGAACTTCCCCTTTTTGAGATCGGCGCCACACTCCTCAAGTAATACCTTTAATGGCACACCGGTGAACTCGCAGCAAGAAAGCATGCCGTGGGTGTACTGAACTGTCGGAACAGCAACGTTACCCCACTCCAAACCAGTGTTAGCACCACACTCAATGAAGTGGGTGCGAGAAACTGATGGCAACCTCATCAAATCATTCATTGTGAACACACGCGGGTTTTTCACTAAGCCATTTACCATCAAGCGATGTGTTTCTGGGTTGATGTTGTACCAACCTTGATGATGGCGCTCAAAATGCAAACCATTAGGAGTAATGGTTCCGAACAAACCCTGTAGAGGCGTGAAGGCAACCGAGGCAGCTGATACGCGAGTTAAACCAGGGGACTCGCGTCGAATGAGATTGGATTCATAAATGGAAGGAACGCCATATGGCATGGTGGCCACATTCTTACCCAGGGTAGTCTGCCATTCCTGTTTTTCAAGAATCGCAGGATCACCTTCACTCGCTGCCATAACTAGTGGAGCCGTTAGACCTGCTGTCGCGCCACCTAGAGCAGACATAAAGCCCTTACGTAAAAACCCGCGACGGTTTTCATCCAAGCCATAGGCATTAATGTCTGCGATAAGATTCTGAGAAATGAAATGCTCAGGTGCCTTGACGAGACGCGCCTGATTAGCTGGCTTTTCGATAGCGCTTATGTCCTGCGCACTAATCTCTATTTGTTTTTTGGTCATGTGATCTCTGCTTTGATAAATAGATGCTTCAAAATTAATGCAAACTCTCAGCAATCTTGGCGCATACCGTTTGACACATTTCTACAGTTGCGTTGTCTGCGATGGAGTAAAAAACAGCTGTTCCATTTTTGCGCCTAAGCAAAATGCCTGCCTTATGGAGTGCTGCAAGGTGGCGCGAAACGTTTGCTTGGCTCGAGCCGCATAACTCAACGACCTCAGAAACAGACTTTTCACCGCTACACACCGCATACATAATGCGCAGGCGTGAAGGCTCTGAAAGAACGCTGAAATATTCAGCAACATGGACAAAGACCTTTTCCATTGCTTTTGGAGAAAGATCTTTGGTGGCTTTTTTAACTTTTATTTTGTTATTCACTGACTCTAGGAATATATGCGTATACGTGCATATATTGGACACCGAAGACATGGGTAGTTATATAGTGGGATACCCTAGCCCACAATGGCAATACAATCAAAAAATGGATATTGATGCAATTCTGCTGTCTTTAAAGCTCGCTTTTTGGACCATGGCTCTGATACTGCCATTTGGGATATGGGTAGCGCATAAGCTGATTAAGCTAAACAGAAGCCGCCCCTGGATTGAGGCTGCACTAGCCCTCCCCTTGGTGCTCCCACCCACGGTTTTAGGCTATTACTTTCTAGTTTCATTTGGAAACAAGAGCATCTTCGGAATACCCCTTGTATTTTCGTTTACGGGCATTTTGCTAGCCTCGCTGATTGTGAACATCCCATTTGCTATTCAACCAATTCAGAGAGCCTTTGAGGCTATAAATCCTGAAATTCGTGAGGCTGCCCAAGTGAGCGGCCTGAGCAATTGGCAAATCTTTCGCCTAATCGAGTTGCCACTATCTTGGCGAGGTATTACGGGTGCAGCCGCCCTCACTTTTGCCCACACCCTTGGGGAATTCGGCGTCGTCCTCATGGTTGGCGGCGCTATACCAGGAGAGACAAAAACAGCCTCAATTGCTATCTATGACAAGGTTCAGAGCTTTGATACCGCAGGTGCTGGCGCTATAGCGCTCGTGCTGCTAGGGACATCACTCATATGCATAGCACTTTCATATGGAATATTTGGTGGTAACCCAAATCGACGCAGAGGCCTGACTTAATGTTGAAGGTCAAAATTAACCAGATCAACCCAAGCCCACTGCAAATTAGCCTGGAATGCGCACCTGGCGAGCTCCATGCTTTAGTTGGACCATCTGGAAGTGGTAAAACTACGGCCCTTAGAACTATTGCTGGCCTAAACAAAACAGCCAGCGGAAAAATTGAATGCAACGGCGAGATCTGGCTTGAGACTAATAATCTTGGCAGCATAGTCCGTCAACTTTCACCCGCAGAACGCTCTTGTGGCTTCTTATTTCAGCAGTACGCCCTCTTCCCACATCTCAGCGCTGTCGATAATGTAGCAATCCCATTACAAAATTCCACTCTCAGCAAATCAGACCGCAAGAGAATCAGCATGAATTTGCTGGAGCGCATGGGTATCGATAATCTTTCCGAGCGCATGCCCCATGAGCTCTCTGGCGGACAGCAGCAACGTGTCGCTCTTGCAAGAGCGTTGGCTAGGCAACCAAAAATCTTGCTTCTGGATGAGCCATTTTCAGCGATTGATGCGCCAACACGCCAAGGCTTATACAAAACATTAGCAGAGCTTCGTACCGACTTAAATATTCCAATGATTTTGGTGACGCATGATTTACGTGAGGCAGATTTGTTGGCCGACCGCATCACCGTCATAGACCAAGGCATTAGTTTGCAGACCGCCTCTCCACAAGTTCTTTTCCAAAAACCCAGAAACTCGCGTGTTGCAGAATTAGTTGGTATCAACAATATGTTTCATGGGGTCTTCGATGCTGGCAGCCTGAGCTGGGACGGCTACGAAAAGATCTTCTCTGTTACCGATAAAGGGAAGATTCCTCCAAAAGCCCGTGTTGCCTGGGTTATCCCCCAAAGTGGCTTAAGTATTCATAGCGCCCCAAGTGGCATCAGTGTGCCAGCGCAAGTTGAAAAGATGAGTAGCCTTGGCCAAATAGCAGTTATTCAATTGAGAATTCTGGGTAGTGAAAACACCATTGAATGGGAGGCCTCCTCAGCTGAAGTAAAACGGCTGAGCATGGTGGTTGGCAGTGAAATGCATATTGAGCTTGATGGCCATCAGATTCACATCATGCCTTTGCGACCAATCAATGATCCACGGCGGTTTATTGAGCATTAGTAATCTGGGTATTTGATATTGAGTGCATAGAAAACCCCAATATCACAGGCAGCCTTGCCTTAAAGTTGGGTACTGCTGAATACCTTAGCTGCTAAAAATATCATCTGATTGAATATGCTAAGATTCAAAAAATTAATTTTCACCCCACCCAACAACTGGAGTCGCAATGAAGAATAGTCGTCGTCAATTTATGATTTTGTCTGCCGCTGGTGCTTGTACATTAGCCCTGAACGGTAAGGTTCAAGCTCAAGCAATGGTTTCTGAAACCGATCCACAAGCCGCTGCTTTGGGTTACAAAGCGGTCGCTACAACAGTCGATAAAGCAAAATACGCAAAATATGCAGCTGGGCAAGAGTGCGATAACTGCGCGCTTTATCAGGCTAAAGGCTCTGCCACCGCAGGAGGTTGTTCTTTATTTGGAACAAAGCAAGTAGCAGCTAAGGGCTGGTGCTCTGCTTACGCTAAAAAAGCTTAATGTGCTTCGGCATTATTACTGCACAACAAAAAGCTGCTTCGGCAGCTTTTTTTACACCCAAAAATTTTAATTAGGTTTTTTAGCAACCATGCCAAGCAAAGCGGACATACCAGTATGTCTAGCACCCTCAGATAATTCTTTTTCGTAGCACTGAAGATCTAAAATTTCAAATTCATGACCCAGTTCACGAATCATTTCTTCTGTGTAGAGATGCTCTATCAGCGATGGACCACCCGTTTTATATTCCAATTGCTTGGGCGTGTAGCCCTGAAGAATAAATAGGCCCCCTGGTTTCAAAGCACGATGTACTTGCTTGAAAATCCTAGCTCGCATCTCGGGATCGGCGAATTGAATAAATATCCCGACTACTGAATCATAAGTATTGGGCAGCCAATCAAAACCATCTGTGTCACAGAGGCTATATTGAATGTTGACCTGGTTTTCAAGGGCAAACTGCTTGGCTTTAGCAAGCGCAATATCTGACACATCAAAACCTGTAACGCACATACCTTGCTTGGCAAGCCAAACACCATTGCGCCCTTCGCCATCAGCAATACAAAGAACAGAGGAATTGGACTTTAGATACTGAGATACCTGCTCAACAAGATATTCATTTGGCGCTTTACCAAAGATGAACTCTTCTTTATTGAATCGCTCATTCCAGAACTGAGTAGCATCTGTAAAACTCATTGATTACCCAGTCTTGAATTCATCAATTCCACAATTACTTCTTTAAGCCACCGATAAGATCATTTTTCAGATCAACAATATTCTCAAGGCCAACAGCAATTCGAACAAGGCCGTCAGTAATGCCAGCAGCTTTACGGACCTCAGGGCTAACGCGACAGTGTGTGGTGCTTGCAGGATGGGTAATCGTTGTGCGAGTGTCGCCCAAATTTGCAGTAATTGAGCAAAGCTTGGTCTGGTTAATCAGTTTGAACGCAGCCTTCTTGCCACCCTTTAGGGTGAAGGATAAGATAGCTCCACCCGCTTTTTGCTGACGTTTAGCAAGCACATGCTGAGGGTGAGATTTCAGCCCAGGATGGTAAACACGCTCAACTCCCGGCTGTTTTTCTAACCATTGTGCAATTTCTAATGCATTTTGACTCTGTTGCTTCATGCGCAACTCTAAAGTCTCTAAGCCTTTTAAGAAGACCCAAGCATTAAATGCTGAGAGTGTTGGGCCAGCAGTTCGTACATAGGGAAATACTTTGCCCATAATGAAATCATTGCTACCGACAATGGCGCCCCCAACTACACGACCTTGACCATCCAAATATTTAGTTGCCGAATGAATTACTACATCAGCACCCAATGAAAGAGGTCTTTGCAGGGCCGGTGTGCAGAAGCAGTTATCTACCGCGAAGAGTGCGTTCGCTTTTTTTGCCACTTTAGAGATGGCCTTGATATCTGCAATTTCCGTCAAAGGATTAGAAGGCGTTTCCAAATAAAACAATTTGGTGTTTTCCTGGACAGCATCTTGCCAAGCCTTGGTATCCGACAAATCCACATAAGTGGTTGTGATTCCAAAGCGCCCCAAAATATTGCTAAACAATTGGATGGTTGCACCAAAAACAGAACGAGAGCAGACCACATGGTCGCCCGCCTGGAGGTGGGACATTGCCATAGTCAAAATAGCCGCCATACCGGATGAAGTTGCAATACAAGCTTCCCCACCCTCTAATGCAGCCAATCGATCCTGGAACATGCTGACGGTGGGATTGGTAAAGCGGGAATAAATAAAGCCTTGGTCTGCATGGGCAAAACCATCGGCAGCTAATTCTGCGCTATCGAAACAAAAGCTGGAGGTAAGGAACATCGCCTCTGAATGCTCTTGGTATTCCGAGGTACGACGAGTGCCAGCGCGAACCGCTAGGGTTTCAAGCGCAAGTTTTGAGAAATCAGGTTTTTTGCGGGTAGTTTTGCTCTTCATACCGCTATTTTGACACCGAATTGCAGAATTGCCTCAGACAGTGACGCCTGAGGAATTCCATCGTTGTTTTTAGTCTTCGGTTGCCAAGTGCAAGTGAAGTTGTGAGCGGGCAAAGTCGCTGGAGTCACGCTGACGGTCAGCCTTCGCCTCCGAGGTATTACGAGCAGCCTCTAAAGCATCCAAGTAGGATTCATTGATATCACCAGTAATGTAGTGGCCATCAAAGCAAGATGCCTCAAAGTGCTGAATATTGGGATTGATGTCTTTGACAGCTTGCTTCATGTCTTCGACGCTTTGGTAGATTAATTGGTCTGCGCCAATCATCTTATTAATCTCTTCATCCGTCCGACCATACGCAACTAACTCACTACGCGTTGGCATATCAATACCGTAGACATTCGGAAAACGAACAGGAGGCGCAGCAGAGGCAAAGATCACCTTCTTAGCACCTGACTCACGTGCCATCTGCACAATCTCAAATGAGGTGGTGCCACGAACAATAGAATCGTCAACGATCAATACCGTTTTATCTTTGAACTCAATACGCATGGCGTTGAGTTTCTGGCGAACAGATTTCTTGCGAACCGCCTGACCAGGCATGATGAAGGTGCGGCCGATATAGCGATTCTTAAAGAAACCTTCTCGATAATCCACGCCCAAGCGTTTAGCAACCTGCATTGCTGCTGGACGACTTGAGTCAGGAATCGGCATAACGACATCAATCTCACCCGGAATTGTTTCTTTACGAATCTTCTCCGCGAGATAGTCACCCATGCGCATACGTACGTTATAAACAGTTACACCATCAATAGTGGAATCTGGGCGAGCCATGTAAACATATTCAAAAATACAAGGCGTGAGAACTGCATCGGCAACACATTGGCGTGAAGAGAAATTTCCATCTAAATCAATATAAATCGCCTCACCAGGATTGACGTCGCGTACAAAAGTAAAACCAAGGCCATCAAGCGCAACCGACTCAGAGGCAATCATCCACTCTGGGCCCTTTGGCGTATCAATACGGCCAATGCACAAAGGACGAATCCCGAAAGGATCGCGGAATGCCAATAAGCCATAGCCAGCGATTAAAGAAACCACGGCATAGGAACCTTTGACGCGCTGAGTTACTTGAGTAACCGCGTTAAACATAGCGCCTTCATCTAATGCAGCACTGTTGGTTTCTTTTTGAAGCTCATCAGCCAATACATTCAACAACACTTCAGTATCTGAACTAGTATTGATATGACGACGATCACGATAAGCCATCTCTACACGCAGACTGGCCGCATTAGTGAGATTGCCGTTATGAGCCAGAATAATTCCATAAGGAGCGCTGACATAGAACGGTTGCGCCTCCTCTTCACTACTAGCGGAACCTGCAGTTGGGTAGCGCACTTGGCCGATGCCAGCATTACCCAAAAGGCTACGCATATTGCGCGTCCTAAATACATCTCGCACCAGTCCGTTAGCTTTATGCATGGTGAATGAATTGCCATTCATCGTAGCCATACCAGCAGCGTCTTGACCGCGATGTTGCAAGAGCAACAGCGCGTCATATATGAGCTGATTAACTGGGGAGTGGGAAACTGTTCCAACGACGCCGCACATAAGCCTAGATCCCTATTGTTAATGAAGGTGTAACGGTGGGTGTAATTTTAGGCATTGCATCACCTAATTGTTTTGCCCAATCAGCTGGTAACCAGCCTTTAATTAAACTGGTTGCCATATCGATCGCTGGTCGGGTGATTGCTTTTTGCCAAGCCACACTTTGAGGTATCGGGGTCAAGGCGGCCAATGTAGCCATCACAACCACGACAACACCGCCACGCGCTAAGCCGAATACAAGACCAAGAAAGCGGTCTGTCATGCTTAATCCTGCAGACAAAATAATTTTTTGAATCACATTCCCAACTAAGCCACAGACAATCAAAGTCAGAATAAACAGAATGAGGAAGCTCACACCCAAACTCAAAAGCTCATCCATATGAAAAGTGGATAACCACTCCACAGAGAGATAGTTTGTGTAGTGATATGCAACCCAGGCTGCGACGAACCAAGAGGCAAGCGCCAACACTTCTTTAAATAAGCCCCGAGAAATCCCCACCAATGCAGAAACCAACAGCACTACTAGGGTGAAGTAATCCACCGTAGTTAATTTCAGGGTGGATAAGTACTCCATTAAGGCGCTCCAACCTCAACCAGCCTTGGAGAAAGACCCATAGCTTTGACTTTTTTCTCAGCAGCCTCAGCCGCATCCTTGTCAGCAAATGGTCCCGCCCTCAATACATAAAGCTTTGTACCGTCAGTTCCAGTTTTATTAAGTACGTAGTTAGGGATCTTTTGATCCTTCATCTTGGCAATCCAGCCCTTAGCACGATCTTCCGAAGCAAATGCACCAATCTGGATGACGTACTTACCAGGGCCAGCCTTTTTAGGAAGCTCTTCCACTTTTGGCTTGATATTGGCATTTGGAGTCGCAACTACCTCTTCACCAGCAGCTAGACCTATTGAGTTCACTTTAGGGGTCACAGCTGTGGGTTTAGTTTCAGGCTTTAGATCAGGCGTTGCTGCAGAAACAACTTCTTTCGCTTGAGCAATTTCCTTATCTTTTGCGGGCGCTTGAATAATTTCTGATGGTTTAGCCTTTTCATCAATAGCTGGCATTGCAGCATTGGGCGCAGGCAGGCTAGTAACAATATTGACCGCAATATCGTTGTTCACGGACTTGGGTTTGGTATCTAGGATACGGGGTAGGCCAACTACTGCAATTAACACTAAAACAGCTGCGCCAATCAGTCGATGGCGGGCACGCTGTTGCTCTGGATCTTCAGTAAGGGCAAGCTCTTCATTTTCTTGAGCACGCTGAAAACTGCGGGGGGCTAATTTATTGACGGTACGGCGAGACCTTGCTGAACCTCGATCAAGGTCTTCAGTCTCAGAGTTTCGCTTAAAAAGCTTCGGTAAACGAATCATGGATCAATGCGCCTGGTTATTTCGATATGCCATTACGCCGGCAACGGTATAGAAGGATCCGAAGATCACAATTCTATCACCCTCACCTGCCTTAGAAAGCGCTTTTTGATACGCTGCAGCAGGATCGGGGAAGCACTCGATACCGCCATCTTCCCCATTCTTAAGCGCTACACCTAGCCCCTGTAGCTTCTCGGATAGGGCTGAAGCGCTAGCGGCACGTGGTGTCGGCAAATCTGTGCAAAACCAGAAGTCCACACTGTTTAGCAAAGGCTTAATCACACCAGCAATATCTTTATCCGCCATCGCACCAAAAATGGCATAGGTATAAGGGTGATAGCCCATCCTATCGAGGCCCTGCCCCAAGGTGGCAGCTGCATGTGGATTATGGGCAACATCCAAAACTACAGTTGGTTGACCTGGAAGAACTTGGAAACGACCAGGCAGTTCTACTAAGGCAAATCCATTTCGAATATCCTGGGCGCTGACCGGAAGGCGAAGATGCAGGGCCATCAAAGCAGCAATCACAGCAGAAGCATTGAGGATTTGGTTGGCGCCTCGCAAAGCTGGATAACCAAGACCACTAAAACGTTTTTGACGCCCTGCCCAACCCCACTGCTGTTTATCTCCTTGAAAATTGTAATCACGACCCTGAAGCCATAAATCACAACCAAGTTTTCCAGCGTAATCGATCAAGGATTGAGGGGGTACGGGATCACCGCAGACTGCAATAGCACCTGGACGGAAAATGCCAGCCTTTTCGAGACCAATAAGTTCACGCGTACCACCCAAAAAATCAGCGTGGTCAATATCAATACTGGTGACAATTGCGCAATCAGCATCAACAATATTTACAGCGTCTAAACGACCGCCCATGCCAACCTCAAGAACCACGGCATCTAAATTCGCCTTGGAAAATAAATGCATGATTGCCAAGGTGGTGAATTCAAAATAGGTCAAAGTTGGTGCATCAACCAAACTGACGCGAGCTCTCTCGACAGCGGCAAAATGTTCCAGCAATAGATCATCTTTTACCTCTTCACCGTTGACGCGGGCACGCTCATTAAAGACCAGCAAATGAGGCGACATATGGCAACCAACTTTGTAGCCAGATGCCAGCAAAATACTTTCAAGATAGGCACATGTAGAACCCTTGCCATTGGTGCCAGCAATAGTAATAACAGGACAATCAAAATGGAGACCTAGTGCCCCCTTAACTCGATTGATGCGATCAAGACCCATGTCGATGCCGACTGGGTGAGCAGTTTCGAGGTGACTAAGCCAGGCCGTTAGGCTAGTAAATAGAATGGGGGGTTGGTGTGCAGAACTCAAGCGCTTTATACAGCCGCGCTACCCGCAATCGCAGGCTCAGGAAGCTGCTGGAGCAATGCCAAGAGACGCGCGATTTCACCACGCATTTGGCGACGATCCACGATCATGTCAATGCCACCCTTTTGCATTAAGAACTCAGAACGCTGAAAGCCTTCTGGTAATTTTTCACGTACGGTTTGCTCAATGACGCGTGGACCTGCAAAACCAATCAATGCTTTAGGCTCAGCCATTACTACATCACCCATAAAAGCGAAGCTGGCAGAAATACCGCCCATAGTTGGATCGGTTAAGACGCTGATGTAGGGCAAACCTTTTTTAGCAAGCAAAGTCAACATCGAGTTGGTCTTAGCCATCTGAAATAAGGAAAGTAAACTTTCTTGCATACGCGCACCACCAGTAGCAGTCACGCAGATAAAAGCACATTTCTTTGCAATCGCTTCTTGCACACCTCGAGCAAAACGCTCACCAACAACCGAACCCATTGAGCCGCCCATATACTGAAATTCGAAGCAAGCAGCTACAACTGGAATGCTTTCAATTTTGCCGCCAAGAACAATCAAGGCCTCAGACTCACCTGAGGCATCACTAGCTTCTTTAAGACGATCTGGATACTTTTTGGAGTCTCTAAATTTCAGCGGATCGATTGGATAAATGTCTGCGCCAATCTCATAGCGTCCTTTTGGATCTAAAAGACTATCAAGACGCTGACGAGCGCCAATGCGCATGTGGTGACTACACTTTGGGCAAACCGATAGATTAGCCTCTATATCCGTGCTGTAAAGCACGGTTTCGCAGCTGGGGCACTTAACCCAGAGTCCTTCAGGAACAGATTTGCGATTCGCAGGATCCGTATGTTGGATTTGTGGGGGTAGTAATTTATCGATCCAGCTCATCAGTTTTTAACTATCCAGTGCATTAACTATCTAAAGCGACGCGAATTTCACGTATGAAGGTTTCGAGTGATTGTACCGCTTGGCCAGGGGCAGAATCCTCCAAAAGTCGAATAATTCGACTGCCAATCACTACTGCATCTGCGGTTTTTGATACTGCACGGGCACTTTCGGCATCATTGATACCAAAACCTACCGCAATTGGAATGGCGGTGGCTTCACGGATTTTGGGAATAATACTAGCCACATCCTGAGTATTGAGGTGGGATGCTCCAGTTACACCACGCATGGACACGTAATATATATAACCAGAAGCTATTTTGGCAGCATCCTTTATGCGATCTAGTGATGAAGTTGGGGCTAGTAGGAAAATTGGGTCGACACCAGCCAGCTTCATGCGAGCAGCGAAGTCCTCGCACTCTTCTGGAGGGTAATCCACCACAAGAACACCATCAACACCGGCAGCTTTAGCCTCCGTTGCGAATCGATCTGCACCCATCTGCTCCACTGGATTAGCGTAACCCATCAAGACGACTGGCGTGTTGGAGTCTAGCTTTCGAAACTCCTTAACCATGTCCAAGCAACCATGCAAAGTAACGCCTTGAGTGAGCGCCCTTTCAGAGGAGCGCTGAATTACAGGGCCATCCGCCATCGGATCAGAAAAGGGAACGCCGAGCTCAATAACGTTAGCTCCACCACGAACTAATGCATGCATTAATTCAGCTGTGAGCTTTGGATCAGGATCGCCCGCGGTAATAAAAGGAATTAGTCCTTTTTTTCCAGAAGCTTTGAGTTCATTAAAGAGTGCGGTAATTTTTGACATGGAAATTCGTGTTTATTATTTTTATAGATGTTCGTGATGGGCTTTGAATTAACCTTCAGAGCCAGTAGCTTGCGCAACGGTATGCATATCTTTATCACCGCGACCAGACAAGTTCACCAAGATTGTTTTATCTTTCGAAAGTGTTGGCGCTAATTTACATGCGTACGCAATTGCGTGTGAAGACTCTAAGGCAGGAATAATGCCCTCGATACGGCAGCAATCATGAAAAGCTTTCAAGGCCTCTTCATCCGTCACCGCAACATAATCAGCACGACCCGAATCTTTTAGCCACGCATGCTCAGGGCCAACACCTGGATAGTCCATACCTGCTGAAACGGAATGGGTTTCAGAAATCTGACCATTTTCATCCTGCAATAAATAGGTACGGTTACCGTGCAGTACACCCGGCTTGCCAACGCAAAGTGCGGCAGAGTGAAGGCCACTATTTAAGCCATGACCCGCAGCCTCAACGCCAACCAATTTCACTTCTGGATAATCTATATATGGATAAAAGATGCCCATTGCATTGGAACCACCGCCAACGCATGCCATTACATAGTCAGGTTGACGCCCAGTCATTTCAGGCATCTGTACTTTGCACTCTTCGCCGATCACACTCTGAAAATCCCGAACCATCATCGGATAAGGATGTGGGCCAGCAACAGTGCCAATAATGTAAAAGGTATCCTCTACGTTCGTCACCCAATCTCGCATCGCTTCATTCAGCGCATCTTTGAGAGTCTTCGTACCAGATTCAACGGGCACCACTTTTGCGCCAAGTAATTTCATGCGAAATACGTTTTGGGCTTGACGCGCCACGTCAACAGAACCTTGATAGACAGTGCAATCCAAACCAAAGCGCGCACAAATAGTTGCGGTTGCAACGCCATGCTGCCCCGCTCCAGTTTCAGCAATGATTCTTGGCTTACCCATGCGCTTGGCCAGCATCGCTTGACCAATCACGTTATTAATTTTGTGAGCGCCAGTATGATTTAAATCTTCACGCTTGAGATAAATCTGCGCACCGCCTAGCATCTCACTCCAACGCTTAGCGTGATACACAGGTGATGGGCGACCAACAAAGTGCTTAAGCTCGTAATGAAATTCTTCTAAAAACTCGGGATCGTATTGATATTTTGCATACGCCGCTTTAAGTTCATCCAAAGCGAACATGAGTGTCTCGGAAACAAATACGCCACCGTAAGGACCGAAGTGTCCTCGTGCATCTGGCTTATCGTACATAAATACCTCTTTTGATTAGTTGCAGCAAATAATTAGGATGATGAGCTTGCGTCTGCCGCTCGCACCGCCTCGATAAACTGCCTCATCAAGACGTGATCTTTTACACCCTTACTGATTTCTACGCCACTTGAGACGTCAACCGCGCAAGGATGAAGGCAAGCAATGGCTTCGCCCACGTTGTGAACGTTCAATCCACCACTCAAAACGACCTGAGGCGCGTTTGCGCTTATCCATGTTTGTGGAATTCCTGACCAATCAAAAGGAACGCCTCCTCCACCGTAACCCTCAACGAGAGCGTCGAGCAAAAAGGCATTTGCTTGTCTATATTGTAGGGAAAAATCATCAAACGCGAAGCCGGCCCCAATGCGTGCAGCCTTCATCCAAGGCTGCTCCGCAGCTAGGCGCTCACACTCCTCAGGGGACTCATCCCCATGAAACTGCCATAAGGTGATAGTGGTAGCTGCCCTAATAGCCTCAAACTCAGCATCTGTGGCGTTCACGACCAAGCCGACGGCATCAACCCCCGCCGGGAGCCTAGAAATCAATGCAGCGGCAATATTGGGGGTAACGGCTCTCGGACTTGGCGGATAGAACACAAAACCAACTGCATCTACCCCAGCAGCAACGGCAGCATCCACATCGGCGGGCGTCTTGAGGCCACAGATTTTGACCCTAGTACGGCCAGGAGAGTTGGTAAGTAAGCCCATAAAGGAAATGATAAGGCCTTAAGCAAATAAAGACCTACTTAGGCGTAAACCGCCTTAGGCAACCACGAATTAGCCAGACAAGGACTGGGAATCTGAAACTCATCTGGATAGGCAATTTGAGCCAAATAGAGACCAGCCGGAGAAAACGTTGGTGCAGCAACACTGCGGTCTTTTGCTGCCAGAACTTCTGCCATCCAACCTGCTTTTTGCTTGCCAACGCCAATTTGGATAAAACTGCCAACTAGATTTCGCACCATGTGATGTAAGAAGGCATTGCCTTTGATCTTGAAATACAGCCATGGCTCACTCGAGAATATCTCAATGGAATACATCGTCTTCACGGGGGTCTTACTTTGACACTCTGAAGAGCGGAATGAGGTGAAATCATGCTCACCAATCAAACATTCGGCAGCAACCCTCATGGCATCTACATCAAACCAGCGATCAGTTGGGAGCATGACATAACCAGCGCGATTGGCTGCCATGGGGGAGCGACATGGGCCAGCATGCAATGCATAAATATAAGTGCGCTCATGAGCAGAATAACGGGCGCTAAATTCATCGGGAACTACCTGAGCCCAATTCACTACTATCGATTCAGGCAAGAATGTATTCACCCCCCTTACCCAAGACCAATTTTCACGTTCAACCTCAACATCAAAGTGAACAACCTGCCCCAAAGCATGAACGCCCGTATCGGTTCTGCCTGCTGTAATGACGCGAATAGGATTCGCTTTAGCTGCCTCAACCCCTACAAATAACGCGATTGCCTTTTCCAATTCATCTTGAATAGTGATTTGATCGACTTGTGATTGCCATCCAGAATAGGGGCTGCCATCATACTGAAGGCCTAAGGCGATACGCATAGCAAGAGTCAGTTATTGCGGTGTAACAACTCAGCCAATAAACCCTGAGCTTCTATCATGATTGCGGGATCTATAGATCCACCAATCTGAACAATTTCCTGAAGAGATTTTTGGGCAGCAGAAAAATCTTCAATGGTGATATAAGCACGCGCAAGATTCAACTTAACCCGAAGAGCATCGGCAAGCGGGTTTAACTCAGCAACCGGGGGTTGAGTATTTTTTTTAGCAGGAGTTAAATCTAGATCAATGCCAGCAAAAAGGGCCTTGGCGCGATCTGGCATTGCGCCAAGAGATGAAAGAGGCGCCTTAGTGACAGCAGCATCTTTAGGAATGCTGTTTGAAAAATTGGGCCCCTCAGAACGACGAGCATTTTTTGCAAGCAACCATAGAAGCAAGCCTGTCAGACCCATCAAAACTAAGGCAAATATTGCTGGAGCAAAACCTCCCAAGCCAAAAGATCCATCATTTTTAGCAGATTCTGAGGACTTACCTTTAGCTTGATCAAGCAAACGCTGTAAGTCAGCAATATTCTTCTCAAGCTCGGCTACGCGCACTCGAGTTTGCTCAAGTGCTTTTTCTTGGGCGACTAGATCTTCTGTGTAGCGGCGCTCTTCAGCATTACCTTCAGCACTTGATCCGATTTTGAGGCGATCTTTGGGTACGGGCTCTACACCACGCTTTGTGCTATTTGTAGTTAAAGCCCCACTCTTTGCTTCACGCTCAGCTAGCCACTGAGCATTTGACTCGGCAACAAACTGTTGAGCCTCTGCTGGACTAATAGAGCGGAGTAAAGCTTGATTGGGTTGATTTAGCTCTGCACCGGCCTCGAGACGGTTAATACTACCGCTTGCAAATGCATCGGGATTAGCCCTGAACAATGCCATCATCGTTTGATCTAGCGATGCACCCTGTAACTGAGGGGCTAATTGGGCTGCAATTTCCGATAAGGTTTGACCAGGTCTTACCAAAATCTTCTGAGCATCTCCAAGTAGCAATGTGTAGGCTTTAGCAAGGCTTCCTGCAGACCAATTGAGTGTTACCAAGACATCCAAGAATGGATCATCAGTCATAGGTACGGATTCAACCGTCTCCACTAAGACCATTAATTGCTCTTGTTGATTGCGATAAATCATCGCTTGGGGATTTAGTGAGAGTATCTTTTGGGATATCCCCAAACGATCGTAGGCAGTCTTGCTGGCGATGCTGACATTCAGACTTGAAATAGCTGACTGTTCGTCCGCCCCAACTCGAATTGGAAACTCTACTTTGAGAGGTTCGCCGGACCTAGAAAGCAGTTTTGGTGAGCCAAGAGAAATGGCTCCTGCCGTACATGACCAACCTAGCCAAACTAAGCACAGCGCTCGTGCAAACTGAATTTGGCCGAATCTGAGCATTAGCGCTCTAACAAGATGCGAAGCATGCGACGCAATGGCTCAGCAGCACCCCACAAGAGTTGATCGCCTACTGTAAAAGCACCAAGGTACTCAGGACCCATCGCCATTTTGTGTAGGCGGCCAATAGGAACCGACAATGTGCCACTGATTGCTGCTGGAGACAGTTCGCGCTCTGTAGTCTCACGATCATTTGGAATCACTTTGACCCATTGATTATCGTTAGCCAAGATTGCTTCGATCTCTTTCAATGGAATATCTTTTTTTAGTTTGACGGTCAAGCCTTGTGAGTGACAACGCATAGCGCCAACACGAACACACAAACCATCAATTGGAATGCTTCCAGGCGTTCTAAATGCAGGTCGACCCAAGATCTTATTAAACTCGGCACCGCCCTTCCACTCCTCTTTGGTTTGACCATTCTCAACTGGTACGTCAATCCATGGGATTAAGCTACCAGCCAAAGGCGTATTGCGGAAGTTCTTCTTCGGAAAATCAGGTGAACGTAGAGTCTCCGTAATTTTTCGATCAATATCTAAGATCCAAGATGAAGGATCCGCCAATTCAGTTGCTACGCTGTCGCGCAATGCGCCCATTTGCAATAACAACTCACGCATATTTTGCGCACCTGCACCAGAGGCTGCTTGATAAGTCATGGCGCTAATCCACTCAACCATGTCAGCCTTAACCAAGCCGCCCATAGCCATCATCATCAAACTGACCGTACAGTTACTACCAATCCAATTTTTTCCGCCAGCAGCCAATGCCTTATCAATTACAGGGCGATTTACTGGGTCCAAAATTAAGACTGCATCGTCCTTCATACGTAATGCACTAGCAGCATCAATCCAATGACCTTGCCAACCAGCAGCACGCAACTGAGGAAAAATCTCATTGGTGTAATCACCGCCTTGGCAAGTCAAAATAATGTCGCAACGAGCAAGTGCTTTGATGTCATTGGCATTCAACAAAGTGTTTTCACTTTTACTTACCTTCTGACCATTCAGGAGCGGCACTTCACCACCAGCCTGGCTCGTACTAAAAAATAGTGGCTCGATGAGATCAAAATCTTTTTCAGCCAGCATTCTCTCCATAAGAACGCTACCAACCATACCGCGCCAGCCAACTAAGCCTACTAATGGTGTTTTTGTATTTGACATGATGAATGATCTATTGAATGTATTTATTTAAGGTGGTGCGTTATTTTGAAAGAGCTGCTACTACAGCATCACCCATTTCAATGGTAGAAACTTTTTTGGTGCCTTCAGTGTAGATGTCAGTTGTACGCAAGCCTTGTGATAAGACCTTTTGTACTGCCGCTTCGATACGATCAGCTTCGGCTGGCATGCCCAAGGAATAACGCAACATCATCGCAGCAGACAGAATGGTTGCCAATGGATTGGCGATGCCCTTACCAGCGATATCTGGAGCCGATCCATGGCTTGGCTCATACAAGCCTTTGTTGTTTTTATCCAAGGAGGCTGAAGGTAGCATACCAATAGAGCCTGTCAGCATCGAAGCTTCATCGGACAGAATGTCGCCAAACAAGTTGCCGGTAACAACAACATCGAATGCTTTTGGCGCCTTGACTAATTGCATTGCTGCGTTATCCACGTACATGTGTGACAACTCAACATCAGGATATTCCTTACCAACACGAATCATGACATCACGCCAAAGCTGTGATGTCTCAAGAACATTTGCCTTATCGACGCTGCAAACTTTTTTGCCACGCTTACGTGCTGCTTCGAAAGCAACGCGGCCAATGCGCTCTACTTCTGGCTCGCTGTAATGCATCATGTCGTAGCCTTCGCGTGCACCCTTAAACAAGGGAAGCTCAGAGGAACGAATGCCACGCGGCTGTCCAAAGTAGATATCGCCGTTGAGTTCGCGAATAATCAAAATATCGAGACCGCTAACAATTTCTGGCTTAAGACTAGATGCGGAAGTTAATTCGTCGTAGCAAATAGCAGGCCTGAAATTGGCAAATAATTCCAAATGTTTGCGCAATCCCAAGATAGCCTGCTCAGGACGGAGTTCGCGAGCCAAGCTGTCATATTTCCAATCACCTACAGCGCCAAACAAAATAGCATCCGCTTTCTTGGCCAGTTCTAATGTTGCGGGTGGCAATGGATGACCAGCCACATCATAAGCAGCACCGCCAACAGGAGCTGTCTCAAGGTCGAATTGAGGGCCAAGCGCGTTTAATACCTTAACGGCTTCAGCAACGATTTCCGGACCGATACCATCGCCCGGTAGGACTGCAATTTTCATGAAAGGCCTTTAACTGGATAAAACTACGGCAGTTGTGTCGCAAGCCAAGGCATCTTGAGGATACGCTCAGCTTCATAAGCCTTGATTTTATCTGCATGTTGCAGAGTTAAGCCAATGTCGTCCAGGCCATTCAGGAGGCAATGCTTTCTGAACGGAGCTACATCGAAGCTATAGGCAGTGCCGACGGGGGTAATGACTTGCTGGGCTTCCAGGTCAATAGTCAGTTGATAGCCGGTAAAAGCCAGCGTTTCATTAAATAAATGGTCAACCTGTAGCTCGGTAAGAACAATCGGCAAAAGTCCATTTTTAAAGCAATTGTTGTAGAAAATATCGGCAAAGCTCGGGGCAATCACAGCTCTAAAGCCGTACTGATCCAATGCCCATGGCGCATGCTCTCGGGAGCTGCCACAACCAAAATTCTTGCGTGCCAGCAAAATACCCGCATCTTTATAACGCGGCTGGTTTAAAACAAAATCAGGGTTAACCGGGCGACTGCTGCAATCCTGGCCAGGCTCACCATGGTCTAGATAGCGCCACTCGTCAAATAAATTCTGACCAAAGCCAGTTTTCTTAATTGATTTTAAGAATTGCTTTGGGATGATGGCATCGGTATCGACATTCTCGCGATTAAGCGGCGCAACCAAGCCTTTGTATACCGTAAATTTTTCCATAATGATCTTCGCTAAATATTGACTGTGCGCTTACTTCACCGGCGTCACAACAACATCTTTACCTTTAGTTTGGGATTGATTGCCACTATTGGTATTCGTAGAGTTACCACCCATAGAGTTACCCATGGTTTGCATATCCTTGCCGAGACCTTCCATCATGTTGCTGCAAGCAGAAAGAAAAATTCCCGCAACAGCAACGATGGTTAATTTTTTAATCATTGTGAAAGAAGACCATTTAATCACTGTATTTCCTTAAGAAATCTTACGAACATCAACAAAGTGGCCCTCAATCGCAGCAGCAGCTGCCATTGCTGGACTTACTAAATGCGTTCTACCGCCGTTACCTTGGCGACCTTCAAAATTACGATTAGAAGTTGAGGCGCAACGCTCACCTGGCTCTAGGCGATCGGCATTCATCGCTAAACACATTGAACAACCTGGCTCGCGCCACTCAAAGCCTGCAGCTTTAAACACCCGGTCTAAACCCTCTCGTTCAGCCTGAGCTTTTACTAGACCAGACCCAGGAACAACCAAGGCTAATTTCACATTAGTAGCTACTTTTTTTCCTAAGCGATCAACTACCTTGGCAGCAGCACGAATATCCTCAATGCGACTGTTGGTGCAAGATCCAATGAAAACTTTATCAATCGAAATATTACTTAATGGTGTGTTTGGAACAAGTCCCATGTACTCAAGTGCACGCTCCATTGCAGAGCGTTTATTCGCATCACGCTCTTTTTCAGGATCAGGAACGCGGTCGCTGATTGCCAAAACCATTTCTGGTGATGTACCCCAAGTTACTTGAGGGGCAATCTCTTCGGCACGCAACTCCACTACAGCATCAAACTTGGCATCTACATCAGAATGTAGAGTGCGCCAGTATTGCAAAGCATGACGCAAGGCCTCACCTTTAGGTGCGTAGGGTCTGCCCTGAATATATTCAATAGTAGTTTCATCAACTGCAACAAGTCCAGCGCGCGCACCCGCCTCAATTGCCATGTTACAGAGGGTCATGCGACCTTCCATAGACAGATTGCGAATAGCTTCACCCGCAAACTCAATGGTGTACCCAGTTCCGCCTGCAGTACCAATTTTACCAATCACGGCAAGAACAATATCTTTCGCAGTTGATCCTGGTTGAAGGCGTCCATCAACCTTAACCAGCATGTTCTTACTCTTTTTCATGAGCAAGGTTTGTGTAGCCAATACATGCTCCACTTCCGATGTGCCAATACCAAATGCCAATGCACCAAAGGCACCATGGGTACTTGTATGCGAATCACCGCAGACCACCGTCATGCCTGGCAAGGTTGCACCCTGCTCCGGCCCAATGACATGAACAATACCCTGGCGGGTATCGTTCATCTTGTACTGAGTAATACCAAAAGCATCGCAGTTTTGATCCAGCGTATCTACTTGTAACTTAGATATCGGATCTGTAATGCCCTCAGAACGATCCGTGGTTGGAACGTTGTGATCAGAAACGGCCAAATTGGCAGAAATACGCCAAACTGGACGACCGGCTAAGTTCAACCCCTCAAAAGCTTGAGGACTTGTCACCTCATGCAATAACTGACGATCTATATAAATCGTGGCCGTGCCATCTTGTTCAGAGTAGACGACATGGTCATCCCACAATTTGTCGTAAAGCGTGCGTGACATGTAAATCCTCTAATACTTTTATTTGCGTAGAGAAATGTTAGGAACCTTGCGAGAAGTTTCGCCAACATACAACTGACGTGGACGACCAATCTTGTACTCAGGATCAGTAATCATTTCTTCCCATTGAGCAATCCAACCTACTGTTCTTGCTAAGGCAAAAATACAGGTAAACATTTCTGTTGGGACGCCTAATGCGCGCTGAACAATTCCGGAGTAGAAATCAACGTTTGGATAGAGCTTACGGCTCACGAAATACTCATCTTCAAGAGCAATTTTCTCAAGAGTCATGGCCAACTTGAACAAAGGATCATTTTCAAGACCCATCTCTTTCAGCACTTCATGACATGTCTCACGCATTAACTTCGCACGTGGATCGAAATTTTTGTAAACGCGATGGCCAAAGCCCATCAGACGAACGCTGGAGTTCTTGTCTTTGACTTGGGCAATAAAGTCACCAATCGTATCCACGCCACCGTTAGCTTGGATCTCATTCAACATCTGCAAGCAAGCTTCATTGGCACCGCCGTGAGCAGGACCCCATAGACAAGCGATACCTGCAGAAATGGCAGCAAATGGATTAGTGCCAGATGAGCCGCACAAGCGTACTGTTGATGTAGAAGCATTCTGCTCATGGTCAGCATGCAATGTGAAGATACGATCTAAAGCGCGAACCAATACCGGATTGACCTTGTACTCTTCACAAGGTGTTGCAAACATCATGCGCATGAAGTTTGCTGTGTAGGATAAGGAATTATCAGGATAGATAAATGGTTGACCTACGGAATATTTATAGGCCATCGCTACCAATGTAGGCATCTTCGCAATCAGACGAA
Source organism: beta proteobacterium CB (assembly GCA_000342265.1). Classification (NCBI taxonomy): domain Bacteria; kingdom Pseudomonadati; phylum Pseudomonadota; class Betaproteobacteria; species beta proteobacterium CB. Next base: position 994,192 of record CP004348.1, read on the forward strand.
TCTGAGCAACTTCACGGGCATGTGGCTCGCTGTAATCAATCTCATCATGATAGAAAGCAGCCATTGCACCAACCAAGCCAGTCAATACAGACATTGGATGAGCATCGCGACGGAAGCCGCGCAAGAAGAATTGCATTTGCTCATGAACCATTGTGTGGTGCATGACTAATTCTTCAAAATCTTTTTTCTGTTTGGCGTTTGGTAACTCACCGTTCAAGAGCAGATAGCAAACCTCTAAGAAGTCGCAGTTATGAGCGAGATCTTCGATTGGATAACCACGGTAGAGCAGCTCACCCTTATCACCATCGATGTAAGTGATTTTGCTGTTGCATGACGCTGTGGATAGAAAGCCTGAATCGTAAGTGAACTTACCGGTTTGACCGTAAAGCTTACGAATATCGATTACGTCAGGGCCAATCGTGCCTTTGTAAATTGGCAAGTCGATATCTGGTGTGCCGTCCGAAAACGATAATTTTGCCTTGATGTCCGATTCAATCATTTCTAATCCTTAGTCATTCAAATTGATGATTAATACACTATTTGATCATGCGTCCGTAATACTATTGCACCAAAAAGCCGAATTACTTCTGTCTCAGCTTCAGTAAAACCGCTTTAAAGGAGTCCATTTCTGACTCCTTTTCCAGTGCTGCTACAGAATCCTTGCGACCAATCAATAAATCCATCAGGTCATTGTCTTCTAAGGCTAGCAACTGGCTTAATACCTGTCCATCTTCTGCAGTAAGTTGAGCGCCGTAACGCTCAAAAAAACGCTGCAGAATTAAATCGTTCTCAAGCAAACCCCTGCGGGCATCACTCTTTAGGCGATATAACTCTGCATTAGTGAGGGTCATACTGCCCTTCGTACCATCAATTCCTTAATCTTTCCAATTGCCTTGGTTGGATTCAAATGCTTAGGACAAACGTCCACGCAGTTCATGATGGTGTGGCAACGGAATAAACGATACGGATCTTCCAAGTTATCCAAGCGCGCTGCAGTGTCTTCATCGCGACTATCGGCGATAAAGCGATACGCCTGAAGCAAACCTGCTGGTCCCACGAACTTATCAGGATTCCACCAGAAAGATGGGCATGAAGTTGAGCATGATGCACACAAGATGCACTCATACAAACCATTCAACTCTTCACGCTCTTCAGGACTCTGGAGACGCTCTTTCTCTGGGAATGGATTGTCATTTACCAAGTAAGGCTTGATAGACAGGTATTGCTTGAAGAACAAAGTCATGTCGACAATCAAATCGCGTACGACTGGCAAGCCAGGTAATGGGCGCAATGTGATGACCTTAGGCAAAGTCAACATATTAGTTAAGCAAGCCAAACCATTCTTACCATTAATGTTCATGGCATCAGAGCCACAAACACCTTCACGGCATGAACGACGATAGGAAATGGTTTCATCCTGTTTCTTAAGAGAAATCAAGGCATCCAACAACATACGTTCGCCAGTCAACTCAAGCTCATACCGCTCCATGCGTGGAGCTGCATCGACATCTGGATCGTAGCGGTAAATTTCAAATATACGAATATCACTCATTTTTAATTTCTCTTCGCTTAGAAAGTACGTTCTTTAGGAGGGAAAGACTCAACAGTCAATGGCTTCAAAACAACCGGCTTGTAATCCAAGCGATTGCCTTCGCTATACCAAAGTGTGTGCTTCATCCAGTTGTCATCATCGCGTTCTTGATGATCATCATGTGAATGCGCACCACGACTTTCAGTACGCGCTGCAGCTGAAATCATTGTTGCATTTGCAGCTTCGATCAAGTTGGCAACTTCTAAAGCCTCAATACGAGCAGTGTTGAAGATGTCGGACTTATCTTTTAACCACAAGTGTTTCGCACGCTCAGTTAGCTTGGCCATTTGACGAACACCTTCATCCATCAATTCTTGATTGCGGAATACGCCAGCATATTTCTGCATTGTTTTACGAATGTCATTCGCAACGTCTTGTGCATACTCACCAGAAGTTGAGTTATCAAGAGCAGCAATACGCGCCATAGTTTGTTCACCAGCATTGGCAGGCAATGGCTTGAACTCACGATTCTTGAGATCCATTGCAACAATGTGATTACCGGCCGCACGACCAAACACCAAGAGGTCGAGCAATGAGTTCGTACCCAAACGGTTTGCACCGTGTACGGATACGCAAGAGCACTCACCAATGGCATAGAGACCATTAACGATTTCGTTATGTTTGCCGTTAGCTGGCACAACAACTTGACCGTTGATATTAGTAGGAATACCGCCCATTTGATAGTGAATAGTTGGCACAACCGGAATTGGCTCTTTAGTAACGTCAACGTTAGCAAAGTTAATACCAATTTCGTAGACAGAAGGCAAACGCTTCATGATGGTCTCAGCACCGATGTGCGTTAAATCGAGAACAACATAGTCACCATTCGGTCCACAGCCACGACCTTCTTTAATCTCTTGGTCCATGCAGCGAGAAACGAAATCGCGCGGCGCCAAATCTTTGTAGGTAGGCGCATAACGCTCCATGAAACGCTCGCCATCCTTGTTACGCAAGATGCCACCTTCACCACGGCAACCTTCTGTCAACAATACGCCCGCACCAGCTACGCCGGTTGGGTGGAATTGCCAGAATTCCATATCTTCTAATGGAATACCTGCGCGTGCTGCCAGACCCATACCGTCACCGGTATTAATGAAGGCATTGGTTGATGCATCCCAAATACGGCCTGCACCGCCAGTAGCCATCATGACTACTTTAGTTTCCAAGATGTAAACCTGACCCGTTTCCATTTCGAGCGCTGTAACACCGACAACATCGCCTGCATCATCACGAATCAGATCAAGCGCCAACCACTCAACAAAGAAATTCGTTTTTGCACGGACGTTACGTTGATACAAAGTGTGCAACATTGCATGGCCAGTACGGTCAGCCGCTGCGCAAGCACGTTGAACAGCCTTTTCGCCATAGTTTGCAGTGTGACCACCAAATGGGCGCTGATAAATCGTGCCGTCTGGGTTGCGGTCAAAAGGCATACCAAAATGCTCTAACTCATAAACGACTTTAGGAGCTTCGCGACACATAAATTCGATGACGTCTTGGTCGCCCAACCAGTCAGAACCTTTGATGGTGTCATAAAAGTGATAGTGCCAATTATCTTCACTCATGTTCCCTAGTGAGGCACCGATACCACCCTGTGCAGCAACAGTATGCGAACGAGTTGGGAAAACTTTAGTTAACACCGCAACGTTCAGGCCAGCTTCTGCTAATTGCAAAGAAGCGCGCATACCTGAACCACCTGCACCAATAATTACCGCGTCGAAACGGCGGCGTGGCAATGCTTTTTTAATCGCGGTCATTGAATTACACTTTCCACAAAATTTGTACGGCATAGGCCGCACAGGCTACGAGATACAAAACAGTTAACACTTGGAGTGTTAAACGAATGCTGACAGGCTTGATGTAATCCATCCAAATATCACGGATTCCAATCCAAGCGTGATAGAACAAACTGATGAAGAACAAAAGCGTTAAGAGTTTCATGAACTGATTGCTAAACAATGCAGCCCAACCTTCATAAGTAGCGCTACCAGTAATGCAATAGTCAACTAACAAAACGATAGTAAAAATCACCATCACAATGGCAGTTGCGCGTTGAATGATCCACTCTTTAAGGCCGTAATGCGCGCCCACAACTAAGCGCTTCGGTCCAATTTGATAAATAGGCATTAGATTTCCTTAGTAAAGAAGTGCTTAGAACAAGCCAAAAAGTTTGAGGCCAACAACCGCAGTCAAAGCAAGACCTAGAACAAAAACAACGATCGCTGAGCGGTTGGCTTCTGCTTTTTCAACACCAATCTCCAAATCCAACAAGAGATAACGGATGCCTGCGCAGAAATGGTGCAAGAATGACCAAATTAATCCCAGAAGAATGATTTTTACCAGTACGTGGCCAGTAATTGCCTGGAACTTTTGATAGCTCACTTCTGATGCCAAGCTTTGATCCAAGAGATAGAGCAAGAACGGCAACATTAAAAATAAAGCTGCTCCGCTAATGCGATGAAGAATAGATACTTTTCCAGCCCACGGAAGGCGGTATTTGATCAACTGGGCAAGACCAATGTTTCGATAAACCGGTCTATCTTTTTTTACGTTTTGCTGTGCATCAACCATGGGTAATCTCAATCTTTCGGTGGAGGTTTATTGTGGTTTTGTTGTGTTGCAACATATTCTATTAGAAACCTTGGGGTTGGCGGGGACTTTTTAGCGTTTAAAGGGGTTAAATAGTGGTTTTTACTGATTTTTGAGTGTACTACTTAGTTCAATTTATTGTCGTAGTGCTGATCAGAAGTGTCATACCGAGCGCGACGAATTTCTACTGGTTTATTCCCGTAGGTAAAAGCGACACGCTCAACTGATAGCAAGGCGACACCTTCCTGAACCTGCAAGTGTTTTGCAAGCTCTGCATTTGCTAAGACTGCCTTAATTTTTTCCTCTGCTCGCACCATGTGCGTGGCATATTGACTCTCGTAGAAAGCATACATAGGCCCCGACCAAGCATTCAGCGCATCTAGAGTGAGACCTTCAAAGCGCCCCACTGGCAACCAAATCTCCTCAAATGCGATGGGCCGCCCCGCAGAGCTTTGCACGCGATCAATCCGAATAACAGGGTCACCTGCCTTTAATTTAAGCAACTTGGCTATGTAAGGATCAGATTTGACATTTTCACAGGCTAAGAACTGGTTTTTAAGGTGCAATTTCTGACCAGAATCAGGCTCGAGGCGTAAAAAACGATATTGGAAATCTTCCTCTTGGTGGGTTGCTACAAAAGTGCCCTTACCCTGACGTCTAACCAGCAAATTCTGAGCGGCTAACTCATCAATGGCCTTGCGTACAGTGCCCTGGCTGACTGCATAGCGAGCCGCAAGCTCCATTTCGCTGGGGATAGCATCCCCAGGCAACCATTCTGAGGCCTGTAAGCTGGCCAGAATCATGGCTTTAATCTGCTCATAAAGAGGGCTAAATGAGGCAATTGGTTCGGATATCAGTGACAAATTAACTCCACAACAGCTTCTATTAGATAAAATTCAAGCTTATCTCATATCTTATATAAGACATGATTGACAGTGTAAATGGAAAGTTCATACACTTGAATGGATAATAGAAAAGATTTCATTAATTAACCTCAACTGGAGTTATTAGTAATGGCAAAAGCCCCAATGCGTGTTGCAGTCACCGGTGCAGCCGGTCAAATCGGATATTCCCTCCTCTTTCGCATCGCCAATGGCGACTTGTTAGGCAAAGATCAGCCAGTAATCCTCCAGTTACTTGAAATTCCAGATGAAAAGGCTCAAAAAGCCTTAACTGGCGTGATGATGGAATTAGAAGACTGCGCTTTCCCATTATTGGCAGGAATGACAGCCCACTCTGACCCAATGACAGCGTTCAAAGATATTGACGTTGCTCTGTTGGTTGGCGCGCGCCCACGCGGCCCAGGCATGGAGCGCAAAGATTTGCTCTCAGCTAATGCACAGATTTTTACAGCTCAAGGCAAGGCATTGAATGCTGTAGCTAAGAAGACTGTCAAGGTACTGGTTGTTGGTAATCCAGCAAATACCAATGCCTATATCGCCATGAAATCTGCTCCAGATATTCCTGCAAAGAATTTCACTGCGATGTTGCGCTTGGATCACAACCGTGCCCTCTCACAATTAGCTAACAAGCTGAATAAGCCTGTTGCCGATATCGAGAAATTGGTTGTTTGGGGTAACCACAGCCCAACAATGTACCCAGACTATCGCTTTGCAACGATTGATGGCAAGTCTGTAAAAGACAGCATCAATGATCCAGTATGGAATAAAGACACATTCATCCCTACAGTTGGCAAACGTGGCGCCGCCATTATCGAAGCCCGCGGTCTCTCTTCAGCAGCTTCTGCAGCTAACGCAGCAATCGATCATATTCGTGACTGGGTCCTAGGCACAAATGGTAAGTGGGTCACGATGGGTATTCCATCAAAGGGCGAGTACGGCATTCCTGCTGAAGTAATTTACGGCTACCCAGTAGTTTGCGAAAATGGCGAATACAAGATGGTTGAAGGTTTGGAAATTGATGAGTTCTCACGTGAACGCATGAACCATACTCTCAACGAATTGCTTGAAGAGCAAGCTGGCGTTAAGCATCTCCTCTCATAAGGATTTACACATATGAAGCAAACTCTTCTCATCGTTAGCTTGGTTACAGCCGGCCTCTTAGGCTCAGCCTCAGCCTTTGCTAGCGAAGAAGTATCTACTTGGACTTGTAGCGATAGTAAGCAATTCAAAACTACAGGAACAACTGAAAAGGTTCGCCTTACTTGGGAATCTAAAACTTTTGATTTGAAGCGTGAGAATTCTTTACCAGGAAGCTTGCGTTACAAGAACACCAATACTGGACACGATCTTGTAGTGTTGGGTAATAAGGCAATGCTTTTCAATATTAAGTCTGGAACTCGCCTTGCTGATTTCTGCCAAACCGCAGAAATGAAGACAGGCAAACTTCCTCACTTATTTGCTGACGCTGAGCCATTTACACAAAACTAAAAGTAACTGCTTCACTTTAAAAAAGCCGAGTGATCCTCGGCTTTTTTATTTATATCTATCGCTTTTGAAGATTAATAATTGACCTAGTGGAATAGGGGCTGCTGTGTTGGTGCATCATCAGGCAACTCTGCATGAACAGCATCGCCCGAGCGATCCGGAAATAATGGCGCCCCACAATCATCACAAAGCTCGGGGTCAAAGAGCATCGCGTGACGGAAGACGTCTTCAACACCAGCGTCACGAAGTGCATCTGCAATCCGCTTCATTGGACTTTCATCATCAGAAAGATCATTGAGCGCATCATTGGCAACACTCTCACGATCGTAGAGCGGCCAAATGACTCCATAAACCACATCAGAGGAGCCTTTTAAGCTGAAGGAGATTCGATACTCATCAGCTTGATCTTCGCCAAATGCCCCTACTACACAAGACAAACCAGCGGGCAGCACCCCGAGAGTGCTCTCGAGATAATTAACGGCGGCTCGAATGCTTAAGGGGCGAACTTGCTTATCCGCCAACCGACAGTTCGTGAAATACGCCTCTGGTAACAAGAGCTCAAATTCGCAGCCGGGTAAGAGCGCAGCAATAGGCTCTTGCATCGCATTCTGCCAACCGATCAAACTCACACCCCGCTCTTGACGTGTCGGCGCTTCAGCTTGCCAGCGGAAAAGAGGGGTTCCTGATGGTGCTGCAACTGCAGCAATGATGAAGCGCGGATCAGCTAATACGGCAATGGTCTCTGACATCTCACGCAACTCTAGCTTGATCTCACTTGCAGTAATGGCAGCAGTGGCCAAAGCCTCGGTAAGCAATCGTGTTTGGCAGTGTGAATGTGGCATTTGATCAATGCTATAGAGCCAAGGCACAATCGCTAAGCGCGTATCTGTTGAGGCAATTGAACTATGCAATGCAGCGGCAGTAGATTCAATGACGCTAACTGAGAGTGCGCCTGAAGGAATTTGATAGCGGGTATGTGCAACTATTGGTAAAGCCAATAGGAGTACATCCCAATTCTGACCTTCATGCTCCATGACCAAGGATTCAGCCAAGGTCTCAGCACAATCAGCAAGCACCTCGAAGGCTACGGTATTAATTCGAAACGTTTGATCCAATGCAGCGTCAATCACATTTTGATTTTGGCTTTTGAGAAGACGCATTAAGCGAACATTTAATCGCTCTTCCCAAAACTGGTCTTCAATATGACTGCCTGAAGCCGCCAAGGAGATGGCGTCCGCCACTAGGCGCTCAACATCTGGTGAGGCGCGTTGCGAGGATTTAGTGCGATGTACAGCCATTGTGGACCACCCTACTTTCTTTCGGGACGTCTAAAAAGGGGCTTTTCTGGTTTCGATTCCGAAGGGACATATTTATAACCATCCAAATTGAAGCCCTTCAAATCTGCAGCATCAGTAATCCGGTTCTCAACCACATAGCGCGCCATTAATCCCCTAGCCCGCTTGGCGTAGAAGGAAATAATTTTGTATTTGCCATCTTTACAATCCTGAAATATCGGAGAAATCACTGGGCAATCTAAGTTCTTCGCTTGCAATACCTTGAAGTACTCTTCAGAAGCCAAGTTGAGAAGCACGGGTTTCTTTTGTTGCTCCAGAACCTGCTTCAATGAATCAGTCACACGCTCACCCCAAAATGCGTACAGATCTTTCCCTCGCGCATTTTTAAAGGAAGTACCCATCTCCAAGCGATAAGGCTGCATTAAATCCAGGGGACGCAAGGCTCCATATAGACCCGACAAAATACGAATATGGTCTTGTGCAAAGGCAATAGCCTTGGCATCGAGCGTCTTCACATCAAACCCGTCATAGACATCGCCATCAAAAGCATAAATTGCTGGCTTGCTATTTTCTTCAGTAAATTTCTTAGACCAGTCGCGATAACGCCCCACATTCAGCGCAGCCAACTGATCCGATAAACCCATCAGATTGGCGACTTCCTGAGGGGACAATTTCTTTAAGTCAGCTATCAACTTAGCTGATTCCGAGACAAATTCAGGCAATGTAGGGGCCTTAACCTTCGCAGGCGTTTTGTAGTCTAAGGATTTAGCAGGTGAAAGGACGATCAACATGGCACAATTTGAATATGAATTTCTACCATTCTAGCGATTACCCGAGCTATTTGTCCTAAACCGCCTTCATGAGCCAAAACACCCTTCCAACCCCAGTATTTCCAAGTCGCCTACCTGAGGTGGGGACAACGGTATTTACAGTCATGTCAGCACTCGCCTCAAAACATCAGGCCATTAACTTGGGTCAAGGTTTTCCGGACTTCCCGTGTGATCGAGAGCTCATATCTCAGGTCAATGCGGCCATGCTTGCTGATCACAATCAATATCCGCCAATGGCTGGAATCCCAGAATTACGCCAAGGGGTTGCCCAGAAAATCTCAAGCTTATACGGTCATGACTACGATCCCGATACCGAGATCACCATCACCGCTGGCGGCACTCAAGGAATCTTGACAACCATCCTGTCATGCGTCAGTCCGGGCGATGAAGTTGTCATTATTGAGCCAGCCTACGACAGTTATCGCCCCTCCATTGAATTGGCAGGCGGTAAAACGATTGCTGTATCTTTAATAGCTAATCGTGATGAGCAAGGATGCGTCAATTCATATTCGATTCCGTGGGATGACTTGGCTAAAGCAATTCATCCAAAAACGCGACTGGTCATCATCAATACGCCTCACAATCCAACTGGGATGATTTGGCAAAGAAAAGATCTTGATCGATTGGCAAATCTAGTCCGAAGCACCAACGCCATTATCTTGAGCGATGAGGTCTACGAACACATGGTATTTGACGGACAACACCATGCCAGCATTGCAGGCCACCCTGAATTGGCAGCCAGAAGTTTTCTAATATCCAGTTTTGGCAAAACCTATCATGTCACGGGCTGGAAGCTAGGTTATGTAGCTGCGCCTGCAACGATGATGAAAGAATTTCGCAAGATACATCAGTTCAATGTTTTTACAGTTAACACGCCAATGCAATATGGATTGGCCGAATACCTTAAAAATTCTAATCATTACTTGGGACTCGCATCCTTTTATCAAGCTAAGCGAGATTACTTTAGTGAGGGTCTGAAACAGACTGACTTCAAACTATTGCCAGCACCAGCAACCTATTTTCAGTGTGCCAATTACACCCAACTCAAGATACCCCAAGCAAGAATGAGTGAGGCCGATTTTTGCTCCTGGCTGACCACAGAAATGGGTGTAGCCGCTATTCCTGTTTCTGCTTTTTACGCCAAACCAGTCGAGTCAGGCGTTATTCGTTTTTGCTTTGCTAAAAAAGAAGAAACGCTTTTAGCTGCATTAGAGCGCTTACAAATACTATAAGAGGATTGATCATGGCTACAAGCAAACCCAATAAAAACATCATTGATGTTTACAGCTGGCCAACCCCTAATGGTCACAAGGTCCACATCATGCTTGAAGAGTGTGGCTATAAATTAGGCAAAGACTGGATTGCCCACCCAATTGATATTGGTGCTGGCGACCAATTCAAACCTGAATTCTTGGCCATTAGCCCAAACAATAAGATTCCAGCAATCATCGATCCGAATGGGCCTGATGGCAAACCCATCCACCTCTTCGAATCTGGCGCGATTTTGCTTTACCTGGCCGCCAAAACGGGGAAGTTTCTACCGAAATCTACCCGAGGTAAATATGAGGTATTGCAATGGTTGATGTTCCAGATGGGTGGTCTAGGGCCGCTTTTAGGGCAAAACCACCACTTCCGGATCTATGCGCCAGAGAAAATTGACTATGCCATCACTCGCTACACTAATGAAGCAAAGCGCTTATACGGAGTTATCGATCATCAACTGAAAGATAATCCCTATATTGCTGGCAAAAGTTATTCCATAGCCGATATCGCTATTTTTCCATGGACGCGAAATTGGAAGAACCAAGGCATTGATATCAATGAGTTTCCACATTTCCAGCGCTGGTTTGAAATGATTAGTGAGCGCCCTGCTGTGAAGCGCGGTGTTGAAGTATTAACTGCATTACGTAAGCCCTTGCATGACGACAAAGCAAGAGAACAATTATTTGGCTCATCACAGTATCAAAAAAGGAAATAGCATGAAGATTCAATCAATCGGAGTTATTGGTGCGGGCACAATGGGAAACGGTATTGCGCAAGTTTGCGCAGTTGCCGGTCTTGATGTCGTCATGGTTGATATTAGTGATGCCGCTGTTGAGCGCGGTTTAAGTCAGATTAGTAAGAGTCTAGATCGCCTAGTTAAAAAAGAAACGCTGACTACTGAAGCAAAAGATGCTACCCTCAAGCGCATCAAAGCTAGTACCTCATATGCTGACTTAAAGGGGCTGCAATTAGTCATAGAGGCTGCTACCGAAAATCAGTCTATTAAAGAAAAGATTTTGAAGCAGGTTGATGAGATCGTCAGCAAAGAAACGATTATTGCTACGAACACCTCTTCACTATCTATTACTAAGCTTGCCGCCTTAGACTCCAATCCAAGCCGCTTCATTGGTATGCACTTTTTCAATCCACCTCCGATGATGGCATTGGTTGAAGTGATTCGCGGTTTGCAAACCTCAGATGAAACCCATGCAGCCATAATCGAAATGGCTCAGCGGATTGGCAAAGAGCCAATCACTGTAAAAAACTCTCCAGGCTTCGTGGTGAACCGTATTTTGTTGCCGATGATTAATGAAGCCTTCTTTGTTCTCCATGAAGGCCTTGCTAGCCCTGAAGATATTGATGCTGGTATGAAGCTGGGCTGCAATCAACCTATTGGTCCTTTGGCTTTAGCCGACTTAATTGGTCTTGATACCTGCCTCGCGGTAATGGAAGTCTACTTTGAGAACTTCAGTGATTCTAAGTACCGTCCTTGCCCATTGCTTCGTGAGATGGTAGCTGCCGGCTACCTTGGTCGCAAAACTGGACGTGGCGTCTATACCTACGATCAGTGATTTTCCAACTCAACATCTATCAATCTAAGTAAAGAAGTTTTTTGTGAACCCATTGCCACCCCTAGTCCGTAAATTAGCCTATGCAGGCCTGATTCCTTTTGTTGGCCTAGCCTTAATGGTGCAGTTAGCGCCAACCCCACTGAACTATTTGAGCGCAGAGTCGCTTGCTGGTTACGGTGCAGTGATTACCGCCTTCATGGGCGCATTACATTGGGGAGCCAATTTACATACCCTAGGCAAAGCGCCTCCGGGTGATCGCTGGGAAGATCGTAATGCATGGATTTGGGGTGTGATACCAGCCTTAGTAGCTTGGGTCGCATTGCATATTTATATTCCAGTGGGGCTGGTGATCTTGGCATCGGCTCTGGTAATCCAGCGTAATATCGATAAAGAAACCTACCAATACTATTTTTCCAATGAAGAGGCATTCGGTGCATTTATGACTATGCGCAATCGACTGACAGTAGTTTCTTCTGGATGCCTAATCTGGGCTGCCCTTGTGATTTTGTTTGTACAAAACTAATTAATCACACATGGGCAATTTATTCGATCAAGCGCCTCCGCCACCCTTAGCGGAAGCCTTGCGCCCAAAAAGCATTGAAGAAGTCATTGGACAAACACACCTTCTAGCCACAGGTAAACCACTCAATCTTGCTTTTGCTTCTGGCAAGCCCCATTCAATGATTCTATGGGGTCCGCCTGGGGTTGGTAAGACTACCTTAGCGAGACTTTCAGCAAAGGCCTTTGATCGAGAATTCATCGCGATATCAGCCGTTCTTGCTGGAGTAAAAGAAATTCGCGAAGCTATTGAGCAAGCACAGCAAAGCATGTCTCAATACGGTCGGCAAACTATTTTGTTTGTAGATGAGATTCACCGTTTTAATAAAAGTCAACAAGATGCGTTGTTGCCGCATGTTGAGTCTGGCTTATTTAACTTTATAGGCGCTACCACTGAAAATCCCTCATTTGAGGTCAACTCAGCCCTACTCTCACGTGCACAAGTTTATGTACTGAAATCATTAAGCGCTGAGGAGCTTAAGCAGTTATTTATTCGCGCACATGAATTTGCGATGCCCAGCCTTCAGTTTGAATCGACAGCTATTGACAGCCTCATTTCTCATGCGGATGGTGATGCTAGGCGATTATTAAATTTAGTAGAGCAAGTGCGTAATGCTGTCTCAACGCCGAACTCTCAGATTCAAAAAGTAGATCAGGAATTTATTGAGAACGCTTTGACAGTTCAAGCTAGGCGCTTTGATAAAGGCGGCGACCACTTTTACGATCAAATCTCCGCCTTACACAAATCAGTACGCGGCTCAAATCCAGATGCAGCCCTTTATTGGTTTTGCAGAATGCTAGATGGTGGAGCAGACCCGCGATATCTTGCTCGCAGAATCATTCGGATGGCCTGGGAGGATATTGGTCTTGCCGACCCTAGAGCAATGCAGCTAGCAAATGATGCTGCACAAACCTTTGAGAGACTTGGTTCACCCGAAGGCGAGCTAGCGCTTGGACAAGCTGTAGTGTATTTAGCGATCGCCGCTAAAAGCAATGCAAGTTATAAGGCGTATAACGCAGCAAGGGCCTATGTTGCCAATGATCAGAGTAAGCCAGTTCCAAATCATTTACGCAACGCCCCAACGAAACTCATGAAAGAGTTAGGGCATGGTAAAGAATATCGTTATGCGCATGATGAACCTCATGCCTATGCTGCCGGGGAGTCTTACCTGCCGGAAGGAATGGCAGAGCCACATTGGTATACACCTGTGGATAGAGGTCTTGAAAGCCAAATTGCTGAGAAGATGGCTTTCTTACGCAAGTTAGATTCGGAATCAAATCAGAAATGACGCCAGAACAGCTTAGTGCGGAGCCAATCAAAGGGACGTTTTATTACGACATCATCTCTCCGTTTTCGTACTTTTATGTGAAGCAACGCCATCGCCTTGAGAAGCGGCTAGCTATTGAGCCTGCACCAATCTTATTGGGCGGCCTTTTCCGCGCCACCGATAATCGCGGCCCCGGAGAGATCGAAGCCAAGCGTCCTCATACTTACCAATACTGTGTTTGGCTTGCTGAAAAGTTAGGTCTTCCGTTTCGCTTTCCAGAGCACCACCCTTTTCTCACAGTTGCAGCCCAGCGTTTGCTAGTTCAGGAAAATGCTCAGTGGGAAATGGTTGAGCGTGCTTTTGAGTATGTTTGGGTAGAGGGCAAAGATCCCAATTTATCTTGGCCAGAATTTTGCCAATATCTGGGCTTAGCAGCAGACACGCCAAAACCGGATGCGCCAGAGATCAAAGCAAAGCTCATGAGCAACACAGAGAGTGCAAAGACAGATGGTGCGTTTGGCGTACCCACTCTCGTAATAAATGGCCATGCTTTTTGGGGTGTCGACACCATTGATTGGGCCATGGATTATCTAGATAGACCAAACATGTTCGAAGAGGCGGCTTATCGTTATGCAGGCCAAGTACCCTCCGGTCTTTGAGCAATACAATCATATTTACTCTATTTTTGTGAGATTTTTAAGGATCCCTACTATGCGCAAAATCATCGCCTCCCTAATCATGGTTACTAGCCTTATTGCCAGTGCCGCAAGCTTTGCAGGTCCAAAAGTAGAATTTAAAACCACTATGGGTAATTTTGTTGTTGAGTTGGATTCAGTCAAGGCGCCAAAAACAACTGCAAACTTTCTAAACTACGTGAATAGCGGTTTTTATAACGGCACAATTTTTCACCGTGTGATTGATGGCTTCATGATTCAAGGTGGAGGGTTTACTTCAGACTTAACTCAAAAGCCAACCAATGCACCGGTAGTCTCAGAAGCCCAAAATGGTCTCAAAAATCAGACATACACGATTGCCATGGCTCGCACTTCTGACCCGGATTCAGCAACAGCCCAGTTCTTTATCAATGTTAAAGACAATGAAGGCTTGAATTATCCAAATGCTATGGGTAATGGCTATACCGTATTCGGTAAAGTGATCTCTGGCACGCAAACCATTGATGCCATTCGCAAAATTCCCACCATGATTGCATCAGCACCAAAGATGGGTCGCATGTCGGATGTACCTAGCAAGACAGTCACAATCGAATCGGCTACCGTTTTAAAGTAATCACAAATCCCCATTTGAGCTCTAACGGCCATTAGCATGATATTGCTTGATGACGCCAAAAGCAGTCATCCCAAACCAAGCAGTCGCCTTTATGAGGGGGCGCTGCGGTGTTGGACGATCTATCCTCAGCCCACGCCTTCCGAAACAATTGCAGCTGTAGATGAATGTCTGCAGAGCATTAATGAGGCCTTAGCTCGCGGTGAATATATTGTCGCTGCGTTTGCTTATGAATTAGGTCTATACCTTCACAATATTACTCGGCGCCAAGTCGAGAAAAAGAGCAATCATCCACTCGTAAAGGCTTGGTCCTTTAAATCGCATGAAAGCCTCAGCAAGCAGGATGTTGATGACTTTATTGACAGCAGAGTCAGTGCGCTAGAGTCTGACTCTCGAATCGCGGGCGTTGCTAGCCTTAATTTTTCAATCAATGAAGAGCAGTTCACATCCGATGTTCAGACTATTCAAGAGTACATCCGCAATGGTGACACTTATCAAATTAACCATACCTTTCGAATCGGCGGTGAATCCTACGGCGATCCGCTGGCACTATATGCACGCTTGAGAAAACGCCAGCCTGGAAGATTTGGTGCATTCATTGCTGAAGACTCTAACTTTATTTTGTCTCAATCTCCAGAATTATTTATTCAGAAGCAAGGCAACACATTAAAAGCGATGCCAATGAAAGGCACTGCTAGTGCATTAAGTGATTCTGCCGAGCATTTATCAGCAGACGCAAAGAATCAAGCAGAAAACGTCATGATCGTTGATTTGCTTCGCAACGATCTAAGTCGCTTAGCTTTACCGGGAACAGTAAGTGTTCCGCAGCTCTTTGAAGTTGCCAGGTATGGCGATGTATTACAAATGACTTCAACAGTCCAGGCTGAGATGAAGCCAGGAATTCAATTGCATGATGTTCTGAATGCCGTCTTTCCTTGCGGCTCTGTTACAGGTGCACCCAAAAAACGCAGCATGGAAATTATCCAAGAATTAGAGCCGCAAGATCGCGGATACTATTGTGGCGCCCTAGGCTGGATCGATCCTAGTGGCGACTTTGCATTTAGCGTCCCCATTCGCACTCTTGAAATTGATCAAGACACAAAGACACATGCATCACTTTTTACTTTAGGTATTGGTGCTGGCATTACGATTGACTCAGAAGCCGATCAAGAGTGGGAGGAGTGCCAAATTAAGGCAGCCTTCTTGAGCAAGCTTCCGAGTGAGTTAGGTTTATTCGAGACCATCTTAATTCGTCATGGCAAGGCTCAACATATTCAGCTTCACTTGTCACGCTTAACTCATTCAGCTTTAGCGCTTGGTATCCCCTGCTCTGTTACAGAGCTCACTAAAGTTATTGAGATTGCTTGCGAAAATTGCACTTGCGATACCGAATATCGATTGCGATTAGATCTGGATCATGCTGGCAAACCGAGTTATCAAATTGCGGAAATCAAAACCCTTCAAGGCTCAGTAAAGATTTTTTGGGCCAGCGATATTCTTCCAGATGCTAGCAACGCCATCGTTCGCTCTGGCAATGTGTTGTTAAGGCACAAGGTGACTAGTCGTAGCCTCTATGACCAAGCCTGGAAATTAGCGGAGGGCCTAGATGGATTTGATGCCCTTTTCATCAATGAACAAGGTTATGTGACGGAAGGCGGAAGAAGCAGCATTTTTATAAAGTCTGGAGACCGCTGGCTTACTCCGCCTGTCTCAGCTGGACTTTTACCAGGAGTCATGAGATCAATCGTACTAAATGATCCCCAATGGAATGCCCATGAGGCAAACCTGACTATTGATGATGTTGATAACGCAAAAGAGATTATGCTTAGCAATGCACTACGCGGCATGATCCCCGCACATTTTTAGAAAGTCCGCATGAAGTTTTGCTCGCACTGCGCAGCACCGATTAGCATCAAGATTCCTGCGGATGATTCTCGGGAACGTCATGTTTGCGACTCTTGCGGAAGTATTCATTACTTCAATCCACGCAATGTAGTTGGCAGTATTCCGATCTATCGTGATCAAGTTTTATTGTGCCGTCGTGCCATACAGCCACGTCATGGCTATTGGACTCTGCCCGCTGGATTTATGGAGCTTGGTGAGAGCACCAGCACTGGGGCGGCCAGAGAAACACTAGAGGAAGCAGGCGCCATCGTAGAGATTGGACAACTCTACTCACTCCTCAATGTGCCTCATGCAGAGCAGGTACATCTCTTTTACCTCGCCTCAATGAGTACACCAAACTTTGAGGCTGGAGAAGAAAGCTTGGAAGTTGCTCTTTTTAATGAGGAAGATATTCCCTGGAGTGAGATTGCTTTTCCAACAGTCAAGCAAACGCTAGAGTGGTATTTTGCTGATCGTGCCGCAGGCGTATTCGATTCAGGGCTTGAGTTTAGCGTTCGCAACAGAGATATCTTGCCAACAGAAAAAATCTGAATCTCACACACTCATGAGTAATATCAACTGGTTAGGATCTCAGGATGAATTTCCCAATCCAATGGATTGCCCAGATCCTGATCCAAGCGTACCCGGCTTGATTGCAGTTAGTGAACGAATTTATCCGGGGCAGCTAACTCGTGCCTACCAAATGGGAATTTTTCCCTGGTATTCGGATAACCAACCAGTTTTATGGTGGTCGCCCAATCCCAGGATGGTATTAAAACCCAATAACTTTAAATGCCATGACTCCCTTAAGAAAACCATCAGACATTTTTTAACAGATCCACAAAAAAATATCTGCGTTGATGAAGATTTTGGTGCGGTAGTTCGCTCCTGCGCAACGGCTAGAAGAAAGGATCAGGATGGCACTTGGATCACCCATGAAATTATGGACGCCTATACCAATCTCCATGAACAAGGCCATGCCCATAGCATTGCAGTTCAAGAGAATGGACGATTAATAGGCGGACTCTATTGTGTTGCATTTGGTGGGATGGTTTTTGGAGAATCCATGTTTAGCCATCAAACTGACGCATCCAAAATTGCCTTGGCCGCCCTAACTGCCTGGTGTGAACAACATCAAGTCGAAATGATTGACTGCCAGCAGGAAACTGCCCACCTTGATTCCTTGGGCGGCGCACCCCTGTCTCGAGATGAGTTTTTAGCCCGTCTGCAAATTGCTTTAAAGCAAACTAATATAGAGATTCCCTGGAAATTTGATAAAGAAATTTTGCGTCACTGGCTATGACCCAACTAAAAGAACTCCCTTTAACTGAACTTCAGTTCTACGCAACAGCACCCTATCCCTGCAGTTATTTGCCGGATAAGATCGCTCGATCACAGGTCGCAACGCCCTCGCATTTAATCCACGCTGATTTATATGGCGAGTTAGTGAATGCAGGATTTCGTCGTAGCGGTTTATATACCTATCGCCCATATTGCGATGAATGCAGTGCCTGCACCGCAACCCGTATTCCAGTAAAGCACTTTGTTCCAAACCGTAGCCAGAAGCGCTCCTGGAAAAAACATGCTGGACTAGATATTCGTGTACTGAACCTAGGTTACCAAGAAGAGCACTTTGAACTGTACCAGCGCTACCAAAATGAGCGTCATGCTGGTGGCGATATGGATCAAGATGATCAGGATCAGTACATGCAGTTTTTATTGCAAAGTCGCGTAAATTCTAGAATCGTTGAATTTCGTGATGGCCCATCTGACCTTAATCCGGGACGCCTGCGTATGGTCAGCATGATCGATATCTTGGATCAAGGTATCTCCTCGGTTTATACCTTCTTTGATACCAGCAATACCTCTGCGAGCTATGGTAGCTTCAGCATCCTGTGGCAAATTCAACAGGCATTAGAGCTAGATCTTCCCTATCTCTACCTGGGCTACTACATTGAGAACAGTGAAAAAATGTCTTATAAGGCTAAGTTTCAGCCAATTGAAGGGCTGATTGATGATCACTGGCAGCCTATCATTGGGCCATAATATCTACCCATGATCGATAGCTACCCCCTACTACGCCCCTGGCTTTTTTCTTTAGACCCAGAGCAAGCTCACAACCTCACCCTAAGCAGTCTAGATCGGGCGCAGCGTTGGGGCCTGTTGGGATGCTTGGTAGATCAACCGGCTCCAGATCCTCGTAACTTATGCGGCATTACTTTTCCAAATCCAGTTGGTCTTGCTGCCGGTCTAGATAAAGATGGTAAACATATTGATGCACTAGGCGCCCTGGGATTTGGCTTTTTAGAAATTGGAACTGTTACACCCAAACCTCAACCGGGTAATCCAAAGCCCCGGATGTTTCGCCTGCCGCAAGCTCAAGCAATCATTAATCGCATGGGCTTTAACAATGACGGTGTTGATGCCTGCGTAAGGCGCGTGCGCAATTCTGCATACTGGCAAAACGGTGGCATTGTTGGCTTAAATATTGGCAAGAATGCAAGCACTCCAATTGAGAATGCTGCCAGCGATTACGTCACAGCCATGCAAGCAGTCTATGAAGTTGCCGCATACATTACCGTCAATATCTCTTCTCCTAATACCCAGAATTTACGTGCACTTCAGGGTGAAGATATGCTGCGCTCCCTGCTTGGCGCTTTGCATTTAGCCCGTGAAGCGCTAAGCGATTTACATGGTGTTCGCAAACCCCTATTTTTAAAAATAGCGCCCGATCTCGATCACAGCGATATCAAGCTTATTGCCGACCTCTTACTTGAATTCAAGATTGATGCCATCATCGCCACCAACACAACGATTGCTCGTGATGCTGTACGTGAGCTCGAATTTGGTGAAGAGATGGGTGGCTTATCTGGCGCCCCAGTTCGAACCGCCTCAACCGAAGTAGTCAAGAGTCTAAAACAGTACCTCGGTGATGCCATTCCAATTATTGGCGTTGGCGGTATTTTGTCTGGCAAGGATGCCCAAGAGAAAATAGCTGCTGGCGCTAGCCTGGTACAACTGTATAGCGGCCTTATCTATCGTGGCCCAAAACTGATTTCAGAATGTGCTGCTATCTTAAAAAAGTAGCTTTTCTCAGGCTGTAAAGCATCATTGAGCATTGAAATGCTATTTCATATTGTGCAATTTGAGTAAAAATCGCTACAATTGATGCCATGACAACGAGCAAACTTGAAAAAATGCCAAAAGTACCTGGTGAGGCTGGCAAAACAGCAATCCAGGTGGTTGAGCGCATGATGAACCTGCTCGATGCCTTAGCTACCCACGAAGAGTCTAGTAGCCTTAAAAACCTTGCAGAAGAAACTGATCTACACCCTTCTACAGCTCACCGCATTCTGAATGACTTAGTGGCCTGCCGACTGGTGGAGCGTGGCGATGGGGGCACGTATCGTCTCGGCCTAAAGTTGCTTGAGCTTGGCAACCTCGTCAAAGCTAGGTTATCTGTTCGAGAGGCAGCTCAAGCACCAATGCGAGCCTTGCATAAACTCACTGGTGAGACTATTAACTTATCCGTTCGCCAAGGCGATGAAATTGTCTACATTGATCGTGCATATAGCGAACGCTCTGGTATGCAAGTAGTTCGCGCGATTGGTGGCCGTGCACCACTCCACCTGACATCTGTTGGAAAGTTATTTCTAGCGAGCGATGACACAAGTCAAGTTCGTGCCTATGTGACGCGCACTGGTTTAGCTGGTCACACTAGAAATAGCATCACCGAACCAGGAAAATTAGACTCGGAGCTCAATCAAGTTCGCAAATTAGGTCATGCGCGTGACAACGAAGAATTAGAGCTAGGAGTTAGCTGTGTGGCTGCCGAGATTTATGATGACAGCGGAAAATTGGTTGCAGGACTTTCTTTAAGCTCACCAACTGATCGCATTCAGGCTGATTGGCTAAAGCTGCTACAGGACACCGCCCTTCAGATTTCCAAGGGAATGGGTTACAAACCGAAGGTTAGTGATCCCAGCTCTTGAAATGATTAGCCCGGGAACGCAATTCCTACATCAAGCGACGAATTGCATGAGGCTCACCCGAGGGCATGCGCTCGTACCAATCACGCACTCTCACCGCATCAGCGAAACGCGATTGCGTCCCAACAGAGTCTAAGAAAACCAACAGTAAGGGCGTGTTATTCACACGAGCCTGCATCACCAAACACTTTCCTGCCGCATTGATGAAGCCTGTTTTCTGCAAACCGATATTCATATCGCCAGCACGAACCAGTCGATTTGTATTTAAGAACTTCTGCGGACGTTTGGCAATCACCATCGTCAAATCAGGCCAAGTAGAAAACTCACGAATCATTTTGTATTGATAGGCGGCGCTCAACATACGCGTGAGATCTTCAGCAGAAGCAACGTTTTCACTCATCAAGCCAGTAGGATCTGCAAAATGAGAATGCGTCATACCAATTTCTTTTGCTTTGCGATTCATCGCATCTACAAATGCGGTCATGCCGCCTGGATAATTGCGGCCAAGGGTATACGCTGCGCGATTCTCCGAAGACATCAGAGCCAACAACAAGGCCTCTTCTCGGGTTAACACCGTTCCACCCGCAAGACGCGAAGTTCGGTAGCTATGAACATCATCAGCGTTAATGACAATAGTTTCATCTAGGGGCAATTTAGAGTCCAGCACCACCATTGCAGTCATTAACTTTGTTATGGAAGCGATCGGTAAACTGACCGAAGAATTCTTTTCAAAATACACTTCCTTGGTATCTTGATTAACAACCATCGCTACACTGGATTTCAAACTTAAGTCATCATGCTGACCACGCAAACCCAATGCCGTTGCAAATGAGGGTCTTGCTGCAACAACAGGATCGCTTGAACGAGTTACCGTGGTGCGAACAGTTTTTGGCTTCTTAGAGCTTTTGGCCACCTTCTTAGATTCTGATTTTGCATTGGTCTTTACCGCCGCCTTACTTGACTTCGTGCTTTGGGCGTCTTTATTGGCTGCCTTGGCGTGAAAAGAAGTAGCTAAGCCAAATGACATGAGGCCAACTAGAGCGATGAGCCAAAAACGATTCAAATACATCCCAAAATGCCTTCCAAAACTTTTAACATACAGAATGATAAATAACTTTTGCTTTTATGCAGCGCTTATTTAATGCGACTCTATTCTGCAATGGTTGCCACAGCACTTGTTTGTCCACGATTAACCAATACAACTCCAGTCATGGTGAGTAATAAGCCTCCCGCCATCATCAAAGTAAAGGGCTCATCAAATAAGAACCAGGCCATCACTGCAGTAGTGGGTGGCGTCAAATAGAGAAGACTTGTTACCTTGGTAGCCGCCCCTTTGCGAATCATCATAAAGAGCAAACTAATTGACCCAATGGAAAGCGGAAAAATGGCCCAAAGCAAGGCACCAATAACGGAGGCATTCCAAACCATGACTCCACTTTCGAAGTAATACATACAGATAAAGCACAGTACAGCCGATACCCCAAACTGAATCGATGAGCCTGCACGTAGATCAAATACTGGACAGAACTTCTTTTGATACAAAGTGCCAAAGGTAATAGAAAGCAAAGCAGCAAATGCAAGCACGTAGCTAAGCAAAGGAATGTGGGCAAAGCCAATTTTTTCTGCAACCACTAGAGCAACGCCGGCAAATCCAAAAGCTAAACCTATCCATTGGCGTCCCGTGACTTTTTCGGAGACCCAAGCAGCAAACCAGGCGGTCAAGATTGGTTGCAAACCGACAATAATGGCAACCAATCCAGCAGTCATACCGAGACGGACCGCAAACCAAACACCAAGCAGGTAACCAAACTGGAGCAATGCCCCTGCAACTGCTATGTGTTTCATTTGTGACCAGCTTGGCCAACTTATTTTCCACACTAAGCTCAGACATGCCATGGCCATTAAAACGCCCGCAAAACGCCAAAACAAGAAGCTTGCTGGCTCGACATATGGCATGGCCATGCGCGCAATAACGAAGCCGGTACTCCAGATCAATACAAATATAGGGGCAATCAGCCCGTCAAGCTTCAATCTCATGGGTAACTTGTTGAAAATGTGGAGTTTTTTATTTAATCCTTGATTTTAGGCTCATTTAGATACCCGCTCTACATTTAGCAGCGTGATTCAATTAATGTTGCAGTGCACCATAAATGCTGTAAAATGGTGCATAAACATATTGACAATATCCAGATAAAGCTCATAGTGAGCAAAGATGGAGTCCACTTAAAAAAGGGTTGAAATGAACTTAACGCCAGAACAAGTCGCAGCAGCGCAAAAAGCCAATTTAGAGACTTTAAGCGGACTCACCAATCAAGCACTGAAAAGCATTGAAAAATTAGTAGAGCTCAATATGCACATAGCTAAACAAAGCTTAGGCGAAAGCATGAGCAGTGCAAAAAAAGCACTAGAAGTTAAAGATATTCAACAGCTCCTAGCTCACCAAGCAGAGGCTGTTCAGCCGATGGCTGAAAAAATTATGGCCTACAGCCGTCATCTCTATGAATTAGCACATGAAACCCAAGCAAACTTTACCAAGTCTGCCGAAGAAGAATTCCAGGCTGGCCAAAAAAAGATAAATGCCTTGGTGGAAGACTGGACAAAGAACGCTCCAGCAGGATCGGATGCCGCAGTCCATGCTATGAAACAAGCAATCGCCACCGCTACCAATGTATTTGAAACCAGCCAAAAGGCTGTGAAGCATGCAGTTGAGGTCGCACAAACCAACTTAAATAGTGTGAATAGCTCATTTGAGAAGACCAGCAAGCCTGCAAGCAAAACAGCCAAGAAAAAGTAATGACTATGGTTGGAACAAGCATCCTGCTGCAACTGCAGCAATAAAAAAGTCCCGATCTCTCGGGACTTTTTCTTTTCTAGCAAATGAATAAAGTTGGTTAATCAATGCACCTTCTTTTTCACTGGTGGCAAATCAGTACAGTGGCCATGAGCAGCCTCTGCCGCCAATCCAACCGACTCACCCAGGGTTGGGTGCGGGTGAATGGTTTTACCGATATCAACAGCATCAGCGCCCATCTCAATTGCAAGACAGACTTCGCCAATTAAATCACCAGCGTGTGTCCCGACTATGCCGCCACCAATGATGCGCTTACTTGTCGCATGAAAAATGAGTTTGGTGAAACCTTCATCACGTCCATTGGCAATGGCCCTACCGCTAGCAGCC
This sequence comes from beta proteobacterium CB, assembly GCA_000342265.1. Lineage (NCBI taxonomy): Bacteria > Pseudomonadati > Pseudomonadota > Betaproteobacteria > beta proteobacterium CB. The sequence goes on from CP004348.1 coordinate 1,017,879, forward strand.
CATGGGAATAAACCTTTTTCATAAGCAATTCCTTGAGCTTTACATTGCTCCTCAGTCAAACCAGCCCAAGCTACTTCTGGATCGGTGTATGCAACTGATGGAATTTGCTTGGCATCGAAGTAAGATTTTTCACCGGCAGCCACTTCAGCCGCAACGTGACCTTCATGTACCGCTTTATGAGCCAGCATAGGTTGGCCAACGATGTCGCCAATAGCAAAGATGTGATTCACATTGGTGCGCATTTGATTATCAACTGGGATAAAGCCACGCTCATCTACAATCACTCCCGCAGCAGATGCTTCAATCTTTTTACCATTAGGCGTGCGCCCCACTGCAACCAATACCAAGTCATAAGTCTGCGGCTCAGCTGGCGCATTCTCACCCTCGAAACTAACCTGAATACCATCTGCCTTTACCTCAGCCTTAGAGGCGCGGGTCTTGAGCATGATCTTTTCGAAACGGCCGGCATTAAATTTCTCCCAAACCTTTTCCAAATCACGGTCAGCACCTGCCATCAGGCCATCCATCATTTCAGCAATATCAATGCTTGAGCCTAAAGTGCTGTAGACGGTAGCCATCTCTAAACCAATAATGCCGCCGCCAATAACCAGCATCCGCTTTGGAATACTCTTGAGTAATAAAGCCCCAGTGCTGTCCACAATACGTGGATCCTCTGGCAAGAATGGAAGTTTTACAGGTTGACTTCCCGCCGCAATGATTGCTTTCTGAAAGCGCACCACTTCTTTTTGACCAGCTAGATCTTGACCATCACCCTTCGTCAACTCAACTTCAACGTGATTCGCATCCAAGAAGCGACCTAATCCACGCACCACAGTAACTTTGCGTGCTTTAGCCATGCCGGCTAATCCACCAGTTAATTTAGCGATCACTGAATTTTTGTAGCCACGCAATTGATCAATCTCAATTTTTGGAGCGCCATAGCTGATGCCATGCTTCGACATTGTCTTCACTTCATCCATCACTGCGGTCGTGTGAAGCAAGGCTTTTGATGGAATACATCCCACGTTTAAGCAAACGCCACCCAAAGTCGCATAACGTTCCACCAAGATGGTGCTCATGCCTAAATCGGCGCTTCGGAATGCCGCGCTATAGCCACCAGGACCAGCGCCCAATACAAGCACTTCACACTCATGATCAACTTTACCGCTGTACTGACCGGCGATAGGTGCGCTAATCACAGGTGCCGCTACTGGAGCTGGGGCAGAAGCAGATGACGTTGCAGGCGCTGAAGCTTGAGCCGCAATTGCTGCACTCGCTTCAATTTCAGCAACGACACTGCCCTTGCTAACTTTGTCGCCAGCTTTAACAGAGATACTCAAAATAGTTCCAGCAGCATCTGCTGGAACTTCCATAGTTGCTTTGTCAGATTCAAGAACAAGCAATGGCTGCTCTTTTTCGATGACATCACCTACTTTAATGAGTACCTCAATAACTGGGACATCTGAATAATCGCCAATATCTGGTACGAGAATAATTTGCTTAGCCATATATTCCCCTTATAGCGCTGCGCGACGGAAGTCGGACATCAGCTGAGCGATATAGACATTAAAACGTGTTGCTAAAGCACCATCAATCACACGATGATCTGCGCTTAAGGACAATGGGCAAATTAAGCGTGGCACAAATTGCTTACCATCCCAAACAGGCTTCATAGCAGCCTTGCTCACACCCAAGATAGCCACTTCAGGCGCATTAACGATAGGTGAGAAATAGGTACCGCCAATACCGCCTAAAGAGGAGATTGTGAAACTAGCACCCTGCATTTGCTCGGGCTTTAATTTGCCATCACGCGCTAGTGCAGCCAATTCTGAAGTCTCTCGAGCAAGTTCAAAGATGCCTTTTTTATCTGCATCACGAATCACTGGCACTACTAAACCATTTGGTGTGTCTGCAGCAAAAGCAATATTGAAATACTTCTTCAACACCAAATCATCGCCATCGATAGAGCTATTGAACTCAGGGAATTTCTTAAGCGCAGCAACAGCAGCTTTCATCAAGAAAGCCAACATCGTGATTTTAAGACCCTGCTTTTCATTCTCTTTATTCGTCAGAACTCGGAATGCTTCGAGATCGGTAATATCAGCATCCTCGTGATAAGTCACAGCAGGAATCATGACCCAGTTACGACCTAAGTTCGCAGCAGTCAACTTCTTAATACGATTTAATGGCTGACGTTCTGTCTCACCGAATTTAGAGAAATCGACTTTAGGCCAAGGAATTAAATTGAGACCACCTAAGCTTCCACCAGTTCCATTTGATCCACCTCCAGCTCCACCACTCATGGCAGCTTTGACAAATGCCTGCACGTCTTCCTGAGTGATTCTGCCTTTGGGGCCAGAACCCTTAACCTGATGAACAGTGACACCAAGTTCACGAGCAAATTTACGTACTGAAGGGCTAGCGTGACTTGCTGTTGGATCTACCACTACTGGTGTATTGCTAATAGGAGGTGGTGCTGGTGCACGCACAATGGGTGGCTCTACCTTTGGGGCTGGGGCTGGAGCCGCAGCAGGCTCTGCTTTCGCCACAGCGGGAGCTGGGGCTGGGGCTGCTGCACCACTCTCTTCAAGCACCAAGACAACAGCGCCCTCTGAAATCGAGTCACCTACCTTAACCTTGACCTCTTTCACCACGCCCGAGTGCGACGAGGGAACATCCATGGTTGCCTTATCTGACTCGAGAACAACGATGGACTGCTCTTTCTCGACGTGATCACCGGCTTTTACCAATACCTCGATGACAGGCACATCTTTGTAATCCCCAATATCCGGGACTTTAATATCAATTAGTTGGCTCATAGTATCTGTCTCTTATCAAACCATCATTGGGTTTGGTTTGGTGATATCGATTTCATATTTCTGAATTGCCTCGGCAAGTTTTTGGCGATCCATCTGGCCAGCATCCACCAAAGAACGTAAGGCTGTTAGGACAACCCAGCGACGATCAACCTCAAAGAAATCACGCAACTTTTCACGGGTATCTGAGCGACCAAAACCATCTGTGCCTAAGACCTCAAAGCGACGACCCATATGCTGAATTGCTGGACGAATTTGCTCAGCAAATAAACGCACATAGTCAGTTGCAGCAACGATAGGTCCAGATGTATCTTTTAAACATTTCTCAACGTGTGACAGAGCTGGAGCAGCCGTTGGATTCAATAGATTGTTACGGTGCACTGCATTCCAATCTCGACCTAATTCTGTAAAGCTTGGGCAACCCCACAGATCAGAAGCAACACCCCAGTCTTTGTGCAAGATTTCAGCAGCTTCAATCACTTCACGGAAAATCGTGCCTGAACCTAAGAGCTGTACACGCAATTTTGCATTGGCATCGCCAACCGACTTCAGCTTATACATACCTTTAATGATGTCTTGCTCCGCACCCTTTGGCATTGCTGGGTGAGCATAGTTCTCATTCATCAAGGTGATGTAGTAATAGACATCTTCTTGCTCGGCCAACATGCGACGCATACCATCTTGAATAACTACCGCCACTTCAAATGAGAATGAAGGGTCATAGCTAATACAGTTTGGAATGGCAGCACTCCATACTTGGCTGTGGCCGTCTTCATGCTGAAGGCCTTCGCCATTCAAAGTGGTTCTACCGGCAGTGCCGCCCAATAAGAACCCACGGCTACGCATATCGCCAGCAGCCCAACAAAGGTCACCAATACGCTGGAAACCAAACATGGAGTAGAAGATGTAGAAAGGCAACATCGGCACGCCATGAGTCGAGTATGAAGTTGCAGCAGCGATCCAGTCGCACATACCACCCGCTTCATTAATACCCTCTTGCAAGATCTGCCCAGTCTTATCCTCTTTATAGAACATCAATTGATCATGATCTTCTGGGGTGTAGAGCTGGCCTAGTTGATTCCAAATACCGAGTTGGCGGAACATGCCCTCCATACCAAAGGTACGAGACTCGTCAGGAACAATTGGAACCACACGCTTGCCAAGAACTTTGTCGCGCACAATCGTATTGAGCATCCGAACAAAAGCCATTGTTGTAGAAATCTCGCGACCTTCTGATGTCGCCTCTAGTAAGGGCGCAAACACATCCAGCGCAGGTACAGGCAGGCTCTCTGCTTTCATACGACGCTGTGGCAAGTAGCCACCCAACTCTTGACGGCGAGCTTTCATGTACTCGAGCTCTGGGCTGCCTTCAGCAAACTTGACCAAAGGCATTTCATCCAATTGCTCATCCTTCACCGGAATCTCAAAGCGATCACGGAAACGACGTACATCATCGGCATTCATCTTCTTTGCTTGGTGAGCAATATTCATCGCCTCACCCGATCCACCCATACCGTAACCCTTAATGGTGTGAGCCAAGATAACTGTTGGTTGATTTTTGTGATTCACGGCTGAATGAAAGGCTGCAAATACTTTATGAGGATCATGACCGCCACGATTCAACTGCCAAATCTCATCATCACTCCAGTCGCTCACTAGCGACTTTAATTCGGGAGTATTGAATACGATCTCACGAACATAGGCACCACTCTTCGCTTTCATGGTTTGGTACTCGCCGTCCACGATTTCGCCAAGACGTTGCATTAAGATGCCTTTTTTATCGCGTGCGAACAGAGCATCCCAATGACCACCCCAAACTACTTTAATTACATTCCAGCCAGCGCCACGGAATTCACTTTCGAGCTCTTGAATAATTTTGCCGTTACCACGTACAGGACCATCAAGGCGTTGCAAATTACAGTTCACAACGAAAATCAGGTTATCTAATTTTTCACGGCCAGCCATACCAATTGCGCCGAGTGACTCTGGCTCATCCGTTTCACCGTCACCGAGGAAAGCCCAGACTTTGCGACCTTCTGCCTTGATAAACCCGCGATCTTGCATGTAGCGCATAAAGCGTGCTTGATAAATAGCCATGATCGGGCCAAGGCCCATTGAGACTGTAGGGAACTGCCAGAAATCCGGCATCAACCAAGGATGCGGATAGCTAGAGATACCCTTTCCACCAACCTCTTGACGGAAGTTATTCAGCTGCTCGTCTGACAAGCGGCCAAGCATATAAGCGCGAGCATAGACGCCTGGAGCTGAGTGACCCTGAACAAAAATGAGATCGCCGCCATGCTCTGTAGATGGCGCATGCCAAAAATGGTTAAAGCCGACGTCATACAAGGTAGCGGCTGATTGGAATGATGAAATATGTCCACCAACATTCGTATCTTTATTGGCACGCAGAACCATAGCCATTGCGTTCCAGCGAGTGTAGGAACGGATGCGGTGCTCAACGTTCTGATCTCCCGGTAGGCGAGCTTGCTGCTCTACTGGAATCGTGTTGATGTAAGGAGTTTCCGCATGGAACGGTTGATTGACACCATTAACCCGCGCATGAGAAATTTGTTGATCAATAAGATAAGCCGCGCGTTCTGGGCCCTCATTCCGAATTACGCCATCAAGCGCTTGTAACCACTCTTGGGTTTCACCTGGATCCGCATCTTGCTTACCTGCGCTACCCAAAATTTGATCTGGAACTGCTGCCATAAACTGCCTCCATTAGTCACATCGGTCTTATTTATTCACTTTATAGGCAATATTCTAGGAAGGTCTATGAGTGTAAACAAGCAATTTTCCACATAATGATAATATTTCTCACTATGTGGGATTTTGTTGCATCGCACTCAGATGGGCCGAAAGACTAAATGACATAAGAATGCCTATCCGTAAGGCAAAATAAGCGGATTACATGAAAAAATTTGCATTTTCAATCTGGCAACTAAAGCCTGTGAAGTGGCTCCGTCGCATACGGGGTTTTAGACTTGTCTACACACCGCTGATAGCTATTGTGCTTTTCACTGTCGTTATGGGGGTCATTATGGGCACCCTACAACTACAAGAAAAGAGTCAGCAAGAAGCGGCACTATTTAGAGAGCTCTCTTTTGCAAAGCAGCGCATCCAATTACGCTTTGCAAACAACACTGATGTGTTGCAATCCATTGGTCGTGATTATCTCAGTGCTGGCGATACCGCAAAGTTAAAAGATAACGTCTTTATTCAGGCAGAAAATCTTCTGCAAAGTAATCATGAAATAGCGCAAATTGTATGGATAGATCAAACGGGTCAGCGTCTATGGAAAATTCCTCCAGACAACTTAAAGACGGATTGGTTTAACAAAGCAAATAATGCAGTGTTGATAAACCAGGCCCTGAAAAAAACACTTGAGCTAAGCACCGCAACAAATAGACCCGCCTTTAGTCAGTTCATTACCATTGAAGTTCCAAGCGATGAGGTGGTTTCAAAGGAAATTCGTAATGTGTTCTGGCAAGCAGTGCCCCAACTTTCAGGTAGCGAAATTAAAGGTATGGTCGCTGTACTCTACACAACACAGGGACTGCTTGAAATGATCCCGGGTGAGCTCAAGGGCCAATATCGATTTACTTTAATTACTGATGACGATAAGGTTCTGGCAATCTCATCCGATAAAAATACACCAAAGCGCGCTTTCAGCAATCAAACCAGTTTGGATATCGGCGTTCTCAGTCCCAATCTCAGTCTACGCATCGATACCTACCCGCCACCAACGAATTTGACTTTTAGGATGTTAATTGGCGTGGTATTGGGATTGAGTGCATTTGTGATTTGGAGTTTGTGGTCTGTACTCAAGCAAATGCAGGTCAGACAAGAAGCCGAAGCAAATCTTCGCGCCGAAACCAGTTTTCGTAGCGCTATGGAAAACTCGACTCCAGTGGGAATTCGTGCGCATGACATGAATAGAGTGATCACCTACGTCAACCCCGCCTTTTGTGAGATGACTGGTTGGTCAGCAGAAGAGCTCATTGGAATGAGTCCGCCTTTTGCCTTCTGGCCCGAGGGTCAGAAAAGTGAACTCACTGAAAAGATGAATAAGGCTCTCAAGCTAGCGCTGAGCCAAGAAAAGAAGATCGGTATCGAGGGCTCAATCCTCCACCGCAACGGATCCATCATTCAGACACGAACCTTTATTTCTCCTTTGATTAATGAAAAAGGTAAGCAAACAGGTTGGGTTACTTCCTTAATTGATATTTCTGAGCCAAAGAAAATTCGCGAAGAATTAGCCGCCTCCCAAGAGCGTTTCATTACAGTGTTGGAAGGTCTTGATGCAGCAGTTTCTGTAGTGTCAAATGAAACTGGAGAGTTGTTGTTTGCAAATCGCTTTTATCGTGAACGTTTTGGGAATACCCCCAAAGGCCATTTTGATCTAGCTGGCAGCGATATCAATCAGAATACGATGCAAGCCTTGAACGAGGATTCTGGAGACACCATCACCGACGGTATCCCCCCATCTTCCCTATATCAGGATAACGAGTCCGAAGAAATTCAACTACTAGACGAAGCTACTGGAACCTTAAGATGGTATGAAGTCCGTAGACGTTTTGTACCATGGGTAGATGGGCATTTAGCACAACTGCTCATTGCAACGGATATTACGATTCGTATTGAGGCGGATGATTTAGCGCGCCAACAAGAAGAGCGCATGCAATTTACAAGTCGCTTAACCACGATGGGTGAAATGGCCTCTTCGTTGGCTCATGAATTAAACCAACCGCTTGCAGCCATTTCTAACTACTGCATGGGTGTAGCAAAACGTTTGCAGGGTCACATAGATCCAGTCATGCAAAAAGATATTCTTCCAGCGCTAGAGAAAGCATCTGATCAGGCGCATAGAGCAGGAACAATCATTCAGCGCATCAAAGGTTTTGTGAAACGCAGCGAACCACAAAGAAAATCCTGCGATATCAGCGAAATTATTAATGATGCTGTTGGATTGGTGGAAATTGAAGCCCACCGCCATAGATTGGCTATCGCTACTGAAATTTCTGCAAATCTTCCAATGATTGACGTTGATCCAGTCTTAATTCTGCAGGTCTTGGTCAATCTCCTGAAGAACTCCTTGGATAGCTTGAGAGAGGTTTACCCTCTTTCCTCTCGATGGTCGGCTTCGCCAGTGCGGATTTCAGCTGATCTCGATACCAGCACCTTTCCCGCTATGCTACGTATTCAGGTAACTGATGGGGGTGCCGGAATCCCAGAATCCGTCATTGAACGCATGTTTGAGCCCTTTTTTAGCACTAAAAATGATGGTATGGGCATGGGCTTGAACATTTGTCGATCGGTTATAGAGTCCCATCAGGGCCGTCTTTTTGCAAAAAATCAGATGGATGCAGAACAGACAAAGCTAGCGGGCTGCACCTTTACAGTACTATTACCCCTAGAGACTCCGGGCTCTAAGGCCAATGGTTAATTTATGCATTTTTTAAGATTTATCTGCGAGAGCTAATATGAACATCAGTGCTAGCACCAAACCCAATCAAGCTGAAGTGGTTTATGTTGTAGATGACGACGAGGCAGTGCGTGACTCCCTCACCTGGCTCCTAGAAAGCAACGGTTATGTTGTGCGTTGTCATGCAAGTGCCGAGCGTTTCTTGCAGTCGCTCCAGAGTACGGATAAATCGACTATCTCTTGTGCAATCTTGGATGTCCGCATGTCTGGCATGTCAGGCCTTGAATTGCAAGAACGTTTAATTAGTGAAAATCTGCCAATGCCAGTTGCCTTTATTACAGGTCATGGTGATGTCTCAATGGCAGTCTCCACCATGAAGCGTGGTGCAGTTGATTTCATTGAAAAGCCTTTCAAAGAAAATGATCTTTGTGGCCTGGTGGATCGTATGCTCGCCAAAGCACGTATTGATTACTCACAAGCGAGCCAGCGCAAAATCACCCAGAGTCTCTTGAGCAAATTGACTGGACGTGAACGCCAAGTACTGGAGCGTATTGTTGCCGGTCGCTTAAATAAGCAAATTGCAGATGACCTTGGTATCTCCATCAAAACAGTTGAAGCGCACCGCGCCAATATTATGGAAAAGCTCAACGTGAATACCGTTGCAGACCTTCTCCGTTTAGCACTCTCCGATCCACAACCCAATTAATTCCCCATGCCTGCACAGTTACTCGATGGCGTTGCCCTATCTAAGAAATTACGTACTGAAATTGCTGCTCGCGGAGCAATCGTTACCGCTAAAGGTGTAAGGCCTGGCCTGGCTGTCATCGTAGTTGGTGAAAATCCCGCCAGCCAAGTTTATGTCCGAAATAAAGTGAAAGCCTGCGAGGATGTTGGCTTTCATTCTGTATTGGAGCGCTATTCCGCTGAATTAGGTGAAGAAGAGTTACTTGCTCGTATTGCCACACTCAATGCTGACCCCGCTATTCATGGAATTTTGGTTCAACTTCCACTTCCCGAGCACATTGCAGCCGAGCGAGTGCTTGAAGCAATTGCCCCAGAAAAAGATGTGGATGGTTTTCATGTAGCTAACGCTGGCGCATTAATGGTGGGCCAACCTGAATTCAAGCCTTGTACGCCTTATGGTTGCATGAAGATCCTGGAGAGCATTGAGTACCCTATCCGTGGAGCACGTGCGGTGATCGTAGGTGCTTCTAATATTGTGGGCAAGCCTATGGCCATGCTTTTGCTACAAGCGGGCGCAACAGTCACTATCTGTAATAGCAAAACCCGCGACTTAGCGCATCACACTAAGGATGCTGATATTTTGGTTGTGGCTACCGGTAAACCCAAAATGATTACTGGTGACATGGTAAAAAATGGAGCTGTTGTTATTGACGTTGGCATTAATCGCATGCCTGATGGAAAGCTCTGTGGCGACGTAGATTTTGATGCCGCTCAGTATGTTGCTGGCTGGATTACGCCTGTGCCAGGCGGTGTCGGACCCATGACCATTACGATGCTTCTCATGAACACCCTAGAAGCAGCAGAGAAGGCGGCAAAGCCGTCTAACTAGCCGCACAGAGTTTGTTGCCGCCTGATTGGCAAAAGTTTCCGCAGTCCATTAAGCTATGGGGATGACTACATCAACATTCCCACTACCTTCTGCTGAGCTCCAACAAAATCCCCTAATTGCATTTGGAAGAGGCATTTGTGCCTATTCCGAGGTAAAGCCCTCGGACATTGCCCCTGCAATTGACTTTCTACTGGAGCGAGCTCAACACGCAGTGGATCATGCGGTTGCTCCAGCCACACCAAGCAACTGGAATGATTTGGTGGAACCCCTTGAGGATGCTACAGAGTCTTTAAGCAGATCTTGGGGCGTGGTCTCACATCTCAATAGCGTTGCAGATACTCCGGAGCTCAGAGCGGCCTATGGCGAGATGATGCCAAAAGTCACTGCGTTCTTTTCAAGCTTAGGTCAAAACTTAGCGCTCTATCAAAAGTTCAAAGAGCTTAGCCAAAGCCCTGACTTTTCTAAACTACATTCTGCCCAGAAAAAAGTAATTGAAAACTCATTAAGGGATTTCCGGCTTGGTGGCGCAGAACTGCCAGACTCACAAAAACCTCGTTTCTCACAGATCCAGGATGAGCAGGCGCTCTTAGGCAAAGCATTTTCTGATCATGCTTTAGATTCAACAGATAACTTTGTGCATCTCATTAGTGATAAAGCGGAGTTGGCTGGCCTGCCTGAAGATGCAATTGCTGCGGCTGCTGATCTGGCTCAACAGAAGCAACTGCAGGGCTGGGCATTTTCATTACACTTTCCATCCTACTACCCAGTCATGCAGTACTCTGAGAATCGCTCACTGCGTCGCCTGATGTATGAAGCCTATGTGACTCGAGCTTCCGAATTGGCTCCACAGTACGCCCAGGGCAAACTCGAATGGGACAACACACAAAATATGCTCGAGCAACTCAAGCTTCGAGATGAAGAAGCGCGGATGCTGGGCTTCAACAATTATGCCGCACTCAGTTTGGCGCCAAAAATGGCCAATAGCGTTGAGGAGGTTGATACTTTTCTTACCAACTTTGCACAAAAGTCAAAACCGTTTGCACTAAAAGATTGGGAAGAACTTACTGAATTTGCAAAATCTGAACTTGCCATTGTTGATGGCTTGGAACCATGGGATATTGCCTTTGCATCTGAAAAGCTTAAACAAGAACGTTATGCATTTTCTGAAAATGAGCTCAAGCAATATTTCCCGTTGCCAAAAGTATTAGAGGGACTATTTGGGGTGATTCAAACTTTGTTTGGCGTCAAGATTGAAAAAGCTAATCTTCCAACTTGGCATGCGGATGTGCAGTCCTTTGAGGTCAATAACGCCTCAGGCAATACGGCGGCCTATTTTTACTTAGATCCTTACGCCAGATCAGGCAAACGTGGCGGTGCCTGGATGGATGACGCTCGCGGCCGTCGAGAATTGCCCAGTGGCGAAATTCAGATACCCGTAGCGTATTTAGTTTGCAACTTTGCCGCACCCGTGAAAGTAAATGGCGTATTGCGTCAACCTACCATTACCCATGACGATGTCATTACCCTCTTCCACGAGAGCGGTCATGGCTTGCATCACTTATTAACGCAAGTCAGCGCCTTGGGTGTCTCCGGAATTAATGGAGTCGAATGGGATGCAGTTGAGTTGCCAAGTCAGTTCATGGAAAATTTCTGCTGGGAGTGGGAGGTTTTAGAAAAAATGACAACACATGCTGAAACTGGAAAACCACTCCCCCGCGAGTTATATGAAAAAATCCTGGCTGCCAAGAATTTCCAAAATGGCTATATGACACTGCGTCAGGTTGTGATGTCACTAACCGATTGGCGTCTGCATGCTAGCTTTGATCCGGAAAGCGCAAAAGGACAGGCGGTGCTTGATCTATCGAGAAGTATTGCAGATCAATTTAATGTTATCCCTCAAGCACCCATCTCCCGCTGGATCAATACCTTTAGCCACATCTTTGCTGGTGGCTATGCTGCTGGCTATTACAGCTACAAATGGGCTGAGGTACTGTCTGCGGATGTCTACTCCGCTTTTGAGGAAGCCGCAAAACTTACTGGAAGCGTCCTCGATGAAAAAACAGGCGCTCGCTATCGAAAAGAGATTTTAGAGGTTGGAGGTAGCCGGCCTGCTGCTGAGTCATTTAAAGCATTTAGAGGTCGTGAACCCAGTATTGACGCCCTACTTCGTCATGGCGGCTTAGTTACTCAGTGATGGCTTAAGCTTTAATTTCCGCAATAACTGGGGCATGATCTGAAGGCTGCTCCCAAGTGCGAGGCTCTTTATCAATCAGACTCGCACTACATTTTTCCTTAAGCGCATCACTTAGCAGGATGTGATCAATCCGCATTCCTGCGTTCCTTCTGAAACCCATCATGCGGTAATCCCACCAGCTAAATGATTTTGGCGCCTGTTCAAACATTCTGAATGAGTCCGTGAGGCCCAAATTCAGTAACTGCTGAAACGCCTCACGCTCTGGTGGAGATACGAGATTCTGGCCAATCCACTTAGATGGATCATGTACATCATCATCCGTAGGTGCAATATTGAAATCACCTAAGAGAGCCAAGCGGGTATTTTGAGCCAACTCTTCTTTTAACCAATCCTCTAACGCCTTCAGCCAGCCCAACTTATAAATAAATTTGTCACTATCGGGGGATTGCCCATTGGGGAAGTATGCCGATACCAGGCGTATAGGCTGCATTCCTTTAAAACATAAGGTGGCAGCCAAGATGCGTTGCTGCTCATCAGCACTACCTGGAATATTCCTCACAGGCTTTAGAAAAGTCGTTTCATGATCTGTAGCAATCGATGCCAAGGCAGCTTTACGAACAATAATGGCAACGCCGTTGTAGGTCTTTTGACCAGCAGCAATACTGAGGTATCCCGCCTCCTCTAATTCCTGATGAGGATATTTATCATCAGTGAGCTTAAGCTCCTGAAGACACAGTGCGTCAATAGGCTTTTTCGCCCTTTCTTGATCCTCTAGCCATTTCAATACTTGAGGCAAACGCACCTTAAGGGAATTCACATTCCAGGCGGCAATTCTGACTGACTCAGCCATCAATACCGAGCTCCTGCAACTTACGCGTGATCGTATTGCGACCAATTCCAAGACGCTGGGCTGCTTCAACACGTCGTCCACGAGTAACTTCTAGGGCTGCCTGGAGTACGGCTTTCTCAAACTTAGAGCACAGCACGTCGTATACCTCTGAATCACCATCTTGCAGCATTTTGACTGCTAGTCGACCTAAGCCGCCCTCCCAATCCGCCGAGCCAACCCTCACTGCAACTTGAGCAGAGGGATTGGATTCACCCTGCAATAAAACTGGTTGCTCACCTGCTTCCGCCAATAGATCTGTAGGCAAATCACTGGATCCGATCACATTAGATGGGGTCATCACCGTTAACCAGTGACATAGATTCTCTAGTTGACGAACATTACCCGGAAACGGCATAACACTCATTTCCTTTAAGACATCATCAGAAAGTTTTTTGGCCTCAACTCCCAAAGACTTGGCGCAGGACAACATGAAATGGCGTGCCAGTACTGGGATATCCTCAGCACGCTCACGCAAGGCTGGCATCCGCAAGCGAATGACGTTTAAGCGATGCAATAAATCTTCCCGGAATGCGCCCGCTGCAACTCGCGCCTCTAAATTCTGATGGGTCGAAGCAATAATGCGCACATTTGCCTTAATGGGATCTTGTCCACCAACTCGATAGAAATGACCGTCCGTCAATGCACGCAACAATCTTGTCTGTAGATCAAAAGGAATGTCACCAATTTCATCTAAGAATAATGTGCCGCCATCGGCTTGCTCAAAACGCCCACGACGTAATGTCAAAGCCCCGGGGAAAGCGCCACGCTCATGACCAAATAATTCAGACTCCAATAAATCCTTGGGAACTGCAGCAGTACTAAAGGCTATAAACGGACCTTTTGCGCGAGGGCTATGCTTATGCAATGCTTGTGCGACCAACTCTTTACCAGTCCCAGATTCACCGGTGATGAGAACTGTTGAGTGCGACTGTGCCAAGCGGCCAATGGCTCTGAAGACTTCTTGCATTGCAGGGGCCTGACCAATAATTTCAGTGGAGCCTTGTCTCCAACCGTTCATTTCTTTATTGCCAGATTGGTTGCGCTCGCTCTGCTCCATGGCGCGGCGAATTAACTCTACAGCCTTATCGATATCAAACGGCTTAGTGAGATATTCAAATGCACCGCCTTGAAAAGATGAGACTGCCGAATCTAAATCCGAGTAAGCAGTCATGATGATGACTGGGAGCATTGGATGAGTTTCTTTTACATTTTGCAAAAGGTCTAAGCCATTACCACGCGGCATACGGATATCTGAAATCAATACTTGCGGAGATTCCTTATCCAAGGCATTGAGCACATCATTGGGGTTTGAGAAACTCTTATGAGGAATGTTTTCGCGAGTAAGCGCTTTTTCTAATACCCAACGAATAGATTGATCATCGTCTACGATCCATACGGGTTTCATAATGCTTTCTCCTGCCTACGATAAGGAATTTGAATATGGAAATCAGTTCGCCCAGGACGGCTGTCACAGGCAATAAAGCCTTGATGCTGTTGCACAAAAGTTTGAGCTAAGGTGAGGCCAAGACCGCTCCCACCATCTCTGCCAGAAACTAATGGAAAGAAAATGCGCTCACGGATATCCTCGGGAATACCAGGTCCGTTATCAATGACGTGTAAATCCATTGCCATCTTGTAGCGCTGCTTAGAGATGGTGACTGAACGAGCCACCCTCGTCTTTAATTCAATCTGGGCAATGCCTTGCTGTATTTCTTCTGACAGCGCCTGCGCAGCATTATGGGCAATGTTCAGGACGGCCTGGATCAACTGCTCACGATCACCAAGCACTTCAGGAAGACTGGTGTCGTAATTACGAATAATGCGTAAACCTTTTGGAAATTCTGCCAAGACTAGACTACGAACACGCTCTAGGGCCTCATGGACATTAAATGATTCCATTGCGTGAGCCTTGCGATGCGGCGCTAACAATCTATCGACTAAGTTTTGTAGACGATCTGATTCTTTAATAATGACTTGGGTGTATTCACGCAAGCCCTTCTCAGGGAGTTCAAACTCCAACAGTTGAGCTGCACCTCGAATACCACCTAAAGGATTTTTAATTTCGTGCGCTAAGTTGCGCATTAATTGCTTATTTGCTTCTACCTGTTGCGTCACGCGTTCATCGCGCTCACTACGCAACTGTTGATCGATCGGAAACCATTCCATCATGATCAGAGCGGGATCCTCAAGACTAGCCACGACCACGTGCGCAGGAATCGAATCTTGATGAATACTCCCCGGCAAGGAATGCAACACCATTTCTTGGCGTTGGGCAGAAAAGTGACCCGCCTTAACTTCCTCAATCATGCGCTTAATTGAGGCATTATCTCCAAACAGATTGTGCACAGTTTGACCCTCAAGTGATTTTCGTGACAAATCCAGCGCAGATTCTGCAGCAGGGTTCACGTAAACCAATTGTTGGTTCTCAGCCTCAAATACCACGATGGCATTGGGCATCTGATCAAGCAATGTCGGAAAAAAAGGAGCAGCCGAAGCTGCCCCTTTGAACGAATTGCGCAACAGACCTGCGCTCAACATTTCTCCTTCGCTTACAGGGAGTAGTACATATCGAATTCGATCGGATGAGTCGTCATACGGAAACGTGTGACATCTTCCATCTTCAAAGCGATATATGCATCGATCATAGAGTCTGTAAAGACACCGCCACGAGTCAAGAACTCACGGTCTTTGTTCAAAGCTTCTAATGCCTCTTCCAAGCTTGCACAAACGGTTGGGATCTTTGCATCTTCTTCTGGTGGCAAGTCATACAAGTTCTTGTCAGCAGCTTCACCTGGGTGAATCTTATTCTGAACACCATCTAAACCAGCCATCATCAATGCTGCGAAGCAGAGGTATGGGTTAGCCAGTGGATCAGGGAAGCGAGTCTCAATACGACGACCCTTAGGGCTTGAAACGTGTGGAATACGAATCGAAGCAGAACGGTTGCGTGCTGAGTAAGCCAACTTCACTGGCGCCTCAAAGCCTGGAACCAAACGCTTGTATGAGTTTGTACCTGGGTTAGTAATCGCGTTCAATGCCTTAGCATGCTTGATGATGCCGCCGATGTAGAACAATGCGAACTCTGATAAGCCTGCATAGCCGTTACCAGCAAACAAGTTCTCGCCGTTCTTCCAAATAGATTGGTGAACGTGCATACCTGAACCGTTGTCGCCAACGATAGGCTTAGGCATAAATGTGGCTGTCTTGCCATAAGCATGCGCAACGTTTTGAATGACATACTTCTGCCAGATAGTCCAGTCAGCGCGCTCAACTAATGTGCTGAAGCGAGTACCCAATTCGTTTTGGCCTTGACCAGCAACTTCATGGTGATGAACTTCAACAGGAATACCTAAAGATTCGAGGATCAAACACATTTCAGAACGCATATCCTGGAATGTATCTACTGGAGCAACTGGGAAGTAACCGCCTTTTTTACCTGGACGGTGACCAGTGTTGCCGCCTTCGATTTCAGCAGCTGAAGACCATGGAGCCTCTTCAGATTCCACCTTAACGAAACAACCCTGCATATCAGCACCCCAACGGACGCCGTCAAAAATAAAGAATTCTGGCTCTGGACCAAAGTAAGCTGTATCGCCTAAGCCAGTGCTTTTCAAATAAGACTCAGCGCGCTTAGCGATAGAGCGTGGATCACGGTCATAACCTTTGCCATCTGAAGGCTCGATCACGTCACATGTGATCACCAATGTTGGCTCTTCGTAGAATGGGTCGATATAGCAAGCTGTTGGATCTGGCATCAACAACATATCCGATGCTTCAATACCTTTCCAACCAGCAATAGATGAACCGTCAAACGCATGACCGCTCTCAAACTTATCTTCGTCAAAATGAGAAATAGGTACTGTTGTGTGCTGCTCTTTACCCTTTGTATCTACAAAGCGGAAATCAACGAAAGTACATTCCTTCTCTTTAACCAACTTCATCACATCAGCGACGGTCTTCGTCATGCAAATCTCCTCTATTAACTAAATTCGGAATACAAACCTAAGGTGTACACCCTTGTTTATTCCAGGCATCAAATATGCCCTTGGGATGTATCTAATTTACTGAAGCAAACAAATGGGAACGACCATTATTGCACTAATTAAGTGCTGAAATGCCCCTTAAAACACTAAAAAATACTATATTTGCACCAAATTAGTGCTTACTTAGATTTAGAAATATCGTGAATTGCGTAGCCCAAGGCCTCAGTGCCAGCACGTAAAGCAATCCAGGCGCTTTCGAGCAAGTTTGCATCGCCTTTAATGCCCAACTCAATGTGCCGCTCGGAGAAAACGCCACCCCTAGAGGGGTCGCCAACTGACGGAAGACTAAAGACCTTTACGCCCGGGAAACTCGCCTCAATACGCTCCATCAAGGGGGTAAGTGTTGATTCAATACCCTTGGGAACAATGAAGCTCTGCTCAGCCCAGTTCTCGCGATGAAACAGATCTTGATAATAGTTATCCAAACACCAGGCCATCATCGGAGCTGCCATCACCGGAAAGCCTGGAACAAAGTAATGCTCTCGAATAGAAAAACCTGGAATCTGGTTGTAGGGATTAGGAATGATGTCGCTACCCAGCGGGAACTCACCCATTTTGAAGCGATGTTGATTTTCAGGGGCGCTTAAATCGGCTTTAGCAGGATCCCCTTCAGCCATCACCTGAATGCGCCCAGCAATTAATTCTTGCGCAGTCGGATGCAACGCAGTTTTAGTACCGAGAGCCAAAGCGGCGCACTGCCTTGTGTGATCATCGGGAGTAGCGCCAATGCCACCAGTGCTAAACACCACGTCACCACTAGCAAAACTATCTTTCAAAGTAGCTGTAATTTGCTGAGGATCATCCGCAACATATTTAGCCCAAGATAAACTCAAACCACGCTCGTTTAATAGTTCAATTAATTTACTGAGGTGCTTATCTTGACGACGCCCCGATAGGATTTCATCGCCAATCACTATTAAGCCAAAACGGCGTGACTTCACTTCAGGCACATCAATGCCAACCTTTTTTAATGCTTCAACCATGGTACGGGAGCTCCATATCAATGACACGCGCTTCAATATTGAGCGACTTATCTAATTCATCACTACGCAATTCTTTTAATGCATCTAGCAAGTAATGGGTAAACCACAATGCTGCGAACACAAAAATTAAAGAGTAAACCCAAAGAGCAACAAAACTCACAATTGGGAATAAGACTAGCGCTAACGCCGAGGTCGCCCAAAAGAAAGTGGGCACAGCACCGAGCATGCCCGAAACAATCCCCATCGCTAACAGCGGCCAGCGATGCCGATGCAAGAGCGTATCGCGCTCCTCAGCAGTCGCATGTTGTGCCAATACGTCGTAAGACATTAAACGCATGGTCAACCAACCCCAGAGCAGTGGTGGCAAGATTGCTACTAATGGCGGTATCCACCACACTGGCAAGGTCAACATCACCAAAGCTAGGCAGATCAGAGCAGACCACAGGGTATAAATAAAGCTACCGAATAAACCGCCACCCTTCTTTCGCTCAAGATCTTTATAAGCGTGCTGACGCGTCACCAACCTTACGATAGTTGGCACGGTTGTAAAGGCAATGAATACTAAAAGACTGATCGAGATGAGTGGAATCAAGAGCATTACAAAAAAGAGTGGCGCAATCCAAGCGCGTGCATTTTCAAAGCCAGCCCAAATCAGACCATCCTGAATCCAACTCGTGAAGATGGATGTTGTCAGAAAGATGCTGAGCATTTCCAGTGCTGGCGTCCAGGTTAGCCAAATTAAGCCACCCCATAAAATCGAGACGATCAAAAAAGGACGCAGACTTAACCACAGCATTCTGGGATGCATTGTTCCAACCAAAGCCAAGCCGAAAGACTTGAATACTTGCTGCATGCTATCCATAGATTTCCATAGCCACTAAATGAACTGCTGGTTTTATTTTGCCCTAGGGAAAATTTCACGCACTGAATGAATCAAGCCCTGCCACTGCTGTTGAAATACATTGGGCGAAATAGATAAATCCCGGACGCCAGTAGGATGAACCTCTTTAGGAAAAATTGCAGTGCTAAACATCATGTCCCACCAAGGAAACAAGACGCCAAAATTGCAACCACCCAAAATACCAGGCTTACCTTTAGCTTCATGCCCATACCCTACCGCATGATGCATGCGGTGGTACATCGGAGAAATCAAGAGGTACTTAAATACACCGAGATGAATTTTGAGATTAGCGTGTTGCCAACTCTGGATAAATTGACTCAAGACTACTAACAAAATAAATTGACTTGGAGATACTCCAAATAGTAATGCGAAGAAAGCAAATACGACCGCATGCAAGATGCTATCCAGAATATGGTTGCGATCATCAGACCAAGCGGTCATGACGGTTTGACTGTGATGCAAAGCATGCAACTGCCACCACCAGTTAAAAGTATGTGAAGCGCGGTGATACAAGTACTCTACAAAATCCAGTAATACAAAGTAGATGCAGAAACTCACCAAAGGAATCGAGGTTACCGGTGGCCACCATGACTCCACATTCAATCTAGCAAAACGAAAATCATGAAGGATGGAATCGATTTGAAAGAAAAAGCCTGACAAGGCAAGAAAAATCAAGCCATGAAAAATGCCAAGGCGATGAAATAAGGTATAAAAAACATCTGCTTTAGAGCTATTAGCAAAACGTTCCTGCGTTTCAGCGGGTGCAAGTCGCTCCCAAGTACGCAGAATGACCGCAATCAGCAAAATCTGGATGCAGCCGAATAAAAACCAATCAATACCGTCAAACACATCTTCGGCCATCGACATGAGATCAAATTGGTACAAAATCGGCCCAGCAATATTGGCAAACAAGAATTCTTGAATGCTGGCATAGGCTGAAGCAATAGTGGCTATAAAAGGATTGGAATCCATATCCCTAATTGTGACTGATTTATCTTATTTTGGCAGGGTTGCAAAGCAAAAGCCGCGACCCTTTAAATTGATAATCAACTGTTCTAAAACCGCCGGAGCCCAGGGATCCTTGCGCGACCAAATACCCAAATGAGCCATTGTGATATCGCCATCCTGAAGCTGGCTAGTCGCTTTATCCAACAGCATCTTATTTGGATGGGTTTGTGAGCTGAGCTCATCACCTAGAAATCCCGCAGGATTCCATCCAATATGCTGATAACCGCACTGACTTCCCATCCGAATCGAACGAGGCGATGTTTTTCCTCCAGGGGCACGCCAAATTTTCTGGATACCAGTACCCGTCAGCTCTTTAAAGCGTTCATCCACCCGTCGGATTTCTCGGCAATAGCTTGCTTCGTTATAAAGGGTTGCGACACCCGATTTTGGTCCGAATTGTGGCTTTGCAAAGATCTCACCGCTTGGTCCATCTTTGACAAAGTACAGATGGTCGAAGGTATGACTGCCAAAATGATGGCCCTCTCGGACACGGTCCTGCCAATAGGATTTCCAAGATTCATCTAGAGAGAAATCGCCTCGACTTGTTTTTTCATTCGCGAGAAAAAAAGTGGCTTTAATGTTTTGACGATTCAGTATGTCAGCAATAGTTTGCGCAACAGACATATTGCCGGTATCAAAGGTAAGGTAAACCGTTTTTTTACAGTGAGTCTCTTGAGAAAAGCCAAGCGAAGAACATGTCACTAAAAAAAATAGCACTGTTAGTCGAACAAGAGCAGTATTCCAATGCATCTAATTGAGTTACTCCCAAGCAGCGCGGGGGGTGAAGAAAACGCCATGTGGTGATTTGCCAACCGGAATCACAGTGACTAATTTCATGGTGGGAATATCAATTACCCCTGCTTTTTTGGAGAAACGAAAAGTAACCCACATCGTTTTTCCATCAGGCGTAATTTCCATATCGTCTGGGCCCGCAGGCAAGCCAGTGATATCCCCTGTTTTTTCCAAGGCCTGCATATTAATCATGCTGATGGTTGAAGCAATGCGGTTACTTACGAAGACATGCTTTTTATCCCCCAATGGACGGAAGTTGTGAGCACCCTTCCCAGTAAAGATCCGCTTCACTTCTTTACGATTTTTCCAGTCAATGACTTGAACATTGTCCTCGCCTGTAATGCCAACCAATAGATATTGATCCCCAGGCGTCATCCAAACACCAGCAGGCACTTTACCTGTGGTCATTTTCCAAATAACAGTCTGTGTATCTAAATCAATTGCAGCCAATTCATTAGAGTCTTGCAAAGTGATAAATGCGATTTTACTGTCTGCAGTAAATGCAACGTGACTTGGCGTCTTACCCAATTTGACAGACTTAGCTAGCTTGAGATCCGCACCTTGTGCGTGATACACGTCCACCCTATCCAAGCGATTACCATTTGCAACAAACCACTTATGATTGGGCGAGTAGCCAATCTGGTATGGATCGATGATGTCAGGGATCTTGCCTGTCAACTCACCGGTAGTGGGATTCATCAGCACCACATCATTACCTGCAGCATTCGCAATCAGGAGTGTCTTTTGATCAGGAGTCATCATCAAGTGATGCGGTTCTTTGCCAACGGGCACAGTCTTAATCACTTTACGGCTAGGCATATCAATCAAGCTGACCGTTGCCTCTCCAGAGTTCAGCACGACCGCCAACTTAGGCTCGGCGTTGGTCTGCGTAGTTGTTGGAATTTGAGCAAAAACGCCATTATGAAAACCGAAGATGGCAAAGGCCATCAAAGTTGAAATAGTGCCAAATTTGGCTTTATTGATATATGTGTCCATAGCTGTCATTGTAAGCATTGAAATGCGGGCTTTACCCTCCTTTCGAAGGATAAATTTGACTTAACGCAAGCTGGCCAGAATCTTTTCTAAGCGCTTCAAGGACATTGGTGTTGGGGTCTTTAATTCTTGGGCATATAAGGCAACCCTCAACTCCTCCAGCTGCCAGCGGAAATCGGTCAAAGCCTGATCTTCCGCCATGGCATAGTTGGCAGATCCACGACTGCCTTGAACCAGCTTTTGCCATGGTCTGGCAACAGACTCCCAATCTTTTTGACACTGCGCATCACGACTAGGATTGGCGCGTAATTTATCAATGCGCATCGCAATCGCCTTGAGGTAGCGAGGGAAATGCACTAGCTGACCATAAGGGGTATCTGATACGAATTTAGGGAAGATTAATCCCTGCGCTTGTGTCTGAATGTCTGTGTAAGCGGAAGCCGAGGCGGCCTTAGCTTGAGCCAACTTCTTTTGGAGGTCGGCGTGAGCTTGTAGAGCTGCTAAGGCATGCTTTGAAATCTCTTGCGCAATCAGAGCTAAGCGTGGCTTGCCTGCTTGAAGGCGCTCGGCAAATTGCTCGGCGCTCACTGGTAGCGGATCATTCATAAACGCCCGCTCTACAGCAAGATTCAGAATTTGCTCAATCAAACCATCCACAGAGCCCACATTAATAAAGAGTAGACCAAGCTCCCGAATTCCAGGGAGTTGTTTCTGTAGCGCTTTGAGCGTGTCTTTGTTCGACAAAGAAAATAGTCTTCGAAGACCTAGCCAATGATGTTTCCTAGCTTCTAGCAAATCATCAAACACCTCAAGATCGCATGACTCCGTCCGATCCACTAAAGCCGGATAGCCAAATAAAGTGCGATTGCCTTTTTGGATCTCCAGCGTTTCAGGTAGTTCACCAAAGTCCCAAGTGCGATAACCGCCCTGCTCTACATTTTTTATTGCGGAGGCATTGACAGCCTGGTTTGTTTTGGCGCCAGTATTTTGGGCGCTTACTACGACTTCAGCGCCAAGCTCTTCTTGAACTGCTTGCTGGGCAATCGCCTGGAATGCAGTTCGAGCTGTCTCACCATATTCAGCGCGTAATCGAGATAAATTGCGTTCTAATTCCAGCTGTCGCCCGTGCTCGTCGACGAGACGGAAATTCATTGAAGAATGTAGGGGCAAGGATTCTGGTCTGAAATCGCTACGCTTGATTTCTAAACCACGTTCTTTACGAATATCGGTAATCAAGCCATCTAAAAAGTCGCCTACTCCAAACTGTTTTTCTGCAAGCATGCGCTCTAAAAACGATTTTGCATACTCTGGTAGCGGAACGCAGTGACGACGTAGTTTCTGAGGAAGTGATTTAAGCAGTAGATGAATTTTTTCCTCGCACATCCCTGGCACCAGCCATTCACAGCGCCGACCATCCACCTGATTTAGCAGCGTCAGGGGAACAACCAGAGTAACTCCATCTTTAGGGCTGCCTGGTTCAAAGTGATAAGTCAAACTCAACTCGGTGCCACCAACGATCATCTTTTTGGGATAGCGATCTACCGTAATGCCAGCAGCTTCATGGCGCATTAAATCTGCTTTGGCTAAACGTAAGAGAGCATCAGGCGCCTCCTGATTAGCTCCCTCGCCTCTAGATGCTTTCTTCAGCCAAGCATTCATACCCTCTCTACTGACGACATCTTTAGGAATGCGTGAATCGTAGAAAGCAAATAAGAGATCGTCATCTACTAGGACATCAGGACGTCTGGAGCGATGTTCTAGCGCTTCGATTTCTTTGATCAATCTGCGGTTGTGCCAAAAGAATTCAAAACTTCCGGGATATTTCTTTCTAGCATCAGCCTCGGTCTCTCGCATCAACGCTGGAGTATCCATACGCCCAAACATCTCCTCTTGGACTAAGGCCTGTGTAATAAATATTGAACGCGCATCTTCAGGGTTGTGCGGCTCATAGCGAACTCGGCGCCCATGATAAATAGGTAAGCCATACAAAGTGCCACGCTCAAAGGCCATCACTTCACCTTGACGACTATCCCAAAATGGCTCACTCAAGGATTTAATGAGGCGGTGAGCAGCAACCTTCTCCACCCAACTAGGCTCAATTTTGGCAATCGTGCGGGCATACATGCGATTAGTTTCTTGAAGCTCACCAGCCAAAATCCAAGCTCCCGCTTTTTTGCCAATAGTGGAGCCTGGCCAAATAAAGGGTCGAATGCCACGCGCACCGATATAGCCACCGATCTTGCTACCACGTTCTTGAGATTTTTCATCCTCTTCCTTTTTTGCCACATAACCAAGAAGGCCTGTTAATAGGGATAGATGGACTTGCTCATAAGTAGCTGCTGACGGATTTTCTTTCCAACCCTTTTCACCCAACATCGTATGGAGCTGACCATGAACATCGCGCCATTCACGCAAACGTCTTGGAGATAAAAATTTACTACGGCATAAGTTCTCTAGCTGGCGATTGCTATGTTTATGTTTCAGCGCATCCTGATACCAATCCCAAAGCTTCACAAAGCTCAAAAACTCAGAACGTTCATCCGCAAACTGTAAATGTGCTTGATCAGCAGCGGCGGCTTGATCCATCGGCCGATCGCGGGGGTCTTGCGTAGCTAAGGCTGAAGCGATGATGGTGACTTCACGCAATGCATTTTGCTCTTTGGCTGCCAAGAGCATGCGGCCAATTCGGGGGTCGAGGGGTAGATCTGCTAATTGCTTACCGGTAGGAGTTAACTTGAAGCTATTGTTAATGTCCTTGTCGCCATCATTAGAGCTATCGTCATAGACGATGGCACCCAGCTCATCTAACAGCTGCACACCATCAGCAATCGCGCGGCCCAGGGGCTTATCAATAAATGGGAATTCCTGAATGCGAGGTAAGCGCAAGGAACTCATGCGCAGCAATACCGCCGCTAGCGAGCTACGCAGAATTTCTGGATCGGTAAATTTGGTGCGATTTAAATAGTCTTGTTCGCTATATAGACGAATACAAATACCATCTGATACACGACCACAACGGCCTGCCCTTTGATTGGCGGCTGCTTGAGATATTGGCTCAATTTGCAGTTGCTCTACTTTATTGCGATAGGAATAGCGCTTCACGCGTGCCAGCCCACTGTCAACTACATAGCGGATATTGGGCACCGTTAGCGAAGTCTCTGCAACGTTGGTCGTCAAGATGATGCGTCGACCATTGCCAGAATTGAATACGCGCTCTTGCTCTGCAACCGATTGTCGAGCAAAGAGACTTAATATCTCCGGATGAAAGCGTTGCTGTAGAACGTGGTCTTTTCTGAGAACTTCGGCACAATCCCGAATCTCTCGCTCTCCAGGCAAAAAGACTAAGACATCACCAGCGCCTGAAGCACCATCTCGCCACACTTTAGAAATTGCATCTGCTACTGCATCTGGAATCTCTTTAGCTTCTTTAGACTCTTTTTTTCCATCTTGCTTAGTGTCTGGCTCCAAGGGTTCATAACGCTGCTCGACAGGGAAGAGTCGTCCGCTGACCTCAATGACCGGCGCAGACTTGCCATTCAATGAAAAATGGTCCGAGAAACGCTTGGCGTCGATCGTGGCTGATGTGATGATCAGTTTGAGATCTGGGCGCTTAGGGAGTAACTGGCGAAGATAGCCCAGTAGAAAATCAATATTGAGGCTACGTTCATGGGCCTCATCGATGATGAGGGTGTCATAGGCACGCAGCTGGGGATCCCTCTGAGTCTCGGCCAACAGGATGCCATCAGTCATTAACTTGATAGAGGCGCCCTGACTGGTCTTGTCGGCAAAGCGCACTTGGTAACCCACGTCCTGGCCAATTGGAGTACCCAGCTCCTGGGCTATGCGCTTCGCTGTGGCAGTTGCAGCAATACGGCGAGGTTGAGTATGCCCAATGAGGCGGCCACCGTTGATGGTGCCCCTACCGAGATCTAGACAGATTTTGGGTAATTGGGTTGTTTTGCCAGAACCGGTCTCACCACAGACGATCACGACTTGATGAGAGCTCAAGGCATCCTTGATGATTTGGCGCTGGCCTGATACTGGCAACTCCTCCGGAAAGCGAATTTCTAGCCGGCGTGAGGTGTTGGAAGCAGGCACAGTCGCAGGGCTTGCTTTGGGTTTTTGTTGGTTTATGGGCTCTTGCACCCTATAATTTTCTCACTATGCCAACAAATGCACCAAACCCCGGCTCAAACGCCGAAGAATCAAGCTCCAACTTTCCTTTTGTGGGGTGGCTGCGTGATGTTGCGCCCTATATCCATAGCTTTCGCGAGAAGACCTTTGTTATCGCCTTTGCTGGTGAGCTTGCCCAAGAAATCGGCCTTGAGAATCTGATTGAAGATATCGCCATGTTGCATGCCATGGGTATGCGCATTGTTTTAGTTCACGGCATCCGCCCTCAAATTGAAGAGCAGCTCACGCTCCGCAATATCAAAAGTCAGTTTGGCACTAGCGCCATGCATAGTCATCGGATTACGGATGCAGCAGCTTTAGAGTGCGTCAAAGAGGCTGCCGGTGAATTGCGCTTAGATATTGAAGCGGCATTTAGTCGTGGATTGCCCAATACACCGATGGCAGGCTCACGCATTTCAGTAATCTCAGGTAACTTCATTACAGCAATGCCTGTAGGCGTAGTTGAGGGCATTGATTACATTCATACTGGCTTGGTGCGCAAGGTGGACTCCACCTCCATCAAACTTTCGCTCGACAGCAACAAGATTGTGCTGCTCTCACCCTTAGGCTTCTCGCCTACAGGTCAAGCATTCAATCTTGCTTTTGAAGATGTTGCCGCGTCTACTGCTGCAGCACTGAAAGCAGATAAGCTCATTTTCTTAAGCCCCTATGCTGGCCTGAAAGATGAAGAAGGTGATTACATTACCGAACTCTCTATGCCACAGCTACAAGAATACGTCGCGCAACATGCAGAGCTCGATCTTGGGATGAAGAGTTTGCTGAATATTTCTGGTAGAGCGATCCGCGCTGGCGTAAGCCGCGTTCACTTCTTACCTTGCAATCAGGATGGCGCTCTTTTAGAGGAGCTCTTTACCCACGATGGTATTGGCATGATGTTGGCCTCCTCCGATATTGAGAATTTACGTGAAGCGAATCAAGATGACGTTGGCGGCATCTTGCAGCTTACGAGCCCACTTGAAGAAGAGGGTATTTTGGCTGCTCGCGGTCAAGATGTGATTGAGCGTGACATTCAGCGTTTCTCTGTGATTGAGCATGACCGCGTTCTCTTCGGTTGCGCCGCCCTCTTCCCCTTCCCCAATGGTGTTGGTGAGCTTGCTTGCCTCGCAGTAGACCCCGATGTTCAAGGCTCTGGCGATGGAGAGCGTTTACTGAAGCGTGTTGAGATGCGGGCAAAACGGGAAGGCATTAAAAAACTTTTTGTTTTGACTACTAGAACAGAGCATTGGTTTTTAAAGCGTGGCTTTAAGCGCGCCTCTGTTGACGATCTTCCTGAAGAAAGAAAGCAGATCTATAACTGGGATCGTAAATCCATGGTCCTTACCAAAGATTTATAAGCTTTTATAGTTACTTTTTTCATTATTTATATTTAGCACACCGTATTTGAAAGGCATTACAAATGGCACGCATGGTTCAATGCATCAAACTGAATAAAGAAGCTGAAGGTATGGACTTTGCTCCACTGCCAGGCGATCTAGGCAAGAAGATTTGGAATCAAGTCTCCAAAGAGGCTTGGGCAGCCTGGTTGAAACAACAAACCATGTTGATTAATGAAAATCGCCTGAATATGGCCGATCCACGCGCTCGCCAATACCTACTCAAACAAGTTGAAAAGTACTTCTTTGAAGGTGGTGCAGACATGGCTCAGGGCTACGTACCGCCAGCTGAATAATAATTTTCGAATATCGCTTGACGAGTTAAATACAGAGGCATAGGATAAAGCTGTAGTCAGTCAGAACTCGTGATCGGCTACATTGGCGAAAGCCACTACTCGTAAGCATATCTATGTGCTTATGGGCACTGGGAACCAAAACCCTTCCCTTTGCCTGCGCCATGAAGAATCATGGCAAACAAACCCGATGGATCAGCTTGCTGCCCCGTCGGGTTTTTTATTTAGAAAGTAATTCTACTTACACCGGATACATTGCTCACCAGCAAAAGATCAGCTTTCTCTTTTGCAAAAAGACCGACAGTGATGACGCCAGCAATTTGATTGATTTGAACTTCAAGTGCGAGTGGATTGGAGATTTTCAAGCCAGCTACATCTAAAATCCAGCCCCCGTTATCCGTGACAAAAGGCTGACTTGGTATCTGCCCTAAATCAGTCCGAGTCTCTTTTGCCATTCTAAGGGTTACTGTTCCACCCAACTTGGCCAACTCTTGAGAAACAATTCCTTTGGACAATGGGATGATCTCCACTGGCAATGCAAAGTTACCCAACACTGGAACCTGCTTAGATGAGTCGCAAATACAGATAAATTGCTTTGCCATTGAGGCAATAATCTTTTCGCGGGTCAAGGCACCACCACCACCTTTAATCATATGTCCTGCAGGATCAATTTCATCAGCACCATCCACATAGGCGGGCAACTGATCTACCTGATTAGGATCCAAGACCTTAAAACCATGCTTTAAGAGGCGCTCAGTAGTGGCATTAGAACTCGATACAGCCCCCAAAAAATGGTCCTTATGGGTTGCTAAAGCATCAATAAAGCAGTTAGCAGTTGAACCAGTTCCAATACCCAAGATCTGTCCAGCAGGCAGCTTTAACACCTCATCCCGCGCCGCTTCACCTACCAATTGCTTTAGTTGATCTTGATTCATGATCTTGCCCAATATCCTTATCTAAACTGGAACAGCCTTATTTATGCATCTATCATATGATATTCACCTATCTTCCCTGATTCATTAATTGAGAGCATTGCACATACCGATGACATCAAGCGCTACCGCACTGAGCCAACTCAAACAACTCACTACCGTCGTGGCCGATACCGGCGACTTTGAGCGTATGCAGGAATACCAGCCCCAAGATGCGACTACCAACCCCTCACTCATCCTGAAGGCTGCGCAGCAAGCTAACTATCAGGCGCTGGTTAACCAGGTTAAATCAGCCCACCCCAGCATGAAACCAGCCGACTTGGTTGACCACATCTTGGTAGCCTTTGGTCTTGAGATTTTGAAAATCGTTCCAGGAAGGGTTTCGACTGAAGTAGATGCCCGCCTCTCTTTTGATACTCAGGCAACCATTAGTAAAGCAAGACATCTCATCGCACTTTATGAGTCTCACGGCATTGATCGAAAACGCGTCTTAATTAAGCTGGCTGGGACATGGGAAGGTATTCAGGCAGCCAAGGCTTTAGAGGCCGACGGCATTCATTGCAATATGACACTGCTTTTCTCTTTGGTACAAGCTGCAGCCTGTGGTGCAGTCAATGCGAAATTGATTTCACCATTTGTAGGACGCATTACCGATTGGCACAAAGCCAAACTCGGTAGCAATTGGAGTGATGTCAATAATGGCGGTGCAAATGATCCGGGTGTCACATCCGTCAAACGCATCTTTCATTACTACAAGCATTTTGGTATCGCTACTGAAATCATGGGCGCCAGCTTTCGCAACACCAGTCAAATCCTAGAGCTAGCTGGATGTGACTTACTAACCATCAGCCCAGAGCTTTTGGGCGATCTTCAAAAAAGCGTGGTGGTAGTTGAGAAAAAACTCAATGCTAGCAATGCGGCGAGCGCACTGGCTGACGAAAATATCTCAGCCCTTAAGTTGGATGAATCTAGCTTTAGATTGCAATTGAATAATGATGCGATGGCTACTGAAAAGTTAGCCGAAGGAATACGCAATTTCTGCATCGATACTGAAAAGCTAGAAACGCTTTTAAGTAAGTAATTTTTTAGATCGGCCTATTGAGGAGTCAACATGATTATTCATTGCCCGCATTGCAATAAAGGAAATCGCGTTCCCGCTGAAAAACTCAATCAGACACCAGTTTGTGGCGCCTGCAAACAGGAACTTCTTTCTCTACCGATCAATGCTACTGCCGCAAACTTTAGCGAGCTGGTGACTCAGTCAACGATGCCGGTCATAGTGGATTTCTGGGCGCCATGGTGTGGACCATGCAAGATGTTTGGTCCGACCTTTCAGTCCAGCGCCGTTAGTCATGCAAATCAAGTCTTGTTTGTGAAAGTGAATACTGAAGCAGAACAACTGCTAGGGTCACAGTGGAATATCCGCTCCATACCAACGCTTGCAGGATTTAAAAAAGGCAAAGAAGTACATCGCGTTAGTGGCGCACTACCTCCAGCCCAGCTTGAGCAATTTGTACAGCAATTACTTGCTTAATCAACGCCAGATTACTTCTTTGCGGTACTGATACCTAAGACGCTGTAAGCCGGACAATTTCCTATCATCCCCGTAAGCAAGGGGATGATGCCAATCCAAGCCCATGGGCCAGTAATTGCAAAACCTGCGAGACCCATTAAGGTAACGCCTACAGTCATCCGCAGAACGCGGTCAGTGTGTCCGATATTGCATTTCATGGAAACCTCCTGAGAAAACGGATAGATTGACTGATTATTGAGACTCCTTAGCCAAACGCTGCCTTAGCGCCTCATACAAGCATACGCCACTTGCTACAGAAACATTCAGGCTCTCAACAACACCCTTCATTGGGATACGAACCAATTCATCGCATGTCTCGCGCGTTAAACGGCGCATACCCTCGCCCTCTGCACCCATGACTAGGCCAATTGGACCAGTGAGATCGAGATCATAAATAGATTTTTCGGCCTCATCGTCAGTGCCAATCAACCAAACACCCGCTTCTTGCATTTCTTTCATGCTACGAACTAAATTGGTCACAGTAATAACCGGCATGACTTCAGAAGCACCGCTGGATACCTTGCTTACAGTTGCATTGATCGATGCTGAACGATCTTTAGGGATAACTACCGCATCGACACCCGCACCATCAGCAACGCGCAAACATGCACCAAAGTTATGGGGGTCAGTAACACCATCCAAGACCAAGAACATCACCTTGCTTTGATTGCTCTCCGCATCCTCAACTACCTCGGTAATAGTACGAGCAATCGTCATCTTCTCTGCTAGAGCAACTACACCCTGATGACGATCATGGCCAGCGAGTTTATGAAGGCGCTCAGCATCAGCCGCATGTAGTCTTTCGCCCAATATCTCTTCGGCCTGCTTAAGAAAATCACCCATGCGGCGATCACGACGACTAGGGTCAAAATATACTGACTTTAGACTTGCTGCATCTACCCGTAAGCGCGCTTGTACCGCATGAAAACCGACTAATATTTGCTTCATCTTTGCTGATCTCTATCCTTTATTACTGCTTATTTACGACGCGCCTTAGTGCTGCGAACTGGTGGCTTAGTACCAGCAGGCTTGCCAGCTGGCCTTGATGGCTTCCCAGACTTAGCAACCTTACTTGCAGTTCGTCCAGCTTGATTCTTCGGCTGATTAGCACCAAGACTTCCGGCAGACTTGGCAGCATTCACATTGATGCCAGAATGCTTCTGAGGCTCTTTGCTGCCAGGGCGACCTTTCCTCGGCGACGCTTTTTTATTTGGCCTACCAGCATCGCTAGCCAAGATAATTTGACGGCGGTTGGTAGTCCCCCCTGGCTCCAAGCCCACAGACTTGACCAGACTAAATTCAATCTTGCGGGCATCAAGGTCAACGCGACTGACCAAGACATGGACCCGATCACCTAAGCGATAACGAATACCCGTTCTCTCGCCACGCAGCTCTTGGCGCGCTTCGTCGTACTGGAAATAATCCCCACCTAATTCAGTTACGTGAATCATGCCCTCGACAAAGAGGTTTTCGAGTTGCACAAATAAACCAAAAGAAGCCACACCGGTAACAGTACCAGCATATTCTTGACCCAAGTGGTCACGCATGTAATAACACTTGAGCCATGCCTCAACATCTCGTGACGCTTCATCTGCACGACGCTCATTAGATGAGCAATGCACTCCGAGTTGACCCCAAATCGGCAATGCTGCATTGGCACCCTTAGGTAATTTAGGTAAACGTGTGCCATTTGCTGCGGCCTCTTTTGCATCACTATGAGACTTCTTCGCATTGACCGCATTCTCACGACCTTTGCCCTTGCGCGGCAGAGTCAGATTCAGTGGAACCATGGGTGGTAATACTGGCGCATATGGCTTCTTAGCCAAAATCGCCTTGATAACACGATGGGTTAATAAGTCAGGATAACGACGAATCGGACTTGTGAAATGCGAGTACGCAGGATATGCAAGACCAAAGTGGCCTTCGTTTTCAGGCTGATACATAGCTTGTTGCATAGAACGCAAAACAACCGACTGCAGCATATTGGCATCGGGACGCTCTTTGATTTCACGCATGAGCTTCGCGTAGTCTTTTGGCTTCGGCTTTTCGCCGCCACCTAATGACAAACCAGAGGTGCGTAATACTTGGCGCAGGGTAACCAACTTCTCCTCAGAAGGCTCGCCGTGTACGCGGTACAAACTGAGATGCTTATTCTTATCAATAAAGTCTGCAGCACACACGTTAGCTGTCAACATACATTCTTCGATTAAGCGATGCGCATCATTGCGCAAGCGCGGCTCAATACGCAGAATCTTGCCCAGCTCATTACTAATGATCTGGGTTTCAGTGGTCTCAAATTCAATGGCACCCCGTTTTTGACGTGCATCCAACAAAATTTTGTAAAGCGAATAAAGGTTGGTCAGTAAAGGTCTGAACTCAGCAAAGCGCGTTGCTTCAGGACCTTTACTATTAGAGAGAATCTCCCACACGGTGTCGTAGGTGAAACGTTGCGCAGAATGCATCACCGCTGGATAGAACTGATAAGCCAGCACTACTCCGTTAGCATCCACAACCGAGTCGCACACCATACACAAACGATCAACACCAGGGTTGAGTGAGCAAAGGCCATTAGAGATCTTCTCTGGCAACATTGGTATGACCCGTCTTGGGAAATACACCGAAGTTGCACGCAGAAGACCCTCATCATCCAAGGGTTGACCTGGCTTCACGTAATGAGATACGTCAGCAATAGCAACAATCAAGCGCCAAGCCTTACTCTTGCCGTACATGACTGGCTCACAATACACCGCATCATCAAAGTCACGAGCATCAGCACCATCAATAGTGACCAAAGGAACATCGCGTAAATCTACCCGACCCTCAAGATCAGATTGCTGGACCGTATCAGGTAGTGCATCCGCTTCTTTTTTAACGGCAGCTGAAAATTCATGGGGAACGCCATACTTACGCACAGCGATTTCAATCTCCATACCGGGATCATCAATCTCACCCAAGACTTCAACAACCCGACCAACGGCTTGACGATAGCTATCTGGATAGTCGATGATCTCAACGCTCACCACTTGACCTAATTTGGCATTGCCCTGACCCTTTGGCGGAATCAGAATATCGTGGCCAATACGCTTATCTTCTGGCGCCACAATCAAAACACCATTCTCATTTAAGAGGCGTCCAATGACCACTTTGTTGGCGTGCAAAATGACATCGACGATCTGGCCTTCTGGGCGACCGCGACGATCGGTTCCCAATACCCTGACATTGACTCTGTCGCCGTGCATGACACGGGACATCTCCCTTTCGGAAAGAAAGATATCCTCACCGCCGTCATCAGGGATGACAAATCCAAATCCATCTCGGTGACCTTGGACTGTACCTAAGCGGTCAGCCTCTCGTGGCACCAAGTTTTTTGCTTTACGCATTTAATTCCTTCGGCAATACATGCCTTATATATCGATAGTTATTCTTGATTAGGCTACTGTATCAAACCACTAAGTCTGAAGGGGAAAAGCCCAAAGGGGGTTAGAAAGTGGGCCAAAAGGCGCATACCTTTATAATAACGGCATGCCCAGGTGGCGAAATTGGTAGACGCACCAGCTTCAGGTGCTGGCGATCGTAAGGTTGTGGGGGTTCGAGTCCCTTCCTGGGCACCAAATACACCTACAAAGACCTATATGGGGACTAAACAGTCCTTTTTCAATAGGCAATCAGATTCCCATGGTTCGGTTCAGGATCTTGGGCTTCATTTCATCCCAAAGACTTTCAAACTCCTCAGCCTTGTCCTCTGATAGCTTAATTGGCTCAAAGAGGCCGCTAAAGAAGATGGTCTTTTTGGGAGCCAATGTTTTTTCAAAATCACTGAGCCCAACCGGCTTATCGTCGATATCCCTCGTCAATTGAGCTGAACAAACAATCGCTTCAGTGTCATCCTGATCAATTACAGCAAACTCGATTAGCTGCTGACTTTTATCCAAGATCACTAAGGTTCCTCGCGCGTAGCAAACCGTCTCATGCTCTTGCACGATATAAGCTAGAAACTGATCTTCCTCATCCTTGTCCATGCGTAGATCGTCAATGAAAAAAAGGTATTGGTCGCCCGCACCATTCACCAAGGTGAAGACCTTGGGAATCACACCATGTCCTAAAGCCAGATTTCGGTAATAAGAGGAAAGTTCAACAGCGAGATTTTCAGCGAAAAGATGCATGAGATATAAAGATATAAATATTATTGGGTATAGGTTTTATAAAAGCCCTTGGGGGGCTAATCTTTGCCGAGGATATTATTTAAGAAAGTCATAGTGCGGTCCCAAGCTAAATCAGCAGCAGCTAAGTTATATTGCAATGGAGGTAGACCCCTAGAATCTGACTTTGGATTGGCAAATGCATGCTTTGCGTCGTAGCGCTGAAAATCATACGTAACGCCAGCTGCTTTGAGTTTTGCTTCAAGTTGATCAACACCAGCGATGGAGAAGAAATCGTCGTGAAGAGCCCAGTGCGCTAGCATCGGCTTTTTAATGGCAGACGCATCAACATACTCCAATGGAGGGTAACCATACCAAACCACCGTTCCATCAGATTCTGGAACAAGGCCAGCAGACAATACTGTGAGCGCCCCTCCCATACAAAAGCCTGTAACTGCGACCTTGCTACTACCAGTTGCCTTAAGATATTGAACGGCACCGCGGATATCTTGACTAGCAGCGTCACCAAAGTTGAGATCATTCATCAGATGCTCAGCTTCATTCGCCTCTAAGGCGAGCTTGCCGCGATAGAGGTCAGGCACTAAAGCGCGATACCCTGCTTTCGCTAAACGATTGGCAACGTTTTTAATCTCATCATCCAAACCCCACCATTCCTGAATCACCACTACGCCAGGGGCATTTTTTGGATCTACTGGCTCAACTAAATACGCGCTACTAGATTTGCCGTCGGGTCTTTGAAAAGTGATCATCGCAGTCCTTCTTTAAAAATGAATTGGGTTTACTTCGCTTGCTTATCAGTATGAATATAGCCCACCAACCAGAAGGTAAGCAAGCCGCACAGAGCCGCTCCATAACCAACTAGGTTGTAGTGCTCCATCTTGCCATCAGCAGCGATGGTGACGACTGCCCCTGCAACAACTGAGGCCAATCCTGATGCCAGCATTTGAACCGAGCCCACCAAACTCATGAAGGTTCCTCGAATTTTGGCATCCACCACCTGACTCACAATCGCCATTGCCGGAATCATGCGCCCTGAAACTAAAACAAAGAAAGCGGTCGAATTAATCAGTACCACCCAAAGCGGTACCGGCATCAGATTGGTTGTTACCAATAAGGGAATCAAACTGATGACAGCAAGAGCTCTAAAGACCTTGACCTTACCGTAACGATCGGCCAGATGTCCAATGAGCCGAGAGCTCATGAGCGTCGCGATCCCACCACAAAGATAGATTAGGGAAATATAAGAGTTATCAATGCCCACATTGGAGGTGAGATAGAGAGCAATATAGGGAATCACGGAGAAGCCGGTCATCATAATGAGTGCCATAAAAATGAACGCACGCAAGTGTTGATGAGCAAAGAAAATATTCCAGATTTGACTGAGGCGACTTCCCTCATGAATATGACCGAGATGCCCATTGATCTTGGGAATGTTGCGATAGCCTAAATACAAAATGAGACTTGAGATTAAAGCAATAAAAATAAATGGTGCTCGCCAGCCTAAAGAAGGAATGCTATTAGCCAACAACAAACTTAAAGGAACACCTGCTACGGTCGAGACTGAGAAGGCGGACATCACTGTACCCAATGCCCTACCTCTTCGCTCAAACGGAATGGAGTCTGCAATGATCGTTTGAACCAAGGAACCTAAGATGCCACCAAATGCACCGGCAAATGCACGGGCAATAAAAAGAGAATGGTAATCCGGTGCCAAGCCACAAACTAAAGTAGCAATAATGAAGCAGGCATATAAACTCAGTAGCAGAACCCGTCTCTCAAATCGATCCACAAAGTAGGTGGCAAAAACGCCCGCAACAGCTGCGGCAAATGTATAAGAAGAAAGTAATAGACCAAACTCATGAGTATTGATATTGAGCTCACGAATAAATTCGGGGCCCAAAGGCATCATGATCATGAAGTCCAGGATATGGGTGAACTGAATTCCGGCCAAAGCGAATAAGAAAAAGCGTTCTTTCTTGTTACCGCCTGGCATCTGATGCTCGTTCAAGGGTTTCTTTACATGAAATTAGAGATGTGACATTATCAACCCACCCCGCTCTTAAAGTCCCCATGAACAACATCATCGATGCTTTCTCTAACTTCCCTTTTTTGCCACTCCTGAGAGATAGCATCTGGGGAATTATTTGCCTCATTGCTATTTTAGTTTTTCATGGCAGCGCAATTAATCATGTCTACATGCGCTTTGAGCGCATCACCCGCCAAAATCTAGCAGCCCATCAATACAACCGCGTCTTCTTCCACTTTTATGCCACCTTTGTATTTTTAGCCATGTTCCACTTAGTAGAGATCCTATTTTGGGCTGTCTTCATCATTGGCATAGGCATTATGAAGACACCCATTGCCGCCATTCTTTTTGCTGGCAGTTGCTACACAACTGTTGGTTTTGAATCGGATACCCTGCTAGATGGCTGGAAAACCTTTGCATTCTTCATCTCCTTCAGCGGACTATTTTCATTGGCATGGACCACCTCCATCATGATCGGCATGACTACTGCCTACAAAAATGCCTGGGATCAAAAGTACCGTCATACCAGCGTGTATTAGACGATTTAATTAAATTACTGCAATTGAGGATGATCGGGTGTATCATTAGGGTTAACCCTTAAGGAGCTCACCATGGCACATTCAAACTCAGTTCAGTTTTATCAGGCACCCGCTTTTAGCTTTAAGCCTTTATTCGCAATTAGGGACTTCTTTGCCCTATTAGCAGCCGCTTTTAGCGAAGCTAAAGTAATGGAACAGAAATCACGCAAAACTAGCGGAAATTGGTAATTTTTTACTGATTTAGCCTTGTTTTAGGCCATTTTTGGTCGGTTTTAAGAAAAAAGCCCCTGAATTGTTTCAGGGGCTTTTTCTTTTGGATTCCATCCCTAGCGCTGGATGTAATAACCGTAGACACAACGTGAGCCACCCCGAGAAGGGTTATGCGTATCCTGAATCACTCCATCAATTACCGCCGTTAGGTGCTTGGAAACCTTCACTATTAGCCTACCAGAGGGTAACTCATTGGCCAACAAATGCACTTGGCAACCAGCCCCAATCTTCATGGTCGGAACCCAATCAAAACCATGACCCAGAATATAGTCATGAAAGACATTACGGTGATTGCCATTACGCGGTGAAGTGCCCTTCGCTGCAAGCCTTCTGGCCAATTTGTCGTTTCGTTGATCCGCATAGACTGCATTAGCAGTACGAAGATCCTCATAGACCTGCATATATGGCAACTCAGCCGCAATCGCAATTGCTCTGACTACGCAATCTCCCGCTCCACCCTTAAAGCCTGCCGCCTCCCTACCACCATCATTCAACTCAAAACCGAGCTCGTGAGCTCGAGCACTAGCCAGTCTGGTAAAGGGGTTTAAGAAGCTAAACATGTATTGGCTGTGGATTTGAGGGAGGCTTATATAAAGAAAAATGGACTTGCCTTGCGGCAAATCCATTTCATCATCCGACCAAAGAGCTTATAAGTTAAGCGCAAGCCTTTTTAACTTCCAAGCGCCATGCATGAAGCAAAGGCTCAGTATAGCCATTAGGCTGCTCTAGACCTTTAAAAATAAGATCGCTAGCTGCTTTATATGCATAAGAGTCTTTGAAGTTCGGCATCATTGGCTTGTACAAAGGATCGTCTGCATTTTGACCATCAACCACCTTAGCCATCCGTTGCAAAGCTTCCTCAACATCGGCTTGATTAATGATCCCATGCAACATCCAGTTGACGATATGCTGACTTGAAATCCGTAATGTTGCACGATCTTCCATCAGCCCAACGTTATAAATATCTGGGACTTTAGAGCAGCCAACACCTTGATCAATCCAGCGAACCACATAGCCCAAAATACCTTGGCAGTTATTGTTCAATGCTTCACGAATTTCTTCCTTAGTCCAATCTGGGTATAAGGCAACGGGCACTGTTAACAAATCATCTGTTAAAGAATCATACTCACCAGCAGTATCTTGCTTTTCTAACTCTTCTTGAATCTTAGCGACATTGACCTGGTGATAATGCAGAGCATGTAAGGTTGCTGCAGTAGGTGATGGCACCCAGGCAGTATTTGCACCAGCTTGAGGATGGGCAATTTTCTGCTCAACCATTTCCTTCATCAGATCAGGAGCTGGCCACATGCCCTTACCAATTTGTGCACGGCCACGTAAACCACAATCAAGACCAGCTAATACGTTACGGCGCTCATATGCACCAAACCATTTGCTGACTTTCATCTTACCTTTGCGAACCATGGCGCCTGCATGCATACCAGTATGGATTTCATCGCCGGTACGATCCAAAAAGCCAGTGTTAATAAATGCAACACGAGACCTTGCAGCAGCAATCGCCGCCTTGATATTGACACTCATGCGACGCTCTTCATCCATGATGCCAAGCTTTACGGTGTTCTCAGGCAAACCAAGCAACTTTTCAACACGGCCAAAAAGTTCACCAGCAAATGCAACCTCTTCTGCACTATGCATTTTAGGCTTAACAA
Source organism: beta proteobacterium CB (assembly GCA_000342265.1). Taxonomy (NCBI): domain Bacteria; kingdom Pseudomonadati; phylum Pseudomonadota; class Betaproteobacteria; species beta proteobacterium CB. The sequence goes on from CP004348.1 coordinate 1,056,529, forward strand.
TATAAACAGAACCCTTTCGTGTATTACCAATTTCTTGGCTAGCTGGGCGCTTAATATCGTAGAGAGCGATCAATACGGTAACTACCGCATCCAAAATACCCTCGTAAATTTCTTTACCATCAGCTGTAATGACTGCTGGATTAGTCATTAAATGCCCCACATTACGCAAGAACAAAAGTGAGCGGCCATGTAAAGTAACAATACCGTCCTTCGCATTAACCGCACCAATTGCTGCGGTGTACTTGCGATCAGGATTTAATTCTCGAGTGAAGGTCTTTCCACCTTTGCTGACCTCTTCGACCAAAGTGCCCTTGAGAATGCCAAGCCAGTTTTCATAAGCAAGCACTTTATCGTCAGCATCTACAGCTGCAATAGAGTCTTCCAAATCAAGAATGGTCGATAGCGCTGCCTCGACTACTACATCATTAACACCTGCAGGATCGCTTAAGCCAATAATTTTGGTTTTATCAATTTGAATGTCAATGTGAATGCCGTTATTACGCAGCAATAAAGAACTAGGCGAAGAAACATTGCCTTGGTAGCCAACGAACTGCTTTTCATCTTTTAAGCCAGTAGAGCTGCCATCTTTTAATTTGACAGCTAATTTATTACCATCAACCGAATAAGCCACTGCGTCTTGATAAGAGCCCTTCGCCAGTGGAACAGCTTGATCCAAGAATTGACGTGCGTAAGCTACAACTTTTGCACCACGAACTGGGTTATAGCCACCTACTTTGCTTGCCCCATCTTCTTCAGAAATCACATCTGAACCATAAAGGGCATCATAGAGAGAGCCCCAGCGCGCATTGGCTGCGTTCAAAGCATAGCGAGCATTAAGCAAGGGAACGACCAACTGGGGACCAGCTTGAAGCGCCAACTCATCATCAACATTTTTAGTGTCTGCCGTGACGTTTGTCGGAAGCGGCTCTATGTAGCCAATTTGCTCCAGAAATTGACGGTAAGCCGGCATATCCTTGATTGGGCCTGGATGAGCCTTGTGCCAATTATCAATTTGAACTTGCAAATGATCGCGCTTGGCGAGCAATGCTTCATTTTTTGGACTCAGGTCTTTAACGATCTCGTCAAAACCCTTCCAAAAATCGGCGCTTTTAATGCCTGTTCCAGGCAAAACTTTATCTTCAATAAAGCGATATAGCGGTGTAGCCACTTGAAGGCTATTGCATTGTGTACGTGCAGTCATTTAAAAACCTCGAAACAAATATGTAAATTAAATATTCAAACGTTAATTAGAAATTCTCATTAACCCTTGAATGGATGTTGCAGAAGAATCGTTTCATCACGTTCTGGTCCTGTTGAGACCATAGCGATCGGCTTTCCTGCAACTTCTTCGATACGACGCAGGAACTTCTGTGCCTCTATTGGGAGTTTGTCCCATTCACGAATACCAAAAGTAGTTCCCTTCCAGCCTGGGAAATCCTCATAAATTGGTTCACAACGCGCAACAGCTTCAGCGCCGCGCGGCAATACATCTAATTTTTGACCATCAAGCTTGTAGCCAACACAAAGACGAATAGTCTCAAAGCCATCCAAGACATCCAGCTTAGTAATGCAAAGGCCAGACAAACCATTAATCTGAATGGAGCGCTTCAATGCAGCCGCGTCCAACCAACCAGTGCGGCGCGGACGACCGGTAACCGAGCCAAACTCTTTACCAACCTCAGCTAAACGGATGCCAACGGGATCTTGCTTGGTTGGGTTGTCAAAGTCATACAACTCGCTCGGGAATGGGCCAGCACCAACACGGGTGCAATAAGCCTTAGTAATGCCCAATATATATTGCAATGAATCTGGGCCAACACCAGATCCTGCGGCCGCATTACCAGCTACGCAGTTGCTTGAAGTCACATAAGGATAGGTACCATGATCGATATCGAGCAAGGTGCCTTGTGCGCCTTCAAATAATAGATTTTGACCTGCCTGCTCTGCAGCATATAACGCGCTAGAGACATCGACCACCATCGGCTTGATGCGTTCCGCATAAGACATGGCTTCTTCCAAAGTCTTTTGGAAATCGACTGGCTCGGCTCCGTAGTAATTTGTGAGCATGAAGTTGTGGTATTCCAAGTTCTCACGCAATTGAGCAGCAAACTTTTCTGGATAGAACAAATCTTGCACGCGCAAGGCGCGACGTGCAACCTTATCTTCGTAAGCTGGCCCAATACCACGGCCAGTAGTACCGATCTTAGCATTGCCACGTTTCTTCTCACGAGCATGATCAATCGCTACGTGATATGGAAGAATTAATGTGGTTGCTTCGGAAATCTTTAAGCGCGACTGGACATCCAAACCAGCAGCTTCTAGCTCGCCGATTTCTTTAAAGAGTGCTTCTGGAGAAAGTACGACACCATTACCAATGTAGCAAATAACATTTTTGTGCATGATTCCAGAGGGGATCAAGCGCAAAATAGTTTTCTTATCTCCAATGATTAAAGTGTGGCCAGCATTATGGCCACCCTGAAAGCGTACAACTGCTTGAGCATGGTCAGTTAACCAATCTACAACTTTGCCCTTGCCCTCGTCACCCCACTGAGTGCCGATGACTACGACGTTACGACCATGATCTTGTTGCTTTGAAGACATAATGAAATCCAAAAGGTAATTACAGAATTAGTACGTTATTAATAAAGCGAGTTATTTCTTTTTTACTTCCCATGAGTTAGCTTGCTTTACTAGCTCATGATCACAAATATATTCAGCGGTTTCTACAGCATCCCCACTCATTGCTTGAATCACTACTTCACCAGCAGCACGTAACTCTGCAATCTTGCTGACCAAGGCTGAATCCATGGACCAAGGTGCTGCAATGGCGGACTTTCTTGGTGATACTGGCGCAAGATTGGCCAAGGTCAATAGATCCATTGAAAACCCAGTTGCAGGACGCGAACGTCCAAATGCTTGGCCAACATGGTCATACCTACCACCACGAGCAATAGGCTGAGGCAACTTATCAACATAAGCTGCAAACATCACACCGCTGTGATACTGGTAACCGCGCAAATCCGCTAGATCAATACTTAACTCAACCTGATTAGGTAGCGCAGCGATTGCTGTAGCAAGCTTCTCTAGTTGAGCCAAGGCTTCATCAAGCAACTTGTGTTTTGGCAAAGTTGCTTTAGCGTTAGCTAATACCTGTGCACAAGGCCCGTTCAATTCAGTGAGCGCCATTAAGGCATCCGCAGATTTAGCTGGTAAGCGTTTAGCCCAAGTCGCCAAGCGAGGGCGATCTTTGCTTTGCAACAAACTATAGAGAGCTTCGATATCACCCTTCTCCAAGTTTTGCCCATCAAGGATTCCTTCGAGCACTCCTGCGTGAGAAAGATCCAGATAAACCTTCTGCAAGCCAGCCACACTCAAGGTCTGCAATAGCAATGAGACTGCCTCAAAATCTGCCTCCCAAGTCGCGCAGCCGTAAATCTCTGCACCGATTTGTAATTCTTCGCGAGCAGAACTGCCTACTGGAGTACGAGCATGGGCAACGGAGCCCGCATAGCAAAGACGAGTTACGCCTTTACGATTGAGTAAATGCGCATCAATCCGAGCAACCTGTGGGGTCATATCGGCACGCAGGCCTAATGTGCGACCTGACAGTTGATCGACCAATTTAAATGTTTGTAAATTCAGATCGGAGCCAGTGCCAGTCAGCAAAGAATCCAAGAACTCCAAAATCGGAGGGGCGACTAGTTCATATCCATAGGATTGGTATAAATCCAGAATGGCACGACGCAGAGTCTCTACCTTACGAGCCTCAGCCGGCAAAACATCAGCAATATCTTCAGGAAGTAACCAACGATTCATGATCTGAAATATTCACTTTTAATTTTTTTTGTGCAAGAACTTAAAGAACTCGCCGTTAGGTTCAACCACCATCACATCCTTCTTATCTTTGAAGGAGCTACGGTAAGCCTCAAGACTCTGATAGAACTGTGCGAACTGTGGGTCACGACCAAACGCCTCAGCGTATAGCGCAGTGGCTTTAGCGTCGCCAGAGCCCTTAATCTTTTGTGCATCGCGATAAGCTTCAGCCAAAATGGTGTCTCGTTGACGTTCGGCATTTGCACGAATCTTGTCCGACTCTGCAGCGCCAGTAGAGCGCAACTCATTGGCAACGCGTTTACGCTCTGCTTCCATACGGCGGTAAACAGAATCGCTAATTTCAGCAAGAAGGTCAACACGCTTGAGTCGTACATCGACAATTTCCACGCCGATATCTGCAGCATCATCAGCAACCTTCTTACGTATGCCTTGCATGACCTGTTCACGTTGATCAGAAATCAGTTCACGCACAGTACGCTTGGTGAACTCTTCATTTAATGCAGAACGTACTAACTGGGTTAAGCGATCTTGCGCCAAGCGCTCATCACCCTTAAAGCTAATAAAGAATTTACGCGGATCAACAATGCGCCATTTCACATACGAGTCTACCAAGAGGTTCTTCTTCTCAGCAGTGATAAAGCGCTCTGCCTCTGGATTGTCGATCGTGAGAATGCGGCGATCAAAAAAGCGTACGCTCTCAAAAGGGGCTGGGTACTTCAATTGCAAGCCGGGCTGCTCAATGACCCGAACAATCTGCCCAAAGGCAAAGACCACGGCAAAGTTACGCTGATCCACAACAAAAATACTGGACGCTAGAACATAAGCAAGAGCAATTAATCCAGCAATACCAGCTAGAAGACGATTTGCGTTCATTATCTTGCCTCCCGATCACGACTACGTAAGCCATCACGTTTGTCGCCTGCATTGGCAGGGCCTGAATTAGTAGTAACAGGATTACCTGTGGCACCGCCCACTGTGACTGAACCCGTTGGTGTGCTTGCTGGCGTTTGACCTGTTGCCACTTGCGTACTCTCTGCACTCACTTGTGCAACTAGCTTATCTAGCGGGAGATACAAGAGGCTATTGTTTTTGGTGGTGTCTACTAAAACTTTAGTGACGTTGTTGTACATCTCGCGCATGCTGTCGATGTACATGCGATCACGTGTTACGCCTGGCGCTTTTGCGTATTCAACAAAGACCTGCTTGAAGCGCGCTGCGTCACCTTCAGCAGTAGCTACTACACGAGCCTTATAACCTTCAGCCTCCTGAATTAATCGGGCTGCAGTACCTTTGGCGCGCGGAATAATATCGTTTGCGTAAGCCTGACCTTCGCTCTTTAAACGCTCTTGGTCTTGTCCTGCTTTTACCGCATCATCAAACGCAGCTTGCACTTGCTCTGGCGGTTGAACGTTTTGAACGGTCACGCTAGTGACATAGATGCCAGTCTTGTAACTATCTAAGATTTTTTGAATCGAGTTCGCTAGATCAATACCGATTTTCTCGCGCCCCTCATACAACACTGTGTCCATTTTGCTACGAGCAACGATCTCACGTACTGAGGTTTCGGCAGCCTGAACCACCGTGGCATCTGGGTCGCGATTATTGAATAAATAATCGGTAGGATCTTTCAGTCGATATTGAACAGCAAAGCGCACATCAATAATATTTTCATCTTCAGTCAACATCGAAGAATCTTTTTGATTAGTTGCTTTAATTAATATTGGGCGGCCTACCTCTACCGATCTCACGCCAGATAAATTCACCGTCTCTTGAGATTGAATTGGCCAAGGCATGCGCCAGTTGATGCCAGGCTTAGCGGTGTAATCGTATTTACCAAAGGTAGAGATCACTCCAGCTTGACCTTCTTGAATAATGAAGAAGCCGCTAAAGATCCAAATGACTAAGACACCACCAGCAGCCAAAAGAATGGTGGCTTTGGAACCGAACGGATTAGTGAAGTTAAAGTTAGGCGCACTCATGCCGCCGCCACCGTTACCGCCGTTGTTACCACCACCATTACCACGCTGAGATGGCGTAGGAATATCTGTACTGCTGGGCTTATTCGCAGGCTTACTTGATGATGCGCCTGGTTTTTTCTTACCACCAAAAATACCGCTGAGACGATCATTGAAATCGCGCCACAATTCATCTAAATCGGGAGGACCATCTGGCTTAGCGGGTTGATTGTTTGGTCTTGGGGTATTGGGCTGAACCTCTACTGGTTTTTCAACATCGGGATTACCAGGTTCAGATTGGGGAGATTGTTCGCCACCCTGCCCACTTTTGGCATCTTTAGATCCGCTACCTGGGTGGCTATTACCCCAGCCCGGATCATTGACCGAGAACAGTTCGAGAAATTTACGCATCGTTTGGTGAATATTTTCGGTTGGAAATCGGGTTAAATTCAGAAGTCTCTGGTCGTTCGGGTAAAGGAGCTAAAAACTCGTCCGGGTCCATTTGAACCTTGGCGCGATTCTGCTCGACCCTTATTCTATCAGTCATTTGAGAGCATTCGGCGAGGGCTGAACGCAATAAATCCAGGCCTAGGCCCGTCTTGGCAGAAAGGAAAACCTGACTCGGAATCCCCTCGGAATCGCGGACCAAGACAGCCCCTTCTGTAAAGGTCTGCGGCATCTGATCAATCTTGTTCATGACCTCGATACGGGGGATGTCATCAGCCCCGATTTCACGCAAAACAGCCTCTACTTCTGCCTTTTGCTCCCTAGCTACCGGGCTACAGGCGTCAATCACATGCAAAATCAGGTCCGCATGGATGGTTTCATCTAATGTGGCCCTGAAGGCTTCTACCAGCTGGTGGGGTAATTCGCGGATAAAGCCAACCGTATCGGAGACCACAATTGATCCAACCCCCTCTAAATGGACCTTGCGAGAGGTGGTATCCAAGGTCGCAAATAGCTGATCTGCTGCGTATGTCCCTGCTTTTGTAAGGGAATTAAACAATGTGGACTTACCAGCATTGGTATATCCAACCAGGGAGACCGAAAAGACATCCTTACGGTTACGAGCCCTTCTTTGGGTTCTTTGTTGGCGCTGAAGCTTCTCTAGCTCGGTTTCTAGACGTTTAGCCTTGGTGGCTAGCATCCGTCGGTCTAGCTCCATCTGGGTTTCACCAGGGCCGCCGCGAACACCAATACCGCCACGTTGACGCTCTAAGTGACTCCAGGCGCGCACAAGTCTGGACATGCGATAACGCACTTGAGCTAGCTCAACCTGAGTTTTACCAATATGACTTTGCGCTCTTTGGCTAAAGATATCCAAAATCAGGCCAGTACGGTCCATGACATGAAAGCCAATATGGCGCTCTAGATTGCGTTGCTGAGTTGGAGATAGCGGGTGATTGAAGATGACCAGCTCCGCACCTTGCTCTTCCATCACCTTTTTGACTTCATTTGCCTTACCTGAGCCGATGAATAAAGCTGGGTCAGTCTTGCCCTTGCGGGCAATCACGCTAGCTGTGGGCACAGAGCCAGCACTTTCAGCTAGAAGGCTGAGTTCGGCCATGCTGTCCGCAAAATCCTCGCGGCCTGTATCAACTCCAACTAGAACGGCACGCGCCGCATCAACGCCTGTTTTATACAGAGCTAACTTCTTCCGTACGGAACTCCACTGCACGAGCGGGAACGATCGTTGAAATGGCGTGTTTGTAAACCATCTGGGTCACGGTATTGCGCAAGAGAACCACATATTGATCAAACGATTCAATATTGCCTTGCAGCTTGATGCCGTTAACAAGATAGATGGATACAGGAACATGCTCTTTGCGCAAAGCATTTAGAAAAGGGTCCTGTAGTAATTGGACTTTGCTGTTATTCATACTGCTCCTTATTGATTTTTATACGTTGCTTCTATTTTGGGAGTCTTGCTTTTTTTTAATTTAACTATCTACTGCTAGGTACTACCAACTACAACCGTCTACCTCCAACATAAGGGGTCTGAAGTCAGAAAATCAAGCCCCTCATACAAAACACTTCTAAAACACATCTAAAACTGTACGCGGTTTTACTTCTTTTTGCCTTTTTTACCTTTATCCGCATCAACATACGGGTTTTTGGCAGTATTCATCTGAATGCGTAATGGGGTGCCGCGCAACTTAAAGACATCCCTAAAGCGACCCTCCAGGTAGCGCTTATAGCTATCTGTTACACCGCTCAACGATGTTCCATGAATCACCACAATCGGCGGGTTCATGCCACCTTGGTGGGCATAGCGTAATTTTGGACGACCCATACCAACACGCTTCGGCTGCTGATGCTCGATAGCCTCTTGCAAAATTCGAGTGAGTTTTGGGGTTGGTAATTTAGCCATAGCTGCTGCATAGGCCAAATCAACGTCTTTGAATAACTCTTTGAGGCCAGTGCCTTTTTTAGCGGAGATCGGATGCACATTTGCAAAATCGAGGAAACGCAGTTTTTGAGCAATCTCTAAACGCGCGCGCTCTTTAACATAGGCATCTAAACCATCCCACTTATTCACAGCCACCACTAATGCGCGCCCTGCTTCTACGATAAATCCAGCGATATGCGCATCTTGCTCAGAAATATCTTGTTGTGCATCGAGCATCAGAATAACCACATTGCAATCGGCAATTGCTTGCAAGGTTTTAACAACTGAAAACTTCTCAATCGCCTCAAATACTTTTCCACGACGACGCAGTCCTGCGGTATCCACCAAAATATAAGGCTTGCCATTACGCTCAAAAGGCACCTCAATAGCATCACGGGTTGTACCCGGCATATCAAATGCGATCACACGCTCTTCACCGATCAATTTATTGATCAAGGTAGATTTACCGACGTTCGGACGACCCACTACCGCAATCTTCATTGGGCGATTAGGATCGTTTTCTAGCTCTTCTGGCTCTGGCTCAGGTACGCCTAAAGAATCCAAGGCATCATCAATCAAACCGCGCACACCATCACCATGCGCTGAAGAAATTGGGAAGGGTTCACCAAGACCTAATTCATGGAAGTCTGCAGTGACAACGCCAGCTTGCATACCCTCAGTTTTATTGACCGCCAATATGACCGGTCTGCCCGTCTTGCGCAAGAAATCGGCAATCACGCGGTCTTGCGGCGCCATACCTAAACGACCATCGACCAGGAAAATAACGATGTCAGACTCAGCAACCGCTTGCTTGGTTTGCTTGGCCATCTCCGCAACGATGCCAGTCTTGGCTACCGGCTCAAAACCGCCAGTGTCTACGCAAATAAATGCACGCTCACCAATACGACCTTTGCCGTAGTGACGATCGCGAGTGAGACCCGAAAAGTCTGCTACCAAAGCATCACGTGAACGCGTTAAGCGATTAAAGAGTGTCGATTTACCAACGTTAGGACGACCGACAATAGTAATTACTGGATTCATTTTGGACTGTACGCCGCTAGTTTTCCACCTTGAGACTGAACCAAGATGAGGCCGTTCACCGCAATCGGTGCGGCTGTGATTGGACTACTGTCATGACGAATGCGTGCCAGCATTTCACCATTCGCTTGTGAGAGTGCATGCACGTAACCTTGCGCATCACCGACTAGAAGAACTTTACCCACTGCCATCGGCTCACCCACATCTCTAAATGTCAGTTGGGTGTTTTCCCAAACTTGTGAACCGTCTTTTACTGCAAATGCAGTGACATAAGACTTTTCATTGGATGAAAAAACCAAGTCAGGACTTTGCGCAGTTCCGGTATAGCTTGAATAATCTTTAAACCACAATAAATTGCCTGTACGCGCTTGACCGCAACCTACGCGTCCTTGATAAGAAACAGCGCAAATAATGTCACCTTCCATACTTGGCTTAGCGGTCACGTCATTGAGACGCTCAATTTCAGAGAATCCTTTCGGAAATGAAACCGGAGTCTCCCAAACTAGACCGCCATTTGCAATTGCAATCATGCCAAAACGACCACCAGCAAAGCCAGTGACAATGACTTCATTACCAATCGCGAGCATGCCGTAGCCAACCCGTAATGACAAAGCGGATTGTTGACGCTGGTAAGTCCACTTACGAACACCCGTCTGTGCGTCAAGACCAACAAAGCGACTGTCTAGCGTACGAATGATGACTACACCACCAGCGACTACTGGCTCTGAAAGCACTTCACTACCTACACTTACATTCCATGTCGGCTTACCGGTATCGTCATAAGCATAGACAGTACCCTTGGTAGTCACGACTGCAGTGGTGCGCCCATCAGATCCAGGCCCAATTGATAAGCGATCTGGTACTGAGACTTCCCACACCTTTTTTCCGGTCATCAAATCAATCTTAGTGAGATTGCCGCGATGAGATGCCGCATACACTGAGTCACCCACTACCGCAGGATGAAAGTTAAATGACTCCGATGAACCAACGCTAGTTGACCATACCGGTGCTAACTCAAACTGATTATTGACTTGTACGAGCTCGGCAGGTTTGCGTACACGTGAGCTACCAGAGCAGGCCGCCAAGGCAAATACTACAGAGCCCAATACGAGGGCTGTGCTAGCTAGTTTTGCTACACGTTTGCAATCCATCATCACTGAGCTACTCCTCCGACGGCATCTAATTTAACCTTCAAGAGACGACGCGCCTCTTCTGGGAATTCTTTTGCATCATTTAACTGCTTCCAAGCTGCCTCATAGCTCTTGCGTGCATCAGACGTATTCTTTTGAGCCAAATACCAATCACCACGGCGCTCTAACCATAAAGCCTCAAAACCTGAGACTGGTTTATCTTTCAGAATTGCATCCGCTTCAGCTAGATCCTTTTCAGAACCCTCTTCGATTAACTGCGCTGCTAATCGTAATTTGGCTAAAGCTAAATATCCCTGATCAGATGAATTCTTGCTAGCCCAGCGTAAATAGTCCATCGCTTTTGCAGAATCACCAGCATCCGAAGCAATCTTTGCGGCTACTAGGCTGGACATTGCTGCGTATGGCGTGCCAGAAAATTGCTTTTGCAAATCATCTGCTGCGCGCAAGGTTTGGTCTTTATCACCCTTACCAATTGCCGTAATCATCGTCTCGTACAACTGTGATGCAGCAGCAGCTTGGCTAGTGCGCCACCATTGATATCCACTGTAGGCTGCATAGGCAAATAAAGCTGCCGTCACTACGCCAGTAATGAGGTTGCGATACTTTTGCCAAAATGCTTTAAGTTGATCTAATTGTTCTTGTTCTTCTAGGTCTAAAGGCATGTCAATCCAGGCTAATTAATACAGTATTAATAATGAATGTCTTAATTCTATTCGGTGGAGCCAACTATGGCATCAATTACTGCATCCACAACGCCATCCAGCGCTACTGCCTTCTGAACGCCAGTACTGCGTAAATCCTTGAGCTGAGCCTCATTCTGAGCTAATTCATCTGGCCCAATAATGACAGCATAGGCCGCCCCACTGGCATCCGCCTTCTTCATTTGAGACTTAAAGCTGGCAGATTGACCATCTGGAGGACAAAAAAGAATGACATCAATACCAGCATTACGCAGGCGTTCAGCAATAATCATGGCGGCGGTCAAGGTCTCTCCGCCCTGGTGAATGACAAAGGCATCGCATTGAGCTTGAGGCTCTGGCAAAGAGCCAGAAACCTTCATGAGCTCTAGGACGCGCTCCATCCCCATTGCCCAGCCACAGGCAGGAGCAGCTTTACCACCCATGCGCTCGATTAGAGGATCATAGCGACCACCACCAGCAATCGTGCCCTGAGCACCCAACTCTTCGGTAATCCACTCAAAAACAGTCAGATTGTAGTAATCCAAACCACGTACTAAACGCGGGTTGATCTTGCAAGGAATGTTATTTGCCTTGAGCAATGCCTGAACTGCCTCAAAATGCTTGAGCGACTCTTCACCCAAGAAGTCCAATAACTTCGGCGCACCTTCAATCAAATCCTGCATTGCCGGATTCTTAGAATCTAGGATCCGTAAAGGATTGGTTAGTAAACGACGCTGTGAATCTTCATCGAGCTGCTCTTTATTTTTCTCAAAGTACGTCACCAAGGCGGCACGATGCTCTGCACGTTCAGGAGCTTGTCCTAAGGAATTAATCTCAAGGCGCACACCTTTGAGGCCGAGCTCATCCCATAGGCGTTGACCCATCAAAATGATTTCTGCATCAATATCTGGACCAGCAAAGCCCATCGCTTCAATACCAAACTGATGGAACTGTCGATAGCGACCACGTTGTGGACGCTCATGACGAAACATCGGCCCGGTGTACCAAAGACGCTTTGGTCCTTCGTAGAGAAGATTATTCTCAACTACGGAGCGAACTACAGCGGCAGTACCCTCTGGACGCAATGTGAGTTGCTCACCATTCAGGCGATCCTCAAAGGAATACATTTCTTTTTCAACGATATCGGTTACTTCGCCAATACCACGCTGAAATACGGCAGTTGCCTCCACAATCGGAGTACGCAAAAACTCATAACCGTAAGCACGCGTGAGATCACGCAAGACATGCTCTAAATGTGTCCACTGCGCAGCATCAGCCGGCAAAAGATCATTCATGCCGCGTACGCCATTAATTTTCTGGATCTTTTGTGTTTTAGCTTGATCGGTCATGATGTACGTTGATGTATTTTGTTTTCTTGTTATTGTGTATTTAAACTTCAATCATTTTGGTGCGTAATGTTGATTGACATATTCATCAACAATCACCTGAAACTCTTGGGCGATATTCTCACCGCGCAAAGTTTTGACTTTGACGCCATCTACAAAGACAGGGGCAGCAGGAGTCTCTCCGGTCCCAGGTAATGAGATGCCGATATTAGCGTGCTTACTTTCACCTGGGCCATTCACAATGCAACCCATAACTGCGACATTCATCGCCTCAACACCTGGATGGGTCTTTTTCCATAATGGCATTTGTTGACGCAGATAGGATTGAATATTGGCAGCCAACTCTTGGAAAGTGGTGCTGGTAGTTCTTCCACAACCAGGACATGCAATCACCATTGGGGTGAAATTACGCAATCCCATAGTTTGCAAAATTTCTTGCGCAACAATAATTTCATTCTCACGTGGTGCACCTGGATCAGGAGTTAGCGAGACTCGAATCGTGTCGCCAATACCCTCTTGCAATAAGATGCCCATAGCAGCCGTTGAAGACACAATGCCTTTGCTTCCCATGCCTGCTTCAGTAAGACCTAAATGCAATGGGTAATCAGAGCGACGCGCGAGATCGCGATATACAGCCACTAAATCTTGCACATTGCTAACCTTGCAAGACAGCAAAATTTGATTGGGGTTCATGCCGAACTCCACAGCTTTTTCAGCGGACTGTAATGCCGACTGAATCAAGGCCTCGATCATGACTTCTTGTGCAGTCTTAGGCTCTGGCAATGCCGCATTGCTATCCATAATGCTAGCAAGCAAGTCTTGATCTAGGCTGCCCCAGTTCACACCAATCCGAATGGGCTTGTCATATTTACAAGCAGCTTCAATCATTTGCGCAAATTGGGGATCCCGCTTAGCGCCTTTGCCTACGTTACCTGGATTGATGCGGTACTTAGATAAAGCCTTGGCGCATTCCGGATAATCATTTAATAGAGTGTGGCCGTTGTAATGAAAGTCACCAATCAATGGCACCAATACATCCATCTTGTCTAACTGCTCACGAATATAGGGCACTGCTTCTGCTGCAGCTGGTGTATCTACCGTAATACGCACCATCTCTGAGCCAGCGCGGGCTAACTCTTTAACTTGTATCGCAGTACCGACTGCATCCGCAGTATCAGTATTGGTCATAGATTGAACGCGGACAGGCGCGTCGCCACCAATCGTAATGATGTTCGATTTCCAGGCAACAGTTGCCTGACGTGTAGGCCTTTTAGGTGATGGGCCTAAAGGTAGCTTTGGAAGATTGCTAGATGAATTACTCATGGGACTTTTTTGTGAAATCAGTCGTCTAATCTTTTAAGCCATTGCACTGGGTGCTCAGCTTGATACTCTTGCTCTTCTTCGTTCTCGAGCTCTTGGGCATCATCCTCTAAATCGTGTTCTATTTTTTTGTCATGCACGGCGCGCTCGCGCACTCTGGTGCGATCGACCACATCACCTGCTAATTGGCCACAGGCAGCAGCAATATCATCGCCACGGGTTTTACGAACCGTTGCAACCATGCCAGCATCCAACAAAATACTCGCGAACGCATGAACGCGCTGTGCTGATGAGCGCTTTAGTCCAGATTCAGGGAATGGATTAAATGGGATGAGATTGATCTTGCACTTGATGTTCGCCAATAAGCGCACCAACTCTTTTGCCTGAATATCAGAGTCATTCACGCCATCGAGCATGCAGTATTCAAAAGTTAAGAAATCCCTTGGGGCGAACGGTAAATATCGTTCACATGCGGCAAGTAATTCCCTTAAGGGATACTTTTGATTTAGCGGAACAAGTTGATCGCGCAGCTTGTCATTCGGTGCATGCAATGACACCGCCAAGGCTACCGGGCAATCTTGCGCTAAGCGATCAATCATCGGCACTACGCCAGAGGTTGATACGGTGACGCGACGACGCGATAAACCATAGGCTCTGTCATCGAGCATTAAACGCAAAGCAGTGACGACGTTGTCATAGTTGAGCAAGGGCTCACCCATACCCATCAAGACCACATTGGAGATCACGCGACCAGTATGTTCCCAGCCTGGAGTTGGGTATTTCTCAATTCGGCGAACTGCATTCGGATCAGTGCGCAGCAAATGCTCTGCAAACCAGAGTTGGCCAATGATTTCACCGGCGGTGAGGTTGCGCGAGAAGCCTTGATGCCCTGTTGAGCAAAAACGGCAATTGACTGCACAACCAGCCTGAGAAGAAATGCACAAGGTGCCACGATCATCTTCAGGAATAAATACAGACTCCACAGCATTACCAGCACCAACGTTCAGCAACCACTTACGGGTACCGTCTGCTGCATGCTCATCTTTAATGACTGGGAGGGAAAGTACTTCTGCTTTATCGAGCAGTGTTGCTCTAAAGCTTTTTGCTAAGTCACTCATGTCGTTGATGTCAGAAACACCACGTTGGTGTATCCACTGCATGAGTTGCTTGGCCCGAAAGGGCTTTTCATTCAACCCCGCGACATACGCTGCCATTTGGTCAGCGTCAAAATCTAAGAGATTTACGCGCGGGGAGGTCAATGCGCCTACTTATGTGTAAATAGGTTGTTCGTTGGCAATCGTGAATTAACGATTGAAAACGTTCATGCCAGCGAAGAAGAATGCAACTTCGACAGCAGCAGTTTCAGGAGCATCAGAGCCATGAACAGCGTTTGCATCGATGCTGTCAGCGAAGTCAGCACGAATAGTGCCAGCATCAGCCTTCTTAGGATCAGTAGCGCCCATCAAGTCACGGTTCTTAGCAATTGCGCCTTCGCCTTCTAATACCTGAATCATGACAGGACCAGAAATCATGAAGCTCACCAAATCTTTAAAGAAAGGACGGGCAGCATGCACAGCATAGAACTGCTCAGCTTCAGCTTGTGACAAATGCGCCATTCTGGACGCAACAATCTTCAAACCAGCAGATTCGAAACGGTCATAGATCTTGCCGATTACGTTTTTTGCTACAGCATCAGGTTTGATAATAGAAAGGGTGCGTTCGATAGCCATGTAAAACTCCAATAGTGATTTCAAAGATTTTGCTGAATTGGCGCTAATTTGAGCCCAGGGAGAACCTCTTCCCCTGCTCCTACAGCGCGCTAGGAATTCAGCGACCCCCGAATTATACATCGGCTGACCGTATTTACCCTGATCTTGGCGTAGCTAAGCTATTGAATTTACAGGGCATAACCCTTCGATTTGTAGTCTTTTTCATAGAGGGCTTGAAATTACCCCATTTTGTCTATACTTACTGTCAACAGCCCCTTGTGGGCTTGTGTATTAACTATAAAAAAGGAGTCAATATGAGTGATCTCAACTCTTACGGCTTTGGGCAAACTGGCTCGATTAGCACCCCTCAGGTACGCAACCGCGTACTACGCAACACTTACGCCCTTTTGGCGCTCTCAATGGTTCCTACCGTCATTGGCGCATGGCTTGGCGTTGCATTTGGGCTTAACTTCATGGCGGGCAGTCCTTTTATGGGCTTCATCGTTTTCATGGCAATCGCTTTTGGCTTTTTCTGGGCGATTGAGAAAAACAAAGATACCGGCTTAGGCGTTCTATTGCTTCTGGGCTTTACCTTCTTTATGGGCATCATGATGTCCGGTTTAGTGGGTTACACGCTCAACAGCTACAGCAATGGCGCTACTTTGATCATGCTGGCCTTTGGCGGCACTGCAGCGATTTTTGCTGTGATGGCAACCATTGCTACCGTGAGCAAGAGTGATTTCTCCGGCATGGGTAAATGGTTGATGGTTGGCGTGCTGCTCTTGATCGTTGCCTCATTAGCAAACATCTGGTTGCAGTTACCTGCTTTGATGTTGACTGTGATGGTCTTGGCAATCGCAATCTTCTCAGCCTTTATCTTGGTTGATGTACAGCGCATCATCAATGGCGGTGAGACTAACTACATCATGGCTACTTTAGCCATCTACCTGGATGTGTATAACGTCTTCACCAATTTGCTCGCACTCTTGGGCATTGTGGGTGGCGACAGAGACTAAGCATTCCTTCAAGCTTCAATAGAAAAGGCACCCGCGGGTGCCTTTTTCTTTATCTTGATGCTGATTTCTTAGGCCCTCAAGGTCTTTCAAATACCGCCATCGACTCCACATGGGAGGTGTGGGGGAACATGTTGACGATGCCGGCACTCTTGAGGATATAGCCCGCTTGATGACAAAGGATATCGGTATCTCTAGCCAGGGTCTTTGGATTGCAGGATACGTACACAATGCGCTGCGGTAGCAGATCGCTGCTCTGTTGATTCAATTGAGCTAAAGCTTGGCAGATTTCCATGGCACCCTCACGCGGCGGATCCATCAACCATCGCTCAGCTTTACCCCATGAAGCAATCGTCTCTGCGCTCACTTCAAACAAATTGCTTTGCATGAAGCCGACTTTGTCTGCGAGCTGATTGTGTTCCGCATTGGATTTGGCTCTCGTGGTCAAACTTTCTAGGCCTTCAATACCCAAGACAGCATTTGCCCGTCTTGCGAGCGGTAGTGTGAAATTACCAATCCCACAGAACAAGTCGAGAACCCGATCACTTGCTTGAACCTCTAGGAGGCGAATCGCCCTGCTAACCAATGCGCGGTTCATCATGTGATTCACTTGCGTGAAATCCGCTGGCTTAAATGGCATCTCGATTTCAAACTCGGGCAGACGATAGCAAAGCTTGCCCGTTAATGGATAGAACGGCGCAACGGTTTCAATGCCTTTGGGCTGCAACCAAACCCAGACTTGATGTCGATCCGCAAAGTCTCTTAGCAACTGCTCATCAGCTGGTGTTAGTGGCAAGAGATTTCTGAACACCAATGCAGTAACTGGCTTTGATTTTTTAGGGTCATCTGAATTGGGATCCTCAGGCTCGCCTACGGCAATCTCAATCTGCGGCATGCGATCGACGATCGATAAGCCCATTACCAATTTACGCATCTCTGGCAGTAAATCAGAAACGTGTTTAGGCAAAATCTCGCAAGCGGTCATGTCTGCGACATAGCCACTCTTACCCTCATGGAAGCCAATCAACACAGTGCCTTTTTTGATCGAACGATTAACTGCACTTAAGCGCGCGCGATGACGGTATTCCCAGGCAGGGCCACCCATTGGGCGCAGAATTTCTTCGGGGGCAACTTTTGCTATGTGCTTAAGATCATCCTCAAGCACGCGTTGCTTCATTGCAACCTGCGCCCGAATATCTAAGTGCTGCATAGTGCAACCACCGCAGACTCCAAACGCCTTGCATTTAGGTTCAGCTCTAAATACGGCAGGCTTGAGGATGTCGAGCACTTTGGCTTTACTGAAGCGGGCTTTGTCGCGAGTGATGACATAGGTCACCAGCTCAGTTGGCAGCGCACCTTGAATGAAAATGACCTTGCCACTCTGCCCTTCTGCTGCCTCTGTTTCATTAGGGGCTAGGCGAGCAATCCCTTGTGCATCGAGATCAAGGGAGTCAACTCGTACTGGCTCAGTCACAACGATATGGACTGGCTTTTCTCCTCTACGCATCGGGAGCAAAGTCCGAGAGATATTCTTGCCACTGCTCACCATGTGGCTCTTGAGATTCTTTTTCTAGGTAGGCTTTAACAAAAGTGATTTCTTCTTTGTATTCCTCTAATGAAAAGCCACCACGCATCAACTGAAAGCGACAGTACATGAGATAGGTGTTGACGACATCAGTTTCGCAATAGCGGCGGATCTCATCGATCTTGCCATCTTGGTATGCAGGCCAAACCTGGCTGCCATCCATTCCCATCTTGCCTGGGAAGCCACAGAGTTTTGCCAATCCGTCTAGGGGCGCATTAGCACGACTGTTAAATTTAGCCAAGAGATCCATCAAGTCTAGATGGCGCATGTGATAACGGCTAATGTAGTTATTCCACTTAAATTCTCGGCTATCGTTTTCTTGGCTCTCGCCCATTTCCCAATAGCGCGGTGCTTGCACATGATTTGCTAATGCGCGGTAATGCAGTACGGGTAGGTCAAAGCCACTACCATTCCAAGACACTAACTGAGGGGTGTATTTTTCAACCAGCTCAAAGAAGGTCTGTATCAATACCTTCTCATCATCTTGCACAGTGCCCAGTGTGCCAACCTTGATTTGGGGTGAGCCGTCCTTGGTTGTCCTGCGTATGACGCAGGAGATAGCGCAGATTCGTTGCAGATACAGCGGCAGAAAATCACTGCCTGTCTTTTCAGCTCTTTCCGCCATCGCTTTAGCAGCGACTTCACTATCTGAGAGCGTATCAGGATAGTCATTGAGGCGACGAAGCCCCGCTACATCGGGAATAGTTTCAATATCAAAGACAAGTACGGTTGCCATACTGGCGATTACTGCAGATACGGCGTAGGATTTACTGGCTTGCCATTCACGCGTAATTCAAAGTGGAGTTTTACTGAATTGGTATCGGTATCACCCATCTCCGCAATCTTCTGACCCTTCTTCACTGCATCACCCTCTTTGACCGAGAGTGTGCGGTTGTGGGCATAGGCTGTGAGATACGTGTTGTCATGCTTGATGATGACGAGGTTGCCGTAACCACGCAAGCTATTGCCAGCGTAGACCACCTTACCATCTGATGCTGCGGTAATGGGCTCGCCTAGCTTGCCAGCGATATCGATTCCTTTAGTCTTTTCACTGAAATCTTCGCTAACCTTGCCCTTGGCTGGCCATGACAAACGAATACCAGGCTCGGCAACGATTTCTTTAGGATTTTCTTTAGGAGTATCTACTTTTGCCGCATCGGCTTTTGGAGTGTCGCCAGCAGTTTTTGGAATGGGCTTAACAGTCATCTTGCTGTTGGCTGGTGGCTTTACCAAAATGAGATCCCCTACTTCAATCTGGTTGGGGTTCGACATATTGTTCCACTGCGCTAAATCCCGTGGAGACTGTCCGTTATCCAATGCAATCCGCGCCAAAGTATCACCACGCTTGACGCGATAGTAGCCCGGAGGAGTTGGCTCATTACCGCCACCACTGCGATCAACCACATTCGCTGGCTTCGCTCTTGGGGTAGTTGAGCAACCCACATTGAGCACCAAGGAAGTCATGGCGACTAGCAATAGGAGGTATTTAGACAGGAGATTCATAGGGATTTTCATACTACCCCTGATTGTAAGGGGACAAAAAAGACCTCGTCCAGAACGGTCCTTTGATAGCGCTGGGAGCTCATCCGCTCAACCATGATCAATTGCTGCTCTTTCTCATTCTTGGCAACCGGAGCCACCAGGCGCCCGCCAATAGCCAATTGATCCAATAAAGCATCCGGAATCCCCAAACCTGCTGCCGCCAGAATAATTCCATCAAATGGGGCGGCCTGCGGTAGACCCAAGATGCCATCGCCATAGATCAGGCGCAGGTTCTTAATTCGAAATGGGCGGAGTTTCTCTCTAGCCATGTCGTGTAATGGACGAATTCGTTCAATTGAATACACCTCATCCGATAGCAAGCTGAGCACTGCCGCCTGGTATCCGCAGCCAGTACCGATTTCCAATACTTTTCCCAAGGTCTGTTTGGGCTTGTGCAAAAGCTCGATCATGCGCGCCACTACCGATGGTTTGGAAATCGTTTGTGAATGCCCAATCGGTAAAGCAGTATCTTCATAAGCCTGAGGATGCATCCCTGCATCCATAAATGCATGACGGGGAACGGTAGCAATAGCTTCCAATGTTTTACCGTGCTTAACCCCAGCTGCAAGTACTTTCGCAGCTAAGGCTTGCCGATGGCCAGCATTACGTTCCGCTGCTGGTCTCAACCGCGCGTCCAGCCATTAGCGCGCATGCTAGCTAAGCGAGCATGATGTGTTAAATCCAATTGCATCGGCGTGATCGAGATGCATCCCTCATCAATTGCATGAAAGTCTGTGCCTTCAGAGCTATCTTTTGCATGCCCTGCCGCTCCAATCCAATATATGTCATCACCACGTGGGCTTTTTTGAACTACTACCGGCTGCGAATGATGGCGATTGCCCAAACGGGTTACACGCCAACGATATAAATCAGCATAAGGACGATTGGGGATGTTGACATTGAGTAATGTAGCGGCACCTTCAGTGTGAGCCAACTTGGATGCCAACATCTGCGCGACGATATCGTGCGCAGCTTTGGCCGCATCCTCGATGCGATTCCAACCCTTATCAATCTGTGAAAAGGCAATGCCAGGAACTCCAAACATCACACCTTCCACTGCAGCGGCAACGGTGCCAGAGTACAAAGTATCCTCGCCCATGTTCTCGCCTTGATTAATACCAGAGACCACGAGATCCGGTTTTTCATCCAAGAAACCTGTCATCGCAATATGGACGCAGTCAGTTGGAGTGCCGTTAATAAATAGAAAACCATCACGCTCGCCACCAGCCACACGATGAATCGATAGTGGTCGTGAAAGCGTTAAAGAATTGGAGGCGCCACTATGATTTTGCTCAGGGGCAATGACTGTTACTCGCCCCAATGGACGAATAGCATTAACCAAGGCCAAAAGACCGGGGGCAAGGTAGCCGTCATCATTTGAAATGAGAATGTGCGGCTGTTTTGTATTTTCACTCATGAATATCAATGCCTTCTTAGTAGCCCTAGGCTTTTGCCATCTGGGTTAGTGTGCGACCTCGGAACCATCCATATATTACTGGTAATACCAAGAGGGTCAAAATAGTCGTTGTCACCATACCACCCACAATCACTAGGGCTAAAGGACGTTGTGCCTCAGAGCCAATCGAGTGAGATAAAGCGGCTGGTAAGAGTCCCAGGCCAGAAAGCGCTGCCGTCATGAGTACCGGGCGCACTCGCAAGGAGGCGCCCTCCACCATGACATCTTTCATCTCACCATGCTCGGTAGCCGCCGTCTTGTTAATAAAGGAGATCAGAATCACACCGTCCTGAATGGCAATACCAAATAAAGATAAGAATCCAAAGAAGGCGGAGATGCTTAAGGTCTCGCCTGCGAGATGCAGGGCAATCACGCCACCAATCGCTGCAAACGGTACGTTGATCATCACAATTACCGCATCCCGGAAATTACCAAAAGCACTCACAAGTAACAAGAAGATGCCCAGTAATGCCAAAGGCACGATCAGCATGAGTTTTTTCTGAGCCTGCTTCATTTGATTGAATTGACCATCCCAACTAATCGAGTAGTTTGGTGGCAAGGTGATGTTCTTCTCCACCAAGAATTGCGCATCCTCTACAGCACTACCCAAATCGCGGTTACGTACGCTGAACTTAATAGCGATGTAACGTTTACCAGCTTCACGATAGATGAAGAATGGGCCATCGCTTAATTGAACTGTTGCCACCATCGACAAAGGAATGGCTGCACTATTAGGCGAATCTACTAATAGGTGTCCAATATCAGCAATATCGTTGCGACTACCTTCGTTTAGGCGAATGGCTATGCCGAAAGTTTTTTCATCTTCGAGAAGATTGGTCACCGCAGCGCCACCAATGGCGTTGGCAACTACTGTCTGGATGTCATTTACATTAATGCCGTAACGCGCAGCACGTTCTCGATCAATCTGAATATTTAAAGTCGGCTGACCTAATTCCTTAAGGATGCCTTCGTCCGCTACACCCCGTACTTTTTTGAGTTGCTCAATTACCTCATGGGCTTTTTGATCCAAGACCTCTAAGTCTGTGCCGTAAATCTTGACGGAGTTCTCACCCTTGACGCCAGAGAGTGCTTCATTCACGTTGTCCTGAATGTATTGCGAGAAACTGTAAGTCACGCCGGGAATCTTGTTGAGTTCTTGCTCAAGATGGGCAATTAACTCTTTCTTGCTAGAGCCGCTTGGCATCTTATCTGGACTCTTTAAATAGAGCCCGTACTCTTGGTTAAATACGCCGGTGGAGTCTGTACCATCATCCGGACGACCAATCTGGGCAGCCACTTTGTCAATCTCGGGTTGCCTTAAGAAAGTCTCGCGCAACTGATTGGCTATCTTGACCGAGTAATCCAAATCCACCGTATTTGGCAAAGTCACTCGCAGCCAAATATTGTTCTCTTCTAGGGTTGGCAAGAAAGCAGTGCCCAGGCGGGTAATGCTTAATAAAGTCAGTCCTAATACAAATACCGCCACTGAAACTACTGTTAATGGGCGATCCATCCACTTTCTGAGCAGCGGCTTATAGCCATCCAAAAGTTTGGTGATAAATCCAGGCGGCTTGTGGTGCAAGTTCTCACCAAAGACCAAAGAGATCATGGCAGGTAAGAAAGTTAAGCTCAGAATCATGGCGGCAATCAAAGCAAAGCCCATGGTGAATGCCATTGGCTTGAAGATAATGCCTTCAACTCCGCCCATAAAAAATAATGGGGAATAAGCAACAATAATAATGCCAGTGGAATAAATCATGGCGCGCTGCACTTCACTCGTCGCCAAGATAATGCTTTGATTGAGGCGCTTGCCACCTTCTTCCAGGTGACGCATGACGTTCTCCGTCAGAATCACTGCAGAATCCACGATCACGCCGAAGTCAATTGCGCCCAAAGAAATCAGATTAGCCGGCACGCTCCATAAATGCATCTGAATAAACGATACACACAGCGCTAAAGGAATCACTGCCGCTACCACTGCTGCTGCGCGCAAATTGCCCAAGAAGAAAAAGAGTACTGCAAGCACTAATGAGATGCCGAAGAATAGCGTGTGCTTCACCGTGCCGATCGTGATGTCTAGCAAGACTTGGCGATCATAGAAAGGCTTTACCTCGATTCCAGGTGGCAAGATTTGTTTGTTGATGTTTTCAACGGTATTGCGAACTCTGGCCAGTACTTCAGTAGCATTCTCACCACGGCGCAGGTAAACAATACCTTCCACTGAGTCTGGGTTGTCATTGAACTGGAACATACCTAAACGCGGCGCATTACCAATCTCCACACGCGCTACATCACCAATCCGAATCGGCACTCCATTATGAATAGACACCACTACCCGCTTGATGTCATCAATATTTTTTAATAGGCCTACACCACGCACTACAAACTGCTGCTCGCCACTAGGCAATAGTCCGCCGCCAGTATTGCTATTGGCGTTAGTTAAGGCCGCAATCAGCTCATTAACCGTGACACCCTTCGATTGCAGACTTTCTGGACTAACAATGACTTGGTACTGGCGAACCTTGCCGCCAAATGAAGACACATCGGCTACACCTGGGGTTTGCTTGAGCTCTTTATAGATCTCATAGTTCTGCAATGTTTTTAATTGGGTCGATGAAGCGTAATCTGACTTCACTTCATAACGCATAATCTCGCCTGTCGCATCCGAGTCAGGGCTAATACTAGAGGCGACCCCAGGCGGAAAACTCACGTTAGCCAAACTGGTAATCAATGTTTGGCGCGCTTTAAAAGGATCTGTTGTGTCATTGAACTTGAGCGTTACAACAGACAAGCCAAATAAGGATACTGAGCGGAAGGCTTGAAGCCCTGGGATACCAGCTAAGGCATTTTCTACCGGGATGGTGACTTGCTGCTCTACTTCAGTAGTACTTCTGCCAGGCCATTGAGAAATCGCCTGAATCGTTAATGGCGCTACACCAGGATATGGCTGGATTGGTAACTTAGAAAGACTAAACATCCCCAAGCCAAGGAGCACGATCGAGCCAACGATGACCAGCACCCGCTTCTCAAGTACGCCCCGAATAAAGGAAGTAAATGCGCTCACTTAGTCTTCCTGCTTAGCGAATCGATCGTTTAACAAGACAGCGCCTTCAGCCAAAATATACGCCCCAGGCTCAACGCCCTCGGTGATCGCAAATGTTTTGCTATTGAGGTCATAGCCTTTAACAGGAAGACGACGATAGGCCTCATCACCTACCTTGATAATCACATAACGCATCTCGCGTATGCGCACTACTGCGGTTTGCGGTACCACGATAGCATCGGCCATACCGGTGGTTAGTTTGGCGGATGCATACATATCAGGGCGTAGGAGATCGTCGTTATTTTCGATCTCGGCACGAACCAATAAGGCGCGGGTTTGCGGATCAATTGTCGGGGCAATATAGTTTGCATAAGCCACAAACTCTTTATCCGGATAAGCCTCGACATGCAGAACCATTTTTTGGCCCGGCTTGATCAAGCGTAAGTCCTGCTCAAATACATTACCCAAGAACCAGAGTTGCTTTGGATCCGCCAAAGTGGCAATGACGTCACCTGAGTTCACGGCGGAGCCTGGTTCTACGTTACGCTTGACCACCACCCCTTTTAATGGGGAACGCATTACTAAGTTGTTTTGGGTTTTGCCGGTAGTTTCGATTGCCTTGATATCGCCATCGCCAGCACCGAGATTACGCATCCGGTTTGCGGCAGCTTGTTGGGTGATGCGGGCATCTCCTAGCAAATCGCTCATGGTCTTACTTGTCTCCAATACCTTAGCTGTTTTTGAAGAAAGCAAATACTCTTGTTGGGCAGACAGAAATTCAGGGCTATAGAGTTCCACTATTGGGGAGCCAATATTGACTTCTGCACCATCAAACGCATAGATGCGCTCTACACGTCCAGGTGCACGCGCTGATAACACCTTGGATTTTTCAGCATTAAATGCTAAACGGCCCGGCACTTTGATATCGACTGGTACCTGCACTTTTTCTGCAGTTTGGAAAATATAAATATCTGGATTGAGTTTGATGCCGGGAAGTTTTAATTCCAGGATGCCGCTCTTCTCTACTTTGAGGGCCTTGTCCGAAGCTTCGATTTTGACATTGCGGTTCACATTGCTAATGCGACCAACAACAATGCCCACTGACAGAATGGCAAAGGCAAATGCGGCCAAACGCATACGGTGACGATTTTGGGGGCTCAGATTCCAATACAGACCAGCAACACTAGCAAGCACCAGATGCAGTCGCTGGCCGCCAAAGTGCAAGACCTTATCAAAGATGGGTTTTGCTTTAATGGCAAGCTGTTTTAAAAAAGAAAGAATTTTGTCTTTCAACACTGCTCCTTAAAAAGGTTCTTTGCCAGACGTAACCAGCAATACCGCTTGCGCTTGTAGCAGATTACTCTCCGCTAGCGCTAATTGAACTTCTAGACTACGTAATTGGGTTTGCGCTGTCAGCAAATCGTTAAATCCCTGACCATTATTGGAGTACTGAGTCAGACCGACCTTATAGGCGGCATCTGCTTGGGGTACTTGGCGCTCTTTTAAAAATTGCGCCTGACTCTTGGCCTGCTCATATGTGGCATAAGCACTATTAACCGCCAACACAATTTGTTGACGATTGGAGATATTGCCAGCTTCAGCTGCCGCCTGACTGCGCTGCGCTTGCTCTACTCCATACTTCTCCTTAGTAAAGAAGTACAGAGGAATGATGAGATCTAGCTCCAGCTGATAGAACATCGCACCGTTATTAGCCGAGAATGGACCACGCGGCGTGAATGAAGAGCCAACCACTTGGAAATCAGGTAGGTAAGCTTTCTTGGCTAGATCCACGCCTTTGCGAGCAGCCTCTAGTTGCAATGCTGAACTCTTTAACGAGGGATGACTAGTTTCGGCATAGTCCTCCAACTCCAGCAAAGTGGGTACGCTATTGATAGCGCGGCGCACATCACCGCGCAAGACCAGCTTTTCTCTCGAGTGGCGACCTACCAAAGTATTGATATTGTTTAGAGCGACTGATAGCTGACGCTCGACATTAAATTGATCGGCTTGTGCTGCGCTTTGCGCTACTTGCGCGTTGAGATACTCAACATAAGCGGCAGCATTATTGGCGTAGCGTGCTTTAGCGACGTTCTTAATCATTTCCAAACGCATCACCGATTCTTTCAGAACCTGTAACTGCTTTTGTGATGCTAAGGCGGTGTAGTACAAGGTCGATAACTGTGCGCCCAACTGCAAGTAGGTTGATTCGCTTTGCGCTAATAAAGCCTCAGCATTGGTGTTGGCAATGTCCGATGCCAAGCTTTTCTTGCCTGGAAACTGAAACGGCTGCGCAATAGAAATAGAGTTATTGCTGCTGATGCCATTGGGGTACTGCGGGGAAGGCGCATTAGCACCACCCAATCCCAGCGGTGAATTCGCTGGCATACCCGACCACACTAAACCTACTTGAGGATTGGCTGGAGCATTAATCTGAGGCACCGTTGCTTTCGCAGACAAATACGACTCACGCAATGAAGACAGCTGCGGGTTATTGAGTTTGAGCTCATTCCAAAGCTGGCGTAAATCCATTTCTGTGGGACCAGACGGCACACCCTTGGTATAGATCTTCGGTGTATTGTTTTGGCTTATTGGCGCAAACAAGGACGTGGCATTGGCTACGTTTGGAGCATTCGAAGCACTGCTTGCATTGCTCACTAGTGGGGGCACAGATAGAACTTCTTTAGATTCATTTGTCTGCACGGTCACGCTAGCCGGAATTGCAGTATTTGCGGGGGATGTTTGCGCAAAAACAGCGCTTACAAAAAACAGAGGGGCAAAAGCACGAGCCGTCCACGTTGAGGGGTTTGCTCTTACAACAATCGGTTCGCTAGTTTTAACCTGGCCGTGAATCAAATCGGCTGCCTCTAAATCTGTACTAATGCTGTTTTTATAGCCCCAGAGGTAGATTTCCCTACATTTACTGGGGGTTTTGAAGATTATAGGGGGGAATGCCTAAAAGTCTATTAATTGAGGTTTTGTATCTTATTGATTCTAAAGACAATAATTAAATTAACCCGGTTTCTAGAACCTAGAATTCAGCATGCACCCTAAAAGACAGGATATTTACCGGTCCACGAGCAGAGTTATAGGCTGGGTTGATGATGTGCTGGAAGTTCAAGCCGGCCAGAACGTTCTTGATCACGGTGGCGTTGTAATAGACCTCGCCGATCCGCTCAGGTGAGTAGGAAATTGTCTGGCTTGGGCTAGCGTAGTCACCAATAAAGTAAGAAACGCCACCTGCCTGTAGGTAAGAACGGCGATAGCTCGACAAGCCGTTTTGCATCATCGAGATTCCAATGCTGTCATTGGGACGCTTCCAACTTGTGCCATTCATACCCAAACCAACTGATAGTGAATTATCAGCTTCAGTAAAAGACATGGTCTCTGTGTGGCCATCGGAAGTAAAGGCCCGGCCATAAATACCAAGATCCTTTGTTAGAGCTTGCTCACCATGAATACCAATACCGGTTTTGATCTGCATATTGTTGCGGACATTATTAATCGCTTGAGTGCCTTGGCGAGCATTTGGGTCCTGATCAATGTAATTGGTAGCGTCAGAGAACCTAGCCAACATCATTTTGTTGCGATAAGCCAAAACGCTGACCTTACCGGGCAGATTGGCAATATTGTGCTGACGCTCTACCTCAACTTGATCGCCGTAAGTATTAAAGATTTGCCAATTGAGATCACGGCCATTGGGGGATTTCGGTGCGAGCATGCGTGAGGCGCGCATTACCCAGTTATCGAGATACCACTCCCCTGCTAAGCCCCAGCTGTAGCCACGTGCATCGGCTGCATAGTCATATGCCAAGTAGGTCATATTGCCCCAGTTCATGAACTGAATGCGGGGGTCTTTAGCGTATCGGCTATCGTCAAAAATATCGAGCGTGGAGAACTGGCCGCCAGTAAGCACTACGCGGTTGCTACTGACTGTTTGAGTAATTTGATTGGCTTCATTCTCAAGAACGACTTTATCGCCTTCTTGATTGATCGTTTGACGTACAAAAGCACGGGCAGAATAAAACTTGGCTTGTACGCCATTGGCTTTAGTAGCTTCACCGTTGGTAAATCCGCCTAAACCTGCTAGATCGGAGAATGGAATACCGGATACAACTTCTGGATTGAAATAGACATCGGTATTGGGTGCAATTCGTGCGCCCATGAATAGCGTGCCAGACCAGGTGTAGCTCATCGACTTCTGAGCGCTCAAACTATTTTCGCCAGCGTATGAGGATGTGAAATTGTTGTAACGCTGATTAATGTAAGTGGTTTGACCGTGAAGATTTACAGGCATGCCCCACAAACTTCCCTCGGTTGGTAGATCATCAATCGGCGAGGCAAAGCTCGCAACTTGATCCGAGCCTGAGCCTGCTTTTTGAGCGTGCGCAGTCGTGCTGCAAATGGCAGCAAACAAGCTCAACAGGAAAAGATAGGATTTGTGGGTCATTCACAATTTCACAATACTTAGCATCAATGGCTAATGAGCCAGATCTACCGGGCTAACAAACAAGACAACTCAGATAGGCACGGCGTGAGATTGAAGCTCAACTGGAGTGCAGGCCAAATTATCCCCAAAAAGGGGTAGTTTACCTAGAATTTATGTCGATTTAGTGACGAAACAATCTCAGCGATCGTCAATTAGGGTCAAATAAATAAATCACTATGTGAGCCCAACCTTGCGAGACGCAATATTTTGAGATCCGGTTTTTTATAAATTAGTAATACATCGGGCTTGATGTGGCATTCACGATGACCATGCCAATCACCAATAAGCCCATGGTCACGGAGTCTCTTGGGTAAATCTGCATCAACTAACAGCAAATCAATTGCCGTCAGTAATAGGCGCTCAATATCCTTGCGATGAATTGGGTTTGCATAGATACGTTTAAAGTCTTTTTTAAATGCTGATGATTTTTCAATCTCCCGCATGCAGGTCCGCCATTAAATCCTTGCTTGATTTAAAACGCTTACCCTTCCCCGACTCCAATTCTGCCATTGCTTTTCGTGTTGTTGCATTTGGCACCTTCACAGCAAATGGAAGTTGGCGCTCATCAGCAATCCTCAACATCAGCATTCGAATGACATCGGAGATAGACAAACCCATCGCCTCAAGTGCATCTGAGGCCTTGTTCTTGGTTGCCATGTCAATCCTGGCACGCACATAGGTATCGGCAATAGTCATAAGTGCCCTAGTTTAATAGATTTAGAAATTAATTGTAGTCTCATTGTGACTACATTATACCATTTCCTTAGGAATAAAAAAGGGGCTCAAGGCCCCGTAATTACTGAAATTAGTGTGGTCAAAGCCTCATTTATCTTCGATCCATCAGCGCTCTGGCTAATGTGCCTGCATCCACATACTCCAGCTCACCACCCACCGGAATACCTCTGGCGATTCTGGTGACTTTAATACCTTTGGATTTGAGTACCTCACCAATGTAGTGAGCTGTGGCCTCACCTTCACTGGTGAAGTTGGTTGCCAGAACAACTTCTCTGACTGGCACTCCAGTATCTGGAGATTCAATACGATTGAGCAATCGATCGAAGTGGATTTCATTGGGACCCATGCCATCGAGTGGTGAGATGCGGCCCATTAATACAAAGTAATTGCCTTTGAAGCTGAGAGTCTGCTCGACCATCACTTGGTCGGCTGGTGTTTCCACAATGCACAGTAAAGATGGATCACGACGATCATCATTACAAGTTGCACAGATTTGGGTTTCGGAGAAGGTATTGCAACGGGCACAGTGACCCACTGTTTCTACAGCCTCACCTAATGACTGGGCTAATACGGCTGCGCCATTGCGATCATGTTGCAGTAGGTAGAAAGCCATGCGTTGCGCTGACTTTGGTCCTACTCCAGGCAATACACGCAATGCCTCAATCAATCGACCGAGGGCATCTTGTGGGGCTTCTTGACGTGCCATTAAGTGAAGAGTTTTTTATTAATGATTAAAACGGCAATTTAAAGCCAGGAGGAATAGGCATACCAGCAGTAGCACCAGACATGACTTGTGCATTAGCCGCCTCTACTTGTTTGAATGCTTCTGTATAGGCAGTAACTAATAAGTCTTCCAGCATTTCGCGATCATCCATTGCACCTGGATCAATCTGCACGCGTTTCATTTCGTGTTTGCCAGAGATGGTGACTTTAACCAAACCACCGGCAGCTTGGCCAGTGACTTCTAGCGCAGCCAATTGCTCTTGCGCTACCTTCATCTTCTCTTGCATCTGCTGGGCTTGTTTCATCAAACCAGCAAGGCCACCTTTCATCATCGCTTTATTTCCTCGTATCTAATATTGTTAAATTTGGCAATCAAAGAGGCTTCACAGAACCACCAACGACTTTGGCTCCAAACTCTTTTTCTAATTGCTGAATAAATGGATCTTGAGCAATCATCTGCTCTGCGTTTTGTCTTTTCTCTTGATGAATCTGCGCATCGACTTTAGCGACTGTCTTGCCTTCAACTTCACCCTTTTCTATTACTACTTTGATCGGTGTGCCAAAGTGTGCAGTTAATGCGTCAGCAAGACGACCAACAGAAGCTTCTGAAGCCAGTTGCGGCATTGGCGTCACAACCGTAGCGCGCACGCCCGATGGTGAATCTTCCCAATCTTGTAATTCTGTCTGAAAGGCTAACTGCTGAACCAAACCTTTAACTGGCAACTGACGCATCAAGGCATGCCAGTCTGGACGATTGGCTGCAGATGCGGTGGCCGCTGGTACAGGAGCTGGAGGAGCTGAAGCGGCAGGCTTAGCTGCCATAGGGGCTGGAGCGGATGCTGTAGGTGCAGGTGCTGAAGTTCTAACTGGAGCAGCTGTTTGATTTGCTGGTGCTGAGGATCTAGGTGCTGATGCTACTGGTGGTGCGGAGTTCCCTGCTCTGCCTGGTGTTTCATTTCCGGGACGAAAGGCCAACATGCGCAAGAGCGTCATGGCAAAACCAGTTTGCTCATCTGGGGCAAGCGATAAGTCAGGACGACTCGTAATGCTAATTTGGTAGAAGAGTTGTGCTTCTTCTTTTGTAAGCGCACCAGCTAAGCGACGAATCTCTGCTGCTTCAGGCCAATCCTCTAAAACAGATTCTGGAACGATTTGTGCGGCAGCGATTTTCTGAATGAGGCTGGATAGATCTGCAAGCGCTAATGAGAAAGACATACTGCGCTCACCCATCTCATTTGAGATAGCTAACAATGTCGCACCATCTTTTGCAATCAAGGCATCCAGAATGCGAATGAGATAAGCATCATCCAATGTGCCGAGCATGCCACGCACTGCTTCTTCAGATACTTTGCCAGCAGCATAGGCAATTGCTTGATCAGTCAGCGATAAAGCGTCACGCATCGAACCCTGTGCCGCTTTAGCTAAAACACGCAGTGCATTGGTTTCGCAATCGACGTTTTCTGCAGCGAGTACTTTTTCTAAATGCTCAACGATGAGGGGTACTGGCATTTGCTTGAGATTGAACTGCAAGCAACGCGACAGAATAGTTACTGGAATCTTTTGTGGATCAGTAGTCGCAAGTATGAACTTCACATGTTCAGGCGGCTCTTCGAGAGTCTTGAGCATGGCATTAAAGGCATGATTGGTGAGCATGTGCACCTCGTCAATCATGTAGACCTTGTAACGTGCATTACTTGGGGCGTAGGCTGCCTTCTCTAATAGAGCAGCAATATCGTCTACCCCGCGATTACTCGCAGCATCCATCTCGATATAGTCAACAAAGCGACCGGCATCGATTTCTAGGCAAGCTGGGCATTTTCCGCAGGGTTCTGAGGTCATGCGACCTTGACCGTCTTCCCCGGTGCAATTGAGGGCTTTGGCCATAATTCGGGCAATAGTGGTCTTTCCGACCCCGCGAGTACCTGTAAAGAGCCAAGCGTGGTGTAGTCGACCCTGGTCTAAGGCATGGGTTAATGCCTTAACCACATGGTCTTGTCCTACCAATTGGGAGAAAGTTTTAGGGCGCCACGAACGGGCTAAAGCCAATGCTGTCATGTATTACATTCTAACAAGCTAAAATGGAATTGGACGGGCCTCCCCGCATGGCGGTTTGGATAACCTGGTCAGGTCGGGAACGAAGCAGCCAAACCCAATTCTGTCAGTGCCGGGGGTCGGGCTCGTCCACCTTCCCCTGTAGATTTTTTGCTTAAGCAAGTTGCTCAAATCGCAACTTTTATTGCCTTATTGGCAACAGCATAGATTTTTACTAAAAATAGTCGCGATTTAAGGTTGATGGGTTAACAACCAATCCTTTAGAGCCAGATCAATTTTTGTCTGCCACCCAGATCCAGCAGCTTTAAATTGCTCGATGACTTCTGCCGACAAACGAATGGTTGTTAACTTCTTTGGGTGCTTGCTGACACTTCCGACTGGTCTGCCACGAAGCTTTTTGGCAAAAGCCTCTCGACCCTCCCTTTCAGAAACAACTTCTCCATCTACGGACCAGACACCGTGCTTTAAATCCTCGACTGTTACTTCAGGAGCATCATCAGGATCGATCCATTCCCTGGCTATATTCTTTGTTTTCACGTTCATTTGCATTCCTCATCGATATGATTCTCTTCCTGGATCCTCGTGGGGTCCACACCACCACAGTCAATCGACCATCTAGAAATCCCAAAGTAATAAATCGAGATTCACCATAGCTTTGACGCAAGTCTGGAAATGTGTGAATGGTTCCACTGAAAATCTCTCCAGCACGAGCAAAATCAAGGCCACGTTCTAAAAGAGTTTGAAAGCGCTTTTGCGGGTCAAACTCTATCGACTCATTTAATTGTAGTAACAATTTATTCATCATTCAAGTAATTATTTGTAGCTACAAACAATTAAAGAATGCGGAGTACTCTTAGGATGCCCCAAATCATCCAAATAATTAGCAATACAAGAACCACCCGGGAATCCATCACCAACCTAAATAAGCGTTGTTGCTTGTGTCTACATTCAATAGCTAGGTGCATTCCAAATCCCTCGGTAATCAGAAAGATTTAGCGTAGAGGCTTTGAAGATGAAATAACAGGGATGGGGGATGATTTGGGCGCAGGAAATGGATGGGTTAAAGGTCAGAATGTGAGCCAGTCTTGTTATGTAATAGTATGAAATAACATAAATACCAATATCAATAGATCTATTTCATGAGTAAGCCATGCCCCTTCTGCACTCTGCCAGCCGAGCGAATCATTGACTCGAATGAATTTGGCGTGACGATTCGGGATGGCTATCCTGTTTCACCAGGACATACCTTGGTGATACCGAAGCGACATATTGGGTCTTGGTTTGAAATCACAAGCGATGAACAGCTTGCGCTTCTAGATCTTCTAGCAAGAGCTAAAACAGTCCTGCAAGATGAACTCAATCCAGATGGATACAACATAGGAATTAATGATGGGCCTGCGGCTGGACAAACCGTCCCCCATCTACATATACATCTCATACCCAGATATAAAGATGATCAAGGCGATCCGAGAGGTGGCGTGCGATGGATCATTCCGGAGAAAGCGAAGTATTGGGAATGACTAATTCTGAAATACTTAAACTCTTTAGCTCAATCAATTGTGCTCGACTTGCTGACGGCTATGCACCCCATAAGCCAATCTTGGTTTTGCTTTTGCTTGAAAGAATTCTTAATGGTCACGCCAATGGCTTTTCATTTGAAGAGCTTGATCATGATCTCAAGAAATGGCTTGAGAAGTATGGGTCCACCAACGCCTCCAGTACCCGCAATGAGCCCTTCTGGCGCTTAAAGAATGATGGTGTATGGGACATTACTGCACCAACTAAGCTCATGTCACAGGGCAGTACGCCCACTCCAAACCAATTGATTGAGGCCCATGTCTCTGCACAACTGAAAGACGGCCTATATCAGGGAATAAGAAATAACCCTGAACTTATTTCAGAAATTGCCAAAGGCCTTGCTATTCAGTTTGTATCAGAGCCATTTCGCATATCGTTTATTGCTGACATCGCCCCAAGCATTCAACTTTTAGATCGTCAATATTGGTGGGTAAGTCAAAATCAAACTTATCGCCAAGAAGTTCCCGGCAACTTCATGTGGTCACCTAAGATGAACTCTCGAGGCGGAAGAGTGCCTTCATATGACTTTATGAAAGATATGAAAGTAGGTGATGTTGTATTTTCATTTGCCGATACCTACATCAAGGCAATTGGCGTCGTAACAAGTCCAGCGCAATCTAGTGTCAAACCTGATTTTGGCAATGCGGGCGCCAATTGGTCAGATGACGGTTGGTTAGTTGATGTGGCATTTGAAGAGTTAGGCATGGCTCAATTTAAACCAAAAGAGCATATGGGTCTCCTGGCCCAAACCTTACCTGAAGTGTTATCCCCCATTCGTCCCGATGGAGGTGGCAATCAAATCTATTTGGCTAAGATTCCAAAGCAAATGGCGGAAATCTTGGTCGCCCTATCCAAAGGCGTTGGTGACTCTATTGTTGATGAGCTGTCCAAAAATCTTGAATTTGAGCCGCCTAATGAGGAATTGGGAAAAGTTGAAGAAATCGTCATGCGCACCGATATTGGTGAGACTCAAAAAGCACAAATTATTTACTCAAGAAGAGGTCAAGGAGTTTTTAAGGCAAATGTAAGGCTAGTCGAGCATGCTTGCCGAGTAACCAAAGTAAGCAATCCTAAACATTTAATTGCAAGTCATATTAAGCCCTGGTCGAAATCTAATGATATTGAAA
Organism: beta proteobacterium CB; assembly: GCA_000342265.1. NCBI lineage: Bacteria > Pseudomonadati > Pseudomonadota > Betaproteobacteria > beta proteobacterium CB. The sequence continues at coordinate 1,091,291 of CP004348.1, forward strand.
AGTTAAGCGGATTTAACGGGCTTTTGCTTTCACCACACATTGATCATTTATTTGACAAAGGATTTATTTCTTTTGAGGGCAATGGGAATTTAATACTCTCAAAAAAAATGGATGCCCCTGTCCTCGATAAATGGCGAATTGATCAAGGAATTAATGTCGGCGACTTTAGACAAGAACAAAAAGAGTTTTTGGAGTACCACAGAGATGTGGTGCTAGTCTAATCAGCGAAGGGCTGACTCTAATTACCCCCTATCTTTTATGTCACTTCGCGCCGTCATCGAATTGGTTGCCTGACTACCATCCAGATGAGCCAAGAATAAGCGCCTAATGGCCTTATCTGCCCACTGAGGGAGTCGCTTGCCCGCCTCCCAATGGACAACAGATTGGGCATCAACCCCCATCATCAAAGCTAGATCAACTTGAGATATCAACATTCCAGCGCTACGTATGTAACGGAATTCGACGCTGGTTAATGCACTGGATTTGCCGGTCAAAGCTAAACAGATTGTCTTTGTTAGACCATCGATGTCGTGAATAGCTACACCCTTCCCATAAGGCGTATTTCGAACTTCAAAGCCATTAACAAGCCAAATGTTTTTTAAGTCACCATCGGTGTAGTGGAGCATTTTCTTATTCATAAAACTCCATACTTAGTCAGGAGGCTACTATCAAAATACGATTTTATAAGGTCAAATAAACCTCACTAAATAGTGGGTAATTTCCGGTAACTTCTGGCGCCTTATGATGTCTATGTGCGAAAAAGAAAGCCTACTCACCTCGGAGCTATTTTGAGGGACGATATTTTTCCAACCCTCAACATCACTCTTGATAAATTTGCAAAAGATCTTGCGATCACCACTCAGGAGTTGAATGACTTACTTGCTGAAAAGATTCCTATCTCCGCGATATTGGCCATAAGGATTGGCGCACTTTGCGGTAACGGCCCAAATCTCTGGCTTAATATGCAATCCAACTTCGATTCATGGGATGGGCATTAAAAATACGGGCACAATGGAAGTTAATCCGAACTACCAAGAGCCCCCATGCCCCAAGCTATTATTTTTGATGTAGAAGCAACCGATAAAAACAATGCCGTCATCATTGAGGCCGCATCTTTAGATGTCACTTCTATTAACCCTCTTGCGGTTGGCAATCCCTGGGTCCAGCGTTATAACCCTGGTAAACCAATTAGCTTGGGTGCTTTAGCGACTCACCACATCATGGATGAGGAATTGGTTAATTGCCCCGCTAGCAGCTCTTTTAGATTACCTAGTGGCACTAAATACATCATTGGTCATAGCGTAGATTTTGACTGGGAGGCTATTGGTAAGCCCGAGGTCAAGCGTATTTGCACTCTTGCTCTCGCTCGTAGCCTTTGGCCTGACTTGGATAGCCATACCCAAAGCGCTCTGCTCTACTACTTTGAAAGAGCAACTGCTAGGGAGCAATTACGTGATGCCCATAGTGCATTAGCGGACGTATGGATCTGCTCTAAGATTTTGAGTCAGATCATTGAGAAGCTTAAGCCATCCTCTTTAGATGCATTATGGGAAATGTCTGAGAAGGCTCGCATTCCGACGATTATGCCTTTTGGTAAACACAAAGGTGAACTGATTAGTCAGGTGCCATCTGACTACAAGCAATGGATGCTCCGCCAGGAGAATGTTTCCGAATACCTTCGTAAGGCCTTGCAGGCTTAAGTTTTATATGTTCTGGTGGTCTTAGTGCTGCTTATGTGCTGAAGTCACTAGCTTTTCTGTATAGGCAATCGCTACAGCTGACAATACAAAGGTAATGTGGATTAAGGTTTGCCACATCAAGGTTTTTTCATCATAGGATGCTGCATTGATGAAGGTCTTGAGCAAATGGATTGATGAGATGCCAATAATGGCGGTTGCTAGCTTTACCTTTAGTACACCGGCATTCACATGGGATAGCCATTCCGGTTGATCTGGATGATTTTCTAATTCCAAACGAGAAACGAAGGTCTCCCAACCACCAACGATGACCATGACCAATAAGTTGGAGATCATCACTACATCGATCAAGCCAAGCACCACCAGCATTAAGGCAGTTTCAGTCATCGACTTATCCGCCATCATGCTAATGAGATGAACAAGCTCTAACCAGAACTGCCAAACGTATACGCCTTGCGCAACAATGAGACCGATATAGAGCGGCGCCTGCAACCAGCGGGACATAAATATCCAGCGTGGTAGTGGGCGTAGTTTTTTATCTATGTAGGTTTGCTTGTCATCGATCATGTCTGGATTTTATCCACATTTATGACATTTTTATAATCTCATTACACCTATCTTGTGTAGGGTAATTCTGATGACTTTTGCCTTTGCTAGGGAATAAGGAATCCGTGATTTCCTTATTCCCCTTCCAGGCAGCTGCTGCTTGTTCTATGTTTTATTTAATTCCGCTTTACTTCTGCTTCTACCGCTCTTTTCTTACTGATACTTACGGCTAAATACTTGTGTATTGCTACGCTCGTTACGCTTAGTGCTTTTCAGCACTGCGCAGTAAGACAAGATCATGATGATTGCGAGTGAGATGCCGTTGAAGTTATTGATTAATTCCATTTGATTTCTCCTGATGTGTATCTAAGTTAATTTGGTTTTGCTGTTTTTCTACTGCTGTTCTGCTGCTATGTATTCAGAATATGGGCTTACTAGCTCACGAAATGAGCTAGTAAAATTAGCTGCGTTATTTGTTGTTTTTTATTCATCTTTTTCATCGTTTTTTGCCTGTCATTTGCCTGTTATTTGCTAGCTCTTTAGCGCACTACTGGCAGCTCATCCCACTGCGTGGTGTAGTTTGGCGATCTATTGCCTGATCTCATTTGCCAGTCTTGCTTGGTTCCAGATGCTGCGGTTTTGATTGAGGCATTACCAAAGCGGGTGTTGATCGAGTCCATGGCTTTCATGAGTCCAGCAGACTTGCCTTTGACTTCCATGTCATCAAATAATGATTGCTGCATGGTGGGCTTGTCAGCCAAGAGATTGAGAATGACGCCTGCTTTCTTGTACTTAAAACCCGTCTTGTAGATTTGCTTTAGCCCTTTTAATGCAGCGCTTGTGAGCGTTAGGGTATTATCACTGGGATCACTCAGAACTACTGTGATGCTCTGGTGGTGTTGTGGCTCAAACGGCTTATGTGGGTTGGTTTGCACAAAAATAGTGAGCGCGCCCGTGACGGACTTTTGGCTTCTAAGTTTCTCAGCACCTCTTGCAGCATGCGTAGCAACAGACTCAGCCAACTCTTCCATTGAAGTCACTGGCTTACCAAAACTTCTTGAAGAAATAATCTGCTGTTTAGCTGGAGCCACTTCTTCGAGCTGCAAGCAAGATACGCCACGCAACTCGTAGCAAATGCGCTCAATCACCACACCAAATTGTTGGCGCATCGCTTGTGGTGATATTTGCGCTAGATCAAATACGCTATTAATCTTGAGCTCCTTGAGCTTCTTGGCAGTCTTGCCACCAATACCCCATACCTCACCTACTGCCGTCTCTGCCATCCATTGATAGAGCGCTTCTTTAGGCATGGAACTGATGTCACATACGCCAGCAAACTGAGGATGTTTTTTAGCTAAGTGATTGGCTAACTTAGCGAGCGTCTTGCTAGTACCAATACCTACGCATACCGGCAAGCCTGTCGTGTCTTTAACATCTTGTTTGATGATTTGGCCTAAGCTAGTTGGATCAGCGTATTGCTTGAGTACGGTCTCGATTTGTAGAAAGCTCTCATCAATGCTGTAGACCTCGAGATTGGGTGTGAACCTTCTTAAGACCTCTACTACCCTGCTACTCATATCACCATACAAGGTGTAGTTTGAGGAATAAGCTTGGATGCCATGTTGCTTAGCCAGGTCTTTCATCTGAAACCATGGGGTTGCCATCTTTACACCCAAGGCTTTGACTTCTGCACTACGCGCAACTGCGCAACCGTCGTTATTAGAGAGTACTACCATTGGCACACCCTCTAACTTCGGTGCAAACACACGCTCGCAAGAGACGTAGAAGTTGTTCACATCCACGAGCGCGAAAAGTTGATTGGTTTGGCCGGCTTGATTGATAGTGCTCATATCGATTTACCGTTTCTGCTGCTAGCGTGGCTGTACTTGCGCACTACTCCAACTACCACACCCCAGATTTGGAGCTGGCTGTTCTCATTAAAAGTAATGGGCTGGTAGTTTGGGTTCTCTGGCTGGAGCTCGGTTTTGCCACGCAACTGATAGAGGCGCTTGATGGTGTACTCGTCATCCACTACAGCAACAACGATGTCTTTATGTTTTGGCTTGAGGGCCTTATCGACTACAACTTTGTCGCCGTCGCAAATGCCCGCGCCCATCATCGAATCACCCTTTACGGTGAACATGAAGGTGGCTGGCTTGTTTTGAACGAGGTAGCTGTTGAGATCCAACCCTTCCTCAGCGTAATCGGCTGCTGGACTCGGAAATCCTGCCGAAATACGGTGACTCAGGAGCTTGAACTCATAGGCACCATGAGCAGCTAAGGCTTGTGGGGCCTGGCTTAAGGTCGCTTTTGAGGGGGTCATCTGAGTCGTCATAGGTATTAATATACTGTATGTTTATACAGTATATGTAAAAACCTTAAAAATGACGCTCTTTTTGTTGCTTTTGAGCTATTTGCCTAAATATTGAGCAAGAAAAAACCACCCGAAGGTGGTTAATACAACTGAGCTAGCTGGCGGATTGCTAGCAAAAGGCAAATGCCAAAATAGCTGGATCATCTAAGAAAGCATTCGAGGTGTAGATGCTTGCCCGATAAAACCAGACATGCCCTACTTCGATGATCTCCGCCAAACGGTTCACGACCCTTAAACGTCACTCATGAAGTCGCCACCACCACTGTCATCCCAAGAACTTGCGCCACCATCATCCCAGGAGCTGGCATCACGTACACCAAAGTTAGGATCTAACGATGCTGGACCACCTACTTGGTTCATGTTGGAGTTCGCATTGTGGTCAGCGTTTGAATGGCCACCATCGCGCCCACCCATGAGATTGCTCGCTAATGCTTGACCAGCATACATACCGGCACCTAATGCAGCACCAGTAGCCAAGCTACCCATCAAGCCACTACCCATGCCACCAGCTGGCGCTCCAGGATATCCAGGATTGCCAGGGCCACCTGGGTAACCAGCTGGTCCACCTGGAGTGCCAGGATAACCAGCGCTTGGTGCGTTGTAGACCTGCACTGCTTCAGCCTTACGACGTCTCATCACAATCATGACGCCAATTACCAAGATCGCAATCAAACCCCAAAAGAGCGGATTGCTAAAAATGGATGTCTGACTGGCAGCAGGTGCAACTTGAGTGCTGGCTAATTGCATCTGGAGTTTTTGCACAGACTCAGGTTGAGCAAACGGCAAACCGGGCGCTAAGTTTTGCGCTTTGATGAAATGATTACGCGCTGCTTCTAACTTACCCTCTTTCAGGTAAAGCTCAGAAGCTACGTAGTGCGCTTTAGCGCTATTGGGATGGTTTTGTAGAACCTCTTTCATCATGGCATCGGCTTTAGCCATCTGCCCAGATTGCACGGCTTGATACACCTCAGGCAAAGTTGCCTCGGCAAATGCTGCGCTGCTAGTTAACAGTACCGCTGCTGCGAATACGCCAACAAATAAATTAATTACTTTACGAATTGTCATCAGGACTCCTTGTAGGATATTTCGTGTGAACTTCATTATCCCTAGTTTGGGGATTATTACTATTCCCTACCTATATAGGGTCTTTAGAGCTGATTTCAAGGGGGTAAAGCCTGAAATTAGCTATCCTGAGCACATGAAAAGAATCATTAGACACAGCGCTGCAGAAGATGCGGCAATCACCAAAGCCGCACTGGAAGATCCAGACTCCATTCCATTCACTGATGAAGAGTGGGAAAAGGCTAGACCTACGATGATTCGCGGTCGCGGCAACCCCATAGATCACAAAGCCAATACGCCAACCACCACAAAAACAAACACCTCCAAGCTTAAGTAATTTCTTTCATCTCACCGTTTGCAGAGATTAAAAAGGCTTTATTTGGCTTATCCGGACGTATTCTGGTTAGCTCTTGTTTGTAGTTATTGAGCTGTGCACGGTATTTGTTATGCGCTTCGCTACCTGCTTCAGGAATGGTGAGCTTGTAATCGAGGATGACCAAGTGGTCATCAAACTCTACTAGGCGATCTAAGCGGAAGCCCTTGCCTTCCTTATCAGCGATATCGATCTCATTCCAAGCTTGAACCCACTGGTTTTCGGTGAGGTACTTTTGGAGCGCTTGTGTATTCATCACAATCTGGACGCGCTCAGTCAGTTTTTTGGCCTGTTCTTGATCGATGTTGAGCCAATCCATTAATTCTTGCTCGCTTGGCATTTCTGTCTTTACCTGCGTACCTGAGTGCACAGTTAAGAACTCTAGCAATTTATGGAAATGCGTTCCTTCTTCCAAAATCTCTGGGTCGGGCAGCTCTACGGCTTGCGCCTGCTCTTTTACTTTTGCAGCAATCGCTAGTGCGCCACTTTCAATATCGGCAATTGTTTCTTGATGAGATTGTTTGGCTGCATCCCATGACAATTGGAAATGATTTATCTGAAATGGCTCACTACCATTGGAATCCACCTTCTCCTGTTCTTGAGGTGGCAGTTCGCCTAACTGGGCGGCATCTAAGGTCTCCATGCCTGCCGCAAGCGCTCTGCCATACCAAGATTTTTGACTAATGCCGTCCTTGATATGAGATTGGACGCCGCTAATCCATAAGCCTTGCTGTGCGCGAGTCATCGCTACGTACAGGACGTTCCAATTTTCATTCTCACTAACTTCATTCTCTTTTGCGTAGATTGCTGCACGCTTCTCTGTCAAAGACTTTGCGGTATACAGAGACAGATGGCTTGGACTCGTCTCATCTGGAGACCAATCAAGTAGTACGCCACGATTGGGTGCTTTCCACTCTGTATGGTTGGCATCGAGCATGATCACAAATGGCGCCTCTAAACCTTTAGCCCCATGAATAGTCATTAAGCGCACGCGCTTATGTTGATCTTCCTCCGACATCTCGCTATCGAGATCCACCTCACCAATGTCATCGTCAGCCTCAGCCTCTACATCGCCCTCATCCGGGGTCTCGTCATCATCACCCCGACGCATCGCATTAATCTCTTCGATAAAGCGACTCAAGCTCGGATAGCGACCACCATCTTGATTTAAGGCAAGCTCCAAGAAGGCATCTAAATTAGCCAACACCTGCGCACGTGCTAAATTTTGGGAGGCCACTGCATAACTGACTCGTAAATTACTCTCTTGATAAATGAGATCAAGCAAGTCGTGTACGGGCAATACTTCACCTAGACCTCTCCAACGCTCTAAATAGCGTGCTGCCTTTTGTATAGGGGCATCGAAGCTACTCTGCAAGGCATCCCACCAAGATGATTTGGTTTGAGTTTGGTTTTCGCTTTGACTGTAACTGTCGCCCACATGGCTGCTGAGCTCCTGCATTTGCTGCTCGGTAAAGCTAAAGATGGGACTGCGCAACACTTGCGCTAGTGGCAAGTCGTGCCTTGGGGATACCAAGACAGTGAGCAAGGCAATTAAGTCGTCGATCTCTAAAGTATTCAGGAGGCCGCCTAAGCGAGAACTATCGTAAGCCAAGCCTGCTTCGCGCAGTGCTCGCTCAAATTGCGGCAAGTAGGCGCGGCGCTTGACGAGCAATATAAAGTCACTAGCTCTTGCTGGGCGCCAATACTCTTTGCCATCTTTTTTATCAATTACTTGGCGTGTTGCCAAAATATGATGAATCAAGCGGCTTACTTGTTGGCCTTCCCAATAACGCTGTTGCACTCCGACAGTCAGCCCTGAATCCTCAATTGGATTATCTAGAGCACTACCAGTGCGTTCAGCTTGGTCCTGCTCTGTACGCTCAATGAGTGGCAATAACATCGCCTCACCCTTGGCGGCAAAATCCTTCTCAGCAATACCCTCTAATGGTGCTTTCCAGTCAGTATCTTGCTTGGCAAATACATAGCTCGGTGGAACTGCATCCGTTAAAAAGATATCGTTCACCGCATCATTAATTGCATGCGCATTTCTGCGGGTGGTGTTCTTTTCCAAATACTTCGCCTGCAAAGTCGACTCCAGGAAAGTAGTTGCACTAGTGAACAATCTTGGGTCAGCGCGGCGGAAGCGATAGATCGACTGCTTGGGATCTCCGACAATAAAGACGCTTGGACGAGAGCTATCTTGTCCATAACCCTCCAGCCAAGAACGCAAAATCTGCCATTGCAGTGGATTGGTATCCTGAAACTCATCAATCAGAATGTGACTGTACTTCGCATCTAGTCTTGCTTGCAGGTAAGCGGCATTAGCCGGATCGGCCATCAACTGGCTCACGCCAATTTCTAGGTCATCAAAGTCACGTACACGCATCGACTCTTTAGCTTTTTGCATATGACCTAGCATTGCTTCGCTCATCGCAAACCAAGCGGCATTGACCGCATAAGCATCTTGATCATTTTTCCAGGAGAACCATGCCTCATATGCATCAACCCAAGCATTACGAATAGAGGTGATCTGCAACGGATCGCCACCAGTCGCAGCCAGATAATCCCGCATAGGTACCGACATCGTCGCAATATCTTTTAGTGGTGTCAGGGTCTTGGTTAAGAAGTAGCTTTGCCATTGATCCGCAATCTCCATCACGGAACCACCTGCTGCATGAAGTGCAATGACTCTCTGAACAAATGGCGCACTTTTCTTTTGACCAGGGGTGCCATTACTAAAGCACTCAAGCATCACTTGTAAATCTTCTTTGGTGCCAGGGCGTCGCCAAAATTCTTCTAGCGGGTTTGGCAACGATAAATTGGGTAAGCATTGCGCTAAAGCGTCGACTGGACTAATGCCCTTAGCTTTACAAGAGGCCAAGAAGAATGTCCAAGCACCTCTTTGCTTAAAGAGGCTGTAATTACCCATCAAGAACTTGTCAGTCTCAAAAGCGCCAAACTCTTTGAGTAAAACGTCATAGTGTTTTTTCAGATCAGCAGGTAAATCGCCCCACCAATCTTGCATGCACTCTTCTTGTAGGCGCTTGGCATCTTCACGGAGATTAAATCCAGGCTGGACTTCTGCGGAGATTGGCGCCGCTCCGAGAAGTCTACCGAACCACCCATGGAAGGTATCAATCACAATCGATTGGGGGCTCATTAATACCTTCAGATACAGCGCCCTTGCTTGCGGTAGCAACTTCTTCGCTTCCGCATCGTTCAATCCTCTCATTGTGAGCTCATGAATGAGTTGCTCATCAGTCATTTGAGAAAACTGTTCCAGCAAGCCGTATAGGCGGTCGCGCATTTCTTGGGCTGCTTTACGGGTAAAGGTCAGCGCCAAGATCTCTTGAGGTTTAGCGCCAGCGAGCAATAGGCGCACTAGGCGTGCGACCAAGAGCCAGGTCTTGCCACTGCCGGCACAGGCAGAAACAATCACCGAGTTATTCGGGTTGCAGGCTACGGCGTAATCAAACCTGTCGCTCACCACATACCCTTTCTGCAAATGCCCCTGGCTTCGCAATACTGACAAACGCTATCCGGTGCAAATGCTTTCATGGGCTTACGCGCCCATAAGACTTCCAGATCCTCATTGAGTTGCTCTGAAAATTGCTCCATCATCTCTGGCATTTGTTCAACTGGATGAGCCCTCACAATCTTGTCATCGGCTTTCTTAAGATCTGCTTTTAATGACACCCATTCAGCTTGCTCGATGGTGCGACCAGGAAGATGTGCTGCAACGGCATTCTCATTGACGGCGCGGGCGTAGATGAGCAATTGAGGATCATCCAAGAGGTGATCTGCTCGCTTCTTGATTTTGGCGATACCTTGGTTCTTGTAATCAATGACTGCCGCGGCATTGGAATTATTGACATTCACGTCAAAGCGGTCAGCGCGCCCCGCAATCTCAATTTCTCTTTGCACGCCATCGGGATCAGTCAGCATCACCATAAATCCAACTGGCAACTCGGCATCGTGATACTGCCAACCTTCAGCCTCGCGCTTGAGTTGCCAATCTACAAAGCTAGGAATCTGCTTTTGCCAATCACGCAAAGTACCGGTGACTCTGGCATCACCCTTAATCAAGCGCTCAAACTCTTTTTCTGAATGCTTGATGAGATGCTCTTGCATCCACTCACGACGAGCATCCTCACCTTCATGAATCCTTGAATGGGTTTTTTGCTCTTCTGTTTTTAATGCTTGGAAGAAGTTCTTTAACAAGGCGTGCAAAACCTGCCCTGCCAATGAAGCATCAAAGCCTTCTTCGAATTCTTTTGCCTTACGTAAGCCCAAGATGCTACGGACGTAGTAACGATAAGGACAATCTCTTAATGCTTTATATGCACTAGGAGACATGCTGATTGGCAATGCAATCTCAGGGTTAACGGTTGTGACCGCCTCTCGTAGTGGGTCAGATTGGTTTGAATGCGTATCGGGCTTCGCCTCCAATATTGGCCAATCTGGCAATTTCGTGCGTAAGCGACTAATCCAGGCTGATGGCCTGAGAGGTTCACCGCTTTTGCTTTTACTCTGCCAAAGTAAATCGACTTGCGGACAAGAAATCAGTAATTGCGAGAGATCTCTAGCCTGCTGAATATATTGCGCTGTAACCGTTGAAGCCTTTAATAAACGGTTGAGGGTATCCGAGAAAAATAATGGCGGCTCAGAAAACGCTGGCAACTGTTGCTCATCGCAACCCACCAAGACAACGGCATCAAACTCTCGCAAACGTGTTGAGCTCAGCGGCAAGATACTTAAAGTTGCTTGCGCTTGCTGACCTACCTCTTGATAGGAGGCCTCCTCAATTACCGTCTTGAGTAAGCTCAGCCACTCTGGCAAACGCATAGCGACCTGCCGATAGACGCCCGCACCTAAATCAAAAGTCTTGAGCACTTCAAGTAATTGCTTACCAGCGGAGTCTTTTTCAAGTTGCTGCGCCATACCCATCGCTTGCAGATTAGATTGCAGGAGTACATAAGCATTTTCACAATCGAGTTTGAGCTCCAACCACTGCGCATGATGTCGTTGCAATAAAGTGAGCAACTCCAAGAGTGATTCATGGGGCACACTGCCACGCGATGATGAGTAGGCGTTGGCTCGTTCAATCGCAATCCGAAAGGTTTCCCAACCCAATTTTGCTTGGCTTGCAATCAAAATATCTTCAAGCCGAGCAATGAGGCTGACACAAGCCTCCGATGGTTTTTGCAAGGTATGGGCAATATCAAAAAAGGGATTTTGTAAAAACTCCAGCAAGGCACTTGCACTCGGCCCCTCTTTGGGCGAGCGAATCAACTCCAACCAACTATTGAGCGATGCTGCGGCACGGGTAGTTGAAAGCTTCCAACCGGTCTCATCACGAATACGCAGACTTGGACCAAAGCGCGACAACAATGCGCGCGCCCTTCTTGCAGCCAAACGATCTTGTGCAACTAAAGCGATATTGGTCTTACCTGCAATTAAATGCGCCTCAATCGATTTGGCTGCTGCCCAAGCCAATTCTTCAAAGCGTCTAGCTGCCAATAACTTCCATCCATCATGGAAGCTTGCTTGAATGTTGTGATCCACCAGGATCTGCTGTTCGCTATCCACTGGTTTGAGCTGCCCTTCGGCATCTTGCCCAGTTAGCGCCTCAGACCACAGCGCCACTGAATGCCAATCCATTCCAATATTCACTACCGGTGCAAATTGTGAATACCCCTGCAAATACCGAGACATCGTCTCTTGATCGATTGGTTTGGGATCGGCAGTCTCTACCCAGATCAATGGTCTTGCCACAGCTTGATTGATGCTTGCTGCTTGTAGGTGGGCAGCCAATGCGAAATGCTTGCGCATGACAGGATCGCCAGGACTACTGAGGTAGCGCCAGAAGGCCAATAAAACAGTAGATTCTTGATCAACGACCTTACGAGATAAACCAACATAGGCCTTAGCAATTGCTTGATCTAAAAGTGTTTCCACTTTTTTGACCCACAACTCTGAATCGAGGACTTGGTTTTGCACTAAAGCATTAATTTCGCTTTGCATCAGCGGCACAACTGCCTCTGACAATGCATCACATGCATCAATCACTGCCTGCGCCAAACCCCAAGCCCCCGCTTCACTCTCGGCCTTAAACCAGCTTTGCAATGTTTTGTGTTTGCGTAAATTGATATAAACAGACAACCAACGCTCTAGATCGGTTTGCTTCTTGGGAAATTTCCATGCGCCTGGTGCCGCTTCTAGCCAATCGTTAAAACTCATGACTTGTGGCAAGAAAGCAATCCGACTTGGCAGATCTTGAGGTCGATATTTTTCCAGGGCAGCTCTCACCCCCATTAATGGGCCTGCGGTACTGAGCACCACTAAGGGGCGTTGCTTCGTTTGCACCGCACAATTCCAAATACCTTCAGCGAGTGATCTCAGGGCGCTGGCATTGGGTGCGATTGCCCAAGTATGTGGCTGCTTTTGCTCGTTGAGGATTGGAAATGGGTGCGGCATTGAGGGTGGTTCTGGGGCTGGTTTTTTAGTATTTAGGCAGAAAGTGTGGCTTGTTGCTAATATAAGCGTTGTAGTGCAATAACTATATAAAACTAAATAAGACTAATTAAGGAATTTTCATGAGTGCCGGCATCAAATATGTAACTGACGCTTCTTTCGAGCAAGACGTTCTCAAGTCCGATAAACCTGTTCTCCTCGACTTCTGGGCTGAGTGGTGTGGTCCTTGCAAGATGATCGGCCCTATCCTTGAAGAGCTGTCTGCTGAATACGGCGACAAGATCCAAATTGCTAAGATGAACGTGGATGAGAACCAAGGCGTTCCTGCCCAGTTCAATATTCGTGGCATTCCTACATTGATCCTCTTTAAGAACGGCACTGTTGCTGCTCAAAAAGTAGGCGCTTTGGCTAAATCCCAGTTGACTGCATTTATTGATAGTCATCTGTAAATAGTCCTTGATCACAGGTTCACTGGGTGAGCCTGTGGTTTTTAGCGGTTTTTAGTGTAGTATCTACTTCAATGCATTTTCAGTGCCCCGATTTTCGGCAATATTCCCAGCAATTTTCCCTCCCCCTCTTTTTTAGCAAACTCCCCAAAATTCTGTTTTTCCAATCTGTCTGATGTCCATCTAGACAGCGATACCCCAAAACACATCTACATCCTTATCTACACCCGAGAACCACATGCAATTATCTGAACTCAAAGTACTCCACGTATCCGCCCTACTTGAAATGGCAGCCAGCCTGGAGATTGAAAATACACAACGTATGCGCAAACAAGAGTTGATGTTTGCCATTCTCAAGAAGCGCGCCAAGGAAGGCGAATCTGTTTTCGGTGACGGTACTTTGGAAGTACTGCCTGATGGCTTTGGTTTCTTACGCTCCCCAGATGCCTCTTATATGGCTTCTCCGGACGACATCTACATCTCCCCTGCACAGATCCGCCGCTTTAACCTACACACTGGTGACAGCGTTGAAGGCGAGGTTCGCACCCCTAAAGATGGTGAGCGTTACTTTGCTTTAGTTAAAGTGGACAAGATCAACGGTTTGCCTCCTGAGGCTTTAAAGAACCGCATCATGTTCGAGAACTTAACGCCTTTGCACCCAAATCGCGTTGTTCAATTAGAGCGTGACATCAAAGCTGAAGAGAATTTAACTGGCCGCATCATTGATATGATCTCCCCGATTGGCTATGGCCAGCGTGGCTTGATCGTGTCTTCTCCTAAATCCGGTAAGACCGTGATGATGCAGCACATTGCTCATGCGATTTCTGCAAATAACCCAGATGCGATCTTGATCGTATTGTTGGTTGATGAGCGCCCTGAAGAAGTTACTGAAATGCAACGCTCTGTACGTGGTGAAGTGGTTGCTTCTACATTTGATGAGCCAGCTGTACGTCACGTTCAAGTTGCCGAGATGGTGATTGAAAAGGCCAAGCGTTTAGTTGAGATGAAGAAAGACGTCATCATCTTGCTTGACTCGATTACCCGCCTTGCTCGTGCTTACAACACCGTCATCCCTTCATCCGGAAAAGTACTTTCTGGTGGTGTGGATGCAAACGCATTACAACGTCCAAAACGCTTCTTCGGTGCAGCGCGTAACGTGGAAGAAGGTGGTTCACTCACCATCATCGCTACCGCCTTGATTGAAACAGGTAGCCGTATGGATGACCTCATTTACGAAGAGTTCAAAGGTACCGGCAACATGGAAGTGCACCTTGAGCGTCGTTTGGCTGAGCGTCGTGTGTACCCATCGATTAACCTCAACAAATCTGGCACCCGCCGTGAAGAGTTGCTGGTTAAAGCTGAAAACCTCCAGAAAATATGGGTTTTACGTAAATTATTGGCCGATATGGACGATATTGAGGCAATGAACTTTATCGTTGATAAGCTCAAATCCACCAAAAATAATGGTGAATTCTTCGATTTAATGCGTAAGGGTGGCTAATTTAGGCTCTCAGAGATGGTAAAAGTGCGCTTTGTTGTTGATTTCATGGCATAATTTCGCCTTTACCGCTTTAATAATTTGCATTTAACTTGGGTAAGTATTTAGGTCTTAGGACCCGAACGGCTGCCTGCTAATAGGACTTAATAATGAAACCTGGCATTCACCCCGAATATCGTGAAATCGTCTTTGTAGACGTTTCTAATAACTTCAGCTTCAAGACTCGCTCCACTATGTCTACTAAAGAGACAATCAAGTGGGAAGATGGCAATGAATATCCGTTGGCCAAGATCGAAACTTCATCTGAGTCACACCCTTTCTACACTGGTACCCAGAAGATTATGGATACTGCCGGTCGTGTTGAGAAATTCCGTCAGAAGTTCGGCACTAAAGCGGTTGCTAAAGCAACTGGCGATGGCGCTGCTAAAACAGCTGAGAAAAAAGCTGCTGCTGCAGAAGCTAAAGCTGCTGAAAAGCCAGCTAAGAAGAAGTAATAGGCTTACTCTACAAAGGGGCTGGGGTTTGGATATTCACTATTCACCCTCCCCTGCGAGATAATCAAGGCAGCGTTTGCTGCCTTTTTTATTGCTAGTTTTATATGGTCAAACTCACCGCCGCCGCCACCACCTCCATTCCACGCATCATTATTTTTGCGTTGACCTTGGTTTATGGTTTTGCTGGCCTCTTTGCGCGTGACCCCTGGAAAAATGAAGATGCCATTGGTTTTGGTGGTATGTGGACTTTGCAGAGTGGCAAAGCACTCGACTGGATTGTTCCGCATCTCGCGGGGCGCGATGTTTCTCTAGGCGCACCCTTTCCCTATTGGCTAGGTGCCACACTCATGGATCTCTTTGGTCCCTTGATTGGCATGGCGAATGCTGCACGACTTTATGCGGCAATCTGCTTCTTCGCAGCTGCCCTAGCTATTTGGTATGCGACCTATCTATTAGGACGCCGCCCGGAAGTACAGCCGATGGTTCTGGCAGTTGGTGGTCAACCTGGTCGTAAAAATTACGGCATGACTTTGGCTGATGGTGCGCTATTGATTTTCTTAGCCTGTGTGGGTCTTGCTCAGCGTGCACATGAAACCACCCCGATGATGGCTCAACTTATGGGCATCAGTATTGTCTTGTACGGCACAGTGCGTGGTTTAGATAAACCTTGGCAAGGCGGCCTGTGGACGGGTCTTGGCATTGCGATCGTTTCCCTCTCGAGCAATCTCACGCTCAGCCTCATCATCGTCAGCTCCACCATCATTGCAGTGATTGCTAGTAACGCGAAGTTACGCTTTCGTTGGACTTTAACTAGTACGGTTTTAGGTCTGATTGGTTTTGCGGTTTGGCCTGCGCTTTGGTATTTGGGTAACATCACGCCCGAGTGGCGCCATATCGCTGAAGAAGGTTGGCGCAATATGCCAGAAATGCGCGTCACCCCTTCCGTTGAATCTCTGGGATTTTTGAGCGTCAACTTCTGGGCTTATGCTTGGCCAGTTTGGCCATTAGCCATCATCTCCCTTGCCCACTGGGGTCGAGTTAAAGAAGCGGGCCAATGGCGCGCTCCTCACCTTTGCATTCCGCTGAGTTTATTTATTGGTTGCTTGATTTATGTTCTGTTCCGCTTAGAGGCAAACGAACATGACCTCATCATTTTGATTCCAAGCTTGTCGATCATTGCCGCATTTAGTCTGCCGATTCTCAGGCGCAGCCTCATTAGCTTCATTGATTGGTTTGCGATGTTTAGCTTCACCATGATCGCCTTGGCTATTTGGATTATTTGGCTTGCCAAGGTCACTGGCTTCCCAGAATCTACTGCCGCTAACTTAGCCAGAGTCTTGCCAGGTTTTCAGGCGCAGTTTGATTACATTGGCTTTGTGATTGCCCTCATTATTACCGGCGTATGGTTAGCGATTGTGCGCTGGAGAACTTCTCGTGCTCCAAAAGAAATCTGGCGTTGCCTCATCATCTCTGCCTCTGGCACTACCTTGATGTGGGTTCTGTTGATGACTTTATGGCTGCCAACTATCAATTACGCCAAGACCTATCGCTACGTTTCTGATCGTCTTGAAACGATTATTGCCAATACGCCAGGATGTATCGACACCACTAACCTAGGCCCTGCGCAGCTAGCTTCATTTAGCTATTTCACAAAACTTCCTTTGCGTGACGATGCAAGTTGCAATCTCATGCTGACTCACAGCTCCCTAGAGGCCAAGGCATACGCCAGCCTCAATAAAAAGAAAATTGAATTGCTTTGGGAAGATCGCCGCGCCTCTGACCGTGATGAGCGTCTGCGCCTTTATCAAATTACCCCTGCCGGTAAAGAATAAATCGTGTTGCACTTTAAATTATCGCGTTTGCGCGAGGATATTCCCTCTCTACTAAAACTGGCCGGCCCATTACTGATTGGTCAGCTAGCAGTTATTACGTTCGGTGTTTTAGACACCGCTATGACGGCACGCTATTCCGCTGATGACTTAGCCGCTCTTGCAATGGCATCGGCTATCTTTATCAGTATCTATGTTGGCCTCACGGGCGTAATCTCTGCCCTCGCCCCAATTGCAGGGCAACTCTTTGGTGCAAAACGTTTTGGCGAGATTGGTGAGGAAGTACGTCAAGCTACTTGGCTAGCCTTAGGTCTGACTATATTGGGTGGCGCCATTCTGCTCAATACTGATCACCTTCTGCAAATCTCTCAAGTAACGCCAGACATTGAGGGTAAAGCGAAGCTGTATCTCAATATCCTTGCCATTGGTTTACCTGCCAGCATGGCAATGCGCGTCTTAATGGCTCTGCACAATGCGGTGTCTAGACCAGCTGTTATTACCGTAGTGCAACTGATTGGCTTGGGTTTAAAACTCCCACTCAATCTCCTCTTTATTTATGGCGGCTTTGGTATTGAAGGTATGGGTGGGCCTGGCTGCGCCGTGGCTACTATCATCATTAATTGGTTCTGGCTCATCATCACGCTGGGCTTTGTGCTTTTCGATAGCTTCTACAAGCCATTCAAAATTTTTGCTCGCTTTAGCTGGCCTGACTGGCACCGTATCTGGACCTTGCTAAAGCTAGGCGCACCAATCGGCTTGAGCTATTTGATTGAGGTGACCTCCTTCACCTTTATGTCACTGTTTATTGCACGTCTAGGCACTACCGCTTTAGCGGGCCATCAAATTGTGGCCAATATGGGAACTGTTATTTATATGGTGCCCTTATCTCTTTCGATTGCAACGATGACGCTAGTCTCTCAATCTATTGGCGCAAATAAGCAAGAGCGCGCCGAGGAGATTGGCTGGTCATCAGTTTTCTTCACCACGACTTTGTGTGTTTTGATTGGCGTTGCAGTCTGGATTTTTAGAGTGCAGCTGCTAGATCTTTACGATCCACCAGAAGAGGTGAAAGTATTTTCCATTCCGCTGTTTTTGTTTATTGCTTTTTATCAAGTCTTTGATGCTCTACAAATTACTGCGGCATTTATTCTACGAGCCTATCGCATTGCCTTCTGGCCTATGCTGATTTATGCAGGATCACTATGGGGCGTAGGTCTAGGCGGCGGCTACCTGATGGGCTTTAATGTCCTTGGCAATACCCCCGAGTTTTTGCAAGGCGCCAATGGCTTTTGGGCTGGCAACAGTATGAGTCTGGGATTAGCTGCACTGCTTTTGCTCTACCTCTTTAGAAAAACAGCGGCGCGTTTTGAGAAAACGCATCCGCCGGTTGAGGTTTAATTAAAGAAAACCAGTTACTGAATGGGTCTGAATCCACCAGGAGGCATCGGTGGTTTGCCTTGTGGAATGTTGTAACCATTGTTGCTTGCACCACTGCCACCATAGTTTTGAGTTGGGTAGCTAGGCACTTGATTGCCTTTGGAATACATGCACTGCTGATAGGCGATGTTGTATTGAACCTGTGCTTGATTTTGCTTGCCAGAGGAATTCATGGCCCCCATGGCAGCACCACCGAGTAAGCCAACGCCTGCTCCAGTGCCGATGTTTTGACTGCTACCACCCTGAATCACTGCACCAGCTGCTGCACCCAAAGCGGCGCCGATAGCAGCACTGGTTGCACCCTCTTTTAAGGCAGCATTACTCGTATCTTTAATGGCATTTGCAGCGAACTCACGACACTGCTGATCGTCCTGCTGAAACACTTCAAAAGGTTTGCCTTCACGCGGCATGATTGCAATCGTTGGACCGGTTGGCGCCGAGACGCAAGCAGCTAAAGAGCTGATGATGGCCAAAGTCAGTACGGCACGTTTCATATTCATTCCTTAAATCGGGTTATTCGCTAAGTTCTGTTAATTTTGAATGCGCTGTCTTGTAACCGCATTGCCAGAAGGAGGCATTGCTGGTCGAGTCTGCCAACCCGATGCACAACTTTGTACATACGGGAAGTATTGATCACTTGCTTCACAGTAGTACCAAATTGGAGCTTGGGGTTGAGATGCTAGAACCATAGGCTGTTGTGGCGCTGCATACGTAACTACTGGCGGAGCTGCGTACACCACTGGTGGCGCATAGTAAGTAGCGGCATAAGGGTAGCCATAGGCAGGACCGTAATATCCACCACGCCAGCCTGGACCCCAGCCACCGCCCCAACCAGGGCCGTATGCTGCTGGGCGCCAACCGCCGCCGTATCCACCATAACCACCTCCAACTGAGACTGCCCAGCCAACGTTACCGGCTTGAGCTACTGCGGGGGCAAGGGCTAAGAGGCCCACGGTCGCAAGGACCGTCAGCACCGTCTTAGAGATCATGGATTTGCATTGCTGTTGAGCTGTATTCATAGTGGACCCCATTAATTGGTCGCCTCCTACTACCTTTAACGCTTCATTTAAATTCAGGCTGACAAGAATTTAGCTTTTAACGGAATATTTATTGGTTTTCCGT
This sequence comes from beta proteobacterium CB, assembly GCA_000342265.1. Lineage (NCBI taxonomy): Bacteria > Pseudomonadati > Pseudomonadota > Betaproteobacteria > beta proteobacterium CB. The sequence goes on from CP004348.1 coordinate 1,110,643, forward strand.
AGGGCTACTAGTCTAATTTTGCGCCTGATTTATAGATTACTCTACCCCATTTATTGGTCTCAGATTGAATCAATTTAGAGAGCTCTTGGGGGCTCCCTGGTGCAGGATCTAGGCCGCTTGCGAGCAACTTCTTTTTGACTTCAGCTTGATTCAGGGTCTGGCGCGTAAGGGTATTTAATTGCTTTTGCACTGCTGGCGGCAGATTGGCTGGCGCCATAAGCGAGAACCACGATATAGCCTCAAATCCAGGCAAACCTTGCTCAGCCATCGTCGGAATGTCTGGGGCTGCTGGAGAGCGTTTTAGCGTGGTTACTCCCAAGGCCTGCACTTCGCCTGCCTTAATCAAAGACAGGGATGAAGATAGGTTGTCAAAGAGCATCGTAATCCGACCGCTAATCAGGTCAGGTAAAGACTGTGCCCTACCCTTATAAGGAATATGGCGGATTTGCACTCCAGTCATTTCTTTAAAAAGCTCACCTGACATATGCAAGGAAGTGCCAACGCCTGAGGAGCCAAAGGTAAGTTCATTGGGTTTGGCTTTAGCCAGCTCAATCAGTTCCGGCAAATTAGTGATGCCCAGTTTCTTATTCACCACCAGCACATTGGGTGTGCTGGCTAAAAAACTAATAGGCGTGAAATCATGAATGGGATGAAAAGACATTTTCTCGTAGAGGGCGCCATTGATTGCATGGATACCCACTGTACCAATGAGCAGCGTGTATCCATCTGGCTCACTCTTTGCCACAAGATCAGCACCAATATTGCCACCATAGCCAGGACGGTTTTCAACCAGAACTGGCACGCCTAAACTTTGTTGCCAACTCTCGGCAAGCACGCGCGCCAAAATATCGGGTGCTCCACCTGGCGTAAAGGTCACCACAATTCGAATGGCTTGTTTAGGCCAAGCAGTATTTGTTTTAGCTGCTTGAGAATGGGCGATATTGGAGAAGCTTAGGCAAATCAAGAGCGTTGCCAGGCACTTGACCGCTTTAGAAGTGATCAACATAAAATCATTTGCACTTCATTAAAAACCAAAGCGCGTGCGCAACCAAATTAAGCCATCGTATTTAACAGGATCATCGGCGCAAGGACCAACACCACACTCAAGTAGCGTCGATACCAGATTAGCAAACACCAAAAGGATAAATGCGACTACCAATACATTGGCAAAGACAGATCGTGAGCGCACATCACGATTAGGCAACATTAATAAAATAGCAAGGCCAGCTAGCAAGCCAACGTAGCCCACATAAGCCCAAGTATAAAAATGCAACTCCAGGAAAGTCTTACCAAATCCCATATCACCGGGCAAGATATGCAAAAGTACTTGGCGCAAAGAAACCATCATGCCCACTAAGCCACCGATAATCCCCCAACCATAGTGAGCGGAATGCGCACCACAACGAATATTGAGCACCAGCGCAAAACCAATAATGACAAAGCCCATGCGTTGCATTAAGCACAGTGGACAGGGTAATTCACCAAAATAGAATTGATCAATAAAAGCATAGGACAGCATGCCAATGATCCCAGCCAAAGCCAATTGATTGCCAAGCGCAGCCAAAGAAGGAAAGGAAGAAAAAGAGTGCTTACTCATTTTCCTTACAGACTGATATTGAGGTGATTGGTGGCATGCACTCTGAACCAGAACATCAGAATACCGACGGTAATGGCAAGCATAACTAAACCAGCCAAACGCTTCTCGAACCAAACGAGGACAAGGCCGATAAAGGCTGTCAGGAAAGGTAGAAACATATACATGAATGAATTCTATCGCAGGTGGATCTAGAAGCAAAAACAAGTGATTTGAAGGGTCTTTTGTATAGAATGAAGCCATGAACTCAACACCGCCCTGCATCGACTTCCATCTTGACGGATCCATCGCCCGCATTACCTTTAACAACCCCGCAGCCCGCAATGCTTTAACTTGGCCAATGTATGAAGAGCTCAAGCGCATTTGCGACTCGATAGCCACAACACCAGGAATTAGGGTTGCTGTTTTTAGGGGCGCTGGTGACAAGGCCTTTGTATCCGGAAGTGATATCCAGCAATTTGTGGATCTGCAGGAAGACGAAGCCTACGAAGTTGCTGTTGATGCCATTTTTCACTCTTTACAGCATTTACCTATTCCAACAATTGCACTAATTGAAGGATTGGCTGTTGGTAGCGGTTTACTGATTGCCACCGCATGTGATTTCAGAATATCGACTGTAGATGCACGCTTTGGCATTCCGGTAGCAAAGACTTTGGGCAACTGTCTATCGCCGAGCAATTTGTCCTGGATTGCTAATCATCTTGGGGTGCCAATGGTTAAGCGCATGTTACTCACTGCTGAACTAATTAAGGCGCCTGAATTACTGGCCTCAGGCTATCTGTATCAAACCGCATCTCCAGAAGAAATTGTGGCAGTGACTGAAGTCTTAGCTAACAAATTAGCAGTGCTAGCCCCGATTACGCAAAAAGCGAGCAAAGTGACTTTGGCTCGCTTGTTAGAAAGCAACTTGCCAGATTGCACCGAACTAATGAGAGAGACTTACAACAGCGTCGACTTCAAAGAAGGGGTTAATGCCTTCCTTGAAGGACGTTCACCAAAGTGGCTTGGTAAGTAAAGATTGGTCACCAGAAAGATGACCTGGTGACTCAAGATTTCGAGTTCAAAAAATCCACTACCGTTTGAACAAAAACATCTGGCACCTCAATATGAGGAATATGGCCAACGTTATCCAAAGGAACTAACTTGGCATTCGGTATTGCCTTAGCAGCCTTACGACCTAACTCAGGAAAATTGCCCAAAGACTTCACCGCCTCAGGTGGAGCAAAGCGGCGACCGAACACCGTTTTATCCTTTTGGCCAATGACCAACAATACTGGCATCTTGAGCTGAGGCAAATCACCCACTACTGGCTTTTCAGCAATCATCTGGTAAGTTAACACTGAAGTCTTTGCATAGGCTGGATAGTCAGGCCCTTTTTGAATCCTGACATAAACCTCAACAAACTGTTCAAAGCTTGGCTGCCAAACTGGGAAATAAGACTGGAGGAAACGGCGGTAACTCGTTTCTGTCTGCGCCATCTCCAACTTCAGTAGATTGTCATTTGTTTGAGGTGGAATATCTTTGCTGTAGTCCTCAAGACCCAATGGGTTCTCCAGAACAAGCTTCTGAACAGTTTGCGGGTAGAGCCGCGCAAAACGAATACCCACCATGCCACCCATTGAGTTGGCAATAACTGAAGTCTTGCTGACCCCTAGAGATTTCAACAAAGCTTGTGTATTTCGGGCAAGGTCATCGAAGTGATAAGCCACATCCGGTTTCGATGATTTACCAAAGCCGATTTGGTCTGGGGCAATCACACGATATCCTGCGCTTGTTAATCCTTTGATCGTTGGTGCCCAGTAATCGCTTGAGAAATTCTTCCCATGAAATAAAACCACAACGCCCTTCTGCTTACCTTGTGCAGGCACGTCCATATAAACCATGCTGGCGGGCTGACCCTGAAGCGCAGTTTTAAATTCTTTAGTTGGGTATGGATAAGGCCATGTACTCAAGCGCAGATCCAATGGGCTTGCATTGGCATAGCGACTAGGAGGTGGAGCCTCGGCTTTGGTCTGATCAACTGATGTACAAGCAGAAATAAAGACTCCGCCAGCGCACATTAGCAAAACTACTCCCAGTGTCTTTATTTTCATCTCCACCCTTTGTCTCTTTGATTTAATTATTAGTTTTATTTGGACTACTTTTTTTATTTAAACAATCTTAATTTTGAGTGGAGTAAGACCCTCAACGCTTCCCTCAAGTACATCGCCCTTTTTAACGGGGCCAACGCCCGCAGGTGTTCCAGACATGATTAAATCACCTGGCTCAAGCGTAAACAAAGTAGAGAGATACGCGATTGTGTCGGGAACATTCCAAATCAATTGATTTAAGTCACCCTCTTGACGTACTTCACCATTGACCAATAGCTTGACTGCACCCTTATTAGGATGACCAAATTGAGCTGCGGGAGTAATCGCTGCACATGGCGCGGATTGGTCAAAAGCTTTACCCGTATCCCAAGGGCGTCCCATTTTTTTAGCTTCACCCTGCAAGTCACGACGGGTCATGTCTAAACCAACGCCGTAACCATATACGTGCTCTAGTGCTTTATCAGCAGGAATATTCGCACCACCTTTACCGATAGCAACCACCATCTCAATTTCGTGATGGACATCATTGGATAGATTTGGGTATTGCATGTCTTTGCCATCAGTCACGATCGAGTTAGCTGGCTTCATAAAAAAGAATGGTGGCTCACGATCAGGATCGTGCCCCATCTCACGCGCATGGTCAGCATAGTTACGACCAACACAGTAAATGCGATTCACAGCAAAGCGGCGGGTATCACCTACTACTGGAAGAGAAGGAATGATTGGTGGGTCAATAACGTATGCAGTGCTCATGAACGGCCTTTCTGACGGATGCCTAGTTTTCTAATAATTTTGATGAATTAATTATGACATTACTTGAATGCAGCTTACTTTTGACTCCTGGTGCGCAGTTTGAGCACCAAGATGCTCAAAGCCAAAGCAAAGGTCAAGGCGTTAGCCAGAATCAAAGGCCACTTCTCAATGATGAGGCCATAAACAAGCCATAAACCAACGCCAGCGGTAAATAGGCTATACATTCCTACAGAGATTCCAGAAAGATCGCGGGTACGCCAGGATTGAATGGCCTGAGGTAAAAAAGCAATCGTTGTCAAAAATGCAGCGCAATAGCCAATGATCTCAATCTGGTGAGGCTGTAAGCTCATTCAATTACTGCTTTTTATTTAAGCCGGCTTTACGAGCTTCGATTTCTTTATTGATCGCCGCAAGGGTTTTTGCATCAGGGGTCTTCCAATTGCCACCAGCCTTATTGGCCATGTAGGCTACTGCATCTGCAAAACCTTCAACTGTGAGATTGGGATTGCCGCCCTTAGGGGGCATTGCTCTTACTCCAACGTAAGCATGTGCCGTAAGAGTAACCTGGCCCTCAGCAATCAAGGGGGTCCATTTAGCTTTATCGCCAAACTTAGGGGCATTTAAAACACCCGAACCATGACAGGCCGCACAAACTTGTTTGTAGGTGTTCTCGCCAGGCTCAGCAAATGCTGTAATACTGGCAGTAGAGGCGGCAACAAGGATCAGGGATCGAAGAGACAAATTCATAGAGACATCCGTATGGAGTTAATTAGCATTCATGACAATTTATCTCAATTTTGCAATGAATGCCTTGCTAAGCGCTAAGCCAAACCAAAATAACTTGCAACCCTAAAGGTGATGAAGGCTGCCAGGTAGGCTAAGCCAAAGAGGTAGCTCAGCATAATGACCGGGATCCTCCAGCCGCCCGTCTCCCTTTTGACAGCCGCAATTGTCGATAGGCACTGAGGGGCAAATACAAACCAAGCCAAAAGAGATAAGGCCGTAGCCAAACTCCAGCCTTTAGAAATCAAGGGCACCAAGGCATCTGCCGCATCTACACCAGAGCTCGATAATGCGTACACGGTTGCCAAAGAACTGACCACCACTTCACGCGCTGCCATGCCGGGCACTAGGGCAATGCTAATTTGCCAATTAAATCCAATCGGCTCGAACACCACTGCCAAAGCTTTACCCATCATTCCAGCAATGCTGTACTGAATGGGTGAACCAATTGCATTTTCAGGGGGGAGTGGAAAGCTGGAGAGTGCCCATAGACAAACCGTCATGATCAGAATAATGCCGCCAACGCGACGCAAGAAAATTTCTGCGCGCTGCCATAAACCAATTGCTAAATTACCTAAGCGTGGCAAATGGTAGCTCGGCAACTCCATCATCAAGGCATTGAGCTGAAACTTTTCACTAGTAAAGCGTTTGAGTATCCAAGCTACTGCCATAGCGCCAGTAATGCCAGCAACATAGAGCAAGAAAAGTACTAGGCCCTGTAAATCCAATCCAGCCCATAATTTACGCTCGGGAATAAACGCTGAAATCAATAAGGCATATACAGGTAGACGTGCCGAACACGTCATCATCGGTGCAATCAAAATTGTCACCAAACGATCGCGTGCATTGGAGATGCTGCGTGTAGCCATAATCCCGGGAATGGCGCAGGCAAAGCTCGATAAAAGTGGAATAAAAGATCTGCCAGATAGCCCCACCCGCCCCATCAAGCGATCTAATAAATAGGCGGCCCGCGGTAAGTAGCCAGACTCTTCCAATATGAGAATAAAGAAGTACAGAATCAAAATCTGAGGCAAGAAAATCAACACCCCGCCAGCGCCAGCGAGAATCCCATCAACCAATAAACTACGTAGCCAGTTATTTGGAAGCGCTTCAGTCAACAAGGCCCCAAGCCAATCTACCGCAGCTTCAATCGCTTCCATGGGTAAAGTTGCCCAACTAAATACAGCCTGGAAAATAAAGAAGAGGACCACAGCTAGGATGATCGGACCAAATACAGAATGCAGCAGTACGGAATCTAGGCGATCACTTAAGCGATCCGGAATGATTTGATCCAAACCTAAATTTTGTAATATCAACTGAACCTGTTCATTGTCTAGCTCAGTATGTGCGGTGTGATCGCGCGAGCTCTCTATATGCTCATTAACGTCACTGGTACGCAATCCAGATAAGTTTTTCCAATTCAACTCACTTAAGTACTGCTTGAGCTCATCAGCACCATTCGATTGAATGCCCACTGTAGCAATCACAGGCAGACCCAACTCTTGAGATAAAGCTTTGGCGTCCACATTTACACCTTGACGCTTGGCAACATCCACCATATTGAGCACTACAACACAAGGCAAGCCCAAGCGTTTTGCTGATAAGACCAAACGTAAATTACGCCTGAGGTTCATTGCATTCAGAACGCACAGGACAAGATCAGGACGCTTTTCGCCTGCAGCATTGCCGTGAAGCACATTGCAAGTCACTCGCTCATCTAAGGACCGCGGGTACAAACTGTAAGCGCCTGGAAGATCCAGAATGCGTACTACTTTTTCGGATGCGAGAGTTAGGCGCCCTTCCTTTCTCTCCACGGTCACACCAGAATAATTAGCCACCTTTTGACGGCTGCCCGTGAGCAAATTAAAGAGTGCCGTTTTTCCGCAATTGGGATTACCCAACAATGCAACCAAGGGCTCGCTTGGGAAGAAATGAATCTGCGCTTCAGACATGCTTAAAGAATTTCCACCTCAACTAGTCGCGCCTCAGATTCACGCAAAGCAAATGTGGATGATCCAACCCTAATCAGGATCGGACCCTGACCTAACAATCCTTTACGTAAGACCTCTACCTGCTCGCCAGGGAGAAAACCAATGTCCTCTAGTTGGCCGCGAATATCCTCGCACTGGTCACCTGTAGTGGCGATCTTGCTAACGCGGGCTCTGACGCCTGGAAGGATCTCTTCAAGATTCATGGCTGGATAGATGGACTGTATGAAACTATTATATCCCTACATGAGAATGAATATCATTCTCTAGAGGTAGGTCTGGAGCCTCATAATCCCCTAAATAGGATGCTTCCGTATTGATTTAAAACAAAAAACGGAGTGCTTATAGCCAGCCAGCGATCTGCTTTTTGAGTCCAATGGATTTATAGCCTGGACTAGCACTGGAGAGAGCTCGAATTTTACGAATGATTTTTGTAACATCGCCATTAGCACTCAGGTCTTCATTCATAGCTAAGAAGAAGATTTCATCCTTCAGTTGAATGAAATCAAGACCATTCTCCAGGGCAACACTTTTAACACCCATACCAACATCCGCTTTTTTAGCCAATATCGCGGTAGCAATTGCGGAGTGAGTGAACTCCTCATTCTCGTATCCCTTAATGCGATGCGGATCCATACCTTCTTTAGACAAAATGGTATCGAGCAGTAAGCGCGTGCCGGATCCCTTTTGCCGATTGATGAAGCGAATCTTGGGCCTTAATAAATCTTTCGGTGAAATGATATTCAGCGGGTTTCCTTTACTCACCAGTAAACCCTGCACGCGTTTCATTACCGGGAAGATTTGCATCCCCTCCTTTTGCAGTCGTTTAGCAATGATCTGAGAGCTCTGGGGGTCTGAGACATGGAACCCCGCAATATCTACTTCGTAATTCAGCAGGCGCTCCAAAGCCTCACCCGAACCAGCGGTAATTAACTCGAAGCCACCAATCTCGAAAACCGCCTTTTGAATAATCGGATCACTACTACTAGCAAAGCGCCACTGTTTTTTTGCCTTGACTCTAAATTGAGCAAAACCCTCTTCTAAGTGCGAAAGGCTAGATTGACCGAGGCGTATCGTCTTTTGATCAAAGTCTTCAGTAAATTGAATGAGATATCGAGCGTATTCCGATAACTGGGACCCATGCCCTCTCACGCGGTCTATGAGCTTGAAACCAAGCGCTTGCTCAACATCGTTTAATTTTTGCCACACATTTCTATAGGACAAGCCCATTTTCTTGCAAGCAGACATCAGTGTTTTACCGTGCTCAATATCTTTTAATAAGGCGGTCAACCACACCAAATCCACTACAGCCGGGTCTTTTGCGTTTTTACTTCCAAAAACTAGGGTTGGCCGAATCTGAATTCTCATATGTAATTTTTTGCATATTGATGTTTTGTAATATGACAAATCTTAACCGAACCTACTCAAGGGAAGCGAACTCAAATGAAATTCTCACTTAACCGAATACTGGTAAGCACCATTACCGCACTCATGCTTTTAGGCAATTCAGCTTATGCGCAAGAGAAAAGCATTGTTGTCTCATCAACCACCTCTACAGAGCAATCTGGTCTTTTTGGCTTCATGCTGCCAATCTTCAAAATGAAAACTGGCATTGACGTCAAGGTAGTTGCTGTTGGTACAGGCCAAGCATTAGACATTGGTCGTCGTGGTGATGCGGATGTGGTCTTTGTTCACGACAAACCGGCTGAAGAGAAATTTGTTGCAGATGGTTACTCTACCAAACGCAATGAAGTCATGTACAACGACTTCGTATTAATTGGACCCAAATCTGATCCAGCCAAAATTGGTGGCGGCAAAGATATTAAGGCGGCGTTTCAGAAAATTGCTGCAGCTCAGGCACCATTCGTATCCCGTGGCGACAAAAGTGGCACACATGCAGCTGAGTTACGTTACTGGAAAGATGCTGCAATCGCAGTAGCCCCTAGCGCCTGGTACAAAGAAACTGGTTCGGGCATGGGTCCAGCCCTCAATACTGCCTCAGCAATGAACGGTTACATCTTGGCTGATCGCGCTACTTGGCTGTCTTTTAAGAACCGTGGTGATTTGACCATCTTGGTTCAGGGAGATCCAAAGCTATTTAATCAATATGGAGTGATGTTGGTTAATCCTGCTAAATTCCCGCACGTGAAAAAAGCAGAAGGCCAAGCATTCATTGATTGGATTACTTCCAAGAACGGTCAAGATGTGATTGCCAGCTATCAAATCGGTGGCGAACAACTCTTCTTCCCGAACGCCAAGAAATAATTGACATGAAAAATCTACACCCATTTATCAGCGCGCTACTCACCACTTTATTAATAAGCCTTGGAATGCAAACATCGCTAGCGCAATCCAATCCACCAAAAGTAGAGGCTACTTATGGTCAAGGCGCTAAGAGTTTTAAATTGGCAACCGGTAGCCCTGGGGAGTTAGGCCTACTACAGCAACTTGGTGAGGCATTTGATAAGAAGGAAGGTGCGCGTCTAGTGTGGATTAAAGCTGGAAGTGGTGCATCTCTTAATTTGCTGAAAACACAGCAAGTTGACATGATCATGGTGCATGCACCAGATAGTGTTAACAAAGCTATTGCTGAGGGATGGGCAACTGGAAGAACGCTGATTGGATCCAATGAGTTTTATATTGTTGGACCTAAAGCGGATGCTGCAAAAATTAAATCCGCCAGCAGTGGTGCAGATGCTTATGCGAAGATTGCAAAGGCACAAGCCAACTTTATCTCTAGGGGCGATAAATCCGGCACACACCAAAAAGAAATGGATATTTGGAAAAAAGCGGGGATTGCGCCTGAAGGTAATTGGTACATCGTTACTAATGACTTTATGACAGCATCACTCAAGAGAGCAAATGCCGATAAAGCCTATTTCATGACGGACAGCAGCACATGGGTGGCAGAGAAAAATATTGCCCCTGACCTACAAATTTTGTATCGCGGTGACCCTTATTTAGTCAATACCTATGATGCCTTAGTGGCTCCGGTAGGCGCTACTGAGAATCGCGATATTGCCGCTAAGTTCATTCAGTTTGTAGCGTCTGATGAAGGCCAGGGAATTATTCGCAATTATGGCAAGGCGCAGTACAAGGAGGCCCTCTACAACGATGCTGTCTACGCCAAACAATACGTCCACTAGGAGAAATCATGGAACTTAAAGTCAAACTCAGCGCACGCAATACTCTCAGCGGCAAAGTGGTTGAACTCAGAATGGGTCAGACTACCTCGCACGTTAAGCTCGATATTGGCGCCGGCCACATCATCACCGCCTCCATTACCAATGAGGCTGTCGATGAGCTTAATCTTAAGGTCGGTGATCAGGCCTGGGCTGTAATTAAAGCCTCTGATGTCATGATTGCTAAAGACGCTTAAGCATGAACTGCCATGCAAAAGGCCCGCAATGCGGGCCTTTTTAGTTACTACATCAGCACTGAGTCCTGCTGAATTGAATCTTTAGTGCTTATTTCTTTGGCGTTACGAAGCCAATGGCTGTGTCGTCAACAAACTCAACCATCACATCATCGCCAGCCTTGAATTTCTCAAGACCTAAAACGCTTTGATCTACTTTCACTTTTTGCTTCTCACCTGATGGCAATGTGAATGTCACAACGCGAGTCTTTGCATCGATTGTGCTGATCTTGACTGTTGCATACACAGTATCGGTCGTCTCTTCGAATGGCTTAGCAGAACCTTTGCCAGAAACCACTACTGATCGAACACCTGAAACACCTGGTTTTGCATCTTTAGCAGCTGCAACCAAGCCAACTGCAATCGCTTGAGCGTGCTCAACCACAAATACATCGCCCTTCTTCACTTTATCCAAATCATTCACTTGCTTGGATACGTTCATTTGAGCCAGATTACCGTTTGCATCTTTGAGCACTACGATGCGCTTCTTTGCATCTACTGAGTCAACAGTAGCAGTCAATACAACTGCTTCAGCAGCCAAAGGCAACATTTTTGCTGGGGCTTGAGCAAAAGCTGAGCCTGCAATAGCCAGTCCGAGTGAGGCAACTAATGTAGCTAGTAAAGATTTCTTCAAAGTAACTCCTAGATAAAGGTTGGTGAGGGGCACCCAAACTATGGCACCACCAATTCATTTTAACCATGAAGTAACTTACTTATAAGCCTTGGGGCTAATATTTGCACCCCAATTAGGTGCAATTTGCTACATTAGAAGCTTAATGACTAACTCACCCTCATATACAAGACAAAGAGGTAAGGCGTGATCTTGATTAAATCCTGGCAAGATGCCCAACGGGAGGCTTACCCAATTCGTAAATTGGTCTTTATTGAAGAACAAGGGGTGCCAGAAGAGATGGAGCTGGATGTATTTGATCCGCTTGCACAGCATGCCCTTGCCTACCTAGATTCTCAATGTATTGGGACGGCTCGCCTGCTAGCCCCCAGCAGGACTACGGGAAGAATTGGGCGGATGGCAGTATTGCCTCAATATCGCAAGCAAGGTCACGGCGGGCGATTACTTCGCGCCTTGCTTGAGCAGGGTCAATCCAAGGGCATCACGCAGTTTGAGCTGCACGCCCAGCTATCAGCCATTCCTTTTTATGAGCAATTAGGGTTTATTGCACAAGGCGCTACCTACGACGAAGCTGGCATCGCACATCGCGATATGATTCTCAGTATCTAAAAATATTTTAATCACTATGACCCAGACTTCTAACCCGCCCTTCCTCTTTCGCGTTTGTTACTCAGATACCGACGCAGCAGGTTTTGTGTATCACGCTCGTTATCTGGAAATCTTTGAACGCAGTCGCTCAGAGTGGCTTCAGCAAAGAGGTTTGAGTCCAACAAAACTGGTAAATGAATTTGGGATTGTTCTCCCAGTCCGTGAAATCACGATGAACTTTCATAGGCCGGGGCGCCTAGATGATCTTTTAAGTATTGACCAGGTGATTGAACATCGTGGTCGCACCCAAATTGCCGTCAAGCAAACTGCAAAACGGATTGTTGAAGGTCTAGAGCCCGAGCTAATTGCTAGTGCCGTTCTTCATATTGTTTGCGTCGATACCACCACCCTAAAACCTAAGGGGCTGCCTGATTGGCTATTTGCAGCGGATCAGTAACACCTCAATTTTGGAGCATTTATGCAAGAAGGAAAATTACTCAGCTTTGTGAAGGGTCTTGCTACGCTACTTGAAACCAATCCAAGCGAAGAGATTGTTTTCTCAAAAGGAAAAAAGCTCCTGGAAACCTTAATTAGAGAAGATGACTGGTTGCCAGAGGCATTTTGTAAACCGCATCCACAGTATTACCAGCAATACTTACTCTACGCAGACCCGCTCGACCGCTTTTCTGTGGTCAGCTTTGTCTGGGGGCCCGGTCAAAAAACGCCGCTACATAACCACAACGTCTGGGGCATGGTTGGCCAACTGCGAGGACAGGAACGCAGCGCTAACTATTACCGCCAAGCTAATGGCAGCTATCAAGCCGACACAGCTTTTATTTGCGAACCAGGTCAAGTGGCTACCGTATCACCGAACACGCATGACATCCACGTAGTAGAGAACGCCTTGAGCGACCAAACCTCTATTAGCATCCACGTTTATGGCGGAAATATTGGCCGCATTCAGCGTGCCGTATTTGACCCCATAACAGGCGCAGAAAAATTATTTATTTCTGGATATGCCAATTCGGTAACACCCAATCTCTGGAATACAGCTGACAAAATCGCTTGATAGCTTAAAATATGGTCTCTTTCTGCAAACACTCCAAGTGTGGCAGCTCACCCCATTGACCGGGATAGTCGTTTAATTGAATACGGGTCAATATTTATTTGGCCCCTATGTTATTTACAGATCTCGGTTTATCAGAATCCATTCTTCGCGCTATTAGCGAAGAAGGCTATACCAGCCCTACCCCCATTCAAGAAAAATCCATCCCCGCCGTATTAAAGGGTGGAGATTTACTAGCCGCAGCCCAAACTGGCACCGGTAAAACGGCAGGCTTTACCCTGCCGATTCTGCAGCGCTTAAGTAGCACCGCTAAAGTTGGTGGCAAACGTCAGTTACGCGTATTGATTTTGACCCCTACACGGGAATTAGCGGCTCAAGTTCAGGAGTCTGTCGTGACCTACGGCAAATACACTGGCCTCAAGTCCACAGTCATTTTTGGCGGCGTCGGCGCCAATCCTCAAATCAAAGCGATTGCCGCAGGCCTCGATATCTTGGTGGCAACGCCTGGTCGCTTGCTGGATTTGATGTCTCAAAATTGTGTCTCACTCGCCAATATTGAAATTCTTGTATTGGACGAGGCAGATCGCATGTTAGATATGGGTTTCTTACGTGATATCAAAAAAATATTGGCGGCACTTCCCAAGCAACGTCAAAATCTACTCTTTTCAGCAACCTTCTCGACCGAGATCAAGGCTTTGGCAGATGGATTACTGAATTCACCAGCCTTGATTGAGGTGGCGCGGAGTAACAGCACAAATGAAGCTATTGCTCAGCTCATTCACCCAGTAGACCGAAACCAAAAACATCCTTTGTTAGCGCATCTGATTAAATCCAATCAATGGCAACAGGTCCTCGTGTTTACTCGCACTAAGCATGGCGCCAATAAATTGGTTACTCAGCTTGAGAAAGACGGCATTACTGCCATGGCAATTCATGGGAATAAGAGTCAAAGCGCTCGCACTAAAGCCTTAGCAGAATTTAAGGATGGAAAAATCACTGTCTTGGTTGCTACCGACATTGCAGCCCGTGGAATCGATATTGATCAACTGCCCCATGTCGTGAACTATGACTTACCAAATGTATCTGAAGATTATGTGCATCGGATTGGCAGAACTGGTAGAGCGGGCTCGAATGGGGTGGCAGTTTCTTTAGTCTGTGTTGATGAGCATCAGATGCTTCGCGATATTGAGAAACTCATTAAGCAAAAACTACCCCAGGAAGTGATTGCTGGATTTGAGCCAGATCCGCATGCCGTGGCACAACCCATTCAATTGCGAAGCCAGCAACACCAACAATCCAGAAAACCTCGACCAGGTAATGCTGGTGGCGGTAATGGCGGTGGCAGACCCGCTGCTAAGCGTAGCAGCCCACCTAAGCGTAGCTTTAATCGCTAAAGCCCCGCTCTAGTAGCTGGTTTAGTCGGACTGTAGATTAAACACGCTTGAAAAATCGAGCTGGCCGTTACCTGCCTTGCTATGGGCTTCATACAGTTTGCGGGACAACTCCCCCAGCGGAACACTTGCATCTAAATCACTTGCATTCTCGGTAGCCAAGCCCAAATCTTTCAACATGAGATCTACGCCAAAGCCGCCGACATATCCTTTTGAGGAAGGTACGTTTTCCATCACGCCAGGGCAAGGGTTATAGAGCTCCAAAACCCAGTTGCGCCCAGAGCTCTTCGACATGATGTCAGAGAGCACTTTGGGGTCCATGCCATTTGCCATGCCTAGACGTAATGCCTCACTAGTCCCTAGCATCTGAATACCCAGCAACATGTTGTTGCAGACCTTGACTGTTTGACCACTTCCGCTTGGGCCAGCATGAAAGATGTTCTTACCCATCTTCTCTAGCAATGGACGAGCTCGCTCTACATCTGTCGCATCTCCACCCACCATAAAGGTCAAGGTTCCCGCTTGCGCCCCTGCAGTACCACCTGATACTGGGGCGTCGATCATGGCAAAGCCCTTGACCTTCGCTGCGGCAGCGACGGACTGTGAAACCTGAGGAGAAATCGTTGAACAGTCGATCAGCAAGGCTTTAGGGCTGACCTTTGCCAGTAAACCAGAATCCCCTAGATATAAAGATTCAACATGACGTGATGCCGGGAGCATGCTAATGATGACATCCGCATCCAGTGCAGCTTCTGCAGCACTATGCATGGGAATTCCACCGGCAACCTTAAAAGCATCCAGTTGCGTCTGAACCAAATCAAACCCTTGAACCTCGTGCCCTGCTTTTATTAAATTGAGGGCCATGGGTAGACCCATATTACCTAAACCTAAAAATGCGACTTTCATATATGCCTCGTATGAGATGGTGAAGATCTAATATCTCACTATAGCTTGCTTATAAACTAGCTGGATAAATAACCGGGAGCCGAGATGACCATTAAAGTAATTGGCCTGATTCAGTTAAATAATCTTGAGGCATTTGAGGAGTACCGGTCTCAGGTAGGAGAAACGGTAGCCCTCTATCAAGGTAGGGTTGCATCCAGGGGCTCTTTCAACACATTTCTCTGGAATGAATTAGAGTGCGGCACTTTTAGTGCGTTTGTGGAGCTGGAGTTTCCAGACCTAGAGCGCTCTCAATCTTGGGCCAATAGCCCAGAGTATCAAAGCTTGCTACCAATCCGCAGTAAAGCGATGAAGCTCACTTTATTTTCCGTAAGCCTATAAAAATAAAGCCCGGCTCCTTGTGGGGGCCAGGCTGAATTCAATTCGGAGAAAAGTAAATTACTTCTTGGCTTCCATCGCTTCTTTAGTGGCCGTAATTTCTTTACGACGCTCTTTGCATGCTCCAGCAATTTCTTGCAAAGCTTTACGTGCACGCGCAGCAGATGCCTTAACGCCCTTTTCAATAAACTTTTCGTTTTCCGCTTTATAAGTTTCAAAAGCAGCTAACAATGTATCGTGTTGTGACATCTTGTCTCCTATGTTTCTAATGAAAGTATGAGTACTAGGCTCGAAATTAGTATATCCCCATAAAAAGCGAAGGATTTCAGGGTTAGTATCAGGGATAACTCTTAGATCCCATAAATCGCCCAAAATAACAAAAAACTATTAAAAACCAACGGAGACACACGTGAAAAATAGAAATACTGCATATTTACGGCCCAGCCACCTGAATAGGCAATCCCTCGCTCAGTTTTAGATGGCCTCCAAAATGAGCTACCCAGCATTTATAGGCACTCCTGGATCCATTGTTTTGCGCTAAGTCGATGTCGCAATGCAGCGAATGAGTCGAGTACCGCATTGAATTGATGCCCATATTAACCACTCTAATTAATACAGAAAAATTATGTCCATTAAAAATCAAGACTATGCATTTGTCCGCAACAAGCTCCTCAAAAAAGAGGAAATTGCATTCCTAGATGTTCGCGAAGAGGATCCCCATGCGCAAGAGCACCCCTTATTTGCAGCTAATTTTCCGCTATCCCGCATTGAGGTCGATGCATTTAGCAAGCTTCCCAGAAAAGATGTGCCCATTGTTACCCTTGATGATGGCGAAGGTGCTGCCCAACTGGCAGCGCAAAGACTCTCTGCACTTGGTTACCTGGATGTATCTGTTTTTGATGGTGGAGTGAAGGCATGGAAAGCTGCAGGCGGCGAAGTATTTAAAGATGTGAATGTGCCCAGCAAATCTTTTGGTGAGTTTGTAGAGTCCAAGAGACATACGCCCTCGCTATCTGCACAAGAAGTAAAGAAGTTACTTGATGATAAAGAGGATGTTGTAGTAGTTGACGTGCGTCGTTTTGATGAATATCAAACTATGAGCATCCCTACTGGCATTAGCGTTCCTGGTGCCGAACTGGTCTTGCGTGTTCCTGAGCTTGCACCCAATCCAAAGACAAAGATCATCGTGAACTGCGCAGGAAGAACACGCAGTATTTTAGGTACGCAGTCTTTAATCAATGCAGGAATCCCCAATGAGGTCAATGCATTACGCAATGGCACGATTGGCTGGACCTTGGCTGGGCAAGAATTGGATAAGGGCCAAAGCCGTAAATTTACAGAGGTGAGTGACAGCACTGCAAGTGAAGCTGCGCAACGTGCACGAAGCGTTGCTGATAAAGCAGGGGTTAAGCGGGTAACGCTTGCAGATATAGCGCAGTGGAAATCTCAGACCGATCGAACAACGTATTTCTTTGACCCAAGAACGCCGGAAGAATATGAGGCAGGCCACCTTCCTGGATTTCGCTCAATCCCGGGCGGTCAATTAGTACAAGAAACAGAAATGGTTGCACCGGTTCGAGGCGCACGCATTGTCCTATCCGATCCAGGTGGTGTTAGAGCAAATATGCCCGCCTCATGGCTTGCCCAAATGGCATGGGATGTCTATGTCATTGATGGCATCAAAGAATCGGATCTGACAGAAAAAGGTCCATGGAAGCCAGCCCTCCCCGCATCTCCCCAGATTCAAACGGTGGATACCACGACTGCTTCAGCATGGTTAAAAAATGATGGGGATAGCATTGTGATAGATCTCAGTACCCATGCAAATTATGTAAAAGGGCATATCCCTGGTAGCTGGTTTGCACTGCGCTCACAGTTCTCGACTGCCATGCAGAATCTGCCAACAGCAAGTCGCTATGTCCTCACGAGCACTACCGGAGAACTTGCTGTATTTGCCGCCAATGAAATACAAGCACTGACAAAAGCCAAAGTGTTTGTTTTATCTGGTGGCAATAAGGCATGGACGGATGCAGGTCTCGAGATGGAAAAAGGCCCCACTCATTTAGCCTCACCCCCAATGGATCGTTACAAGCGCCCATACGAAGGTACAAGCGTAGATCCAGCTGCCATGCAAGCCTACCTAGACTGGGAGTTTGGATTGGTAGAACAACTAGGTAAGGATGGCACTCATCATTTCTGGGTACTGTAATTCTGAATGGTGGCGCCTTGTTGGCGTCACCCCCTTTTTTTCTGGCGCTGATGTGAGACAAATCATCCTGTTAGTTTTTGCTCTAGGGCTTTCAGCCTGCGGGAGAGAAACGTATACCACCTGGTCATGCATCGATGAAGCCGGATCCAAATCAACGATGATTCTCAAACAGGCGCAGATGCAATTTCAAAATAGTCAATATGATTACTGCGGAAGCCTTGGTCCTCTAAGTTATTTTGATCTAAAGTGTCCCAGCCAAATTCAGGGGTCTAGTCAAATCTTTACACCCGACTCAGGAAAACTGATCAGCAGCGGAAAGGAGTTGAAGTGCAATGCCCTCTAAAGAACAAAACGCCCTCAATCCTAAAAAACTACTTCTTAGTAAGTGGACCGCTGTCAAGCCGATGCACAAGCGAAAGCATTTTCTAGTGAGCAAGGTCATACTTCCGGAGATACCAGAAGCAGCGATTGAATTGATTGAACTAGAAGCTGTCTTTGATCAGAGCGTTCAAGTAATTCCTTGGCGTGATTTAAAAAATACAGAGATCTGGCTGCAGGGCTGGGTGTAAAAAAGCCACCCGTATTGGGTGGCTTCTCGGAACGCATCCTCAGTATTGCTTACTTATTTAGACTTCGTCTTTGAATCCGAAGATTTTCGAAGCTCTTCAATATTTTTCTCAGCAGCATCCGCTACCTGATTCACAATTTTTCGACCTTCTTTAAACATTTTTTGACCAGTTATCGACATTTCATGAACCACCTTAGATAACTTATCAGCATGCCCTGGAATTTTGTCCTCAACATCCTCAAGCCAACTTACCAAGGAACTGCGGACCTTTTCTAAATGCTTTTCGGTTCCATCAGCTGCATCATCGCCAATCTCCTTGAGAACAGACTTGACCTTCTTCTGATAAACAGTCGCACGTTTTGCCGCTTCTTTGGTGGCAGCCTCCTGCAGCTCTTTGAGCTTTGTAAGATCATTTTTTGCCGCAGACTTGGCGCTCTCCATGGCATTTTTCATGCCCCATTGAATTTCTTCGAGGTGATGCGCGCTCAAATCTTTGGCGGCATCCAATAATTTATGGGAATAAGCAAATAATTCCTTAGCCTTTTCTTGTTGCCATGCTTGAATATCTTTCTTATCCATTACACCTCTCCTTGAGTTAAATAAATATATCGATTAATTTAAAGCCTGCGTTTCTACTCTATACCCAAATGAGAGACTTGCCAATTCCCTGCTGTATTGGCATTAAAATTAGGCTATGAGCGAAAGAAAAAACCCATATGAGATTATTGGTGGCGCAGCGAAAGTTGAGGAATTGGTTGACCGCTTCTATGATTTGATGGCCCTAGAGGAGCCCTTTGCAGAATTGAGGGCGATGCATTCTCACGACCTATCAGGCTCTCGTGAGAAGTTGAAGCTGTTTTTATCGGGATGGCTTGGGGGTCCGGATATCTATTCTCCAAAGTATGGCCATCCAATGCTACGTGCACGACACCTGCCCTTCAAAATTGGTATGAAGGAGCGTAATCAGTGGCTGGCCTGTATGTATCGGGCCATGGAAGACTGCGGTATCGATGGACAGATTGGCGCTCAGCTAGAAGAGTCTTTTTTCAATACCGCTGACTGGATGAGAAACCAGCCGAACTGATCTATCTCTAGATGGAATGGGCACAAGCAAAACCACTCGCCCAAGCCCACTGGAAGTTATGACCCCCAAGGTGTCCAGTCACATCGACACACTCACCAATAAAATACAGGCCGGGACGATTGCGAGCCATCATGGTTTGACCATCTAGCTCTTTGGTGTCAACACCCCCCAACATGACTTCCGCCTTTTTCCAGCCCAAGGTTCCCGCTGGCTTGACCGACCAATTAGTAATGAGCTCCTTAAGAGTCTGACGATCTTTCTTAGAAACCTCAGCCCACTTTTTGCCCAAGAGATTTTTCTGCTCCGAAAATGCTTTTGCTAAACGCAAGGGCATGACTGAGGCCAAAATATTTTCCGTTAACTTGAGACGGTTATCTTCATTATTAAAGAGTTCATCACAGCTAAATTGACCATTAGCTTCAACTGCCCCCAGCCAATCAATATGAATTGCCTCACCTTCAGCCCAGTAACTGCTGGCTTGCAAGACTGCTGGACCTGAAAGGCCTTTATGGGTCAACAATAAGTCTTCGTTAAAACGGCAGGCGCCATAGCGATTGCCTTTTGAACCAGCCGCAATGCGTACCGGCAAACTCAAACCAGACAACTCAATCAGATTATCAAACTCACCGGAAGTAAATGACAGCGGCACTAAGGCAGGTCGTGGATCAACCACTTTCAATCCGAATTGCTTGGCGATATCCAAGGAATACGCTGTTGCACCAATTGCAGGGACTGGCAAACCGCCAGTTGCCATGACTAAAGATGATGAACGCTCAATACCAGCATTAGTTTGAACGTTCCACACACCTGCCCCATTGGAGATCGACTCTACCGTGACCGGATGACGAATATCAACACGGCCCTTAGCGCACTCCCCAAGTAACATCTCAATAATTTGCTTGGCAGAATCATCGCAAAACAATTGCCCTTGATGTTTCTGATGATAGGCAATACGATAAGACTGCACCAGCTTAATGAACTCTTTTGCAGGATAACGTGCCAAGGCACTTTTTACAAAGTGCGGATTAAGAGAGAGGAAGTTAGCTGGACTGCTATGTAAATTAGTGAAGTTACAGCGACCCCCACCACTAATCCGAATTTTTTCGCACAAAGTGTCGGCATGATCGAGTACTAGGACTTTTTTGCCTAACTGACCAGCCACCCCGGCACAAAAAAGACCAGCTGCCCCACCACCAATAATGATGGCATCCCAGACCTTACTCATGATTTACTTAAAGCGCTCAATGACTTCAACTGGAAGCTTGAGTTTTTGCATATGAAGGCGGGTATAGGCTTGACGGAAATTCTTGGTCATCGAGATCATGACGGAGGCTGTCCAAGCAAAAGCAAACATACCTGAAAAGGCGATGATGATTGCCAACATTTTCCAGCCACTTGGCAGCAGATCGTCCATGAAGCCCATAGCGGTATAAGTACTGCCACTAAATAAAATGCTTTCACCTAAATTGGGCAGCAGATTAAAAGCTCTCAACGAGACACCCCAAAGGATGATTTCAAAAATATGCGTCAGAAATAAACACAATATGCTGACATAAAACACGAAAGCCACGGAAGAGTACTTATGCTCTGAAAGATAAAGAAATGACTTCACCTCATACCGCTTTGCGATTTGCAGTAAAGCTAAACCATGCACCAACATCACCACAAGCAGCATAGCAATGCCAAACAAATAGGCTGGTAAATCCAGTTCGGAGCTTAGGGTTACTGTATTGGCGATAGTCATGATGTAAGTGAGTCTATTTTACAGTTCTCAGGCTAATTGATACCAGTCCCGAATGATTGCCCAAGCTTCCTCAGCAGTTTCTACAAAGTGAATTAACTGCATATCGACTTGATCTATCACCCCATGCTCAAGCATCTGCTTAAAATTAATTACTTCCTGCCAGAATGACTTGCCGACCAGAATGATTGGAAAACGTTCAACCTTTTTGGTTTGCATTAAGGTCAATACCTCAAAGAGTTCATCAAAGGAACCAAAGCCTCCTGGGTAGGCAACAATTGACCTTGCCCTGAGCATGAAGTGCATTTTACGAATAGCGAAATAGTGAAAGCGGAAACTCAAACCTGGAGTGAGGTAAGGATTGGGATGCTGCTCTCTAGGCAGGCTAATATTAAAACCAATTGTTCTATCCCCTGCCTCAAACGCACCGCGATTAGCAGCCTCCATGATTCCGGGACCGCCGCCTGTAGCAATGTGTAATTTATTGTGATCTTCAGATTGGGTAGCATTGTAGGCTGCTACGATCGCACCGAACTCTCTGGCTGAATCATAGTATTTACAGTGCAGCAAAGCTTGCTTAGCCTCAGCTTTTTCCTCTGGCGTTTTAGCATTACACTCCAGCTCTCGAGCCGCCTCGCAGCTCACAAACCGAGTGGAACCAAATACTGTAATCGTGTGCTCAATACCGTGCTCATGCAATAAGATCTCAGGTTTTAATAATTCAAGCTGGAAGCGCAAACCCAAAGTTTCCCGGCGAGCTAAAAAAGCTTGATCATCAAAGGCAAATCGATAGGAGTCCTCAGAACTCTCTTCTGCTAACTGACTTTTTTGAAGGCTCAGAAAATCAGTGATAGTTTGGGAATTATTTACAGGGAGCTTAGAACTCATGTCACAGCCTTTAAAAGAACCTACCTTCATTTTGAACCAACTAAAGCAAGGGTTAGAGCTAGTCTAAGCCACATCGGAATCAGTATTACCACCTAGAATATTGCATTAATTTGTAATCTAGGGCTAATTCGGATTTACCACCAGCAATTCAGGCGTTAGTATTAGGCAATATTAACCAAACCGAAGGAAAAGCAATGAGCAACCGTTCAATCATCATCATGGTACTAGTATTAATTGCTGCCACAGCCTATTTACTGATTAAAGGCGACGGCGATATTGATATGGGTGGCGAAAAGCATGGTGCTGAAGCAGCCCACATGGAAGAAGCTAAGAAAGATGCTCCTGCAGCTCCGGTTGCACCAGCAGCAGCTCCAGCGGCTGAAGCTAAGAAATAATCTCCTCTCGAGAAGAAGAAGCCGCGGTTCGCCGCGGTTTTTTTATGTCATTTTTTTTATCATTCAATTGCATCTACCAGCACAACTGGTAAGTCCTAGCAAGAATAGCTGTGTAAGCGCTCCGGAATAATCACATTCTCCCACTCTAGATCCTCACGAATTGCTTGTGCCAATACAGCCGACGCCTCAGGCTCGCCATGAACTACAAATACCGACTTAGGTGCTGATTTAAATCCTCGCAACCAATCCAATAGACCCGCTTGATCTGCATGGGCGGATAAGCCACCAATAGTATGAATTGATGCTCGCACCATAACCTCTTCGCCGAAGAGGCGCACTTTGGCGGCCTTGTCTACGAGACGACGACCCAAGCTGCCATAAGCCTGAAAGCCAGTAATCACGATGGCGTTTTGTGCGCGAGGTAAATTATTCTGCAGATGATGAACAATCCGACCAGCATCACACATGCCACTTGCGGAAATAATAATCGCCCCACCCTTGATCTTATTGAGCGCCTTAGATTCCTCTACATCCGCAATGAATCGCAGATCAACTGCACTTGGATTTTTTTTGAACCACTGAAAAGTAGACTGCGATTCTTTGTCTAGCTCAGCAAAGAAGCGTTGGGTTAAATGCGTTGCTGCAGTTGCCATTGGAGAATCTACCCAAATACTCAAATGGGGTAATAAATTCCGCTTCACCAAATCAATCAATAGAAACAGTATTTCTTGTGTACGACCTACGGCAAATGCGGGGATGATAATGTTTCCATGGGCATTCAGGGTGCTGGTCACCACTTCAATTAATTCAGATTCAGTATCCGCCAATGTCTTGTGCAGGCGATCACCATAGGTTGACTCCACCACCACGACATCGGCTTGGGAGATCATGGTTGGATCAGGCATCAAGAGCTTACCCTTCATGCCAATGTCGCCAGAAAAGATGCAGCGTTTCTTCTTGGAGCGGTCTTCAGTAATATCAATTACCGCAATCGCAGAACCCAGAATATGTCCTGCATTTTGAAACTCAAGGTCAATGCCTTGACAAAGCTCCAAACGTTTTCCATAAGGAAGTATCTCGCACTGCCCAAGAGCAAGCTCCGCCTCTTCCATGGAGTACAGGGCTACCGGCAAGTCCCCGCGCCACTTGCCTGCTTTTTGTCTACGTACCGCACGCTCGACATCAGAGCGCTGAAGATGGGCGCTATCTGGGAGCATAATTTTCAGCAACTCAAATGTCGCATCCGTGCAATAGATCGGACCAGTAAATCCTTGGGCACAGAGTCTCGGCAAGAGACCACTGTGATCAATATGGGCATGCGTCAATACAACGAAATCAATTTCCTTCGGTGAAAACGGTAGTGATTCTAGATTCTTGGCCGTAGCCTCGCGCCCACCTTGGAACATACCAAAGTCGACCATAAACCGTACATCACGTCCACCAATGCTGGTCTCCACAGAATGCCTCGATCCCGTTACCTCACCTGCTGCACCAAGAAATTGTATTTTCATAACTTAAGCATACTCCCGATAAAATGCATTGTTAAGCCACTCATCTGAGAGATACTATTTACATGAATGCCCCCACGGAACTGAGATCACTCGAGCTGATTACCCGTCTCAAGCGAGAGCCCTCAGAACATAAGGGCAATGCTGGGAAAGTATTGCTTATTGGTGGCGCGCCTGGAATGGCTGGTGCCCTGATGCTGTCTGGCAGCGCTGCGCTCCACTTGGGGACTGGCTGGACCATTTTAGAAATGCTGGATCCAACTTCCGCCCATGCAATGCCAGAGCAGCCTGAACTCATGGTCCGCTTGGCCAGCTTTAATGCCCTAGAGCAATTAGAGGCTACTGCACCCGATGTCATTGCCATTGGTCCAGGCTTAGGCTTCTCTGCGCTGGCAAGAGATTGGCTCACCGCAGTATTGAAGTACCCAAAAGTTCCACTAGTCATTGATGCAGATGCACTCAATTTAATAGCCGATACCCCTGAGTTTTTAAATCTACTCAAGCAGCGTAATCAAGTGTCTCCCGGTTTAACTGTCCTCACACCCCATCCCGGAGAGGCGGCCAATCTACTCAATACCTCTGCAGGAGTCGTACAAGAAAATCGTCTTACCGCCCTGTCGAACTTAGTTGTACTCACCGACTGCATCGTCGTTCTGAAGGGTCAACATACCTTGATCGCCTCCCCCCTTCAGCAAGCACTGCTATGTAAGGAAGGAAATCCCGGTATGGCTGTCGGCGGCATGGGCGATGTCTTGACTGGCGCCATTGCGGCAATTGCCGCCCAAGGCATACGCCATCACATCAATCTATGGGAAGCTAGTTGCCTTGGGGTTCAGCTCCATGCATCGGCGGCCGATAGTTTGGTGGCTCAGCAAATTGGTCCCATTGGACTTACTCCAACTGAGGTCATCTTAGAGATGCGGAGCCTTCTCAATAAGCTGTTATAAAACAGCATGCAATCAGCTAGCGGAATTCTTCAACATCGACGTTACGTCTACGGCCTTTTTATGGCCGGACTGGGCTCCATACTATTTTCCGGAAAAGCGATTCTGATCAAACTCGCTTTTGGCTATGGTGCCAATGCTGAAACACTCATCGCCTTACGAATGTTGATGGCCCTCCCTCTCTTCTGGGGAATTTATTGGTGGCAAGCGCGCAGACAGGTGATGAGCCCGCTGACTTGGCAAGACCAAATTAAAGTCTTTGTCTTGGGGTTTATGGGCTACTTTCTCTCGAGTTATCTCGACTTTCTGGGGCTGCAATATATTTCCGTAGGGCTAGAGCGGATTGTTCTGTATCTCACGCCAACCATCGTGCTGTTAATTTCCTATTTTGTATTGAATAAATCCATTAGTCGATTGCAATGGTATGCGCTCGTAGTGGGCTACCTGGGCGTCATTGTGGTGTTTATCCAGGATGCCAGCTCAAGTGGATCAACGGCTGTTCTGGGAATGTTGCTGATCTTTGCTAGCGCATGCTCCTATGCAATCTACATGATTGGTTCTGGTGAAATGGTGAGGCGTGTGGGGAGTGTGCGCTTGGTGGTCTATGCCAGCTCCGCATCAGCGCTGATGAGTGTCATTCAAATTCTGATTTACGATCCTGCGGCTGTATTCACGCAAGTACAGCAAATCTATTGGCTTAGCCTACTCAACGCCAGCCTATGCACTGTCATTCCGATGTTGTTAATCATGATTGCGATTAATCGTATTGGATCACCGCTAGTTGCTCAAGCCGGAATACTAGGTCCAGTTTCAACACTATTTATGGGCTGGATTGTATTGTCCGAACCCATTACATGGATTCAGCTTGGGGGGATGGGCTTAGTGATCGGAGCAATGTGGTTGCTGGTACGCAACGATGCTCCTAGTAAGCAAAAGGGGCAGAACACCACAAAGCCCTTAGACCTTGAGGGATCAGACCCCTTAAATTAGCAGCGCAGTGTAGCGCTACGAATTTATTGCTGTGGAGCTGCAGGCTCTTGAGCTGCTTTAACTTTCTTTTTAGATTTTTTCTTAGACTTCTTCTCTGCTTTTTTATCTTTCTTTGACTTTTTAGCAGTCTTCTTTGCAGCCTTTTCCGGCTGAGCAGCAGGCGTCGCTGGAGTTGCAGGCACAGCTGCAGGAGTCGCCGCAGGCGCACCAGCTGGAGCTGGATCAGCTGCCATCACAGCAAGAGGTGACAAACCAATTGAAACGGAAATGATTGTGGCCAAAGTCAGTTTTGCAAAGCGAGTTTTCATTTAAGACTCCAAATGGTTTGTAAGTGTTTTAATAATACTCAATAAACTGTCACAAATGCTCCATTTAACCCAGGCGTCTAAATGAACTCTTTTCCAGCTGATATCTATACAGAGCCTCAGGGATACTCAATTAATACTCTAGAAAACCTAGGGCCCCTAACCCGCCTCGCTGGCATCTGGGAAGGTCAACGTGGTTTGGATATCAAACCCAAAGCTGAAGGTCCAAAGAAGCAGGTTTATACCGAGCGCATTGAGATGCAGCCGATTGATCCACAAACGAATGGGCCGCAATTATTTTACGGTTTGCGTTATCACCTACACATCACCAAACCAGATCAAGTAAAAACCTATCATGATCAGGTTGGCTACTGGCTTTGGGAGCCAGCAACTGGATCGATTGTTCACACCCTCACAATTCCTCGCGGCATGATTACGATGGCAACAGGAAAGGCATCTGCCAATGCAACGCAGTTTGAGTGCATTGCAAAGATTGATGATCCAAACGCCGGAATTTCTTCTAGTCCTTTTTTAGACTACGCCTTCAAAACAATTGAATACCGCATCATGGTGACCATCCTGGAGGACGGCACTTGGTCTTACGAACAAGATACGGTAATGATGATTAAGGGTCAGACTGAACCCTTTCATCACCTCGATACCAATGTATTAAGCAAAGTAGGCGAAGCAACACCGAACCCGCTTGCACTTGAGGCAATAAAAAAGCCGTCCTAAGACGGCCTTTTTGCTTCAACCCTTCTGCTACTTAAGCTGCTTGCGCTTCAGTTTCAGTAATCTTTTCAAGAGCTGCTGCAAGATGACCGACTGTGCGATCAACGTGGGCCAACTTCTCAAGACCAAATAAACCGATACGGAAAGTGCGGAAGTCTGGACGCTCATCACACTGTAGTGGTACGCCAGCAGCAGTTTGCAAACCTAGAGCAATAAACTTCTTGCCTGATTGAATATCTGGATCCTTGGTATAGCTCACCACTACGCCAGGGGACTGAAAGCCTTTGGCTGAAACTGAATGGTAACCATTTGATACCAATAAGGCGCGAACTTTATCCCCCAACTCTTGTTGCTTCGCTTTGAGTGCAGCAAAGCCAAGGGCCTGAGTTTCTTTCATCACATTACGCAAAATTTTGAGCGCGTCTGTTGGCATGGTGGTGTGATACACGTGACCACCCTTTTCATAGGCTTCCATAATTTGAAGCCACTTCTTCAGATCCATTGAGAAACTACTGCTCTGAGTAGACTCAATGCGCTCGCGTGCTCTGTCACCCATGGCGATCAGTGCACAGCAAGGCGAACTACTCCAACCTTTTTGAGGAGCAGTGATTAACACATCCACATTGCAAGCCTTCATGTCTACCCACATTGCACCTGAAGCGATGCAGTCGAGCACGAACAAACCGTTGACTGAACGAACCGCTTCACCCACGGCCTTAAGATAATCGTCTGGCAAGATAATGCCGGCAGAAGTTTCTACGTGAGGAGCGAAAACAACTGCTGGCTTTTCTTTCTTAATAAAAGCCACAACTTCATCAATTGGTGCTGGGGCGAAGACACCCTGCGTTGCATTCTCTAATTGCTTACCTTTGATAACAGTAATGTCCTTGGTAATGTTGGCCAGATCAAAAATCTGAGTCCAACGATAACTAAACCAGCCGTTACGTAAGACGAGGCACTTTTCATTGTTCGCGAATTGGCGGGCGACTGCTTCCATACCAAAAGTTCCGCTACCAGGAACGATAACTGCAGAGCTAGCGTTATAAGCATCCTTGAGGACGCCAGAAATATCCACCATGACTTTTTTAAACTCTTCAGACATGTGGTTAAGTGAGCGATCGGTATAAACAACCGAGAACTCTAATAGACCGTCTGGATCAACATTCGGGAGTAAGCCTGGCATAGTAATTTCCTAGTAAATCGTGTGATTAGCCCTAAATGATACTGATTTAGCGCTATATAGGTATATAGCCCTTGAAAACGGGCTTTTGAGGCAAATAAAGGGGGGTTAATTGCTTTTCTGCGATGCAGAAGAAACCAGTATTCCAAATACGATGAGGGCAAAAGCAAGACCGTGGAAGAGCCGGGGTGGATCCCCCAAGATGGCAGCTGAGAGCAGTGCCGTGAATAAGGGAATAAGGTTGGCAAAGAATCCCGCTACGGTGGGTCCGGCACCATTGACCCCTAAACCCCAGCAGCGATAGGCAATTAAAGATGGGCCAATTGCCACGAAGACAATCAATGACCCGGTCCAGTAATTCAAATCAATGAAGGCATGGCCTGTAGCGATCTCAGCACCCTCGAATAACATGGTCCACATGAAGCCAATGAACACTTGCGCCATCAAGAATTCAGCCCAGGGCCACTGCCGCTCCTTACTCTGGCCAGGGCGACTAATCATCCAACTATAAAAAGCCCAAAGGATTGTGGCCAACATAATCAACAAGTCACCCATCACCACTTCCATACTCAAGAGACTGGCAGGCTCACCACGAGTCAAGACTACCGTTACGCCCACCAGAGAAACTACCGCCCCTAGGAGCTGCAAAAGTGATGGCTTGACCTTATAAAAGACAGCTCCGATAAAGAGCATCCAAATGGGCATACTGGCACCGATCAGGGTCACGTTAATCGCTGTCGAGGTTTGCAAGGCAAGATATAGCAGGACGTTATAACTACCCACCCCCAACAGCCCCAAAACCAAGAAGCGGCGCTTGTTGTGCCAAAGCGCACTGCCCGGTTTAAAAACTTTCCAACCAAAAGGAAGTAATAGCAAAGCCGCCAAACCCCATCGAACCGCGCTCAAAGTAATCGGTGAAATGCTGCCGACCAGAGCCCTTCCAGCTATCGCATTACCTGCCCAAAGGGCGGTCGCAAGCGACAAATAAAACACGGTCGATAAAGGTATATGAGGCATTCAGGGAAATTTAGGCTGGAAATAGGTGTTTTGAGCCCTAAGAAGGACTTTGCCTGGGTATTGTAGAAACAAATGCTCGGTATTGCTAAGATAGAGCTTAAATTAGCGTCAAATACTGACATTGGCAACATACAGAGGGGTTTTAGTGGCAATCATTACCAACATTGAAGATTTACGAGTTCTGCATCAAAAACGTACCCCAAAGATGTTCTATGACTACGCAGACTCCGGGTCATGGACAGAATCTACTTACCGCGCTAACGAGTCCGATTTTCAGAAGATCAAATTACGTCAACGCGTTGCTGTAGATATGACCAATCGCACCACCAAAACAACTATGGTGGGTCAAGAGGTCGCAATGCCAGTAGCGCTTGCACCAACGGGATTAACCGGTATGCAACATGCTGACGGTGAAATTTTGGCTGCACGTGCCGCAGAAAAATTTGGTGTTCCTTTCTGCTTATCCACGATGAGTATTTGCTCAATTGAAGATGTAGCAGAGCGCACCACTAAACCATTTTGGTTTCAGCTTTACGTCATGAAGGACCGCGGGTTTATTGAGCGCCTGATTGAGCGTGCCAAAGCGGCCAAGTGTTCTGCGCTGGTATTGACTTTGGATTTACAAATCCTAGGGCAACGTCATAAAGATTTGAAAAATGGTTTATCGGCTCCTCCAAAGCTGACCATTGCTAACATGATCAATATGATGACCAAGCCACGCTGGTGCATGGGTATGGCAATGACTCCGCGCAGAACCTTTCGTAATATTGTTGGTCACGCTACTGGTGTTGGCAACATGTCCTCCCTATCCTCTTGGACTGCTGAGCAGTTTGATCCAGGCCTTAGTTGGGATGATGTGGAGTGGATTAAGAAACTCTGGGGTGGTAAGCTAATCATCAAAGGCATCTTGGATGAAGAGGATGCGCGCTTTGCTGCCAACTCTGGTGCGGATGCTTTGATTGTTTCCAATCATGGCGGCCGTCAACTAGATGGCGCTATCTCCAGCATCAAGGCTTTGCCAGGCATCGTGAATGCTGTTGGTAAAGATGTTGAGGTATGGATGGATGGCGGCATTCGCTCTGGGCAAGATGTTTTGAAGGCGTGGGCATTAGGCGCACGCGGCACCATGATTGGCCGCCCTTTCCTTTATGGCTTAGGCGCAATGGGTGAGGCTGGCGTTACCAAATGTCTTGAAATTATTCATAATGAATTGGATATCACTATGGCCTTTACAGGTCACCGCGATATTCACAATGTGACTAAAGATATTTTGTATCCAGGAACTTTTTAATATTCCACACTTAGCCAATTACCCCGTACTGGTATTTTTCATTTCTGCTGTAACCCTCTCGGGTTCAGTTTGGCTTGGCAATGCGGTCCTGAGTAAGTACCGCACCAAAGATACTGAGACCTCAGCGGACCTGGGCATTATTCAGACTGCAACGCTGACCTTGCTGGGTTTAATCATCGGCTTTACCTTTTCAATGGCGATCGCTCGATACGATTTGAGGCAGACTTATGAAGAGGCCGAAGCAAATGCCATTGGGACTGAATTCCTTAGGGCTGATCTGTTGCCAAGCAAAACTGCGGAGAGCATCAAAGGACTTCTCAACGAATACTTAGATCAGCGCATCTTGTTTTACTCAAAGCAAGACAGAGAGACAGCAAAACAAATTACCCAGCGCACTCTTGCGCTTGAAAATGCGATGTGGAATGAGTTACTTCCTGTGGCGCGAACACAATCAACCCCCACTATTGCGCTTGTGATCTCCGGAATGAACGATGTCATTAACTCCCATGGCTACACTCAGGCAGCCTGGTGGAATCGTATCCCCGCAGCTGCCTGGTGGCTGATGGCGGCAATCGCAGTTGGCGCCAATATCTTGGTAGGTTTTGGTGCGCGGAATTTTAAGCGTAATGTTGGCCTGTTTATGATTTTCCCAGTGATGATTTCCGTCTCCTTCTTTTTGATTGCAGACATTGACAGCCCTCGTGGTGGCGTTATCCGTATCGATCCACGAAATTTGATTGATTTAAAACACAATATGAACTCTGCACCGAGTTCTGTACCCACTGTAGGCGTTAAAAAATGAAGCGCGTTGTAGATGTATATAAAGATAGGGGTCGCGAGCTCGTATGGACCTATGTCATTCACCTCGGTAATCTGGAGTTTCATCCGGCTCAGATTGATTTTGAACAAGAAGCTCTCAGACTTTCACAGATTGATAAACGCGGCGCACCGAATGAGTTGAGCGCTAAAGCCAGACTCTCCATTAGATAATTTTTTACTTCTGTTCTGATATATGAAACCTTTAAGCAAAAAAGCCAAGATGGCAGTTGGATGGACTATCTTGATGACCGTCACTGGTACAGCCATGCTTCATCAATGGGAATTCTTTGCGATGGGGTGTGCATCTATCGCCATGCTACTCGTGGCGAATCATTACGGCCTTCTAAAGGATCCTGAAGACAAAAAATAAGGCCCCTATCTCTCGATAGAGGCCTCGATCTTTACTAGATCGCAGTTCTTAAAGCAGCTTTAGATTAAAGCGTTGGGTAGTCCGTATACCCTACTTCCGCTCCGCCATAAAACGTTGCACGGTTATACGCATTTAGAGCTGCACCTTGCTGGAAACGCTCAGCTAAATCTGGATTAGAAATATACAAACGTCCATAAGCGACTGCATCGGCTAAACCAGCCTCAAGTACAGCCTCCCCCATGGCTTGATCATATCCGCCGGCACTAATAAATTGGCCTTGATAGACTGCGCGGAACATCTCTGAAGTCACTGGCGCCTCTGTGTTCACTTGATCATTGCCGCCAGCGCTAGTAGAGCGCGGCTCAATCATATGAACATAGGACAGCTTGTAACCATTAAGCTGATGAATCACCGCAGTGAATAAAGCAACAGGATCGCTATCAGCCATGTCATTAAAGCTACCGTATGGTGACAAACGCACACCGATGCGATCACTTGGGTAGACCTTAGCAACAGACTCAACTACCTCACCCAATAAGCGAATACGATTTTCGATTGAGCCACCATAACCATCAGTGCGTTGATTGGTCTTATCTTGTAAAAATTGATCTAACAAGTAACCATTAGCAGAGTGAATTTCCACACCATCAAAACCGGCCGCTTTTGCATTGGCAGCAGCCAATTCAAAATCTTTGAGAAGCCTAGCGATGTCTTCTGTCGTCATTGCCTTTGGAGTTTCATAATCATGTAACTTCCAATCGGCACCGTAAGTTTGGCCAGCGGGTGCAATCGCAGACGGCGCCTCTGGAAGACCCTGCTCTGGATGCAAAGATGAATGAGAAATGCGGCCTACATGCCATAGCTGGGCTACCATCTTGCCGCCCTTCGCATGCACCGCACTCACAATCTCTTTCCAAGCAGCAGTTTGCTCAGCTGAATAGATCCCAGGGGTTGCTGGATAACCTTTTCCAAGAGGAGAGATTTGCGTGGCCTCACTAATGATGAGACCTGCACTTGCTCTTTGCTCGTAATATGTTTTTGCCAAGGGATTTGGCACGTCCCCTTCGATGGCACGCATTCTGGTGAGCGGCGCCATCACAAGACGATTCCTTAACTCAATCGAGCCAAGCTTGATGGGGGTAAACATGATTTCTTTTCCGGACATGAGATTCTTTCTGTTGTACTGATAAAAATTATTGAATGTTGACTGTAGCAAGAAAGATTCATTCTTGCTGAGGATTGCTTACTTCTTATTTACTCTTTACGCAAACCCTTAACTGCCCCACGCGTAGTCTTTGCGCCCCTCTTGAAACGAGCCTGTATGCAATCCGAGAATGCCTGAAACTCCTCTAAGTGAGCGGTAGAAGAGCGGGCCACCAAAGCAATCACCCGCTTTGGCGCAGGAGGCGCCAGCGGGCGAGCCTCCAAGCTGGTGCCATTTAATAAGCCACCCCTAACCGCCATCTCTGGAAGCAATGCGATCCCCATTCCAGAGTCCACCATCTGTAACAAAGTGAGCAAGCTGGTAGCTTCCATGCCATCTGCTTTACGAATATCTGAGCGCTTACAAGCTTGCAATGTATGCTCGCGCAAGCAGTGCCCCTCCTCGAGAAGCAATAATCTCTCGGCCATTTTTGCGGGCAGGTGAATTTCTTTTCCCTTCAGAGCGGGATCATCCTCTCGGGCCACCAACCAAAACTCATCATCAAATAACTCCTTAACTAATAAGCCTGAAGTCTCATAAGGTAAAGCAATCAGAATGAAATCCAATTGATGCTCGCCTAATCTGGTTAACAGATTGGCTGTCAAGTCCTCCCTTAAGGCAATTTTTAGACTTGGGAAACGAGCCCGAATATCCGGCATGACATTGGGCAATAAGAATGGTGCAATCGTTGGAATCACACCAAGCCGAATGGTTCCGGCCATTGGCTTACCAACAGCATCGGCGTATTCCACCAAGTCTTGAGAGGATGCCAAAATTGCCTTAGCCCTCTCCAAAATTTCTAAGCCAATTGGGGTAATGGCTACATTTTGGCGGTCCCGCTCTACTAAGCGAACTCCTAGACCATCCTCGAGTTCTTTTAAGCCCGCACTCAGGGTAGATTGCCCCACAAAGCAGGCCTCTGCAGCACGCGTGAAATTGAGCTCCTGAGCAATAGCAACAAAGTAACGAAGTTGACGTAATGAAGGAAGAGCAGCCATGATTTACAAAAGTCCCTATAATCAATTTATTAGATAAATAATATCATTATTATTTACTGGACTGATTACCTCTCGAGGTTCAGAATTCATTCCATGGTGTTTAAGCACCTCTTAACAACAAATACAAAAAGGAATGAAAATGGCCCGCCCAGAAATTAAAACCATCCAAAACTTGGAGTCTGCATTTGCAGGCGAATCTATGGCACATATTAAATACCGCTATTTTGCAAAATTAGCGCGTGCTGCTGGCGACATCGAAACCGCCGAAATCTTTGAAGCAACTGCAGATCAAGAGGTCATGCACGCCTTTGGCCACCTGGACTTGCTCTACCCTGCCAATACGATTACCCCTTCACGCGCCTTAGAGATCGCTATCGAGGGCGAGACATACGAATACACAGAAATGTATCCAAGCTTTCGTAAAACGGCAGTGGATGAAGGCAATGCAGCAGCAGTAGCTGAAATTGACGAACAAATTGCCGAGTCAAAAGAGCATGCAGAGCAATTTCAAGCCATGTTAGTCAAAGCAGCAAAACGCTTTGCAGCCTTAGCCAACGTAGAGGAGCGTCATGCCAACCACTATAAGAAGGCGCTGGAAAAAGCTAAGGAATTTGCGGCAGTCTGAGCAAGCTCAGAAATAAAACCAAAATAAATTTAAACTCATTGGATTATCTTTAAGGAAATATCATGAATTCTTGGCAATGTATCGTGTGCGGCTTCATCTATGACGAAGCAAAGGGCTTACCGGAAGACGGCATTCCTGCTGGCACTGCTTGGGCTGACATCCCGGAAGATTGGGAATGCCCAGACTGTGGCGTAGCAAAATCGGATTTTGAAATGGTTCAAGTTTCCTAATTTAATCCTTACACCAATCACTTAACTGCATTACTAGGGAGTCCAGCTTTGGATCATCAGAATCAAGCATCACCATCAGGGATTGTCATTATTGGTAGCGGCTTAGCTGGATATACCGTCATTCGCGAACTTCGCAAAATCGATAAGACTGTGCCGGTTACGCTAGTGACCCGTGAGCCAGGCTATTTATATTCAAAGCCTATGCTCTCCACAGCGCTAGCAAGCAACAAAAGTGCAGAGCAATTGGTTTCGACAAATGCCGAAGGGATGGCAACGCAGTTGGAGATGACTATTCTGGGTGATGCTGATGTCACTGCAATTGATACTGTCGCCCAGACAATTACAACATCCAAGGGAAGTATTTCTTATGGAAAGCTAGTTCTAGGCTTGGGTGCCGATCAAATTCGCCTGCCTTTACAGGGCAATGCTGCTAATGAGGTCATCACCGTCAACGATCTGGAAGAGTATGCTCAGTTTCGTAAAACCATCGCTGGCAAAAAGCGTATTGCCATTTTAGGAGCCGGCCTTATTGGGTGTGAGTTTGCAAACGATTTGGTCTTAGGATCCTACGAAGTCGATGTCATTGATTTAGCTCCGCAAGCTTTAGGTCGACTCCTTCCAGAAGCGGCGGCACAAGCGCTACAAACTAAGCTAAGTGAGGCAGGTGTTCGTTGGCACTTTGGAACAACCGTGCAATCTATTGATCGCAACGGCGACGCTCTCTCAATCACCCTCGCCAACGGATCGGTGATTGCTAGCGATGTATTTCTATCAGCTGTTGGCCTGAAGCCCCGCCTGGATTTAGCTAAAGCAGCTGGAATTGCAACTGGCACAGGCATTACAGTCAACCGTCAGCTAGAGACTAGCGCCAACAATGTATACGCCATTGGAGACTGTGCTGAGGTCGAAGGCTTAGTTCTACCCTATGTCATGCCAATCATGCAGGCAGCACGCGCATTAGCACCAAACCTCCTCGGACAGGCGGCCACCCTTGCCTATCCAGCCATGCCTGTAATGGTGAAGACTCCCGCATTGCCAACCATTGTTTCACCGCCAGCCAAGGGTGCACTGGGCGAGTGGAAAATCCATTCAGCTGAGGGCGGTCTTGAAGCGCGCTTCGAATCGAGTGAGGGCAAGCTGCTCGGCTTTGCTCTTCTGGGAACGGCAACGGCACAGCGCGGTGCACTTACCAAAGAACTGCCACCGATACTCCAATAACAGGTAGTTTTGTATTAAGCTTGTCAATACGCTTTAAATCAGAAAAGGCCCGCGATTGCGGGCCTATTTAATAATCTACAACGGTTTACTTATGAAACGATCACAAACCATGTTGCGTTGTGTGATTGAGCAACCATCAAAAACAACATCGGTACAGAAAGCATTGTGTTAAAGCGTGAAGTCAGCATGGCAACACGTGCAGACTTCGCTTTAACGTCTGGCTCAACTGCAACGATACCTAAAGCGCGTTTTTGATTTGGCCAGATAATGAACCAAACGTTAAATGCCATTACCAAGGCAATCCACATACCTAAACCGATTGCACGGAACGGGGCTTGCAAAGTAAATGCTTGATGCGCATAGCCATTCAACACAGCCAAGACTAAACCGCTCACCACAGTAAATAAAGCTGCCCAACGAAACCAAAACAATGCTGTCGGAGCAATTACTTTTCCAATCGCAGGTTTTTGCTCATCCGGAATCTTTGACATGGATGGAATCTGCACAAAATTGAAGTACCAAAGCAATCCAATCCACATCACGCCAACCATCACGTGAATCCAGCGGAATAAAAAAGGTAATTCAATAGAGCTGAAGTTTGCACCTAAAGCCAAAACAATTAAAAGCAAAAGCACAAAACCAGCTAAAACTGTGCGCCCCAATGAGGTAAAGATAGATGACATGAAAGCTTTCTTGGTAAATAGATATCAGCGGGTATTAAGCAAAATTCTTGCTAGCAAAATCCCAGTTCACTACATTCCAGAAATTTTCTACATACTTTGGACGAGCATTGCGAGTGTCGATGTAGTAAGCGTGCTCCCAAACGTCACAAGTCATCAAAGGCTTTGCGTCCGTAGTTAAAGGTGTAGCTGCATTGCTTGTTGAAACTAAATCGAGGGAGCCGTCAGCCTTCTTAACCAACCAAGCCCAACCTGACCCAAATGTACCAACTGCACATTTTGTGAACTCTTCTTTAAATTTGTCGAAAGAACCCCACTTCGCATTAATAGCATCTGCCAATGCGCCAGTTGGAGCACCGCCGCCATTTGGCTTCATGCTGTTCCAATAGAACGTGTGGTTCCATACTTGGGCTGCGTTATTAAAAACTCCGCCAGCTGATTTTTTAATGATGTCTTCCAGGGAAGCATTTTCAAACTCAGTACCTTTAACCAAGTTATTCAAATTGGTTACATAGGTTTGATGATGTTTACCATAGTGAAACTCTAGAGTTTCTTTTGAGATGAATGGTGAAAGCGCATCTAATGCGTAAGGTAACTGAGGTAATGTGTGTTCCATTATTTTTCCTTGAAAGAAGTGTTAATCGGTAGCCATAGCAGCCATAATCGTCCTAACTATAGACGATTCTGGCAATTTTGTTTGGGCAGGGGAAAATGGGGATTCGACGCAATCACCCCCCATTGAATTACTGAGCCGTCCAGCCGCCATCCATATTCCAGGCGACCCCCCGCACCTCAGAGGCATCAGGTCCACAGAGGAAAACAGCCAATGCAGCCAATTGCTCTGGAGCAACAAACTCGCCCGAAGGCTGTTTCTCAGAAACCAAGGCTTTTTTTGCCTCCTCATTTGAAATCCCATCACGTTCTGCGCGTGCATCCACCTGCTTTTGTACTAAGGGGGTAAGAACCCAGCCCGGGCAAATTGCGTTACAAGTAATGCCTGTCTTGGCATTCTCAAGGGCGGTTACTTTAGTCAGGCCGACGATGCCATGCTTTGCGGCAACATAAGCAGATTTTTGAATGGAGCCAACCAAGCCATGCACTGAGGCGATATTGATAATCCGACCCCAGTTACGCTTTTTCATTCCGGGCAGAGCATGGTGGGAAGTATAAAAAGCTGAGCTTAAGTTAATGGCGATAATCGACGCCCATTTATCAGTTGGAAAGTCTTCAATATTTGCCGTGTACTGAATACCTGCGTTATTAACCAATATATCCAAAGAACCAAATCGCTTTTCAGTTTGCTTGATGAGGTCTTCAATCTCAGCAGGTTTGCTCATGTCGGCACCGTGGTAGTCCACCTCAACACCACAAGCTTTAATGGCAGCAATAGCCGCATCTTTTTCACCAAAGCCGTTCACCATAATATTGGCACCCTGCTTTGCTAAGCCAATGGCCATCGCCAATCCAATGCCGCTCGTCGAGCCAGTGACAAGAGCGGTTTTACCTTTTAAATGAGACATGTTCTTATTCGCTATATCAAGTTAATCGCAAATCCCCAAGCAGGGATTTGCGGATGATCAAAACTTGATGTTACAGGATGGGGCAAGCCCTGTGATACGGGGAATGCACTAATTCAGGTGAATTCTGAATTAGACCTTGCCAAGGGCCTTCAGAATCTTTTCACATGTAATGGGCTGGTCAAATACTGCCGTATTAAAGGGCGCCAGAGCATCATTAATTGCATTCTGAACCGCTCCAGGGGCGCCGGCAGTGCCAGCCTCACCAGCACCTTTTGCACCCAGCTTAGATGACTGCGTTGGGGTCTCCACGTGAGCCACTTCAATATCTGGCATTTCATTAGCCATGGGGACCAAATAATCGGCCATACTGCCATTTCGTAGCAAGCCACTATCGTCATAGAGACACTCCTCGAAAAGGACGCCTCCAATACCCTGAACAATGGCTCCGCGCACTTGCTCATCCACCAACATGGGATTTAGTACGCGGCCGCAATCTTCAACAGCCCAATGTTTCAGGAGTTTTACAAATCCAGTATCAGGATCCACTTCAACATAAGAGGCTTGGACGCCATTAGTAAAGATGAATGGATATTCTTTTTGAGTGTAGTGACGGGTAACCATCAAATCAGCAGAGAATCCAACCGGCAAGGTGTCTGTACGGAAATAACCAATGCGGCCAATCTCACTAAACGGTAATAACTGCTCTCCGCTCGCCTTATCCAAAACATGGCCACGTCGGACTGACAACTCCTCAGGTGATCTATTCAAAATTGCACCAGCAAGCTTCAAGATATTCTCTTGAAGTGCTTGACATGCCAATAACACTGCCTCACCACCAACTCCAGCACCACGTGAAGCCCAAGTACCTCCACCATATGGTGTGACATCGGTATCACCGGTAATGATGCGAACATCTTTAATAGAGAGTCCTACAGCATCGGCAGCAATTTGTGCGTAGATACCTTCGGTACCCTGGCCTTGCTCACCAACGCCAATCAATATAGAAACCACGCCACTAGGATCCAATCGTGCAGAGGCACCATCCTGAGATGCAATACGAGCGCCGCCGACACCATAGAAGGCTGGACTTGGGTTGGTTAACTCAATTAATGTAGCAAAACCAATTCCGCGATAGATCCCCTTTTTCCGCAACTCGGCCTGCTCTTTGCGTAAAGCAGAATAGTCCATCATCTTTTCAATAGTTCGTAAGCATTGCTCATGCGATAACACTTCCAACTTAATTCCTGAAATACCAGAGCATGGGTAAGCATCATCAGGAATCACGTTGCGCTTGCGGAACTCCAAAGGATCCATCTTCAACTTTTGCGCAGCTAAATCTACAAGACCTTCAGTTACAGCGCAGGCAATTGGATGTCCCACTCCACGATATTGGCAAGTAGGCGTTTTATTCTGAAACACTACATTTAGCTTGGCTCTGTAATTTTGATGCCTGTATGGACCACCTACCAAGTTGACTACTTGGTTGCCTTCAATCGCACTAGTTCTAGGGAACATGGAATATGGGCCAATCGCGGTGAGATCATCGATCTCAAACGCCAGGATGTCGCCTTCTTTATTGGCCGCAATACGCCCCTTAATGCGATGCTCACGCGCATGAATATCGCTCGTGAATGATTCCAGTCGATCTGCAACAAATTTAACTGGGCGCTCCAACATCATGGCTAAACCCACGGTTGCAAAATCGTCTGGATAAGCATGTACCTTAATACCAAATGATCCGCCCACATCTTTGCAGATGACATGAACATCGGATTCAGATAAGCCAAACTGACGGCAATATAAATCTTGCATCATATGTGGTGCTTGCTGCGAGTGATACACCGTCAGACGACGATCACCAGGGTTATAGTCGGCAATTTGGCAGCGAGGCTCTAGAGTTACACCAGTGTGGCGACCGAAGCCAAAGGTGGCTTCAGCAACAATATCTGCTGTTGCAAATACTTCATCCACCTGACCAACATCTAAGCTCCGCGTAAAACACAGGTTGTCACCAAGCTCTGGATGGATTACGGGTGTCTCTGAATCTAAAGCAGTTTCCATGGAAACAACTGCTGGCAATTCTTCCCACTCAACGTCGATTAACTGCAAAGCATCTTCTGCCTGAGCACGCGTCTCAGCAACGACAGCAAGTACAGGCTCACCTTGCCAGCAAGCTCTATCGATTGCCAATGCGTATTGAGGGGCAGACTTCATGCCAGCCAAATGACCTAATGTGGCCACCCATGGCTTGCAAAGCTCAGCCATTTTGACGCCATCAACTATGGCAAGCACACCCGGCATTTTGCTTGCTTGTTCAGTATGAATTTTTCCAATTTTCATGTGGGCTACTGGAGAGCGCCAATACACCACATGCCCCATTCTGGGCAATTGAATATCATCCACATAAGTGCCTTGACCCTCGATAAGTCGGCGTGCCTTATGCCTAGGTTCGCTATTGCCAATATAGCGTTGATCATTCGTTACCGGATCAAGCACCAATCCTTTGAGATCTGCTGGCTTATTCATAATCAGTTTTCCCAGTCTTCTTAAGCGAGAGCAACAACAGGTTTAATCTTTTCACCTTTGGCACGAGCTTCAAGCACGGCCATGATGGCGTCTACTATGGAGTGGTAGCCGGTACAACGGCAATAGTTTCCAGAGATCCATTCGCGCACTTCTTCGCGCGTAGCTTTGGGTTGCTTTTCAACCAACTCCGCAGCGGCAAGCAACATCCCAGAGGAGCAGAATCCACATTGCATTGCGTTGTGACGCATGAAAGCTTCTTGTAGGTCTGCCAATGCACCGCTTTTCGTCAAGCCCTCAATTGTCTCAACAACACATCCATCGGCTTGCACGGCTAAGTACAAGCAGCCACGAATAATTTGCCCATCCACCTTGACAGTACAGGCTCCGCAAGCACCCTGCTCGCAACCTAGGTGCGGACCCTTCAAATGAAGATCTTCACGCAAAAAATCTACTAAATGTCTACGCGGCTCAATCTCAGCATTGACTACTGAACCATTGACGGTCATCGTAATTTTTTTCTTTAAGCTCATTTCAATCTCCGAACTTGATTTATTTTTTTAATAATGAGTTAAGCAATTAAATGCTTTAAGCCACGCTCTAATAAGACACCAATTAAGTGTTGCTTAGTTTCTGCGCTGTTAGTGATATCTGCAATCGCCTCAATCTCTGCCCTTGCCGCGGCAACTGCAAGAGCAATTAGCTCATCATTAAGAGGCTTACCATCGACTAGTGCTTGAGCCTTGGTTGCCATTACAGGCGTAGCCCCAACTGAGAAGAAAGTAAAAGCGCAATCGCTGAGAATATTGCCTACCTTATTTGCAACCAAAGCAGCTCCCGCAACCGCATAGTCGCCGTGGCGGCGCGCTAGCTCATGGAAATAAAAAACTTGCTTGCTGTTTGCGACAGGGATTTCAGTTGCTACCAGAATTTCATCAGGCTCTAAAGAGGTGGTGTAAAGATCAATGAAAAAGTCTTGCGCTGAAATGCGACGCTCGCCATTGGGACCCGCAATCAACATGGTTGCATTGAGCGCTAAGCTACAGGCAGGCCATTCAGCTGCAGGATCGCCGTAAGCTAAAGAACCACCCCAAGTACCCAGATTACGGATAGCTCTATGTGCAATATGCGGGACGGCAGCCTTGAGTAGCGGCGCATGTTGCGCAATCAATTTAGAGTCTTCAATTTCGGTGTGGGTGACTAGAGCCCCAATGCGCAATTGGTCGCCGATTACAGTGATACCCTTGAGTTCATCGAGATTGGTGATGTCGATCAAAATACTCGGCTCAGAGAGGCGTAAATTGAGTGTAGCCAAAAGCGTCTGGCCACCGGCAATCAAACGCGCATCTTCGCCAGCCTCGGCGAGCAAAGACAATGCTTCGCTGAGCACCTTCGGTTTTGCATAATCAAATGCTGCTGCTTTCATTACGTCTCCTCCACCACTTTTGTATTTATCTCGCCAAACCTTATTCGGCTTGTGCGTCCGACTCTAGGGGCACCACTTCACCACCCAACTCTTTCGCAAATCGTTGAAAAAAGTCATCCGCAATCTTTTTGGCAGAAGCACTAATTAAACGTCCACCAATTTGCCCTAACTTACCCCCAATAGAGGCCTCTGTCGTATATGAGATCAAAGTGCCACCTTCTGCGGCTTTTAACTCAACTCGTGAGCGGCCTTTTGCAAATCCTGCGGCGCCACCCGAACCTTCAAATGCCATTGAGCAGGATTGATCTGGAACTACATCGCTCAAAAGTAGCTTTCCTGCAAATCTAGCCCTCACAGGCCCTATCTTGAACATCACCTTGGCATGAATCTCCTCTGGGGAAATTCGGCTAATTTCTTCACAGCCAGGAATGGACTTTGCAAGGACGTCAATATCGTTCAAGCCCTTCCATACATCTGGGATTGGAGCCGCAATGAGTTGCTCGCCATTTAGTTCCATTACATCTCCTTGGGGTTTGTACGAATAGAGTCTTATCTACCAATTGTTCAACAATGTACCATTATTTAACTTTTGGTCAATAAGGCCAAATTCGGATAAACCCTGATGACAATGAGTTTTACTCTAGACCGGAACACCAGCAACAGCGCTGCCAATGAAGTAGCGGCAACTAGTGCGCCTACACGTCGCAGGATGAGTACGGCAGATCGCAAGCGCCAAATACTAGATCGCGCAATTCAGTACTTTGCGAAACATGGGATTGATGGGCAACTCAGAAACTTAACAAAAGGGCTGGGCGTTACCCATACCCTGCTCTATCACTACTTCCCTACAAAGGACGCTCTCATTAAAGCGGTCTATGAAGATGTCTTTGAATCACGCTGGAAGCCTGAATGGGAGCAGCTATTAGACGATAAGCATCTTTCACCAGAAGAAAAATTTAATGCGTTTTATATCGATTACTCAAATACGGTGCTCACCTACGATTTCGTGCGCATCTTGATTTTCTCGGGCCTAAGCGATCACTCAATTAGCGACCGGTTCTTTGAGTTATTACGTGATCGCCTATTACCTAGACTGATTCGAGAGACCCGCAAACACTGCGGTCGCAGCACTCGCGGCAAGCCTTCGCAGCGTGAATTGGAGTTTTTAATGGGCCTGCATGGCGGTATTTTTTACATTGGTATGCGCCGCTGGATTTATGGTCAAGCCATCTACGACTCCGGCAATCCCAATACTGAACAAGAAATCATTCAAGACCGGATTAGCTCCTACCTAACCTCAGCAAAAGCTTTATTTACTCACGGTAATAAATAATATGACAAACCTCAGCCTAAATCATTTTTCAATCCGCAGTCTTGAGATAGAGAAGACCACTCAGTTTTACAGCGAAGTACTTGGTTTGACGGTTGGTCCACGCCCAGAATTTCCTTTTCCGGGGGTCTGGCTTTATAACGGTGATGAGAACGATTGGGCCAATGCAGTACTGCATCTCATTGCAATTGATAAGAATGATCCTAATGGATTGAAGCAATATCTTGGCGAGCGCGACCCAAGCTCGCTATATGGCTCTGGGGCGGTAGATCACATCGCGTTTTTTGCTAAAGGCTTGGAGGCCAAACTTGCACAGCTTGATAAATTAGGGGTTCCTTGTAGACAGCGAACAGTGCCCGTGTTGCAGCTTCACCAACTCTTTTTAGATGATCCCAACGGTATCGTGATTGAATTAAATTACCCTGCAGCAGAAAAAGCAGCGCTTGATGCTAAGGCTGCACAGTAAAGATGGCAAAAATTCTCGTCATCGGCGGATCCCTTGGGGGCTTATTTGCTGCCAATATATTGCTCCGCCAGGGTCACGATGTCACCTTACTAGAAAAGGCGATTGGCTCCTTAGATGGTCGAGGTGCTGGAATCGTGACACATGATGCGCTTGCAGATGCCTTACGCGAAGCAGGGATCGCTGTGGATGACAGCCTCGGAGTTGCCGTGTCAAAGCGCGTTACCTTGGGCGCTGATGGTGAGAGCTTGGGTGAAATGCTGCTTCCACAAATCCTCACTTCATGGAGTCGCCTCTACCACTTGTTGAAAGAGAATTTTCCAACTGAGCGTTACCTACAAGGTAAGAATGTAAAAACAGTTAGCCAAGATTCCAATAGTGTTCAGGTGAATTGCGAAGATGGCAGCACTTATCAGGCAGAGCTGCTGATTGCATCAGATGGCATACGCTCGGCGGTGAGAGCCCATGTAGCACCAAATATTCAGCCTGAATATGCGGGATACATTGCATGGCGAGGTGTTTGCGATGAAAGCCATTTATCAAATTACACCTTGGATACCTTATTTAATTACTTTGGATTCTGTCTGCCAAATGGCGAACAGATGCTCGGCTACCCCGTTGCTGGCCCTGGCAATGACACAAGACCAGGCAAACGGCGCTATAACTTTGTTTGGTATCGCCCCGCATCTGAAGAGAGTGAACTAGGCAAACTGTTGACGGATGCGGATGGTCACCACTATCCAACCGGCATCCCACCACTCAAAGTGTCGTGGAAGCATATTGCTGAAATGCGAACGATTGCTCGGGAAATTCTGGCTCCTCAATATGCAGAAATTTTAGAAAAAACAGCCTCACCCTTTTTGCAAGCAATTTACGATGTTCGATCAGAGCAAA
Source organism: beta proteobacterium CB (assembly GCA_000342265.1). NCBI lineage: Bacteria > Pseudomonadati > Pseudomonadota > Betaproteobacteria > beta proteobacterium CB. The sequence continues at coordinate 1,155,375 of CP004348.1, forward strand.
TTGTCTTCGGCAGAATTGCTTTAATGGGTGATGCAGCTTTTGTTGGACGACCACATGTTGGTATGGGAGTTACAAAAGCGGGTGATGAGGCAATGGCAATTGCGCGGCACATTGCTGCATTGGGCGCAAACCCTGCAGCACTCGAAGCATATGGCAAGGAACGACTTAAGCTTGGGCAACAGGTAGTTGCAAGAGCGCAATACTTAGGCCGCTACATGCAAGCACAAGGTAGCAAAGGCACTAGGGATGGCAATAGCCTACGCAGAAATGCGGATACCGTGATGGCGGAGACAGCAATTGATCTCAGCACCTTGCTAGCAGAAGGGAAAGCAGTTCCAGAGTCGCATTAAAAAACTAGATGTAGATTTTCGCATTACCAGAAGCATTCAGTTAAGATTTATGAAGCAAAAAGTATTCTTATTAATAAACTGTTTTAAATGGAGGAGACAACCATGAAACAAAAAGTAACGAATCAAACTAGAAGAAAAATGTTAATCGGCGGAGCTGCTGCAGCAAGCACCCCGCTTTGGATGAACATGGCAAGCGCCCAATCTGAAACGATTAAGATTGGCTTTCCTACACCACTCACAGGCCCATTCTCTGCTGAAGCGCAGGACCAAGTTAAAGCTGCTGAATTAGCTATTAAAGAATTCAACGATGCGGGTGGCTTCAATGGACGCAAAGCTGAACTCTTAGTTCGCGATGACAAACTGAATCCAGGCGAAGCTGCGACACGTACTCTTGAGTTGATCGAAAAAGACAAGGTGAACTTTGTTGTGGGCTCACTTTCCGCTGCAACCCAACTCTCTATCAATGCCGTCTGTAAAGAGCGCAAGGTGCTCTTTAATTCCATCAGCCAGTCTGATGCGATTAACGAAGCGAAAGATTGGAGTGTGTATACATTCCATGAAGCATTGAATCCAACTATGACGGCAGGTGCAGTAGCTCGCTACTCTATCCCCCGCTTTGGCAAAAAGATCGTATTCCTGACCGCAGACTATGCTTACGGCCACGAGATGGTTCGCGCTTTTGAGCGTGCTGGTAAAGAGATGGGCGCTACTACATTGGCGGATATTCGCCACCCACTTGGCGCATCCGATTACTCCGCATTCTTGCCACGCATCAAGGCATTGAATCCCGACATCTTAGTACTCTGTAACTTTGGTCGCGACCTTGTTAATGCCGCCAAGCAATGTACAGACTTTGGCCTGAAGTCCAGCATGAAAATTGTGACTCCAGTTCTTCTCTATACATCACGTCTTGCAGGCGGCCCTGAAGCATTCGAAGGAATTATTGGCGGCACTTCCTACTACTGGGGTCTTGAGGATCGTATCCCAACAGCAAAAACATTTAACGATGCATTCCGCAAAATGTACAACGGCTCAGTTCCATCTGACTACGGTGCACTTGGGTATGCCGGCGTGAAGAGTGTGTTGGCGTCCATTAAGATTGCGAAGTCCACTGAAACCCTCAAAGTAGTCAGCGCAATGGAGAACCTAAAGTACGACTGGTACAAAGGTCCTGAGTACTATCGCAAGTGCGACCACCAAGCTGTGCAAACAGTCATCATCGTTGAGTCTAAGTCAAAGAATATGAAGGATAAGTACGATGTCTTCAATATCCTGACGATCGAACCAACCACCGAGAAGAATATGCGTAGTTGCGCGGAGCTAGGCCACAAGGCTTAAATCTGAAATTTCAGGGTGAATCATTTGATTTACCCTGAACCCCTCCCCTGATGCCTTTGGCTGAAGGGGAGTTTTTCTGAGTACATATATGACCGGTCTTACATTTGAACTTCTCTGCATGCAGCTGCTAACAGGAATTGCCCTGGGCAGTATTTATGCACTTCTAGCACTGGGTTTGTGCCTTATTTTTGGCATGCTCAATGTCGTAAATTTTGCCCACGGCGCTTTCTTCATGGTTGGCGCATTCATGGGCGTCTATTTCCTAGGCGTAACAGGCAACTTTTGGTTTAGCTTAATTCTCACACCCATTGCCACTGGAGTACTTGGATTGCTAACTGAGCGATTCCTAGTCCGCCCTCTTTATGGCCGAGGCATTGACTATCCACTCCTTCTGACTTTTGGACTGTCTTATGTCTTGATTGAAGCAATGCGCGTCACCTTTGGTATCGAAGGTCTACCATCTGTTACCCCTGATGGACTTAAAGGCACCCTCGATGTTGGCATTGGTTTCTTCCCCAAATATCGACTCTTCCTGATTGCTGCCACAGCCGTCATTATTTTTGCGGTCTGGTTCTTTATTCAGAAGACCCGCTACGGGCTCATTATTAAAGCTGGTGCCGCCGACCAAGAGATTGTCAAAGTGCTTGGTGTAGATATTGCCAAAGTATGGCTGATGGTATTCGGCCTTGGCTGTGCGATTGCCGGCCTCTCTGGAATACTGGCCTCACCTACCCGCTCTGTTAATCCAGAAATGGGCATTCCCATCCTAGCGGAATCGTTTGTTGTCACGGTAGTTGGTGGCATGGGCTCACCAGTGGGCGCAGTTGTTGCAGGCTTGTTGGTTGGCGTGGTCTACAGCATGACCTCACTATTTTTCCCAGACCTTTCAGAACTGTCTATTTTTGTTTTGATGGCGGTAGTGCTCTTAATTCGACCACAAGGTTTATTTGGCAAAGCGGGGGCAATGGGTTAATCCCCCTGAATATTTATGAAATCATTTTTCCAACTCATTGCACGTCATCGCGTGCTAGCAAGCAGTCTTTTCTTGATGGTCTTTCCTTTCATCATGCCGTATGAAGCGCTTGCTATCAACATTTTGATCTTTGGCTTATTTGCCATGGGATTCAATCTCTTGTTTGGCTATATGGGCCTCCTCTCCTTTGGCCATGCAGCCTTTCTTGGCATCGGAAGTTATCTCACCGGTATCGGTATCGTTCACTACGCCATGCCTTGGGGCGCTGCAATTCTGGCGGGCGTGATCGGCGCCGCTATCGGCGGACTCATTATGGGCTTCCTGGCGATTCGCACTAGAGGCATCTACTTCTCCATGGTGACCCTTGCATTAGGCCAAATTGTTTTTTATGGTTTTTATAAGGCCGAGAGTTTGACTGGTGGTGAGAACGGCTTAAGGGGTGTTCGCGTTGATTCCTTCAATATTCTTGGAATCACAGTAGATTTTCTAAACCCACTGGTGAAGTACTACATCATTCTCTTTTTTGTAGTCATTGCTATCTGGCTTATCTCCCGAATCCTGAGCTCTCCTCTTGGCGCCGTAATGGAAGCAATTCGCGAGAATGAAAAACGTGCTGCAGCTTGTGGGTTTGATGTGGCTCGCACAAAACTATTGGTCTTTGTATTGTCCGCTGCGATCTGCGGCTTAGCGGGCTCATTGCGCGCTCTGCACCTTTCGATTGTTCCAATTGACTCACTTCACTACCTCCAATCTGGGCAGGCTGTAATGATGAGCATTTTGGGTGGTATGGGCACTTTCTTTGGGCCCTTTATTGGTGCTGCTGTCATGCTCTATTTAGAGGATGTGGTCACCACTTTCACCAAGCACTGGATGGCCGTCATTGGACTGGTCTTTATGTTCTTTGTATTGTTCTTCCCCAAGGGAATCTGGGGAACCATCTTGAGCAAGCTAAACCTCAATCAGGATTCGAAATAATGAGTAGCTCAAATCAAACTCCCATCCTTGAGGCTCGCAATGTCAGTAAGAGCTTTGGGAAATTCAAAGCTTTACAGAATGTCTCGACTACATTTATGCCTGGCTCCCTCACTGCAATCATTGGCCCAAATGGTGCGGGAAAGAGTACATTCTTTAACGTTCTCAGTGGCGCCTTCCCCCCTTCGAGCGGCCAGATCTTATTTAACGGTAAAGACATTACCGGCATGCAGCAATATGAATTTGCCCGTATCGGCATCTCTAAGAGCTTTCAGATTACCAATGTATTTAAACAGCTCACCGTCCATGAAAATGTCCGCGTTGCTGCACAAATGGAAACAGCGCGCTACAACTTTTTACGTAATGCGCAAAGCTATCCCGGACCAATTGAGCTTGCAGACCAACTGTTACGTCGAGTCAATCTAGAGCACCTGCGAAATAAAAAGACGGGTGACCTAGCTCATGGTCAACAACGCGCATTAGAAATTGCTATGGCGCTTGCCTGCAATCCAAGCCTGCTGTTATTAGACGAACCCACTGCGGGGATGTCCCCCGAGGAGACGCTCGTGATGATGGATCTCATTCGCACGCTAGCAAATGAAAGAACGGTTATTTTGGTTGAGCATAAGATGAAACTCATCATGGGTTTATGCAAGCGTATCATCGTTCTGCATCATGGTGAGTTCTTAGCGGAAGGTACTCCAGAAGAAATTCAAAATAATGCAGAGGTACGACGTGTGTACCTAGGCCAAGGTTAACGAAGGTTTATATATGTTGCGTTTAGAAAATTTAAATGCCTGGTACGACCGTAGCCACGTTCTGCAAGGTGTATCCCTGGAAGTCAATAAAGGTGAAATCGTGACCTTAATGGGCCGTAATGGCGCGGGCAAGACTACTACCCTGCGTTCTTTAATGGGCCTGCTCTCAAAGAGGGAAGGTAAAGCCTCTATTGATGGAACCTCCTTCTTGCATCTTGCGGCGCATGAGCGCTACCACTTGGGCTTGGCTTACGTCCCAGAGGATCGACGCATTGTTCCAGGATTAACTGTCAAAGAAAATTTAGAGTTAGGCGTTATTGCTAAGAAGAGCCATGGCGATATGAGCGCGATGGTCGATGAGATTGCTGAAACCTTTCCACGGCTCAAGGAGCGACTGAATCAAGACGGAACATCGATGTCTGGTGGCGAGCAGCAAATGCTAGCAATCGCACGGGCCATGATTGCTAAACCTAAAGTCATACTTTTGGATGAGCCTTCAGAAGGCATCATGCCAGTCTTAGTGGAAGAAATGTTTGAACTGTTTGCCAAACTCAAGCAGCAGGGCTTAACCATCCTGTTGGTTGAACAAAATGTTCAACAAGCACTCAAGATTTCTGACCGTGCCTACATTCTGGATCAAGGTGAGATTGTCTTTCATGACACGGCTCAGAACCTCCTCAATAACGATGAGATTCAACAAAAGTATTGCGCTGTTTGATGCTTTTTTTTGGGAGCTTCTTAGATGATATGAAGCCATTGCCCCAGTTGATGCCAGACACTACTGGGCACTAAGGTCAAAAGCCACGTCATAGTGAGATAACGCAGTAGCTTGCCGATAAACATATATATTAGGCAAGGAGCCCAAGACAGCCTGAGCCAGCCAGCCACCAAACACAGAGGGTCACCAAAGCCCGGTAACCAAGACAGCAGCAGCATCTTTGGCCCCCGCTCTTCCAGCCAATGCTGCATTCTGCCGTTCGTGGGACCCTTGAGGGATTCAAAGCTATTACGGCTCAGTAGTCCCAACCACCAATCCAACATGCCCCCTAAAGTATTGCCAATGGTGGCAACCAAAATTGCTATCCAATAAAAATGGGGGTTGACTGAAACATACCCAAAAAGTACCGGCTCGGAGCCGACGGGCAACAAAGTTGCAGAGATAAAGGCGCTGATAAATACAGCTGGCAAGCCAATTGATGGCATCCCAAAAAAGTCGAAGAACTGGCTCAGCATTTGCTCCATTAAGCAAGGAGTCCTGGTGGGTTAGCAAGTAAGCGCCTGATCATCCCTAAAGTATGCCCCAATAGGCGCTCAGATTGTCTGCTTGCCTGCTGGTTGATAGCTATTTTGAATCACCCACAAGTTAAAATTCTTGCTTAAACTGTAGGTATTCACTCATTAATCAACCACTATTTTTCTAGATAAGCACATGAACCACCCAATCCCTAAGCCAGACCAATACCAAGTTCCGCGAGACCCGCCTCTATCAAGTTGCGCCAATCTCGACCAACTTAATTTATTCGTACGTAGCCGAGCATGTCTTGGGTCTGCCACGCTCCTTCTAATTCTTTAGGTTTTTTCTTTTATTCAGTTTTCGGATCAGTAATTTCATGAGCATTCGCCCCTTAGATGGCATTACCGTGGTTTCCCTAGAGCATGCCATTGCCGCTCCATTTTGTACGCGCCAACTAGCAGATTTAGGTGCACGGGTTATCAAGGTTGAACGGCCTGGTGCCGGTGACTTTGCCCGTGCATATGATGAGCGCGTCAACGGTATGTCATCCCACTTCACTTGGGTGAATCGCTCCAAAGAAAGCTTAACCTTAGATCTCAAGCAAGAATCTGCCCTCGCCGCCCTCAAGGCGCTTCTCAAAACAGCAGATGTACTTGTACAGAACTTGGCACCTGGTGCAGCAGCGCGCATGGGCCTGACCGCAGAGCTCTTGCAAAAAGAAAATCCAGGTTTAATTTTGTGCGATATCTCCGGCTATGGCAATAATGGCCCTTATCGTGACAAAAAAGCCTACGACTTGCTGATTCAAAGTGAAGCTGGATTCTTATCCGTTACCGGCACTCCTGAAACCCCCAGCAAGGCGGGCAACTCGATTGCTGATATTGCCGCAGGTATGTATGCCTATACCAATGTACTTGCTGCGCTTTTACAAAGAGGCAAGACTGGTAAAGGCTCCACTATTGACGTTTCTATGCTCGAGTCTTTGGGCGAATGGATGAGCTATCCGCTCTACTATGCCTATGAAGGTGCCACCCCTCCTCCGCGCAATGGCGCATCTCATGCCACGATTTATCCCTATGGACCATTTAAGGCGGGCGATGGCGGCACTGTCATGCTGGGACTGCAAAATGACCGTGAGTGGGTTCTATTCTGCGAAGTGGTGCTCGAGAATCAAGCTCTCGCTAAAGATGAGCGCTTTGATAAAAACTTCAAGCGCAATGAAAAGCGAGATGAATTACTCTCCATCATTGATGCTTGTTTTAGCAAACTCACTACTGAACAGGTGATTGCAAAATTAGATAAAGCTCAAATTGCTAATGCCCGTCTAAATGATATGCAGGGCCTATGGAATCACGATCAACTCAAAGCAAGAGATCGCTGGGTACAAGTAGGATCACCTGTAGGGCCCGTTCCAGCCATGCTACCTCCCGGTAGCAATAGCAGTTTCGACTACCGTATGGATGCCATTCCCGCCGTGGGTCAGCATACCAATTCAATCCTGTCTGAGCTGGGTATTTCAGCAAGCGAGATCGAATCAATGCGCGCTCAAGGAGCGATTTAAAGTAAAGGCGAAGATAGGTGGGCAGCGTTCTCAAGCATTACACGCCAACGAGGTCGCTTAGCCCAGCTTACGGGATCTACCATGTCGGATTGAGCCAAATAGGACTCAATCAAAGTCTCCAGCTTTGAGCAGAATTCATCGTTGTAGACAATTAAGCTAATTTCAAAATTGAGACGTAGGCTGCGTTGGTCAAAATTGACTGAGCCGAAAACTGCTACTCGCTTATCTATGAGCAAGCTCTTGGTATGCAACAGGCCGCCATGAAACTCGGCAATATGAACGCCAGCATCCATTAGGTCAGCATAGAAACTACGACTACTCCAGGCAACTAAGGTTGAATCGTTTAATTTGGGAACGATTAGAGTGACCTTCACACCACGACCAGCGGCTGCCATCAAAGCCTGAATCAAACCATCATCAGGGCCAAAGTATGGCGTCGTAATGGTGAGCTCTTCGCGCGCATCCATAATGGCTGAGAGCAGTACTTGATACAAGATGTCATCGCGATAGACGGGGCCGGAAGAAAATTCTTGAGCTAGTACCCGCCCTTCAGCAGGAGTCGATGCTGGCATTACTTGATTGAAGTGTGTAATCCTAGGATTGTCTACACTCCAATCAAAAGAGAATGTAAGCTCAAATTGGGAGGCAACTGGTCCCTCTATTCTGACCATGGCATCCACCCACTCACCAACACCGGAGTCCTGTTTGAAACTGCGTGGATCAACCATGTTCATACTGCCAGTCCAAACGATGGTGTTATCAATCACAAATATTTTTCTGTGCAGCCTTAAGTCAGCACGGCGAAATTGGAAGCGACCAATCTGAATCGGCAATGCCTCCGTTACCTGAATACCGGCGCTTCTAAAGCGACTCGGCCAATTGGATTTAAACCAATCTTTACTACCCAAGGAATCCAGCAATACCTTACAAGTTACACCGCGTTTAGCCGCTGCGATTAAAGCCTCGCCAACGCGATCCGCATCGCCGCCGAGAGCCCAGATATAAAACTCCAAATGCAGGGTTTTCTTTGCCTGATTAATCTCATCAATGAAATGCTGCAAGATTTCTAGGGAGCTGGTGAAAAGTTCAATCTTATTACCGGCAATCACTGGGGATCCATTCTTGGACTCCGCTAAGAGACTGAGCGCCCTCCCCTCGAATGGCAATAATTGCTTATCGGCCTGATAGTGCTTACGCATAGACTCAGTGATAGCGGCATATTCTTTATCCATGCGAACAATTTTCCGCGTGAGCTTTCGACCTACAGGACGTTCGCCAATCAAAATGTAAAGGCTGATGCCAATCAATGGGAATAAAACGACGATCAAAAACCAGGCCAGCACAACACCAACCGGCCTTCTGATAGAAATCAATCTGAATCCAAACAGAATCACAATAATAGCGTGTGCTGCTGGGACCCAAATTAAGGAGAAGCCAAAAATCGACCCCAATAGATAATTTAATATGCTCATATGATTTCCAGTTCCGCAGTAATGCCTAAGTGATCAGAGAGCTTTAACCATTCGTGCAGCACTTCTGCAGAATGAATCTTCAAGCCTCGTACATAAATTCGGTCCATCGCTAGCATCGGCTTTACGCTAGGGAAAGTTTTTGCAGGGGCACCTGTAAGCACCTCAAAAACTTCATCAAAACCAGCGGCACGCATCGGGGCGCTAACGCGATTACGCCAATCATTAAAGTCCCCCGCCACAATCGTTGGCCCACCGTTCGCAAGCGAATCAATATAGCGAATAATTTCCTCCAATTGCCGCTCTCGCCCTCTTTCAAATAAAGCCAAGTGCACACAGAAGCAATGGATTGGTGTTGCAACGCCCTCTAACTGCGTAATGCTATGGAGCAAGCCACGCCTCTCAAATCGATAGGCTGAGATGTCATAGTTTTGACCCTTATGCAAAGGTCTTTTAGAAAGGATCGCATTGCCATGATGCCCATCTGGATATTCAACATTCTTGCCGTAATGCCAATCATGCCAAAAATCTTCGGATAAGAAATGGGTTAACTCTGTTAACGGCCATTGGCCGAACCTTCTAATCCGCCCGCGATGCTCTTGTTGAAGCTCTTGCAAGAAAAGTAGATCTGGATGATGACTACGCATCTTTTGACGTAACTCATAAATCGTAGATCTTCTATGTAGGGGTGATAAGCCCTTGTGCACATTGATGCTCATGACACTAAAGCGACCTAAGTGCAATTGCGTCATCAAAACTGTCCTGCAGCACGTTGTCGTCGCACGCGTGCTAAATAGATTTCACCTTCAACTAATTCTTGGCATTGCATGCATTTATTGCAAATGGATGCTTGTTCACGTAACTCATCAATTGAGTCGATAGGATGGGTATCGAGATATTCGCGAAGATCGACATCGAGAACCTCATTACAGAGACAAATGACTTCGGCCATGAACTTAAGAAAAGGAAATTGTTTGCATTTATGCCATTTTGCCATCGCCTTGCTAGAATCAAGCCCATGTTGATGACCTTTCAGGATGCCATTAAGCTCCTCGTGCATTTAGATGCCGGGGTGATGGGCATCGTCCTAGTCTCTTTACAGGTCAGTCTGACAGCACTCTTCTTGGGCACCCTCATCGGGCTTCCCTTGGGGGCACTTTTAGCCACCGAAGAATTCAATGGCAAAAAGACGATTACGGTTGCCTTAAATACCCTCATGGGCGTTCCAACAGTCATCGTAGGTGTTGTGGTCTACCTTTTGCTCTCCCGCACAGGGCCCTTAGGGGTATGGGGGTGGCTTTTTACACCCAAGGGCATGATCCTAGCCCAAACATTGCTCACAACCCCCTTAATTGCCGCCCTGAGCCGTCAAATCCTGGAAGATTCCTGGAGAATTCATCGGGATTCATTTATGGCACTTCGCTTACCCAGAATGTCCGCCCTGAAATGGCTGATCTGGGACTGCCGCTTCTCACTCACAATTGCCGTCTTAGCTGGACTGGCCAGAGCGATATCTGAGGTTGGTGCAGTAATGATCGTTGGTGGCAATATTGATCAATCTACCCGTACCATGACAACAGCGATTGCCCTAGAGACCAGCAAAGGTGATCTACCCTTAGCGCTGGCTTTAGGCATTATTTTGCTAGGCATTGTGCTACTTGCAAATTTATTCACATTTGCAGTGCGCCAAGTTGCGGAGCGTCGCTATGGTTAACTCCACCGAACAATTTAAGCAATTCATAGAATTGAAAGGTGTCATCGTCAAAAGTGATGGGCGGATTATCTTAGACATTCCGCATGCAGTTATTCCTGCCGATCGAATTTGTGCCTGTATCGGCCCTAATGGCGCAGGAAAAACAACCTTCCTAAAACTGATTGATGGTTTGATCAAACCAGATTCAGGCGCCATCACCTACTCAAATGGTCAGATCAAATCATCCCTGGTGCTGCATCACACCCCAATGATCAAGGCTTCAGCAAAAGCCAATATTGCCATGGTGAAAGATGCTGATCCTTCAATTAAATCCATTGATATTGATGTTGTTATGAATCAGGTTGGACTAAGCCATCTTGCCAACAACCCTGCACACAAACTCTCAGCAGGAGAAAGGCAGAAACTCTGCCTAGGTCGAGCTATTTTGCAAAAACCCAATTTAGTTTTGCTAGATGAACCTACAGCCAATTTAGATCCCAACACCACAGAACAAGTCGAAGAAATCATTCGCCAATTCAAGCTTCGTGATTCTAATGTCATCTTCACATCCCACCAACTTGCACAAGTACAACGAATTGCCGATTACATTCTCTTTATCGATCAGGGTCAGCTAAAAGAAAAAGGACCCGTAGGTCCTTTCTTTACCAATCCCTTGACACAAGCAGCTAAACGCTACCTACATCAAGAATTGCTCGCCGACTAATTACTTTGCTGCTGGCGCTGCAGCAACAGGGGCAACAAATGGGGGCGGTGCTACACAAGCCGCTGGTGCCGGTGTTCCAGGCACCCTAAATTGATCAGCCACCTTGTTTTGAGCTAGGCATAACTTGAATGCACCAACTCTGTCTCCATAGGCAGCCTTTGCCTTTGCCAAAGTAGCAGCCTCTTGAGCTTCAGGGCTTAACGGTGGCAAGGCAGCAAATGCAGCCGCAGTTGCAAATGAACAGAGTGTGAAAGCAATGATTTTTTTCATGGCCATGTCCTTATTTATTAACCTTGTCATGCCAGAGCTCATGATGCTCTTTAGCCCAAGTAGCATCTACGTAGCCAGTCTTCATACCATCTAATGAACCCTGCATACCAATAGAGCCAATGTAAATGTGTCCCATTGCCATTGCAGTCATCAAGATAGCAGCCGAGCTATGAATGATGTTGGCTAGTTGCATAGTGCCACGCAGATATTGAACATCCATGAATGGCACGATCATATCGAGTACAAAACCAGATGCTGAAATCGTCAGCCCCAGTACAACCATACCGAACCAGAACCAAATTTTCTCACCCATGTTAAAGAAACCTGCAGGTGGATGCTTGCCAGTCAAGGCGCCACCAAGCGTCATTAACCAAGTAAGGTCGCCCTTGCCTGGGATATTGCGAGTAGCGAATAGCAGGAAGAAAATCACAACGCTCAGTGTGAATAATGGGCCAGAGTAGTTATGAATATTCTTACAAATCATTAAAAAGGAGCCATAAGCAACGCCACCCATCAAAGGGAGTGCAAAATACTTGCCCCACAGGATCAAAATACCGGTTACAGCAAGGCCAATAAAGCTAGCAGCCATTACCCAGTGGGTAAAGCGCTCAAAGCCATTAAATCGCTTGATTTTCTGACCCGACATCGGTGCATGCAACTTGATTGGACCCTTAATTAAGTAGAGGGCAGCAATGCCAAAGAAAGCAATCGCCAATAGCCATGCTCCGTAAACAGTAATGATGCCGTTACGAATCAAGCGCCATTGCTGACCTGAGCGCTGAATTAAAACACTCGCCTCTTTGTCTGGAATGCTGACATAGTTGTAGGGATCGCTATTGGCTGTATCCCAAATCGCACCCTCTTTAGGCGCTGTATTTGCTGGCTGTGATTGCGCTTGAGTTCCATTAGGAATCGCATTGAGATTCTTCGGAATATCAATTCCACTTGGCGATGGCAGAGGTTGCATTGGCGCACGTTCTGCCAAAGAAACCCCGCTCAACAAACTCAGTGATACGCCCAGAGCCAAGACCCAGGAGCGACTAACACTTGAAAATGATCGATTCATACAAATATCCTTAAACGTTTTCGTTTTATTTATTGTTGTTTAACTGATCACTTAGCGCGTGAATATTCAGATTGCTTCTGATTGCGCTTGTTAATCGCCTCCGTCCAACTGGCTTGATCACCTGGAGTCCAACCCTTCGTCATAAATCCGTTGTCAGCACCCATGTATGGAGCCACATCAGGACGCTTTGCAGCTTTAGCTGCGATTTCAGGTGGTTCAGAACAGGCGGCTAGCAAAGCACCAGCTGCTAAACATACGCCGAGAGTTTTGAAATTGAATTTCATGACTTTGCTCCTGGGATTTTGTCAGCAGGTGTTGGCTTCGGTGCAGGTGAACCTGAAGGGCCGTAGGCAGTAGACCAACCAAAAATTTCGTTACTTGGATATCTACCATTAGCTTCACGAACTGAAACACGCTTAGCGTAGATAGAAGAAATCACTTCGTCATCGCCGCCAATCAAAGCTTTGGTTGAGCACATCTCAGCACATAAAGGCAACTTACCTTCTGCCAAACGATTGCGACCGTATTTCTCAAACTCAGCAACGCTTCCATTGGCTTCTGGACCGCCACTACAGAAAGTGCACTTATCCATTTTGCTACGTGAACCAAAGGCGCCTTGACTCAAGAACTGAGGTGCGCCAAATGGGCAAGCAAAAGAACAGTAGCCGCAACCGATACAGATATCTTTGTCATGCAATACCACACCCTCATCGGTGCGATAGAAGCAATCCACTGGGCAGACAGCCATACAAGGCGCATCTGAGCAGTGCATACAAGCAACTGAGACGGATTTCTCTTGACCAATTACGCCATCATTTACCGTAACAACACGGCGACGGGTAATACCCCAAGGTACTTCGTTATCGTTTTTACAAGCCGTGACACAGCCGTTGCACTCAATGCATCGCTCTGTATCGCAGATAAATTTCATTCTTGCCATGGTGTTCTCCTGACTTTATTTTTTAACTTAGGCAAATTTTTCGATTTGGCACATGGTGGTTTTGGTTTCTTGCATCATCGTTACCTGATCGTAGCCATAGGTTGTTGCGGTATTTACCGCTTCACCTTGGACTACCGGGGCAGCGCCCTCTGGGTAATATTTACGCAAGTCGTTACCTTGCCACCAACCGGCAAAGTGGAATGGCACGAACGCAGTACCTTGGTCAACACGTGGAGTTACCAACGCACGAACCTTGATCTTGGCACCTGTTGGTGACTTAACCCAAACATAGTCCCAATTCTTAATGCCGCGAGCTTCAGCAGCTTTAGGATTGATCTCCACGAAGTTTTCTTGCTGCAACTCAGCCAACCATGGGTTGGAACGAGTTTCGTCTCCTCCACCTTCGTACTCAACCAAGCGACCAGAAGTCAGAATGATTGGGAACTTCTCGTAGAGCTTCTCATTCAAGTTTTTATCTTGAAGCGTTTTATAGAGAGTCGGCAAGCGCCAGAAATTCTTCTTGTCCGCAGATGTTGGGTACTTACGCATCATTGGCTCATTAGTACTGTAAAGCGCTTCACGGTGAGTTGGAATGGCATCTGGGAAGTTCCACACAACTGCACGAGCTTTGGCATTACCGAATGGATGGCAACCGTTTTTCATTACCACGCGTTGGATACCGCCAGACAAGTCAGTCTTCCAGTTCTTACCTTCAGCTAGCTTTTGCTCATCTTCAGTCAACTGATTCCACCAGCCGAGTTTTTTCACGAGTACGTGATCAAACTCTGGATAGCCAGTAGTAATTGCTGAACCCTTAGAGTAGGAACCATCTTCAGCCAACAAATTCTTGCCGTCTTTTTCCACACCAAAGTTCGCGCGGAAGTTACCGCCACCTTCCATGACGCTCTTGCTAGTGTCATAGAGGTTTGGTGAACCTGGATGCTTAATCGCGGCAGTGCCGTAGCAAGGCCAAGGCAAGCCGTAGTAATCACCTGTTGTGTCGTAACCCGTTACTGGATCAACGCCACCACGTGACTTCAGGGTCTTAGGATCAAATACGCCAGCCATTCTCATGTGAGCTTTTAAGCGCTCAGGAGTTTGACCGGTGTAACCAATTGTCCAAACAGAGCGATTAATTTCGCGCAAGATGGATTCGATTTCAGGCTCTTTCCATTGCTTACCAGCAAATTTGGAATTAAGCATTTTGTAATTCTTTGAAAGCTCTTCACCGAAACCAAGGCGATCCGCAAAAGCTTGCATGATGACATGGTCAGGAACAGACTCAAACAATGGGTCAATCACTTTTTCACGCCACTGTAATGAGCGGTTGGAAGCTGTGCATGAGCCTGTTGTCTCGAACTGAGTTGTAGCTGGCAGCAAGTAAACATTGCGATTCTTGTTCACTGCATCACCCTCTGCAGGAGGCATTGCCGCCATTGCAGCAGTGGCACTTGGATAAGGATCAACAACAACCAATAAGTCCAACTTGTCCATCGCGCGCTTCATATCGAGGCCGCGAGTTTGTGAGTTTGGTGCATGACCCCAGAAGAACAAACCTTTTACATTGGTTTGCTGATCGATCATGTCATTCTTCTCGAGGACCGCATCCACCCAACGAGAAACAGTAGTACCTGATTTCTCCATCATGTCAGGCGCATAGCGACCTTTGATCCACTCGTAGTCAACACCCCATACAGTTGCAAAGTGTTTCCATGAACCCGCTGCAAGACCATAGTAGCCAGGCAATGAATCTGGATTAGGACCAACGTCAGTTGCACCTTGAACGTTATCGTGACCACGGAAAATGTTTGCACCACCACCGGACTTACCAATATTGCCCAAAGCCAATTGCAAGATGCAAGATGCGCGCACCATGGCATTACCAATGGTGTGCTGTGTTTGGCCCATACACCAAACTAAAGTGCTTGGACGATTCTTCGCCATTGTTTCAGCAACTTTGTACATCTGCGCTTCTGGAACGCCGCAAGCCTCTTCTACATTCTTAGGAGTCCACTTCTCCATCACCTCTTTGCGGATCTCGTCCATACCGTAGACACGGTCGTTGATGTATTTCTTATCTTCCCAACCATTGTTGAAGATGTGATACAGAACACCGAACAAGAAAGGAATGTCAGTACCAGAACGAATGCGCACATACTGATCAGACTTCGCTGCAGTACGGGTGTAGCGTGGGTCAACTACGATGACCTTGCAACCATTTTCTTTTGCATGCAACAAGCTCAACATAGACACTGGATGCGCTTCAGCAGCGTTAGAGCCAATGTACAAAGCCGCTTTGGCATTCATCATGTCGTTATAGCTATTGGTCATCGCACCATAGCCCCAGGTGTTTGCAACACCGGCAACTGTTGTGGAGTGACAAATACGTGCTTGATGGTCTGTGTTGTTGGTTCCGAAGAAAGAAACCCACTTACGCATTAAATAAGCTTGTTCGTTATTGTGCTTAGAAGAACCAATAAAGAAGAGTGAATCCGGGCTGTATTTGCTACGCAAGTCTTTCATCTGCGCAGTGATTTCAGTTAAAGCCTGATCCCAAGAAATTCTTTGGTACTTACCATCCACCAACTTCATTGGGTAGCGAAGACGGAAATCTCCATGTCCATGCTCGCGCAAAGATGCACCCTTAGCGCAATAAGCACCCAAGTTAATTGGGGAATCAAATGCGGAGTCTTGACGAACCCAAACACCATTCTCAACAGTAGCGTCAGTTGCGCAGCCTACTGAACAGTGGGTACAAATTGTTCTCTTAACTTCAATCTTGCCCTTGCCATCAAGCATCGCTTTGCTTTGTTCTGCTGAGGCCTTTTGAACCAGGGTCAATTGGCTAGCGGCAATACCAGCACCAACGCCAACACCTGAGCGTTTGAGGAAGGTACGACGATCCATCGTTGGCACCGCAGACTGAAGTCCACGTGAGAGGCTACCGATGAGGCGTGATGCAGGCGTGGCACGACTGCTTTGTGGGGTATTGGATTTACGAGTCAGACTCATATGTTGTCCCTGAGAAATATTTTTATTTAATTATTTGGAAACGACTTCATTAACAACTAGATTTAAAGCATTGTGGTTTCGTAGTACTTACG
Organism: beta proteobacterium CB; assembly: GCA_000342265.1. NCBI lineage: Bacteria > Pseudomonadati > Pseudomonadota > Betaproteobacteria > beta proteobacterium CB. The sequence goes on from CP004348.1 coordinate 1,171,827, forward strand.
AATGTGGGCGGACAGCTGATAACCGTCGTCTTTACCTTGAACGGTGCTACCAATTTCCTGAATCACAGCCTTACCAATCGAGGTTTGCGAAGCAACAGCAACAGCACCAACAGTGGCACCCGCTCCGATAAAAAACTTTCTGCGTGAAGGCTTGTTTTCTTCGTTTACTGCAGTTGCGGATTTAGTAGTCATCATGTGCTCCTAGTTAGTGCAAATTTGATATAGGTCAAGTGTAATTGGTAATTGTATTTTTTGCATATTAGGAATTTTTTTTCTTCTAGGGGTTTTCCTCTTGTGCAACGCAACATTAAATCATGTCAAAACTCTGCCCTTCGATAGCCAGAAATTCCCTGGTTAAGGCAGCGACTGGATGGTAGAGATGCATGTCTGGAATGCCTTCTATTGCATCGCACAATTCATCGTACCAAGTACGAATATGGCTATTGAAAAAAGCACGTTGGTTTGTGAGATTGGAAATCTCAACATCATCCCCGGCGATGAGATATCTCATGACTTCACATAGCGCTGATAAATGATCCTCAGTCTCCGTGACCTCCTCGGCTGACTCCAGACCAAAAGTATCAAGGTCACGGCGGATATCAACCAAGGGCTTCTCGTTTAAATGGCCGGCCATATAAAACGAGCCATTCAAAATCACATTGGGACGACCCACGCTAATGAAATTGCGGTCAAATTCCTCATGCCAGGCTTTGGCAGGGTTATTTTTAGCAACCTCAACTACGCTATGCCAAACCTTAGCCAACGGAGCATCCTCGGCCTTCATCTCCTCTCTATCTGGAATGGAGGCTGCAATTTGATCCAATAATTCTTGATCGGGAGGCTGATGAAAGAATCTGGCAATCAAGCCATACAAGTCCGCTCTTGCCAAATCCTCTGGCAGTCCTACGTCACCAACCTCAGTAGAGGCGCCCCCTTTTATCTGCTCGCTCATAACTCTTTCTTCACCATATCGACCACACGACAATCACCGCACATCTTCAATCTATCGAGTGCCGCCCCAGCAAAGGCGCCATGCGCACCTAATTTCACCAACATCAAATCCACCATCTTCGCCGTTCCGAATACCTTGCCACAGCTAATACAATGAAAGGGTTTGGTTTCGTTAATCTCCACTTTTTGCTTGCGCTCTTCTACCGTCTGCAAACGAGGCGCCAAGGCCAAGGCTTGCTCCGGGCAAGTTTTGACGCAGATACCGCACTGAACGCACTGCTTTTCAATAAAGGAAAGCTTAGGTTCATCAAGATTGTCTAGCAGCGCGCCCTCAGGGCAGCTGCCCACACAAGACATACACAGCGTGCAGGCATCCTTATTGATATTGAGCCCGCCCAAGAAGGAGGATTTAGGAAGCGCAACCCCGCCTGCGGGAAGCGGTGTTTTGGCTTGCTTTTGCAGGTGCTCCAAAACCATCTCGATGGTTTCGCGCTTTTGATTGCCCAGACCAAAACTAGCGGGCGAACAGATCGCTGGCAGAGCGCCACGCTGACGCAGCTTAGCCATTGCAGAAGATGCTGGCTGCAGGTCTTCCGCGGAGTCAAGCTGTATGAGTGAGAATCTGGCATCGAAGCCATACGCAGACAAAATCGCATTACCTAGCTCAGTTTGCGTCTCTAGTGCAGCTCGATACGCTGGGTCTTCATCGCCAGTAAGCAATAGAACCACTTGACCAAAACCATAGCTCAGTGCGCCAAGCCATAAATCCAAACCGGTGGAAGCAATGTGCTCTATTCCATAAGGCAATACAAAGGATGGCAATGCCTCAAATTGCTTCGGTCTTAAGTGAGCTAAGCGTCCAAGAGAATCCAAAGCTTGAGTTCCAGCCTTGAGTGTATGCAACAGCAAAGCAGGCGCTTGTACCTGTTTGATCTTGGCACTCTCAGTAGCAAATACATTGGCCAGGGTTTTAATTTCCTTACCCTGATGAGTCACGCTTGGATAGTTGTAGCGCATGGCGCCTGACGGACACACCGTTGAGCAAGCCCCACAACCCATACATAAATTGGGGTTAACTTCTACGGCGCCTTGTCCATTTTTGAACACAGAAGATATGGCGCCCGTAGAACATACATCGATACAAGCACTGCAGCCTACTTTACCGTTACGGCCATGAGCGCAAATCTTTTCGGTGTAGGCAAAATATTTGGGCTTTTCAAACTCACCAACCAAACCGAGTAATTGGTTTGCAACTAAGGACTGCTCGAATGGATCTTGACCAGGAGCAAAGTAACCTTGTGGAGTTTGACTCATACGCATCTGCGGGTCAGTGCGCAAATCCATAATCAAATCAAACTCGGAGCTACGCTGACGCTCTATACGATCAAAGTTAATCGCACCAATACCGGCGCACGCCGTAATACAGGCGCGATGGGATTTGCATTTATCTAAATCAATCTGAAACGATTCGTCAATCGCACCCTCAGGACAAACCTCAACGCAAGCACCACAGCGAGTGCACATCTCAGGATCAATCGGGTTTTGTAGATCCCACTCCACAGTGAAGTTACCGAGATAGCCATCGAGCTTGGTAAGACTTCCCGTGTAGATCGGAAAGTTTCTGGCGATTGGTAATGGGCTAGGCTTGGTGCATAAAACAGAGACATCAAGAGAGTCGCTCAGTTTTTCAGCCCAAGGCAAGGCTTGGTCCCCGGGCCCAACGATCAGTAAGCGGCCTTGGCTTTCATAATTAACCACTGGAACAGGATCTGCTTCCGGCATATCGGCCAAGGCAAGCAACGCGGCAATTTTCGGGGTAGAAGTTTTAGCCTCTTGCGTCCAACCAGCTAGCTCACGAATATTGACGAAGCGCAATGGTGCTACCAGAGGCTTTTCGGATTGCTCGGCTAATTCGCCAAATAAAGCACGTTCTTGAGTGCATGCGATGACAATCGAGTCGCTACCATCAAATGCTTTGATAACTGCACCAACTTCCTGTCTACATAAGGAGGTGTGCATGGTGACACCCAGGGCCTTTGAATCCAAAGGCATGGTTCCATTGCAATTACAGACTAATTTTTGACTCATTCATTTCTTCTTAACTGGTTTTCTTATCCACAGGTAAAGGGTCTTCATTCCCCGCTTCCTGAACAGACGTTTGTGTGGATGTTAAATCAGTCTGAGGAGCTAGGGGTAAAGCCTGCTCTTTCAGCTCAGTGACCTCGTTATCAGGGGTTTGGATGCTTGGAGCCTTCTCATCATCTTTACGGAAAATATTCAGCATGTCCGACTGCACCATGCGCTTGAGCATTTCCAAAGGAATAGGATCCGGCTTGGAGTAATCGTCGATATAGATGTCCAGACCATCCATGATGTTGAAATGTGGGTCTGAGAACATCTTCTTCATAGCTGCTTGCTGAACTGCAGGATCTACATCTGGCTTCATAAAGGCAGAGAAATCAGGGGCAAACCGGTCTATCTTCTCCACATCCTCAAGAGTGGCCGATGGAGGAGTGTCTTGAGCGTCGGTAATGGCGGTTTTTGCCTCTGCGCTAGAGGCTAATTCTTGCTTAAGCTGATCGGCTGTTTTTTTCTCAGGCTCGAGCTGCTCTCCAGACTTGAGACGCGACCAACGATTCAGAAATCCGCCAGCCATTAATCTTCTACCCCACGGTTAGCACCTTTGAAGGATTCAGGGCGATGTCGCTTCTTAGGTTCGGGACGGTAATGCTCGTTGACATACTCTTGCAGCCAAGACGCATGCTCTGAAGACAAGGGGATGTTATCAACCGATTCACCGCCATCTAATAAGCGCCCCGCTTCGTTGTAACTCACGCTGATGCGGTGAGGAACGGCAATAGTAGCCTCTGACTTGGCTAGCTCGATAGACTGTGCATCAACATAACGCTCGAGGTCTTCCTCTAGGCGCCACATCACAAACCAACAGGGTTGGGTTGCGGAAAGGTTGAGATAGTAGCCCTCTCCTTCGTCCGGGAAAAGATTAAGCTCGTACCCGGTAAATAACCAAGACTCACCCTGATCATCGCGCCCTAGAAACTGCCCAACAATTTTTCCCTCATCGGCAGCTGCATGATTGAATTGCCCAAAATCTGGCAACACCTCCTGAGGCGCCCATCGATAGGAAATCCAGGGGTTATCAACGAACTGCTTGCGCATGAGAACTGCAAAACGCATAAGGCCTCAGGTGTTCTGAACCACAATGTTGGGAAATTTACTGCTCATATCTTTTGAAAGCGCTGCCACTTTAATGGCGACTTGTCTTGCAATCGTCTTGTAGATTGCACTGATGGCACCATCAGGATCAGCTACTACTGTTGGGCGCCCTGCATCAGCTTGTTCACGAATAGATAAATTTAAGGGCAGTGAGCCCAAAAAGTCTGCGCCATATTCTTGACACATCTTCTGGCCACCGCCCGTACCAAATACATGCTCCTCATGGCCGCAGCTTGGGCAAACATAGGTGCTCATATTTTCAATAATGCCCACAATCGGAACGCCAACCTTCTCAAACATCTTGAGACCCTTGCGTGCATCAAGCAATGCAATATCTTGAGGGGTAGTCACAATGACTGCACCAGTAACAGGCACCTTTTGAGCAAGTGTTAACTGAATATCACCAGTACCCGGCGGCATATCCACAATCAGGTAATCCAGATCGCGCCAGCGAGTCTGACGAAGCAGCTGCTCTAGAGCAGAGGTCACCATTGGGCCACGCCACACCATCGGTGCATCATCATCTATTAGAAAACCAATTGAGCTTGCTTGAAGGCCATGACCTTCCATTGGCTCCATCGTATTCTCTTCAATGGACTCGGGTCTACCTGTAATGCCTAGCATCATCGGTTGACTTGGGCCGTAAATATCTGCATCCAACATGCCTACTTGAGCGCCTTCCGCAGCCAAAGCTAAAGCGAGATTCACTGCGGTGGTTGACTTTCCAACTCCACCCTTGCCACTAGCTACAGCAATAATATTTTTTACATTTGGTAATAATTTGACTCCGCGTTGAACCGAGTGCGCAACGATTTGGCTGCTGACATTCACGCTGACGTTTTTCACTTCAGGCAATTCACGGAGCACAGCAATCACCGATTTACGAGTGGCGTCAAACTGACTTTTCGCTGGATATCCTAGAACGATGTCAAGAGAGATATCCCCACCATCTACACGTAGGTTTTTAACGCTCTTTGCCGACACAAAATCTATTTTCGTATTTGGGTCAAGCAAACCTTTTAATGCTGTTTGCACAGCCTCTACCGTAAGCGCCACCGACTTCTCCTAAGATAAACAATCCCGCAAGGGAATCTCAATAAGGCCTATTGAGATATATTACAAATAATGGAATAGTGGGTAGATTAACCGCACATGCAAAAAATTGCTTAAAACGAGATCGGCAGACCTCGTTGAATTGACTTAAAAAATGAGAAGGCTCATGTAGTAAACCGCCATAGACATCAAGGCAGTGGCTGGAATCGTGAAGATCCATGCCCAAACGATATTGCCAGCGACACCCCAGCGGACTGCACTAGCACGTTGAGTCGAGCCAACGCCAACAATAGCCCCAGTAATTGTGTGGGTAGTAGAGACTGGAACGCCGAGCGCAGTTGCCAGGAATAAAGTGATCGCTCCACCCGTCTCAGCACAGAAGCCACCTACAGGTTTGAGCTTGGTGAGTTTCTGACCCATCGTTTTGACGATGCGCCAACCACCAAACATCGTACCCATCGCAATGGCAATGTAGCAAGAAATAATCGTCCAGGTAGGCGGCATGCTCGCACCTGCTTCAGCGTAACCGGTAATGATCAGTAAAAGCCAAATAATACCGATGGTCTTCTGGGCATCATTACCCCCGTGACCAAGGCTGTATGCGCCAGCCGAAACCAACTGCAAGCGCCTAAACCAACGATCCGTTTTGGACAGGTTGGCGTTGCGACAAACCCAAGCCACCAGCAACATCATCAGGGAGCCTAGCAAGAATCCCACCATTGGCGAAATAAGGATGAAAGATACTGTCTTGATAATGCCTGACCAGACCAATCCATCCATGCCAGCCTTAGGCAAGGCAGCGCCAACCAGGCCACCAATCAAAGCATGGGAAGAGCTCGAGGGAATGCCGTAGTACCACGTAACTACGTTCCAAATAATCGCACCGACCAATGCTCCAAAGATCACATGTAAATCTACGACCGCAGGAAGCACAATCCCCTTGCCAACGGTAGCAGCAACGCTGAGATGAAAAATGAAAATAGCCAAGAAGTTAAAGAAGGCGGCAAACACTACTGCCTGCTGAGGCTTGAGCACTCCAGTGGATACAACAGTGGCAATGGAGTTGGCAGCGTCATGAAATCCATTCATGAAATCGAATGCCAAAGCCAGCACTACCAAGAGCGCTACCACCCAAAATGCGACTTCTATTGAGGCCAACTTATTTAACCTTAAGAATTTTCAAGAACGATGCCTTCAACCAAATTGGCAACGTCTTCACATTTATCGGTAACTTCCTCAAGCAACTCATAAATACGCTGCAACTTGATCAACTCACGCACTTCGATATCTTCACGGAACAGCTTAGTAATCGCCGTTGAGAGCAAACGATCTGCGCCAGACTCTAAATGGTCAATCTCATCACAAGTCTTGAGAGCCGCCTTTGCAACCTCAGGGTCAGAGATGTCTTTAAGCATACCTACAGCGTTTTTCATACCAATACAGCATTGATTACAAAGCTCAGCCATGTACAGCATCTCATCGGTCATTTGCTTGACGTTATAAAGATGCATTGCTTCGGTACCGTTCTGAATTAAATCAGCAACGTCATCCATCGTATTAATCAAATCAAAAATTTGATCGCGATCGATTGGGGTAATAAAGGTCTTGTGGAGGCGACGATGCACTTCTTTCACAACATCATCGCAAGCATGTTCTGCACTATCTACTTCTTGCGTGTACTTGGCGCGCAATGATTCATCGTTATAGTGCTCAATGAACTTCAGGAACGATTCGGATGCAGCAACGATGTGCGCAGCATGTTCGTTGAACAATTCAAAGAAATTACCATCGTGAGGCATTAACTTACTGAAGAACATAATTCACGATCCTTTAGAAACAAAAAGCTGCGAGATTTGCTAGCGACTGGCTAGCTTGCGTACATTCTAAACAATGCCTTAATTCGATACGGGAAATCCGGCATCTGTTATAAGCTCTGCAGCCAATTGGGGCGAAAGAGTTGTTTCAAGCGTGACTAATTGCGTAGCCAGATCCGCCTGAACTTGAGCTTGGGGATCTTGAGCCTGAACGGCCCGGGTAACGGCATTGATACAGCCACCACAAGTCATTCCTGAAACCTTGAGCGTAAACATAGCTACCCCTCCAAAACTGTCAAAATACGATTGTCGATGGCTTTTTTTCACCTTGAAGTAGATTATCTTCTACATGAGCACCACAGAATCTAATAATTCAGAGTTTTTTACCCTAGATATAGGCGGAATGACCTGCGCATCTTGCGTTAGTCGCGTAGAAAAGGCTTTGGACAAAATTCCCGGGGTTGAGGCAGCTACCGTCAATTTGGCCACCGAACAGGCAAGAGTTAGGATAAAACGTGGCTCATCCAGTCTAGACGAGATCATCGCGCTGGTTAAAAAGACTGGATACGAAGCTAAAGAAAGCTCTGTTCGAGGCAATTTGGATCAGAAAATTGCCAAGTCATTTTGGGCCGATGATGGCTTAGGTCGCGTGATTCTGAGTTTCCTGCTTTCAGCCCCACTCTTCTTGCCAATGTTCTTCATGCCTTTTGGCATTCATTGGTCACTATCGGGCTGGTGGCAACTAGCCTTGGCTACACCCGTGCAGTTCATTTTAGGATGGCGTTTCTACGTGGCGGGCTATAAATCCTTGATTGCTAGCGCAGGCAATATGGACTTGTTGGTTGCTCTCGGTACCAGCGCTGCCTACGGACTCAGCCTCTATATCTTGCTCACCTCAAGCCATGCACATGAACTCTACTTTGAAGGATCGGCAGTCATCATTAGCATGGTCTTATTGGGCAAATGGCTAGAGGCACGTGCCAAGCAACAAACCAGTGAAGCAATTCGTGCCTTGCAAAAACTCTGGCCTGAGCATGCAAAAGTTTTAAACGCGGCTAGTGAGCTCCAGGGTAATACGGGTATTGGTGCGGACCAATACCGCAACTTACCTTTGGATCAAGTCCTGCCTGGGGATCGGGTGTTAATACTTCCCGGTGAACGCATCCCAGTTGATGGTGTCGTTTTATCTGGCGCTAGCCACGTTGATGAATCCCTGCTCACCGGTGAAAGCGAGCCCGTTAAGAAATTAGCTGAATCAAAAGTCATTGGAGGCGCTCTGAATGGTGAAGGTGCACTGGTAGTAAGCGCGCAAGCAGTTGGCATTGAAAGCGTACTTTCAAAAATCATTAACTTAGTAGAAGAAGCGCAAACTCAAAAAGCGCCGATTCAAAAATTGGTGGATCAGGTAAGCGCGATCTTTGTGCCTAGCGTTTTGATTCTGGCCCTCATTACTGGCATCGGCAACTTGCTTTACTTGGACTCCACCTCTATCGCCATCTTGCGCGCTGTTTCGGTTCTCGTGATCGCCTGCCCCTGCGCGCTTGGCTTAGCCACGCCAGCAGCAATCATGGCTGGCACTGGTATAGCCGCACGCTTTGGCATTCTGATTAAGGACCCGCAAGTGCTAGAGCTGGCCCATAAACTCAATATCGTTGCCTTTGATAAGACTGGAACACTGACAATTGGCAAACCACGAATGCTTGCCCTACTGCCTTTTGATGGATCGCTCTCAGATATTGATCAAATTCTCGCCACTGCTGCAGGCTTGCAATTGGGAAGTGAGCATCCTTTAGCTAAAGCGCTCCTAGATGCATCCAAAGAAAAAGGTGTCACACCGATTGCAACTTCATCTAGCAAAGGCTTGCCTGGTATTGGGATTGAAGGCGTGCCCAGCGCAGGTCCTTTTATGGGTCAAACGCTTCGCCTGCAAAGCGTAGCCTCCCTGAAGGGCAGTAGTCAACATCATCTTATTTTGCAAAAGGCGCAGGCTTGCTTTGAACAGGGTCAGACTGTATCTGTCCTGATGAACCTAGACAGCGCAAGCAAACAAGTACCATCTCCAATCGCAGTAATTGCTTTTGGAGATGAGCTAAAGCCTAATGCCAAATCAGCGATTGATGCATTACACGCAATGCAGATTCGAACAGTGATGCTTTCTGGCGATAACTTAGCTGCCGCTACCCGAGTAGGAAAAACTATCGGCATCGATGAAGTCTTCGCTCAGATTATGCCGAGCAATAAAGCAGAAATCATTCAACGATTGCAAATTGGCCTTGAAGGTCAAAAACAATTTGTGGCGATGATTGGTGATGGCGTAAATGATGCGCCAGCATTGGCAATGGCAGATGTTGGTATGGCCATGTCAACCGGAACTGATGTGGCAATGCAGGCCGCTGGAATTACTTTAATGCGCGGAGATCCTACTCTAGTGGCCGATGCGATTGATGTCTCCAAGAAAACTTGGAACAAGATTCGTCAAAATTTATTTTGGGCGTTTGCATTCAATACGATTGGCATACCGATGGCAGCTTTGGGTTACCTATCACCTATGCTGGCTGGTAGTGCGATGGCACTCTCTAGCTTCTGTGTATTAAGTAATGCGCTGCTCTTAAAGCGCTGGCGCCCTAAGCACGCTTGAGTTATTTCGGATTCTTGCGCACTAACTCAATGTCGCCGTAAAGGGCACGAGTCTCTGATTTAGTGTTGTCGGTATCAGTCAGAAGTGCAATGCCAATGACATTACCCGGTACTTCGCCATAAGCCAGCTTGTAGTCCGCCACTAGATCTCGCTCATGCTTGCGCCACTCACCCAAACCATCCCAACCAGAATCAACCACAATCATCTTCACGCGCGAGGTGTGCGCATTGTTCAAAACCGTATTGATTGGATTCTTTCCAGACCATACATACATCACTGTGGCGTAGGGCATCTCTTGACCACTAATTAAACTGGCCATCTCAAAGGTTAACTTTTCTTTGAGAGATAACTTTGACTTATTGCCATCAAAAGCTACCAAGATGCGAAGTGGCGCATCGTCATACTGACTATCTGCATTATCCGCTTGCGTTATGGCGCCTACGGCCTTCCACTCCCACTGCAACCATAAGTTTTGCGCTGAACGGGGACGAAGTTTTACCGCAAGCCCTGATGCCGAAGTTTTGGAATTGGCAGCAAGCACTGTTCGGCCTTGGTACTTCTCGAGTCGATAAATTGTGTTCTTTTTATAGGGCGCTATGCGATAGAAATGCCAACCATCCGGCATGCCGTCGCGCGGTTTCTCGACGGAGAATTTCGGCAAATCTTCTTGGGCTGGTAACTGTTCAGCATTAAATGCTTGCCCCGCCTCATTCTCAATTGAATTACCAGTGAATCCTGCGCAGCCACCCAAAGAGACAGCTACAGCAGTCAGAAGCAGGAGGGATCGAAAGCCGTTTTTTGTAAGCATCTCTTGAATTGTCCCAAAGAATGGGGTGCTAAGTCTAAAATCGTGTGATGCGCCAACAATCACCCTCAAGCTGGGCCGCCATCAGCATCTGTATTGCTGCAGTAGTGCATTTTGCCCTCGGCTTCTCGATTGAGTTCTCTGTGGATGAAGCCCATTACGCTTTATACGCAAAGCATCTTGCTTGGAGTTATTTTGATCACCCACCACTAGTGGGTTGGATCCAATGGCCGCTAGTTACCCTGACCTCATCTGAAGGAATCATTCGCTTAGTTCCAGAATTGCTTTGGGCGCTTTCTGCCTTCTTGGTCTATCAAGTGACCTTAGAAATTCATCGACTCATTCAAGGGCGTAATGCAGGCTACCTGACCACCACCCTTCCGTCAGCAAACCTGTGCGGATTTATGGCTGTTTTAACAATCATTGCGGCTCCATTACCCCATGTTTTAGCAATTGGTCTTTTGCCAGACACGCTACTGACCCCATTAAGTCTTGGCTTGATGTTGATGGCTTTGCGCTGGATCCGAAAAAATCACTTCTCACTTGCAGACTGGGTCATTACCGGCTCAATACTAGGCTTGGCAGGTCTTAGCAAGTACACCGCCGCATTTACCGCATTTGCCTTGCTCTTCGTTTTCTTGGCCTCACCCAAGAAAGCCTGGATTACTAAGGCAGGCTTCTGGGCAGCCGTAGTGATCGCCTTGATCTTTATTAGCCCGGTGCTGTATTGGAATTGGGTCAATGACTGGATCTCATTCAAATATCAAATTGCGCATGGTAGCGGCGGTACTTGGGCATGGCGCAGGGTCGGAGCTTTTATTGGTATTCAGATTGCGTGCTTTGGAGCTCTATTTATTTTAGGCACCTATACATTCCTCAAGAATTGCCTGCACTCGCAGAAGTTCATTCTGATTGCTTTGCTGAGTTTTTTCATAATCCCATTTGCAATTTTTGCATCGCTGTCGGGTGGCGGCAGCCTACCCCACTGGACTACACCGGCGTGGTTTTGTCTTGCCCCGTTTGCTGGCATTGGCCTAGCTAAGGCATGGGCCATGCAGCATCGCATGGCAATTCGAATCTTACTTATTGGTCAATTGCTCATTTGCCTTCTAGGCTTTGCCTACGTTTTAGCAGGAGGGATTAATACTGCTGCTATCAAGTCCAACCCAATTGCTGACCTCTACGGCTGGAAGCTTGCCGGAGAAAAAGCAGCTCAGTTGGCACAGGCTACTAAAGCAAACGGTATTGCAGTTCAAAACTGGACCTTAGGTAGTCGCGCTGCTTGGTATGCCCAACCCCTCCCGGTCTTTGTGTTGGACCAGCGACAGGATCAATTTGACCTCTGGTTTGGGCAATTGCCAGCCGGGGCGAGCGTCTTACGGATGAATTGGTCAGGAATGGCTTTTAAGCCCCCCGTAGGTGGGAATCTCGCCTTTGAGGGATGCGTAGCCCTAGACAGCCTAGAAATCATCCGATTTGGGCAGGTTTTATCCACATTTGACTATAGCCTCTGCCGCAACTGGCAGGACGCTGGCGCAGCGCGTTAATTCCCCAAATTCAATATCTTAGGAGCCATAGGCATTATCCTTACGCCTATGAGTTCACAACCCCAAGCCACCCCAAAAGCCACATCTGGGTGGAAAGCAATTCTGAAGCGGGCTTGGCCCACGATTCGCATCTTGCTGTCGGTCGCCCTTCTCTGGAAGGCCACTAGCGGAATTGATTGGCACGCGCTATTGGATTCTGATATTCAAATGCAGCCTTGGTGGTTTTTAGCTGCAGGATTCACGATGCTCTCAGCGTTTATTTGCGGTGGGCTACGCTGGGGGTTTTTAATGCGCAAAGTGGGGTTTCAGGGAAGCCTAACCAATTTTGTAGCGCTCTACTTTGCCGGCGGATTGATTAACCAAGGATTACCGAGCACGCTTGGTGGTGATAGCTATCGCGCCATTACTGCAACCCATTTAAATAGTACCGGCAAGTTAACTGAAGAAAAAGAATTAGATGAAGAGCTTCATCACTCAGTTGACCTCGAGCATGCCACCCCTAAATTGCGCCTCAGTTTTTCCATGGTTTTAGTAGATCGTCTACTTGGCTTAGCAGGAAACAATCTACTGGGTGGACTAGGTCTCATTCTGGGTGGCGCCACTTTAGCCGCCTGGGGAACAGACTTAGGCTATGCCGTAACTGGCATCATGGTTGTAGCGGGCTTGCTGATTGCCGCAATTTTGGCCTGGGGTCCCAGCTGCAATCTGTTGCAAAAACTACTAGACCGCCTGCAAATGAATCATGCTCTACCTGGCATTAAGTTGGCTTTTTCTTGGCCTATGAATGTGGCTCAAGCCGCATTTGCAATTGGCATTCACTCCCTCACTATTTTGACGCTGCTCTTCTGCCTCAAGGCCTATGGAGTAGACGCACCCATTGAAGCGCTCATGATTGGCTTACCTGCACTAAGCCTCTTGTTAATGCTACCAATCAGTATCTCCGGCTGGGGCTTACGTGAAGCCACACTCTCCTCAGTACTGGCATTGTGGGGTGTAAGCCCCTCTATGACTGTATTAGCATCTATTAGCTACGGCGCTATTACCGTGTTATCGGTATTGCCTGGAGCTTACTTTTTATTAAAACGGAAGTAATTCTTTTAGAGTCATACTATGAGTATTAGCGTTAACACCATGCGTGCCATCGACCATTGGGTTGGTGTGCCCCTCTGTGCGGTAGCAAGCCCAATAGTTGGTCTGATTGATGGCATCAAAAATATATTGAGTCGTGGTCCTGATGCTCCACGCAAGCTACTCTTTATTGAGTTATCAGAAATGGGTAGCGCAATTTTAGTAGATCCAGCCATGCGGAATGCACAGGCTCGTGGTGCTGAATTATTTTTCCTGATCTTTAAAAGCAATCGTGCCAGCCTCACTTTATTAAACACTGTTAAGCCTGAGAATATTTTCACAATTGACTCCTCAAGCTTAGGCGGCTTAATTAAAGACACACTCAAATTTTTACTGCTAGCTCGCAAGCATCGTATCGACACAGTGATTGATTTGGAGTTGTTCTCACGCTTTACTGCATTGCTTACTGGGCTTTGTGGTGCACGTCGTCGCGTGGGTTACCACATCTTTCATGGTGAAGGCTTATGGCGTGGCTTTATGTTGACTCGCAAAGTCCATTACAACCCGCACATCCACATTACTAAGAATTTTCTTTCCCTCATTCATGCAGCATTTGCTAAAGAGATTGAAGTACCGTTTAGCAAAATACATATTGCAGATTCAGAAGTGCGCCTGGAGCAGGCGGTAATTGATCCAGCGGTATTGAACAAAGTGCGTGAGCGAATTGAGAGGCTTAGCGAGACTTTTGGCATTCAATTTAAGCAAGGTGAGCAACGCCTCATTTTGGTAAATCCCAATGCAAGCGACTTATTGCCGCAAAGACGCTGGGCACAGCAACGCTTCTCCGAACTTATTCAGGGATTAAATCAACTTTATCCAAATGATCTGATTTTGATCACTGGCTCCCCAGCTGAATTTGAATATGTGGAAAAAGTACACTCAGTTGCCAACGTGAAAAATGCCTTGAATTTTGCAGGCCAAGTAAGCTTCGCCGAATTACCACCGCTCTACACGCTATCTGATGTGATGGTGACCAATGATTCTGGGCCTGGCCATTTCTCTGCTGTTACTCCACTGCGCACAGTCGTCCTATTCGGACCAGAAACTCCAGCGCTCTATGGCTCTGTCGGCAAGTCAATTTCAATTACAGCGAATCTGGCATGCTCTCCTTGTGTCAGCGCAGCTAATCATCGCAAGACACCCTGCCATAACAATGTCTGCATGCAAGCTATTACTGTGCCTCAAGTATTGGAGAAGATGGTGCATCAACTCAATAAAGCCGATCAAGAGCGAGTACGTTAATTAGCATGACTGAGCAGCGCAAATCAGTTTTAGCAATTGCATCAATTTGGGTTTGGTGTATTCCACTGCTGCCCCTTGGCTTAGCAATCGCTATTTATATTGGTGAATTGCAGACCCCAACCTTTTTATTCATTAATCGCTATACCCAGATTCTCCCAGATACCGTGTGGACTTGGCTTACCTTTATTGGTAATGGCTGGGGCATCTTTGCGCTGTGTTTTCCACTGCTGCTACTAGCTCCTCGCTTGCTTTGCGCAGGAATATTGGCCTCTACGATTGGTGGCACCCTTAGTCAAATTATCAAACCTTTTTTAGCCTTCCCTCGCCCTGCAGGAGTCTTGGCTTTAGAAGATTTTTACCGAATTGGCGAACCTTTATTGCACAGGGCCATGCCCTCGGGACACACGCTTACTGCTTTTGCAGTGGTTTCTGGCATCTACTTTGCTAGTGATCGAGATAAGAAAACCTCTTTGTGGTGGATCTTCATCATTGCTGGCTTTGCCGGCATCTCTCGAAATGCGCTTGGCGCCCACTGGCTCACCGATGTCCTAGCGGGCTGCGCTGTTGGATTGTGGTCTGGAATGCTTGGAGCGGGGCTGGCTAGGCTAATTCCAGAGGCGCAACTGGCTACCAATAAAATCTTGCCACGCTTGCTTGCTTTAGGCGGCCTTGCGACGATCTATGTGCTTCTAACCCAAACCTTAGACTCAGAGCTCAATCAATCTTTGCAATATGCTTGCGTGGCATTAATCAGTATTACTTTGGCTTTATTTATTAAAGCGCAAAAACCTAGGGCCATTTAAAGATGTTTAGCTATCGCCATGCTTTTCATGCAGGCAGTCATGCAGATATCCTGAAGCATCTTGTGATGATTCATTTGGTGGAGTATCTACAAGAAAAACCTGGGGCTTTGACCATTGTCGATACCCATGCAGGCGCTGGCATTTACAGCCTGATTGATGGCTTTGCCAAAGTCAGCAATGAAGCAGATCAAGGTATTCATCGATTAGCTAAATTTTCGGAGACCCACTCCGTAAGTCCAGGGATTGCCAATTATCTAGAGTGTATTCGGGCGGAGAATACTGCCGATGAGGTGACGATCTATCCTGGTTCACCATTTATTTTGGCGCGATTACTCAGAGCACAAGATCGTCTGAAGCTCTTTGAGTTGCACCCGAAAGAGATTGATATCTTGCGCCACAATATCAGTCAGCTAAAACAATCGAAGCAAATTGATATCTATGCAGAGGATAGCTTTGCAAGATTAAAGGGTTTGATGCCGCCGCCTAGTAGGCGCGGACTTGTCTTGATTGACCCCTCATACGAAGATAAGCAGGACTATCGCTATCTTGAAACTACGATGGAGGAAGCGCTACATCGCTTTGCTACTGGGTGTTATGCCATTTGGTATCCATGCCTCTCTCGACGAGAATCAGCAGCCCTGCCTGATCACATGAAAAAGATTGCGGCAACCTATAAACGCTCTTGGTTGCAGGTTGAATTGCGGGTTGAGAATGCCCCTAAGGAACGCCGACTTCAGGCTAGCGGCATGTTCATCATTAATCCGCCGTGGACTCTAGAAAAGCAATTGGCTGAAAGCATGCCCATTCTTGTGAAAGCGCTGGGGCAAGATGGTGGTGCTGGGTTTGTATTAAAGAGTTTTGAGGCTTAAATCCCAAGCCTGCGCACCCCTTATTCTTGGATTTGAATCAATACTTCGTTACGGCGCATAAAAGGCAGGGTCCAAGGTGGGTTGTAGCGAGCAAACTGCGACTCGCCAGTTGAATTTAAATTCCTACTCTTCATCCAATCGCGCAGTGCTTGGGTCTTTTCTTTGACCTTCTCCTCATTGTAGAAACCGGAAAAAGTAATTACTGCCTTTTTTTCTGCGGGCAGCTCTCTTATTTTGACCTGTGGATCCAATGGCTTTGGCAAGCTAGCTAAGGTGTACTCAGAAGGCATAACAAACGATACCGTCCATTGATTGCCTGTACTCTCAATGCCTACAGGAGCAGTCATGGCAATCTTTGTACTCTTATTTTGTTCGCTTGACTCAATGCCGACAGGCGCAGTCATGGCAATTTTTTCAGACACCTGATTTTTTCCAAAAATATAAGCTGCAATCAATCGAAACCCTTGATTAGAGGCAGTATCCAAATCACCATCTACTTTGACCTCTGCCACAATCAGTGGCGCATAGGCACGCAATTCAAATGGCTCAGATTTCTCTAGGAGAAGATACTTCGGCTCTTCAGTCGCCATTACAGTACTCGCAATCAATATGCTGGTGAGGAACGCTAAAACTCGCAAGGAGAAATTCCTAATATGAAGTGTTACCACTGAGACTGAATAGTAAATCCTGATGCATCGTATTGAATATGCGCCTGCGCACCCACCGGTAGAGTGAGCTTCTCGGCTTGGTGGCCAAACGGCAAACCGGTCAATACGGGGACATTATTTGGAAGGCGCCTGCTGATAGCCTCAACAGCACTTTCCAGTGTGTAACCACGATCATTGTCATACAGGCGATAGGCCGAGAATCCACCCAAAAGAATGGCGCTTTGATTGCTTAATATGCCTGCATCCAATAATTGCATCAACATACGCTCAATCCGGTAAGGGTGCTCATTTACATCTTCCAGAAACAGAATCCCACCTTGGGTTTGTTGTTCACTTGGCATGTAGGGCGTTCCCACTAGACCTGCCAGCACCGTTAAGTTTCCACCCCAAAGCATTCCAGAGACATTGCCTTTAGCAGTCTTTTTTAAGAAAGTCTGTTCAGTCTGGATGGTGCAATCCAACTTACGCTCGTTGACGGCTTTTTGAAAATGCGTCCACATGAATTCATTAGGAGTAATGCCTTTACCCTGCTCGCCCTGACAAGCAAAATCAAAGTTGAGCATGGGACCCGCCAAAGTTACTGCGCCAGTCTTTGTCAACAAGCCCAACTGAAAGACTGTGAAATCACTATGCCCACAAATCTGCAAACCACTCTTAATAGCGTTAGCAATTGCACCCCACCGAATATCTGGCAGTAGGCGATGAAGGCCATAGCCACCGCGCATTGCGATAACAGCAACTTCAGGAGAGAGTTCGGCGAGTTGATTGATTTCAGCCAAACGCTCAGCATCGGAGCCAGCAAAACGTTGATCAACTCGGTCTACACAAGCAGTATTGAGAACTTCAATGCCCTGCTTCTTTAGCCATTCAATTCCAATCAATGGGCTACGAGTATCTAGACTAGCTCCTGAAGGAGCAATCAAATGAATTTGCTTCAACGCCGCTCCTTAAAAAAATTGCGAAGTATTTGTCCGCACTCTTCGCTCATGATGCCACCTTCAACTTGGGTCTGGTGGTTAATCTGCTTTTCTGAGAATACATTGAGTACGCTTCCCGCAGCCCCTGTTTTAGGGTCGGTAGCGCCAAATACAACGCGATCGACCCGCGCATGAAGCATCGCTCCAGCGCACATGGTGCAGGGCTCCAGGGTGACATAGAGGGTGGTGCCCGGCAATCGATAGTTAGACTCCTCTAGGGCGGCTGCACGCAAGGCCATCATCTCGGCATGGGCGCTGGGATCACTGTTACTGATTGGCTGATTAAAACCAGTGGAGATAACTTGCCCATCTCGCACTAATACGGCGCCGACGGGTACTTCGCCAGCAACTGCAGCGAGCTTGGCTTGATCTAAAGCTTGCTGCATAAATTGACGATCAAGCTCTGCTTGCATATTGCTTCTTAAGGATGAGAAACGTCAGCCCAGCAATTGGGGGTTTCATAAAGACGAATAGATGCTAGCTTAAGTCGGCCATCAAAGGCTTTTTCAAAAACAGGCTGTAAGACTCTAAAAGCTGCGCTAGCCAAGTTCTCAACAGTAGGCACATGCTCCATCACTACCGTCTTATGGTTTGGAATTGAATTTAAGTAATCCACCAATCCAGCATCTTCTTTAGCCACCAAAAATGCATGATCCCAAGGCTCAACTACATATTGATTAGTGAGTCGCTTGATATCTCCAAAATCTAAGACCATGCCGTCGTCTGCCTTGCCAGGATGATCCGCGATCACGCCAGTTAGGGTGACTTCAATTGCATAGCGATGACCATGCAGATGACGACATTGCCCATCATGATTTGGAATGCGATGACCCGAGTCAAACTCAAGTCGACGGGTAATGGAAATGGCTTCTTGCTTAGCGCTCATGATTACTTTTCTAAATACTTAAATATCGCCCGGTAGGACTACTAACGAATACCGATCATTTTATGGGTCTGCACACTCAAACGCCATAAAGGCCGCTTTTGACATAGACGAACTGCTAATGCGAGATTTTCCTGGAGGTTTGGACCATCCATTGCCTGCAAGAAGCGGTTGCGATAATCCATCTTCTCAAATCGAGCCAATAAAGTCTCAACAGAACCATGTCCTTGCTGAGGAATCACCACCTTAATTTCATCAGCCTGCAAGACAATTAACTCTGAACCAGCCTTGGGGCTGACACATACCCAATCAACACCCTTAGGAACCTTAATCGTGCCGTTGGTCTCTATGGCAACAGCAAAGCCTTTGGCATGCAAAGCATTAATCAAATCAGTATCGAGTTGCAGGAGTGGTTCGCCGCCAGTGAAAACGACATATCGCTGCTGTGGTCCAGCCAATGTGCTGTTCCAGACCTCTTCAATGGTGTCCGCCAATAGAGAGGCGGTTTCAAACTTTCCACCACCGACACCATCACTACCAACAAAGTCGGTATCGCAAAATTGGCAAACCGCAGTCGCACGATCTTCTTCGCGACCGCTCCAAAGATTGCAGCCTGCAAAGCGACAAAATACAGCTGCCCGACCAGCGTGGGCGCCCTCACCCTGAAGGGTTGGAAAGAGTTCTTTTACGGTATACATAGCTATGTGCTGATTTTAAGCGCTTTGCTTACTTCCAGGACACAAGCTCCCACTCTAAGTAGTCTTCCCAGAGAGCATTGCTCCAAAACATACCGGCCCATAAATAGCGCCCATAGCCTCGCCTGATAACCCAGCGACCGATTTCCGGAGAAAACCAAACATCTTCTTGACGGTAGTTGGCCACTCGAGAAAAGTCATTGCTAGTGAAAAAAGGTGCCTCATTTTGATACTTCAAGACCGGGAATTGCCCAGCGGGCACACTAACACCCTCCCAAGTTATAGCAGATACATTTAATCCCCAGTAATAGTCATTATCGGGATAGCCAAGGACTTGATAGCGGTCGCGATAGAACCCAGACCATCCTGGTACAAGTTGCTCTGGCCACAAGGGGAGTGGCTGCAAAAACTTTTGAGGAGGATTCCAGTGCGGATCCTGCAAGATATAACCCCAAGGCTGCTGAATTTCATCGGGAAGTGGCCCTGCTTTTAGTCCACTACGCTCGATCCGAATCTGGGGGCCAACAGAAACCACCCTCTCAGTAACAATATCCACCAACTCTTGGTTAAAGACATTGCGCACGTTGTAGACCCACTGCTGCCCTACTTGTGGCGCCCTCACCTTAGGAGGGTTGACGGGTTGAGGCAAAGGCGTTGAAGCCGGGTAAGGCTGACCAGATATACACGCCACCAATAAAGCCGGCGCCAGGAATACAAGCAGTCTTCGCATCAGATTTATTTGTAGGAGCTGAGTTGCCATTGATAGCTACCTTCCAGAATAACTGCACCAATTTGCCCCTGAATTTGATAGGAACCAGATGCCTCACGCGCAACCCAGCGGCCAATTTGCGGAGCAAACCAAACTGTTTCTTTACGAATGCAATCAACCTTATTGGGATCGTCACTCTCATAATTAATCAGGGCCTGAAAACGAAGCGCTACAAACTCTCCAGCAGGAACAGTAATTTTTTCCCAGCCCTGTACGCTCATATATTCCTGCCAGTTCATGCGTGAGTCTGAGTAACCAGCAATACTGTATTTAGTATTGAATTGTTTTGCCCATGTGGTGGACAGTTGCTCAGGCCAAAGCGGCAATGATGGACTGAAGTTCAGCAAGCGTGACCACTGCGTATCTGTAGAAACCATTCCCCATGAAGTCTGGATTTCACTAGGTAAACGGGCGCCATCAGCAGTCATACGGTCAATCACAATAGTTGAGCCAATATTAGAAACGCGCTCAGTAATCACATCTAGAGTTTTGCCATCAAAGATGTTTTTCTTGATATAGGTCCACTCTTGTCCAATTTGGGGTGGGCGAACCACTGGCAGTAGTTTTGGTTGAGCAACCGGAATCCCATGCTCATACGAAAGACCACCACAGGCAACTGGAGCTAAAGCGGCTGATACGATGAAAGTGCGGCGAGATAAATTCATATTGCTACCCACAGTAATTGAATTGAATGAGTTGGATGAATCAAGTTTACGTATTTTTATTTACGCTTCAATGCTTTTGCTATTTTATTGCGCCCTACCGAGGTTTTTGGAATACCCGCCACATCAAACCACTTATGGGTGTCTTCCTCAAAGCCTACGCCATGCATAAAGTTGTAAATCGCTTTTTTGAGTCCAAGACCAAGAAGATCATGATCTACTCCGGTGGGGTCGATGAAGGCAACATCATTCTTGGCAAAGCTAATGGGGGGCAGTGGCACAAGCTCAATTCCATAAGCTGCAGGATCAAGCCCTACCGGTGAATGCACCGTGCAAGTAAATCGATGGAAGAAACCACTTTGGATGCAGCCATTTTCAAAAAGTTGACGAACGTATTCCAGAGAGTCGACGGTCTCTTGCACGGTTTGCGTTGGGAAGCCGTACATTAAATAAGCGTGTACTAAGATGCCGGCATCCGAGAATCCTTTAGTTACTCGGGCAACCTGCTCGACTGAAACACCTTTTTTCATGAGATCAAGAAGCCTATCCGAGGCAACCTCTAGGCCTCCAGACATTGCAATGCAACCGCTTTGCGCTAATAACTCACATAACTCGGGTGTAAACGTCTTTTCAAAGCGAATATTCCCCCACCAAGAAATCACTACCCTGCGACGTATTAATTCCTCAGCAAGGGCTTTCAAGATTTTAGGTGGTGCTGCCTCATCTACAAAATGAAATCCCGTCTGACCAGTCTCGGCAACGATTGCTTGAATACGATCAACCAAAAGGCTCGCTGAAGCAGTTTCATAGCGAGAGATGTAATCTAGACTGACATCACAGAAGCTACATTTTTTCCAATAGCAACCGTGGGCAACAGTGAGCTTATTCCAGCGCCCATCACTCCAGAGGCGATGCATGGGGTTGAGCATATCCAATAAGGATAAATAGGAATTGAGCGGCAAACCATCCCAAGTGGCAGTACCGACATCCTCAAATGGGATATCTGGCTCTTGCCAGTTAATGTAACGCACTTCATTAGTAGCGTTACGGATAAAGGTACGCACCAATCGTTCTGCAGAGCGCTTACCATTCAAATGCTCAATCAGAGCAAGTAAGGGTCGCTCCCCAGAATCTAGAGTGATGTAATCGACAAAATCAAATATGCGCGGATCAGTAAGCTCACGTAACTCAGTATTAACGTAGCCACCACCAAGACCGATTTTGATGCTGGGGAAATCTTGCTTGATGGTTTGGGCAATTCGTAATGCGGCGTACATTGCCCCAGGGAATGGAACTGAAAGCAATACTAGGCTAGGCTGATGCTTATCGATCGAGGATCTTGTCAATTCCTGTAAATGCGAATCCATTAAGGTAGGACTTGCCGCCAAAGCATCTGCTAAAGGCGTAAAAGTAGGCTGACTACCCGCGAGTGATTCTGCATAGCGAACAAACTCAAAGCGCTCATCTACTGCATCACGCAGCACGTCGGATAAATCATTAAGATAGAGGGTTGCTAAATGTCGCGCCCGATCCTGAGAGCCTAGCGCGCCAAATGCCCACGCTAATGAGTCGGCACCCTCTTCCTCATCATAAGCATCCAAGGATGTGAAGCGCGGGCCTTCAGGCAACAAAGCACGGCTATTAATGCGATGCGCAAGGGTGCTGTCGCGCCCCTGCAAAAATGCAATAGCTAGAGAGATGGTACTTTGATAATCAGCAAAGTAATCCAGGAAGAAGTTCACGCTCGCACTGCGATTTTCTTCAGCTAGCTTTAAGGCCTGGTCTTTAATCTCTAATAAGCCCTGTGGAGTAAAGAAACCCAGAACCAGGGCTAATGCCAAATCTTCTTGAACGGCATCAAAACCACGCGAACGCAAAAAGCCAGTGAGATAGGCGGTCGACGGATACGGCGTATTGAGCTGCGTCATCGGCGGAATGAGACTCAGAATCCTCATACTGCCAGCGTCCGTTTCTCGTCAAGAGATTCTAGCAACGCTAACTCCTCAGAGGTAAAGCCAGCTTGCTCGCGCGCATCAAAATTGAACGGCCCTCTTAAAGTGGGTGCACGGTATTTCTCGGCCAACTCTCGATAGGTCACAATTGGGGATAGCTTGTCATTGGCGCACAAGAAATTAAACCAGCGATTGCCAACAAGCACATGGCCAATTTCATCATGAAGAATGATTTCTAGAATTTCTACAGCGCGATCATCTTTGATTTGCTTAAACCGATCCCGAATCTCCGGAACCGCATCAAGACCTCTTGCCTCCATCGTTCTGGGAACTAGAGCCATCCGAGCAATGACTGAATCTGTCGTTCTCTCAACCATCTCCCACAAACTATTGTGAGCCGGAAAATCGCCATAACTAAATCCAAAGGACTGTAAATGGGCATTGATCAAGCTAAAGTGATATGACTCTTCTTTTGCCACCTTCAACCAGTCTTCGTAATACGCCTTAGGCATATTCGGAAAACGCCAAACTGCATCCAGCGCTAAATTCATGGCATTAAATTCGATATGGGCTAAGGAGTGCCAAAGGATAGCTCTGCCTGCAACCGTATCCATTTTTCTTTTGGGAACAAGCTTCGGCGCAACTAAGTCCGGCTTAGCGGGTCGACCCGGGAGGCAATGATTTTTACTATCGAGATTGCCAGATGGATTTACAACAATGCGCCCGGCTTGATACTCATCGAACAAGTTGGCCAACTGGCCAACCTTAGATTGCACATCGGTATTTGCCAGTATTGCGAGGGAAGTTTCTCGTAACTCAAGCATGGCTATGGGCAAAGGCGAACTTAAGTCGCCTATTCCCACTCAATAACTACGTAAGTTTTTTTCTCTTTAAAATCAATCACTTACGTCTCCTAAATATTAGTGTGCAACTTTTGTGTTGCTACGAACAGCAAACCCAATAGCTACGTGCGTCTTAAAAGTTGTGCAATATCAATAGTTTAGTGGATTAATGGTTACACAACGTGCAATTGCTGAATTAATAATGTATTGCAGTAATAACAAAATATGCTGTACATTAATTTTATTAGAAATAATATAACTAATGCTTGGAGTTAAAAATGAACGGAATTGCTAGATACGACGAAAGAAACAATAGACTTATTGTTGTTCGAAATGGTGAAAATATGGAAAGATATATACCTTGTACAAATTTCAATCCAAATTCGGATAAGTATTTTGGAGTAGAAACAAATGGGGATGAAATATATTTGCTAGTTGGTCCAACCAATAATAGCCGTCCAAACAGAAAAATAGTTTACAAGTTCTCCAGCTTAGGCGGAGGCGCAAGTAAGTCAATGTAACAATCAGCAATACTAAACTTTAAAATTTAGTATCTCCCACTCAGCAATAGGTAATTTATTCTTGCGTGCCTCATTTTCAATTAATGTAAATCTTTTTTTGTGCTCATCTAAAGAATTTACAAAAGTCCAGGTAGCATCAACACCTTTTGCCTCAGTAAGCCTTAAAACAACATTGTCTATTGGACATATTGGCGGCATGAAAATTCTACCTAAGCACCACAAATGCTTAAGGTATATGGATAAACTTTTTTGAGCATGAGATACGCGGAAACCATTTCCACCTTTGTGATAGCTTAAAAAATTGCCACGATATAAGTTATTCATTGTGGATTGCAATGAAATGAAATCTATTTCAAATTGAGATACAGACTGAGAATTAACGTACTTCTCTGCTTTACTAGCTAACTCAGCCTTCCACGAATCTCTAATTTTCCTTCTTAAGGTTAAGTCAAGATTAGATGAATAAAGTTTATTGTGCTGAACGGATGCAGAAATAGCTTTCGATTGAGCAACAACAATAGAATGAGTTGGATTATACTTTTGTAAAAATTCTAACTTTTTTTGCTCAATCATCGTTACCACCTAGACATTATAATTAGCTAAAGTAATAGTTAACTCTTCGTGAATTAAATTAGCCTCTTGAGACAAGAGATTTACAGTTTCATCGTTGTTAAAGGTTTTTCCAAGCGCACTATCATCTTCAAAAAGCTTCTCACCAATACCAAAAAAATCCTTAATTGCTAATGTAAATTTATTTGGTGGATTATCCTTTTGCACTTCATACATAGAATGGATAATTGGGTAGATATCTGTGTGTTTTTGCTTATAACGAATGGATAATTTACCGTCAGCGAATGCTAATTGCTTTTTGAAACTGTAGAAATTGTCTAAAGTAAAGTTACTTAACAGATCGTTAAATAAAACTGAAATTTCTCGTATTGCTAACACGTCATCGTCATACAATTCATCAGTCTTATCAAGCAATTGTTGAATTTTTATCAATAAAAATTTATATGAAATAAGTACATTCTTAGCCATTGCGGTGTGCGTAGCATTCATAATATTTTCCTTAAATTAGCAATTCACCATCATTAGTTTTCTTAGCACGCTTCTTCTTAACTACAGTAGCTGGCAACAAGCTGGTTAACTCTTCATAACGCTTAAACAAGAATGCAACTCTGCTTGCATCATCATCGCCACCTTTGTAGCCATATGCTTCATCAACAGCTTTATTATTAGCTTGATGTGCTTTAACGAGCTCAACTGGCATTGTTAAGGGATCGTATAAATCTGCTAATGATGCGTTTTTATAAAGGTTTCTTGCGTCTAAAATTGATTGTGCTGTTAATTTAAGGCTATTACATAAATTGCTATCATCTAAGTTACACCAGACATAGTTGTTATAAACAACATCTTTACTGTAACGATAATCACTTTTAAGCCTTCCACAAATAGTTCTCATCCAAGCATTGTGCATTGATGAATTGATAACAGAAAAATGCTCTAAGCCAGCATTTTCTACCGTTAATAATGCATCGCTTGCAATAACATCACTGTTAACGTAAGCAATTGGCAAATATATTCTTCGCTCTGATGAGTGCCGAGGAAATGCAAGCCAGCTTGAATTTGGTTGCGCTATTTGGCAAAATAAATGGGGTATTGATGCAAATTTTCTAGTAGATTCTGCTTTACTGTCAAGTCTAAATTGTTTAGTACGCTCTACTCTTTTAAGAACTTTTGGCAACTTTGATAAAACATTCGGCTCAATACCAACCAGCCACAAACAGTAACGCTCTCCGTTATTAATTAAGTCATCTGCGCCTAAAAACCTTCGTATCCAACTTTTAGCATCAGACTCAGTACTCAAAATATCATCTTTATCATCTTTAGTAAGCAATAAATTTCCACCATCACGAGGCATATTTCCATACCTCATTACAGGAACATTGCTAACTGGCGAATCCCTATTAGTAATAAAGATATTTGGGGCGCTAATTAAATAAGGATTAATATTTGAAGAAAAGGAACAAATCGGATCACTTGTTGCATCCTTGTAACTAAAAAGCTGCTTTTCACAATTTTTAACATTACTAAAACCAATAATTACACAATGAACGGCTGCAACTCCTCTTCCCTCATTGCTCCATTTAAATGTTTGATGGGCAAAATTAATTTGTATTCCATACTTAGTCACTAAAGGTGCCCATAAAATTGAAACCTGCTCACCTTGCGTAATACTATTAGTTGAGACAAAAGCACAATTAATATTAGTGTTTTTAATATATTCTGCAGTTTTCCAATACCAGCACGAAACATAGTCAAGTGTTCCACTGCCTTTTAATCCGTCAAAAACTAATTCTATATCTTTACGTTGCTCTTCATTCAATAACATTGCACCATAAAACGGGGGATTACCGAACACGTAACTACAATCCTCAGCATTAAGTACGCTATTCCAATCCATACGTAATGCGTTACCACAATGTATATGTGGGGTTGCTACTAAAGGAACTGTTGCACGTGTTTCGCCAAACCTACTACCACTTTCTAAGTTAAGCTGATGGTCAGTTATATACATAGCTACACGTGCAATATGTACTGCTGCCTCATCAATCTCAATACCGTAAAACTGTTCTATGTTTACTTTGCAATATTCCTTAACGTCTAATAAGCCACCCTGTTCGCCTTTAAAGTACAGCTTAGCAATTACGTCATTTTCAATACGCCTTAATTCTCTATATGCAATAACTAAAAAGTTACCGCAACCACACGCTGGATCAAAAAAATTAAGTGTATGTAACTTATCGTAAAGTGCTTGTAACTTAGGTTTAGTTACAGCTTGTTCAAATTCCTTATGTAACTCATCTAAAAAAAGCGGTTGAATTACCTTAAGTATGTTGCGCTCGCTTGTGTAGTGTGCACCTAACTCTCTTCTACTTTCTTTGCGATGTGCTGTATCTGTAGCACCTGACTCTAGTACGCTTTGGAACATTGCGCCGAAAATAGCTGGACTAATACCACTCCAGTCCAATTCCGAGCACTTAACTAATATTGTTCTTAAGTCAAAGTTAAAGCTAGGTATTGCTATTTGTTCCGCAAATAATCCACCATTTACATATTCAAAAGCCTTAAGTGCTTCGTCTAATGTAGTTTGTCGCTTGTCGTGTGGTGTATTAAGTACTTGAAATAGCATAGCAATAGCCATTCCCAAGTCACTACCATCTTCCTTAGTCTTAGCAACTAATCTTCTAAATTGTCCATCTTCACCAAATATCCCTGTATCGTCTGCAAATAAACAAAACAGCAATCTTGTCAAGAAACTCTCTAAATCCTTACCAGTGTAATTAGCCTTAAGTAGTGCATCGTGTAACTTAGCAATCTGTTCTACAGCTTTGCGGTTAATTGGCAATTCCTCGCTGTAAGCAATAACCTGCTTGTCAATTAAGAAATTAAACCAATCTGCACGCTTACTTATTTCTTCTAACTTACATACTTGAGGTTCTTTGTCTAAGCTGTGTAAGTTATACAGATGGAATGTTTGAAAATCACAAACTAGGATGTACTTGGGCTTTTCAAACTCATTAGTAATAGCCATTGCATAGTCAAGAGCTTGCTCATATGCTTTATATAAGTTCTCACCAGTAGTTTTCTGCTCCACAAGCAATACACCAGGGATAAAGCTGTCAATAAATCCACGTGTATTGCCAAACTTCAATACCTTCTTCTCAAACATAGAAGCAGAGCTTTTGCTTAATCCAAAGCAAGCATAGAAATCACGCATAAATTGCTGTGCGTATTGCTTCTCTTCCCTATCGTTTTCGTGCTCTTTAGCGAATAGCTGTAAGCGTCTACGAACTTCGTTGATGGTTATATCTGACATAGATTACATATTAACTGGTATTGGACTAAGGATAAACACTAATGACTAGAAACAGAATATGGGCATATAAAGATGAAAGCAATAGGTTTTATTACTATTCTGTTAAACATAACTAACTGGAGAATTGAATATGGCAAAAGGTACACGTACAGCTAAGACAGCAGAACAGCTAAAAAAGGATGTTGAAATTGCAGAGCAGAAATTAATTGCATTAAAAAGACGTGCATTTTCTGGTGAGATTACTGAAATGATTAAAAACTCAACTATAAAAGCTGAATTCGATAAGATTTTAAAAGAAGCTAAAGGTGTGACTGATATTGCAATACTTGAAGCTATTGGTACGATTGTAGGAATTAAGCGTTTAGTTATTAGCCAAAGCCCTAAAGCTACACGTAAGCCAAAAGCAAAGTAAGTTATGCCACGTAAGCCAAGCAAAACAATTGATGAGCAGATATACGAAGCAAGGCTGAAGATTACTGAGGCTAAGGAAAAGTATTCTGCCCAACGTTATTTTGAAACAATGCCTACGTATGATCCCCTTTATAAGTATTGCTATACAACATCAAACCGAACAATACCTGGCTATGAGCAAAATGTAGATGATTGGCTACGTGCAGTAATTAAGCATATGGGATTGCGACATAGAGGACACGGTGGCGAGTTAACTAAAGCTGTACTTATATCAATACCTACAGGACTTAGCACTAAGGATATTGATACGTGGATTGATTATGAAACACGTAAGTTAAGAAAACTTGCTACTGGCAGAGCTAAGAAAAAGTAAATGTCTAAGTCATATCCAACATCTTATTCACAATTTAAGAAACTGTAGTATCCCCCGTCAAGCCGACATTCCTAGCGATCTAATACGCCTTGGCTATGGCCGTGAGCGGTATCTTTTAAATGTACGAATCTAAGGGGATACTACAACAGGAACAGTTAGATATGTGTGAAGCTAAGCGTAATCAGCAACCATACGCACCTAAACGTCTTAAAACTGTTGTTAATAAAGAAACTGGTGAACGCACTACTATTGAGACTATTAAGCGTGTTAAGGAGTGGTTTTGGATTACGGAAGATGGCAAGATTAACTTGGCTGTTAAGTATGGTGCGAAAACACTGACTTTGGACAAGAAAAAAGGCTGTAACGCAATTGAGTTAATGAATGGTACTGCTTTGATTGGTACTTTACACAAACTTAAAGAAGCTGTAATTGCTGGTGAATTTGATGATGCAATTAGTGAAGTTAGTGATGCTACACGCAAGGCATTTAAAAAATAGTGTTAGTTACGTGCCCCATTGTTTTAAGGATTTGGGGCACGTAAATGTAATAAAACAATAAATACTTTATGAGACGTTATAAAGCTATTGTGAACGCGAGTGGTATGTGGGTTGAGACTATTTTGTATGCACAAAATCAAGCACAAGCATATAAGCTATTCCAAGCAATATTTGGTAGCAGTAATGTGCCACATCAACCTACACAACTTTAGTACTATGAAGATACTTGAAATTACAGCAATTAAGCCACCTAATCCACAACAAGCACGGATTGATGGACTTAAGAGACAGAAGGAAGCTAGTACGAAAGCATTAAAGGCTGAGCGTGATAGGCAGAAGATTACTAAGGCACAGCAGACTATTGCTAGTGTTAGGTTGGGATAAGCAAGCCGTCTTTAAGTGTATATCCTGCAAACGCATTAGCAATTAGCTTAGCGTCTGTTGTGTGATAGTACGTATTTTCTATTTGCGTAGTACTTGTTCCAGCAATTTCCGATACTGATGTTGGTGCTAAGCCACTGTTAACTTTACTTGTAATGTAATAGTGTCTAAAGCTATACGGCACTATGTTGCGTTTCTCTAAATTATCAACTTCTGCCAATTGCATTATCTTGTCAAAGTGATAAGCGATTGCACGGTTACTTATTGCTGTATCTCCATTAGCACTAAAAATTAACGTATTGCCAAACTTCTTCTGCTCATCTTTTTCTTTTGTTTTTTGGTAGGCTGTTATGCGTGGATATTGCAAGTTGAATAAGTCTGCAAAAAAACCAATATCTTTTTCAACAATCCTACGTGTTCTATTAACCTTGCTTGTTTCAGCCCTAATCGTTAACTTAACCAATCCATAATCTTCGCCAGCTACCTTATGCTCAAACTCCTCATAATCTCGCCACTCTAACTGTATCTGCTCACCTCTACGCAAACCAAACATTAAACTTATCATTAAGTAGTAACCAGCAATAGCTTTAACTAAGTTACCTTTTTCATTAATGTTTTGCTGTGCGTCTGTTATGTATTTTTCTAATTCAGTTCTTATAGCCACTACTTCATCGTCTGTAAAGCTATTACGCCTTAAACTTTCATCACCTCTATCAGCACGCTTTAGTTTCGTAAATTCAAAGCCATTTATATTAGTTTCACCGTCTTTGTACAGCACCTTCATCATTGCGTTAATCGTAGCTTGCTCGTTTTCTATTGTTGTTTGACTGATTGATTTTTTCTTACCTACCCCATTTTGTCTTGCTTTAAAGTAATCTTCACAAGCACCAATTCCCAACTCTTTTAGCTTAGTATCACGCTTAATATAGTCAAGCCAATGTTCTAAGTGCGTCTTAATAGTACTAAATCTACCTTTAGTAATGTTCACACCAATATTTTTTTCACGCTTTGCCAAGTACTTCTCAACACCATCTTTAGCTGTCTTGCTAAAGTGCGAAACTCCCGCAAACTCCTTAGCCTTAAGTTCGTAATAGTGTTTTTTAAGCTCTTCTTTAGCTGTGTTTAAGTTAGTAGTGTTTAAACTTAAGCGTACATATTTGCGCTCTTTAGCTAACCACATCCTAAAGTGCCAATACTCTCCACGCTTGTAAATAACAGCGTCTTCAAATACAGCAATCTCAGTTCCGTTTGTTTTAACTTTTTTAGTTGGCATTTAATTTATGTGTAGCTGTCTATTTTCATAGCTACAAAAATGTGTAACTATTTCAACAACTATAAATTAAATTTATAACGATTACAATGACTTAGTAATTAGTGTGCCACTTTTGTGCTACTCGTAAATCCTTTAAAATCAATGACTTACAAGCGTGTTTTCACTCCCACTCGATAGTTGCCGGCGGTTTTCCGCTAATGTCGTAGACCACGCGATTAATACCACGCACTTCATTGATGATGCGATTAGATACCTTGCCCAGTAGATCATGCGGCAAGTGAGCCCAATGCGCAGTCATAAAGTCTTGCGTTTGAACCGCTCTGAGAGCGACAACGTATTCATAGGTTCGACCGTCACCCATAACGCCTACAGACTTCACTGGCAAGAACACTGCAAAGGCTTGACTAGTAAGGTCGTACCAAGATTTTTGACTTGCTTCATCAATCGTATTGCGCAACTCTTCAATGAAGATGGCATCAGCACGTTGTAAGAGGCTAGCGAATTCTGTTTTGACTTCACCTAAGATGCGCACACCAAGACCAGGCCCCGGGAATGGATGGCGATAG
Source organism: beta proteobacterium CB (assembly GCA_000342265.1). Classification (NCBI taxonomy): domain Bacteria; kingdom Pseudomonadati; phylum Pseudomonadota; class Betaproteobacteria; species beta proteobacterium CB. Next base: position 1,203,261 of record CP004348.1, read on the forward strand.
ACCATCTCACGTGGCAAACCTAAAGCAACACCAAGCTCACGCACTTCATCTTTAAACAACTCACGTAATGGCTCAAGCAATTTGAGATGCATATCTTCAGGCAGGCCACCCACATTGTGGTGACTCTTAATCGTATGCGCGCCCTTTTTACCTTTACCGGCAGACTCAATCACGTCTGGATAAATAGTTCCCTGAGCAAGCCACTTGGCATTTTTAATCTTGCCAGACTCTGTTTGGAAAATCTCAACGAATTCTTTACCAATGATTTTGCGTTTCGCTTCTGGATCAGCAACACCAGCAAGCTCAGACATAAACTTCTCTTTGGCATCTACACGAATGACTTTGACGCCGAGGTTGCGGGCAAACATTTCCATCACCATGTCGCCTTCGTTTAAACGCAGCAAACCATGATCAACAAATACGCAGGTGAGTTGCTCACCAATTGCACGGTGAATTAATGCCGCCGCCACACTAGAGTCAACGCCGCCAGACAAGCCCAGAATGACTTCTTCATCGCCAACTTGCTTACGGATGTGCTCAACTGCTTCGCTAATGTAGTCGCCCATTACCCAGTCAGGCTTGCACTTGCAAATATCGTGCACAAAGCGAGCCAAGATGGCCTCGCCTTGCAAGGTATGTGTTACTTCTGGATGGAACTGGAATGCGTAGAATTGACGCTCTTCATCAGCCATACCAGCAATTGGGCAAGACTCGGTTGAAGCCATTAGCTTAAAAGCTGGTGGTAGTGTCGTTACCGAGTCGCCATGACTCATCCACACCTTGAGAATGCCGTGACCCTCGCTAGTGGAGAAGTCTTGAATGCCTTTCAGCAAATTGGTGTGGCCATGGGCACGTACTTCAGAGTAACCAAATTCACGGGCTTTACCCAAGGACTCTGCAGAAGCAACGGCGCCACCGAGTTGGGTCGCCATGGTTTGCATACCGTAGCAAATACCGAGAACTGGGACACCTAATTCGAAAACAATTTGCGGCGCACGAGGACTTCCGTCTTCTGTAACCGAGCTTGGCCCACCAGAAAGAATAATTCCTTTACCACCCTGCTCTTGAATGAATTTACGAATAAATTCTGGATCGCAATCGTAGGGATGGATTTCAGAATAGACGCGGGCATCACGCACGCGTCTGGCAATCAATTGGGTGACTTGTGAACCAAAGTCGAGAATCAGTATTTTGTCGTGCACGAAAGGATTACCTTAAATTCAGCCTACTTTTACTTCTTAATCAATGTGGTAGTTCGGGGCTTCCTTAGTGATCTTCACATCATGAACGTGTGACTCGCGTACACCCGCTGAAGTGATTTCCACAAAATTCGCTTTTTCATGAAGTTCATCAATCGTCTTGCATCCAAGATAGCCCATTGAAGAACGAATGCCACCGGTCAGTTGATGCAAGATGGCAAGAACGCTACCTTTGTAAGGCACCTGACCTTCAATACCTTCTGGCACGAGCTTCTCTGCATTCGCTGCGCTGATGTCACTTTGGAAGTAACGATCTGCAGAACCATCGGCCATTGCGCCTAAAGAACCCATACCGCGATAGCTCTTGTATGAACGACCTTGATATAGGAACACTTCACCAGGAGCTTCTTCAGTACCAGCAAACATGCCACCCATCATGACGGAACTTGCGCCAGCAGCTAGAGCTTTAGCAACGTCACCGGAGTAACGCACGCCACCATCAGCAATCAAAGGAATGCCTGTGCCTTTAAGTGCAGCAGCCACATTCACAATGGCGCTAATTTGAGGAACACCCACACCCGCAACAATTCGGGTTGTACAAATAGAGCCTGGGCCAATACCCACCTTAACGCCATCAGCACCATGATCAGCCAATGCTCTAGCGGCATCGCCAGTAGCAATATTTCCGCCAATCACTTGCACGTGTGGGTAATTTTTCTTGACCCACTTAACGCGATCTAATACGCCTTGGCTATGGCCGTGAGCGGTATCTACTACGATGACATCAACGCCTGCACGAACTAAAAGCTCAATGCGCTCATCGTTATCAGGACCTACGCCGACAGCAGCACCAACACGCAGCTTACCTTCGCTATCTTTACAAGCATTTGGATGCTCAGTGGCTTTTAAAATATCTTTAACGGTGATGAGGCCGCGCAATTCAAACTTGTCATTTACTACCAGCACACGCTCTAAGCGATGCTGACTCATCAAACGCTTCGCCTCTTCTAGGGAGCAGCCTTCTTTAACCGTGATCAAGCGCTCACGTGGAGTCATCTTGGATTTCACGGGTGCGTCCAAGTCTTCTTCAAAGCGCAGGTCACGGTTAGTAATAATGCCCACCACCTCTTTACCAGTCAGCACTGGGAATCCAGAGAAACCATGCTCACGAGAAAGTTGAATGACTTGACGTAGCGTGACATCCGGACCCACCGTAATCGGATCACGCAAAATGCCAGATTCGTAACGTTTGACCTTGGCTACTTCCCTAGCCTGCTCTGCAGGCTTGAGATTTTTATGAACAATACCAATACCACCTTCGCTAGCCATGGCAATTGCCAAGCGGCCTTCAGTGACGGTATCCATCGCTGCGGACACCAATGGTGTATTGAGTGAAATATCTCGAGTTAACTTACTTGCCAAGCTGGCATCTCGAGGGAGTACCGAAGAATAAGCCGGTACAAGGAGCACATCGTCAAAAGTGAGTGCTTTTTGAATGAGTCGCATGCAAAACCCCTAGTCGCAAAAACCGATTATAGCCTCCTAGCCTTTCTTTTAGCTGCGGCAGCCTGGAATTTAGCATCCTGATTCTGGTTGGCCCTCTTGCGGCGGACAGTCTTGGGGTCCACCAGGAGCGGTGAATACAACTCCAGACGATCCCCTTCGTAAATCGGGCTATCCCAATCCTTGCGCTTGCCAAAGACCCCAAAACAGCCTTTTCTAGCCAAAATGGGATCATCGAAACCCTTAGCGATTCCAGCCTTAATAAGAGCTAGCCCCACTGTGGGAGCCTCAGATGGTGATAAATGGAGTGTGAAGGGCTGTAGCTGGGGCTCACCCAAGCGGGCATCGCAAATCAGAATCTCCATCGACTGATTAGCCATAAAGGTCTTCAGCTCGCTTTACGAAGCAATCTACAAAGGTACCTGCAATATGGCCAAATACTGGGCCAATGATCTTATCTAAGATGACGCTCTTGAACTCCCAATGGAGCTTAAATTCCACCTTACAAGCATCTTCCTTGAGCGGAATGAAGTTCCACTGACCGGAAAAATGCTTGAATGGGCCATCCACAAAGACCATATCAATGGTTTCAGGGCGGCGATTGGTATTTCGAGTATGAAAGTACTGATTAATACCCTTGAAATGGATGTTGATTTTGGCGTCCAAAACAGTTTCAGATTGCTCAAAAATTTCCACCCCGCCACACCAGGGCAGGAACTCAGGGTAGCGCGCAACGTCGGTCACTAAGCCATACATGCGGTCGGCTGATTGGCCAATTAAAACGGTCTTGTAGACGTCTGCCATAATCGATCTTGAGAAGCTAAATAAATATGAGTATCGTCGATAACAAAAAAGCCTTCTTCGATTATTTTATCGAGGAACGGTTCGAGGCAGGACTAGTTCTGGAAGGCTGGGAAGTAAAAGCCATCCGCGCTGGTCGAGTCCACATTAAAGAAGCGTATGTTGTCATCCGTCGGGCGGAGCTATTCCTGATCGGCTGTCATATCACCCCCCTGCTTTCGGCCTCCACTCATATCGTCCCAGACAGCACCCGTACCCGCAAACTTCTCCTCAATGCGATTGAGATTAAAAAACTCATCGGTAAAGTTGAGCAAAAAGGCTACACCCTCGTCCCATTGAATCTGCATTTCTCCAAAGGAAATGTGAAGTGTGAGATTGGACTGGCTCGGGGTAAGAAGCAGCATGACAAGCGTGCCGCAACCAAAGAACGTGAATGGGAAGTCCAAAAGGGACGGATTGCCAGGGGCGATCTCAACGCTTAATTGGATAGACAAGTCCAAAGCTATCAAAGTGAAGAATTAATGCACCAATAAAGTGCATAGAGCACCAAGCTGCTCCATCCCTCCGTTTTTTAAAAACTCAAAGGCGTTAGTTTGTAACTATGAAATTGCCTTTTGATGAAATGCTCGACGCCAGCGGAAAAGCGCGTCCCCATTACCAAGTTTTCCATAACTGGCTAAAGCAACAAAGCGATGCTCTGATGGGCCTTAAGCGTGCTGAAGCTGACCTCATCTTCCGACGAGTCGGGATTACCTTTGCGGTCTACGGAGATGATCTTGGCTCTGAGAGGACTATCCCTTTCGATCAAGTGCCTCGCATCTTTACCGCTAAAGAGTGGGAACAGCTTGAGGCTGGCTTGCGCCAACGGGTTAAGGCGCTCAATCGCTTTATTTACGACGTGTATCACGAGGAAGAAATTATCAAAGCAGGAATCATTCCTGCTGAGCAGATTTATAACAACGCGCAATATCGTCCAGAAATGCGTAACGTCAATGTTCCACGAGACATCTACGCGCAAATCGCTGGAATCGATATCGTGCGCGCTGGCGAGGGTGAGTTTTACGTTCTAGAAGATAACTTACGCGTTCCATCTGGCGTTTCTTATATGGTTGAAGACCGCAAGATGATGATGCGCCTCTTTCCCGATCTGTTTCAAAAGTATCGGGTTGCACCTGTCGAACACTATCCAGATTTTTTATTGGAGTGCTTAAAGTCTGTCAAACCCGATGACGTTAAAAAACCCAATGTCGTAGTGCTCACACCGGGCATGTATAACTCGGCCTATTTTGAGCATAGCTACCTCGCCCAACAAATGGGGGTTGAATTGGTTGAGGGCAAAGATTTGTTTGTGAAGAACGAACAAGTGTTTATGCGAACTACTCAAGGCCCTGAACGTGTGGATGTGATTTATCGCCGCGTTGATGATGATTTCTTAGACCCACTCGCATTCCGCTCCGATTCAACGTTAGGTGTTGCTGGATTACTCTCAGCACATCGTGCAGGTAATGTGACTTTAGCCAATGCAATTGGTACTGGTATTGCGGATGACAAGTCAATCTACCCCTACGTTCCCGACATGATTGAATTCTATTTGGGTGAAAAACCCATTCTCAATAATGTGCCGACTTTTCAATGTCGTAAGCCAGATGACCTTGCTTACACCTTAGCCAATTTAGATAAGTTGGTTGTGAAGTTGACCCATGGCGCTGGCGGTTATGGCATGTTGGTTGGACCGGCATCTACCAAAGCAGAGATCGAAGAATTCCGCGGGCATCTGATTGCTAATCCAGATAAATATATTGCGCAACCAACGCTGGCATTGTCCACCTGCCCAACTTTTGTTGAATCCGGTGTTGCACCCCGCCATATTGATTTGCGCCCATTCGTACTATCCGGCAAAACAATCAAGATGGTTCCAGGTGGTCTTACTCGCGTTGCCCTTAAAGAAGACTCTTTAGTTGTGAATTCCTCACAAGGTGGCGGCACTAAAGACACCTGGGTTTTAGAAGAATAAAAGGGATAAGTCATTATGTTGAGTCGTACCGCCGATTGCCTGTACTGGATGGCCCGCTACACAGAACGCGCAGAAAATACTGCCCGCATGTTAGATGTCAATCACCAAACCTCTCTTCTTCCACAGCCTGCAGAATTTTTAGAGCAAAGCTGGAAGAAGCTGCTCACAATCTCCAAGCTAGAAGACTCATTCTTGATGAAATATGATGTCGTGACGCGTGAGAATGTTTTGGATTTCATGATTTATGAAACCAGCAATCCATCGAGCATCGTATCCTGCCTATTTGCTGCCCGTGAAAATGCCCGCGTCATTCGCGGAAGAATTACTTCAGAGGCATGGGAAACCCAAAATACCACGTGGTTAGAGTTACAGCGAATTCTGGAAGCTCGCAATCAAGCAGACCCTAGTCGACTATTAGAATGGGTCAAACATCGCTGCCATCTCTTTAGAGGCGTGATGCATGGCACCATGCTCAAAAATGAGGCCTTCTACTTCATGAATGTGGGAACGCTTTTAGAGCGCGCCGATAACACCGCTCGTATTTTAGAAACTAAGTACGAAGACCAGGCATCCCTCAAGGTATTGCGTACCGATAAAAAAGGTAAGGCGGCTGATGGTGAGACTATAGAGATCATCGATGGTGCTGATGGGAACTTCTTTGATTTTTATCATTGGGCCGCCCTACTCCGCTCCGTTTCTGCATTTGAGATCTACCGCCAGATCTATTCAGATCAAGTGACGCCAAAGCAAGTTGCAGAACTCTTAATTTTTAACAAACAAATGCCTCGCTCTCTTGTTAGCTGCGTGAACGAACTCATTCCATTGATTTCAGAAGTAAAGAATCAGCAATCAAAAGAAATTGAGCGCCTTCTTGGTAAGCTCAAGGCAAATTTAGATTATTCCGATATTGATGAAGTCTTTTCACAAGGGCTAGAAGAATTTATTGAGGAGTTCTTGGAGCGTATCAATCATATTGCTGATGAATTCAGTAATGCCTATCTCATTCCATTAGCTGTAGCCTAAAGATCACTATGCACCTGAAGATTCGTCACCGCACAGAGTACCGCTATGAAATGCCAGTGCGTTACTCCATTCAAGAGTTACGTCTCACGCCTCCCGATGTCGCTGGTCAGACTATTGAAAAGTGGAAAGTCAGTACACCGATTAAGGCAAGCACTTCACTTGATGCCTTTGGAAATTTGTATAGCGTTTTTGTTCAAGAGAGTTCCTACACCTCAATGATGATTGAGGCTGAGGGTGATGTTCATACTCAAGATGCTTTTGAGTTTATTGATGAGCCCAAGGCAGTTTCTCCCTATCACCTCCTACAGCAAACCAATTTAACTGAACCGACCGCAGAAATGCTGGCGTATTTTTCAGCCTCTCTACCAAAGACAAACTCGATTGATGAGGTTCTAGAGTTGGCAGCAGCAGTTCAAGGAACTATTCTGTATTTCCCGGGACAAACCAATTCCGCAACCACCGCTGCTCAATCTTTTGCCATGAAATCCGGTGTTTGTCAGGACCATGCACACATCATGCTTGGCCTGTGCCGCGCGTCGGGTATCCCGGCACGTTACGTCAGTGGATACTTTTTTGCCGAGGATTCACCAAACCTAGCAAGCCATGCTTGGATTGATTTCTGTGCGGATATTGATAAAGGGCTTTGGCTCAGTATCGATATTACGAATGCCTGCTTTACTGATGCCCGCCATGTACGCCTCGCAATTGGCAGAGATTACTACTCAGCAGCGCCGGTTAAAGGGGTTCGCTCCGGCGGAGGTGGCGAAGAGTTAAGCGCTAGCATCTCGATTACCGAAGTAAAGTAAGCAGCCCTTGATAAAGCCAAGTAAGAGATAATCCAAGGAAATAATTAAAGGGGCTGCAGGATGACGTATTGCGTTGGGCTTTGCCTAAAAGATGGCTTGGTATTTTTATCTGACACCCGCACCAATGCGGGCGTTGATCAAATCGGCACCTTCAGAAAAATGTCTTTATTCCAAAAGGATAAAGATCGATTTTTCACCCTCATGAGCGCTGGCAATCTTGCCATTACCCAGGCAGTTAAAGAGATCTTGCTACAAGGCCAACTCCTGAATGGAAAGAATCTGTGGAATGTAGACAGCACCCACGATGCAGCTGTTGTCATTGGCGATGCAATAAAACAGGTTTACGACAGAGATCACAAAGCCCTAGAAAAAGCAGGGATTGATTTCAATTGCAACCTGATCTTTGGCGGGCAGATTAAGGGCGAGCGCCCAAGACTCTTCAACATCTATTCAGCTGGTAATTTTATTGAGGCTACGCCAGAGACGTGTTATTTCCAGATTGGAGAATCGAAGTACGGCAAACCAATCCTGGATAGAGTGATCAGTTTTGATACGCCACTCAACTTGGCCACTAAGTGTGCCCTCATCTCCATGGACTCCACTCTAAATAGCAATATTTCTGTTGGTGTACCACTAGACCTATTGGTCTATGAAAAGAATTCATTACAAGCTAGCAAGCTGGTCACTATGGATGAGTCCAACCCCTACTTCCAAATGATTCATCAGTTATGGGGTGAAAAATTACGCTCTGCATTTAATTCCATTGCTGAACCCAGCTGGTCGGGAGCAACCCCCTCACGCTCGATTGCATCTCCCGCCAAGAAGATGGGTGCAGTACCGATTCATCGCAACAGCAAAGCTGTTAAGAAAGTAGCTTCGCCCACTAAGACAATAGCGAAAGTCAGCCCAAAGAAAAGAGTGGCTGTAAAAACTAAACCTTAATTATTTGATACTCAAAAGACATAAGGCCTAGATTTTCATCTAGGCCTTATTTACATCTTGCTAGAAATTAGCAACTGAGAATTACGCCTCTTTCTTACCCAACATTTCCCAAGTAGCCACTACGCTATCCGGATTGAGTGAGATCGAAGTAATACCCTTAGCAACCAACCAACGAGCAAAGTCTGGGTGGTCTGAAGGACCTTGACCGCAAATACCAACGTATTTGTTTTGCTTACGGCAAGCCTCAATAGAGCGAGCAATCATGAACTCAACTGCAGGATCACGCTCATCAAAGTCAATTGCCAGCAATTCCATGCCTGAGTCACGATCTAGACCCAGTGTTAATTGAGTCATATCGTTTGAGCCGATTGAGAATCCATCGAAATGCTCGAGGAATTGGTCGGCCAAAATAGCATTGGAAGGGATCTCGCACATCATGATCAAACGCAAACCATTGACGCCGCGCTTTAGGCCAAACTTCGCCATCATGTCAATCACGCGTTCAGCTTGCTTAATGGTACGAACAAACGGCACCATGATCTCGACGTTATCTAGGCCCATGTCTTCACGAACACGCTTCATCGCAGCGCACTCTAATGCAAAGGCTTCGCCAAAATCTGCTGACACGTAACGGGATGCGCCACGGAAACCGAGCATTGGATTCTCTTCGTCCGGCTCATAGCGTGAACCGCCAATGAGTTTTTTGTACTCATTTGACTTGAAGTCAGACAAGCGCACGATCACTGGTTTTGGATAGAAAGCAGCAGCAATCGTTGCTACACCCTCAACCAATTTATCTTCATAGAACTGACGTGGGCTTGCATATCCACGAGCAACGCTTTCAACAGCACGCTTGAGATCAGGATCAATGTTTGGGTACTCCAATACAGCACGTGGATGCACACCAATGTAGTTATTGATGATGAACTCGAGACGAGCAAGACCAACACCAGCATTTGGGATTTGACAGAAATCAAATGCCAATTGAGGGTTACCAATATTCATAGTGATCTTGACTGGAATCTCTGGCAACACACCACGAGATACTTCAGTCACTTCGGTTTCAATCAAGCCGTCATAAATATGACCTTCATCGCCCTCTGCGCAAGAGACCGTCACCATCATGCCATCTTGCAAATGCTCAGTCGCATCGCCGCAACCCACCACTGCAGGAACGCCCAACTCACGAGCAATAATCGCTGCGTGACAAGTACGGCCACCACGATTAGTCACAATCGCAGAAGCGCGCTTCATGACTGGCTCCCAGTTAGGGTCAGTCATATCAGCAACCAATACGTCGCCCGGCTGTACACGGTCCATCTCGCTTGGATCACGAATCACGCGAACCGGGCCTGCACCAATCTTTTGACCAATCGCACGACCTTTGGCGAGAACCTTAGATGTACCCTTAAGCTTGTAACGCATCTCTACTTGACCAGCAGCCTGACTCTTCACCGTCTCTGGTCGTGCTTGCAGGATGTAAATACGGCCATCTTGACCATCTTTACCCCACTCGATATCCATTGGACGACCGTAGTGCTTCTCAATGATGACAGCATATTTTGCTAATTCAGTGATGTCTGCATCTTCCAATGAAAAACGATTGCGCTTTTCTGGGGCAACATCTACAGTCATCACCTTCTCAGCTGAACCTGCTGGGGCGAATTGCATCTGAATCAACTTGGAACCTAAAGAGCGACGAATAATCGCCTTTTTATCTTGCGCCAAAGTTGTCTTAAAGACATAGAACTCATCTGGGTTCACCGCACCCTGCACTACCGTCTCACCTAAACCATAGCTAGAAGTGATAAAGACTACATCTTCGAAGCCGGATTCAGTATCCAGAGTGAACATGACGCCAGCAGCACCTAGGTCAGAACGAACCATACGCTGGATACCAGCAGATAAGGCTACTTCAGCATGGGCAAAACCCTTGTGAACGCGGTAAGAAATCGCACGATCGTTGTACAAAGAAGCAAATACTTCACGAATCTTCTTCAGAACATCGTCAATACCCTCAACGTTCAAGAAGGTTTCTTGTTGTCCAGCAAATGAAGCGTCAGGCAAGTCTTCAGCGGTTGCGGAAGAGCGTACTGCGAAAGAACCTTTGCCAGAGTCATCTAATTTTTTAAACGATGTACGAATCTCTTCATCAAGACGTGGTTGAAACGGAGCAGCCTCAATCCAGCCACGAATTTCTTTACCGGCCTCAGCCAAAGCGCGTACATCATCAATATTGAGATTTTCCAAACGCTTCTGAATGCGCTCGGTCAAATTGTTGTGCTCTAAGAAATCACGAAACGCCAATGAGGTAGTTGCAAATCCAGTAGGCACACGAACACCCGTGGAGGACAACTGAGAAATCATTTCACCAAGTGAAGCATTTTTACCGCCGACTGACTCAACGTCAGTCATGCGGAGTTGCTCAAAAGGCAAAACATAGGCATTTGCTACATCGTTACTTTGTTGCTGTTGGTTGGACATAAAATACTCTCTAAAGATAAGGAAACTGGTCGAGCGGCCGAATAAAATACGGCATACTTCATTAACTACATATTGTAGTGCTGACCACGACTTTTAGGCCAACCTCATGTCTACCCAAACCCGCATTGTTTTTATCGTGTCTGATGGCACCGGTATTACCGCCGAGAACTTCAGCCAATCGATTTTGGCCCAATTTGAGGCCACTTTTAAGCACATTCGGGTGCCTTTTGTGGATAGCCCAGAAAAAGCTCATGACGCCGTTTCTAGCATCAATCAGGCAGCCTCTAAATATGGGGTTCAGCCCATCGTTTTCACCACTTTGGTGAATCCCGAGCTCAACCAGATTGTCGGCAAGGCTAATGGCTTGATTTTGGACATGTTCCAGACTTTTGTGGCGCCCTTGGAGCAAGCTCTGGGGGTCAAATCGACCCATGCCATGAACCGCTTGCACCATAACGCAGATACTGAGGCCTACAAAAACCGTATCGAGGCAATTAATTACTCTCTAGCTCATGATGATGGACAGTCAAATCGGAACCTTGCTGAAGCTGATGTCATTCTGGTTGGCATATCTCGCGTAGGCAAGACACCAACTAGCCTATACCTGGCAATGCAATACGGTATGAAAGCAGCTAACTACCCTCTGATACCGGAAGACTTTGAACGTGGGCAGTTGCCAAAGGATTTAATTCCCTATCGCAATAAGATTTTTGGCTTGATGATTGATGCTGAACGTTTATCCGAGATTCGTAACGAGCGGCGCCCTGGTAGTAACTATGCCAAGTTAGAAAACTGCCGCTATGAAATTAATGAAGCCACCGCCATGATGAAAAAAGAATCTATCCCCTGGGTGGCTACCACCAGCAAATCCATTGAAGAGATTGCTACAACTGTATTGCAATCTATCAAGTCGGATAAAACAATACTAGGTTAGAAAAGTATTCTTCAAGGTCTGCTTTCGACCTTGATTTCAACCCGTCGATGCAACAGTTAGAGCAACACTCCTTGCGCTTACGCAGTTTGTAGTGTGTTGCATCGACGGGTTGAAATCAAGACCCAAAGTAGACATTGGCGGAGCTAACTCATATGTGCACAGCAAATATCGAGCCAGCCATTTAATCTAGCTTTTTCGTAGGGGTAATGGAATTTTTCTTTAAATTCAGAGCGTTTATGGCATTGCTTGGCGATTTCTGCGCACCGCTCCAGCGTCCAAATTACCGGCACAGCAGGCTTTCGCTTAAACCCGACAATATGAGTTGTACATTTAGTTAACCAGCCCCTATTAATTGCTTTTTGATAGCTAACTGGGCTCCCTCTCTCCCACTCATCTCTTGTCTGGTATTTCTCTGCTTCTTCTTTACATAGGGCTAGAGTCCAATAACTATCATCAGATAACATTTGGTTGGCACACCAGGTTCTGACTGGGAAATTACTTCTAAAGGATTTAATAAAACTGCTTTGGATATTTTCAGAACGCATGAATTTTTCCTAACAATCAAACCTTTTTAAGTAATGACGTGGGCCACAAAGTAAGCTCACGTCATTTCATTAAAAGCTATTACTTAATAAAACGAATTTTCTCGTTAATCTTGCTCAGAATTGGGCCCTTCTTGGCATTGAAGACTTTCTTATTTTCTTCAATCAAGTTTTTACCCTTAGTATCAATTGAGATAATTAGTGGACCAAATTCTTTGACCCGGTTAACCCACAGCGTTTCCGGCATCCCCAAGTCTTTCCATTGAGCATCTTCAATTTTCTCAACCTTAGTTGCCGCTAATACCGCACAGCCTCCTGGGAAAATGGCGTGAACCGCCTTGTTCTCAACGCAACCTTCTTGCGTTTCGATACCCATACCACCCTTACCAACAATCAACTTAACGCCTGTTTGTTTGATAAATTCTTTTTCAAACTTTTCCATACGCATGGATGTTGTTGGTCCAATAGAAACCATTTCGTATTCGCCATCTTCCTTTTGACGAACAATCGGGCCAGCATGAAAAATTGCTCCGCCCTTAAGATCAACTGGCAACTCACGTCCCAACTCGATTAAACGACGGTGAGCAACGTCACGACAAGTCACCAAGGTTCCAGTGAGATAAACCACATCACCGATGTTTAATGCTTCTAAATCTTCGTCTTTGATTGGTGTTTGTAGAATTTTCTTCACAGCTTGAACCCTTCGTGGGAAATAACTTCGTAAGACATATCAGCATTGATCTTGATCTTGCCGCGGCGATGCGCCCAGCATCCAGTTGATACAGCCACACCAATTGTGGAAGGGTGACGTGCGGATGACTCAATGTTTACACCCATCACGCTATTTGCTCCTGTCAAACCCTGAGGACCCAATCCCAATTCATTTAGGCCATCAGTAAGGAGCTCTTCCATCATCGCTGCATTTTCATTAGGATGACTTGAGGTCACTGGGCGAAGAATCGCCTTCTTAGATAAGCGGGCAGCAGTCTCAGCTGAAGTAGAAACACCAACACCAACCAATAACGGTGGGCAGGCATTTACACCGCGTGATGTGATGACATCAAATACAAACTCAGCGACACCTTCATAGCCTTGTCCTGGCATCAGTACCTTAGCAGCACCGGGCAATGTACAACCACCACCAGCCATATAAACGTCAACGATACAGTGATCAGCACCAGGAATAATTTCCCAGTCTAGCCATGGAATCTTTGACCCAGTATTGGTGCCAGTATTTTTTTCTTCAAAAGTTTCAACTGCGTTATGACGTAATGGACCTTCTTTGGTAGCGCCTTTAGTAGCATTAAGCAAAATATCTTCCAACTCGCCCAATAAAGGAAAGTTTGAACCCGCAGACAAGAAGTACTGAATGACTCCGGTATCTTGGCAACTTGGACGATCTAACTTATCTGCCAACTCTTGATTCTCGCGCATTGACTCAAAAACTTCTTTTGCCAAAAAGTTCACTTCCTTGCTTCGTAACTCACCTAATTTGGTAGTTACATCTGTTGGCAAACGCTTGCCGATGTATGAAGTAAATTTAGAAAGGACATTAGTTAAGTCCGCTACCGCTACTTCTTTATCCACTACGGATGATTGCTTATCCACGAGTAATTTCCTTTTTAAGTCGTCGGGTGATTACTGAATTGAAATGTTTGCTGCCTTAGCAACCTCAGAGAACTTGGCAGTCTCATCTGCGATTTGCTTTGCCATTTGCGCCTGAGTATTACCAACAGGCTCAGCACCAATATCAAACATTTGCTTTTGAAACTCTGCTGACTTAATAATCTTTACAACCTCAGCATTTAACTTGGCTGTGACCTCTTTTGGTGTTGCTGCGGGAGCCAACAATCCAAACCAAGTGCCTATGTTTATTCCTGGAACGCCTGCCTCAGCCAATGTTGGTACGCCTGGCAAAGTTGATGAACGCTTGGCCGTTGTTACCGCCAATGGGCGAAGCTTGTTTTCGCGGATGAATGGGAGAACTGGTGTGATCGTGTCAAATGACATGGTCACTTGACCACCCAACAAGTCAGTCGTCAGAGGGGCACTACCCTTGTAGGGAACATGCAATAGCTTTGTACCGGTGATCATTTGAAACTGGGTACCAATCATGTGCTGTGCTGTGCCATTGCCATTTGAACCATAAGAGAGATCATCTGGCTTGGCTTTTGCCGCAGCAATAACTTCCTTAACACTCTTGTATGGAGAGCTGGCACTCACAACCATAATGTTTGGCACTAAAGCGACCGTAGTAATCGGTGCAAAGTCTTTTTCAAAGCTATATGGCAATGTTTTGTATACGCTAGGAGCTATCGTGTGGTGTACTGCACCCATAAACAAGGTATAGCCGTCAGGATTGGATTTAGCTACTAGTCCTGCACCTAATGTGGCTCCAGCGCCTGGCTTGTTCTCTACGATCACTGATTGACCAAGAACTGGTCCTAATTTTTGAGCAACTGCCCTTGCCAACACATCAGTGGTCCCGCCCGGTGGAAATGGCACAACAATGGTGATTGTTTTAGTTGGGTAACTTTGCGCGGATGCCGCGCCAACCATTCCGCACAACAAAATACTCGCCAGGCTATTTTTTGTTACTTTCTTTAACATTTTGTCCCCTCCAATAATTGACTCCATCAGCCCATTAGAGGCTTGGAATATTGGCACTATAAATTTGAAGGGTATTAAAAAATCATGTATAAAGTTAAACCATAGTTAACTTTTACTTAACAATCGAAAATGGCTAAAAGTATTAATCCTGCTGATTTAGGATTCTTTTCTACACTCATCAGCTCAGGAAGCCTCGGAGCTGCTGCACGTGAGCTTGGGGTGACAACTGCGGCAGTAAGTAAACATTTAGCGCAAATGGAATCTCGCCTAGGATTGGTGCTCGTAAATAGAACCACGCGAAGAATGAGTCTTACCCATGAGGGCGAAATCTATCTAGACCATGCCAGAAGAATTTTGGGTGAAATTGATGATCTTGAGCATATGCTGTGGGGCTCAACAAAAGCTCCACAAGGCTTACTTAGAGTCAATGCGACACTCGGATTTGGACGCAGTCATATCGCGCCTTTAATAGCTGAATATGTAAAACAATTTCCACAAGTAGATATTCAATTACAGCTATCCGTAAACCCTCCCCCGATTACCGATGATGCCTATGATGTTTGTTTTCGATTTGGTCACCCACCTGACTCTAGATCAATTGCCAGACTGATAGCCCCCAACAAAAGAATACTTGTAGCCTCTCCCGCCTACATTAAGGAATATGGCGAACCAAAGTCACCCAGTGAATTAATTAAACACAACTGTATTGGCATACGCCAAGGTGATGAGGGTTATGGACTGTGGCGCTTCTCGAGCGGTAAAGGTAAGTCAAAAAATGAATTTACCGATAGCGCAAAAGTTCGCGGTAACTTAACAACAAATGATGGTGGCATTGCCGTGAACTGGGCACTAGATGCCCGAGGCATTGTTTTGAGGGCTGAATGGGATGTCACACAACACCTTAAGTCTGGCAGATTAATACAGGTAATGAAAAACTTTGAAACACCAGATGCTGATATCTATGCTGTCTATGCTGAACGCCATAAAACATCTGTGAGGGTGAAAACATTAATTGACTTCGCTATTGAGTTATTTGGAGCCAGGTAGCTTTTATTGATAGTCCGTTATTGGCCGAAAGCAGCCAACAAGGATATAGAGCGACGGATACCCGATCCGATGAACAGTGAAGGCCCGAAATCGACCCATAAGGGGCTCTTGGAAAAGTCTTTTGTACTTGACTGCCCCAGAAAGTACTGGCATCTAAGCTTAATATATTTAAATTAAAAACCCGGATAGAAGCCAAAGCATCATCAAAAGACCACCAAAGAAAATCACATAACCAACTAATGGGGACATACACAAAAAGTAGCCAGGCGGAGTTTCTGCGTTAGATAGACTTTTTATAAATCTTTTATGCTGTATTGCAGATAACAATGAGAGGATTGTCCCAAGCAAGATCAATGACATTCCAACAAAGGCTGAAATAGCAGAATGCATTGGATTAATTTGGTTTGTTAAATTAAAGAATCTTACAAACAAACCAAATCTTTCCACTACAAAGCCCAGTGCAATGAATGCTAGGGCAGATCGCTGCCACGCCAATAAAGTTCTTTCAGCAGCAAAATATACCCTAGGATCATCCAAATAAGACATTTTTCTTCCCAATAATCAGAGAATTAAACCTGCAAATCTACAGCCAAATCAAGCTTTTAATCGGGCTTGATATTTCTTTGTGCGACTAAGGTTTTCCATTTTTGAATATCGTCACGAATAAATTTTGCAAACTGGTCTGAAGTTCCTCCAACAGTTTCCATACCCATATCAGCAAAGCGCTGCCTTACCTCAGGCTGGGACAAAATTTCATTAACATCCTTATTCAGGCGATCTACTATTTTTACCGGTAGCTTAGCTGGGCCAACTAGGCCAAACCATGTATACACCTCTGTGTTTTTATAACCCAACTCACCCAAAGACGGTACATCAGGCAAAAGGCTTGAGCGTGTGGAGCCAAATACTGCTAACACACGTATCTTTCCACTCTTCACATGAGGCAATGGAGAAATTATTGGATGAATTCCAGCATCAACCCTCTCCCCTAACAAATCAGTCACTGCAGGGGCGTCCCCTTTATAAGGAATGTGGTTTAAATTAGATTTAGCAAGGTTGTTAAACAACTCCAAAGCAAGATGAGGCGCTGTTCCATTTCCAGGGCTTGAAATATTTAAACCAGTAGGCTGCTTTGCAGATGCAGCCAATAGCTCGGCAACGGTTTTAATTGGTGAGTTCGCTGGCACCATCAAAAATAAAGGAGCCCTAACTACTTGCACAACTGGCGTGAAGTCTTTTAAGGTGTCGTAAGGAAGCTGTCCATACAGCGCTGGATTGGTTGTATGAGGTGCAGCAACCATTACAAAGTTATAGCCATCCGGCTCAGCTCTAGCAATTATTTCTGATGCTATCCGAATATTTGCCCCTGGCTTATTTTCAACAATAATTGTCTGTTGGAGTTTTGGTGATAATTTTTCTGCGATTACTCTAGTAGCTATATCGTTAGAGCCACCGGGTGCAAATGGAGAAATAAATTTTATTGATCTATTGGGCCACTCTTGCGCATTGGCAACTCCAGATACAACAGCGATTGCGCACATCAAAAACATTAATATTTTTTTCATATAACCTCTTTTATTGATTATTTTAAAATTCGCTTAGCAATATTCAGTAAGTGAATTTGGCTAGTCCCCTCATACAACCTAAATAAACGCACATCTCTATACAGCATTTCTATTGGGCCACCTGTATCCGCACAATATCCAGCACCCCCAAAAATTTGTACTACGCGATCTGCCACCCTTCCGCACATTTCAGAGGCATAGTATTTGCAAATAGATGCTTGAGTGGCAATATCCTCGCCTCGATCTCTCGCCCTAGCAGTCTCCAGAACTAAACTTTTCGCAGCCTCTATCTCAACCTTACTTTCCGCCAACATAGCCTGGATCAGTTGAAATTCAGCGATAGGTTTTCCAAATTGCTCACGCTTTTTAACATGGGCAAGTGCTTCATCAAGCAGGCGTATTGCCGGGCCAATACACAAGGCAGCCAAATTGATTCGTTGCTTATTAAGAGCCTTCATGGCAGTCGTAAATCCGAGGCCCAACTCTCCGCCTAGAACATCAGAACCCGTGGCACGTACATCTTTTAAAAATACTTCAGATACTGGGGAGCCAGCTTGCCCCATTTTTTTGTGCTCTGGGCCAGTGCTAATCCCGGGAGTATCTTTGGAAATTAAAAATGCACTAATTCCCTTGTAGGACCGATCATTTAAGTCTGTTCTAGCAAAGACGGTAAAAAGATCTGCAATTGGGGCATTCGTTATGTAGCGCTTTGTGCCATTAATAAGAAACTCTCCATCCCCATCCAACAGGGCCGTTGACTTTAATGCAGTAGCATCTGAACCTGCCTCTGGCTCTGTCAACGCAAGGCATCCCGTTATCTCCCCCGATGCCAGCTTAGGTAGCCACTTTTCTTTTTGAGCTTGCGTACCATCTTGTACAAGCCCCTCAGAGCCAATACCTGTATTTGTTCCAGCCCTTGCTCGAAATGTAGTTGCCGCCTGAGATATTTCCATATTGGCAAGTGCCAACTCTTCGGTAGTGAGCCCGCTACCACCAAACTCCTGAGGGATACTCCAGCCAAAGTAGCCGTTAGTGCGCATCAACTCAACAATAGATTCAGGAATTTGATTGGCCTCCACCACAGCAGCCTCTGCTGGAATCGCTATATCCTTAACAAATTCACGGATACCCCTCAGTCGCTTCAGATTTAACTCGTCATTGGTTATCACTTGATCATCCTCTATTTAGATAGGCAGTACCGCCATCTCGCTCAATATTTCGTTTTGCTTCCAGTAAGAATGGCAGCACCTTTTTACTAATCTCTAATTGAGTTGGCCTTGATCCACTCATCGTGCAATTTAATGCAACAAGGGGATCATCATTGCTGCCTACCCTTAGCGGCACAGCCACTGCATAAACATCAGACTCCCAATCTCCGCGACTTAAGCAATAGCCATTTTTTTCATAAAACTCTTGATCCCGATGAAATATCTGAATGTCACGGCGGTGCTGGGTTGGATTTGCGACTTTTAATCGATTCAGGATAGATTTTTGCTCTAGATCACCTGATGCAAAAATTAAGGCACGACCAATCGAAGTGGTGAGCAATGGCCTACTACTTCCAATATCAGGCTTTAAAAAATTTCCACGATCTAGACGCAGTGCATCAACATAAATGACTTCAAGTCGTCCCAACATCCCCAAATTTACGGTCCACCTTGTTTTGGTAGCCAATTTTTCCATATGCGGCCTTGCAAGATGTCGAATATCCATTCCCGCTAACATTGGATATCCCAACATGAGGACACCGGGGGCAAGTCTGTATTTTTGTAAGCGCTCCACCCTGGCCAAATAACCCAACTTTTCAAGGGTATAAGTCAAGCGAGAAACCGTTGCTTTAGGCAGGGAAGTCTTTTCACATAGCTCACGATTACCCAGCAATTGATCGGTTGGGGTAAATGCACGCAACACATCTAACCCCCTGCTAAGGTTAATAGCAAATTGGCGATCAATCATGATTAGAGACAAATTTCAACATAATCAGATCCTCTTACTTTCTAATTGAATACACAATCTATTCCAGCCACTGTTTCGCTCTGCGAAACATTAACCCAAACAATATCAAATTTGATTCAATAGGGTTTTAGCTCACAAATTAGACAAATGACCTCTCGCCCACCATTGCTTCAAGATGTTCGGATTTTGGATTTATCCACAGTCATTGCGGCACCCTTTGCTGCCACTTTATGCGCTGATCTAGGCGCTACAGTCACGAAAATAGAATTGCCAGACGGATCAGATGCTTTGAGGGGTCTGGCCCCGACAACCCCTGAGTATGCGCTTTATTGGAAAGCGGTAAATCGCGGAAAAACAGGTATTACGCTTGATGTGCGAACAGCTAAGGGTAAAGAACTGTTTCTAAAGATACTCAAAAATACTGATGTATTGGTAGAAAACTTTCGCACCGGAACTATGGATCGATGGGGCTTAGATCTAAAAACGCTACTCGAAGCCAACCCCAAATTATTAGTTTTACGACTAACGGGATTCGGACAAACTGGCCCCTATGCAGCAAGACCTGGATTTGCTCGCATTTTTGAAGCTATGAGCGGCTTAACCAATTTAATCGGAACTCCCGCTAGTGGGCCACAACACCCCAATTTGCCTATAGGAGACTTAGTAGCCGGTTTATTTGGTGCACTGAGTATTTCTGCCGCAATTGCTTCCATCAGAAGAGATCCATCGCAGTCTGGTTTTGAAATTGATCTCTCTGCAACTGAAGCCGTATTTCGATTATTAGATCCGCTGGCTGTAGAGTACGAGGTTCTGGGAGTTAATAGAACACATGAAGGAAACCGTGCCAGCTATACAGCACCCTCAAACATGTATCAAACCAAAGATGGGCTCTGGGTTACGTTAGTAGCCTCCTCAGATGCGATATTTAAACGCTTATGTACGGCCATTGGTAAAAGTGAATGGGTTGATGACCCTAGATTTTCATCAAACCCCAATCGATGTATCAATGTAGTAGAGCTAGATACTGGAATAGCAAATTGGTTTGCGCACAATAGGTATCTCGAAATTGAAAAATTATTGAATGAAGCTGGCATCCCCTATACCAAAGTTTATGACATCAAAGATGTTCTAGATGATCCTCAGGTGAAAGCTAGAAATGGAATTATCCGACTGGTAGATACGGATCTTGGAAGCATTCCTGCACCATGTGTGGTGCCTCGAGTGTCAGATATTAAAATGGCGACCATCAAATCCGGGCCTAAGACCGGGGAAGATAATTCAACCTTTTACAAAACTCTAGGACTATCTGATCAAGAAATAAATACCCTGGAGAAAGATGGGATTATTTAAACGCCGATCAATACTCTTTGTAAGAACATGAATCGCTTAATGAAATTAACGACACAATCTATTGCCAACCCAGTAAAAAGCCATCCGAGGAATTTTTTAACGTTATTTGGCGGCTCAGGCAAGACTCGAGAACAGGTATAAGGGTTTCAATCTTTTACTCTTCTGTCTGCTATTGGCCGAAAGCAGACAATCGAGAAAAGACTGCTTCCTAGGTGCGTCTCACCCTGAGGGTCTCAAACAAGCAAACTGCTGCTGCTGTAGAAACATTTAGAGATTCGACTCTAGGATCAATCGGAATGGATACCCCTTTGGCTTGAGCCATAAGATCTTCAGAAACACCCTGCCCTTCGCTTCCCATTACCCAGGCAACTGGATGGATCAATACCTTAGGCATATTGAAGAGATCGAGCTCGCCATCAGCAGTAGCAGCTAACAAAGGCGACGTTACAGCGCTTAGCACTTGCTGATTTGACCAGCCTTCATAAAGATCGAGCAAGCGATGGGCGCCCATGCCGGCGCGCAATACTTTACTGGACCACAGGTGGGCACAACCCGTTAATGCAATCACCTGAGTGAAGCCGGCCGCAGCAGCAGTTCGCAAGATAGAGCCCACATTACCAGCATCCTGAATGCGATCCAAAATGATCACGTCGCCAGAAATCGTCGCAACAGACTTTTGCGGATTTAGCGCAGATTCAGGCAGATCTAGCAATCCCGCAATTTGCGGAGCATTCACTAAATCAGATAGCAAATCCCATAGACCTTTATCCAATTGATAAACGCGGGTCTCGGGAAAAATTTCTACATGGTCATAGACGGCCTGAGCAATCTCTGGGTTTTGCAAACCCAACTCTGAGGTAATTAAGGTCTTCAGTGCTGGATTACCCACCCAGGCTTGTACCAAATGAATACCTTCCAGCAAAGCCTGACCACATGCAAATCTCGCTTTTTGCCCCTTGGGGCCAGTGGCTTGTAATTGACGAATCTCCTTAAATAGAGAATTGTCTTTTGAGCTGATAAATTCCATTTTCATAGTTGTGATTATCGGCTATGCAGAGCTAAGACATTGCGAACTGGTGAAAAGCTCCGACGATGCTGATCGCAGGCACCAAACTCTTTTAAGGCTGCAAAATGCGCCTCCGTTGGATATCCCATATGTTGAGCAAACCCGTACTGTGGATGCAGTTCATGCAAGGCCATCATTTGACGATCACGCGTCACTTTAGCGAGAATCGATGCCGCTGAAATCGCTGGCTCCTTGGTATCGCCCTTCACAATAGCCTCTGCTGAGATCGGAAGCTCAGGGCAGCGATTGCCATCTATCAAAGCTTTGTCTGGCCAGCCGCCTAAACGTGTAGTGAGATCTTCAATTGCACGGCGCATTGCCAACATCGTCGCTTGCAAAATATTGATCTCATCAATCTCTGCTGGACTGGCCTCACCAATGCCCCAAGCCTTCGCCTTGAGCTGAATTTGCTCAAATAAAAACTCGCGACTTGTGGCTGATAACTTCTTAGAATCTTTTAACCCAGCAATAGGATTCTCGGGGTCAAGAACAACCGCACCAGCGACCACCGCCCCTGCCAATGGGCCACGCCCTGCCTCATCAACACCGCATACCCAAATCACGCTCACGCATTGACCCGATGTTTGCTAGCGGTAATGGTCTGTGCCACAGCCTGGGCAACCAATAGACCAGTAGGTCTGCGCAAGGTCTCATGCATCTTTGCAAAACGTGTTTTTAGTTGAGCAACTTTGCCAGGATTATTTAACCAAGCCAATAAGGCATCGGCCAACTTGTTTGGGGTCGCATCATCCTGCAAAAGCTCTGGGACAACAAACTCGCCACAGAGGATGTTTGGCAAACCAACATAAGGTAAGTAGCCCTGTCGTTTCATGATCTGCGCTGTCAGCCAAGGCACCTTATAGGAGATCACCATAGGCTTTTTCCAGAGTGCCGCCTGTAATGTTGCTGTACCACTAGCAATCAACACGACATCAGCAGCTTCTAGTACTGCATCAGCTTCACCATCAATCAAGTGAATATGAAGATCTGGGTTTTTCTCAAGGGTATTTGCAAGTAGAGTCTCTAGCGGTGTGCGCAATCGTGGCGTTGCAACCGGGATGATGAAATGTAGAGATTGTCCTGGCATCCGCTTCACAAGCTCTGCCATGGTTTCAAAAAAGACCGGTGCGATGAGCTCAATCTCGGAACTGCGACTACCCGGTAGAACGGAAACCACAATGCCATTTAATGCATTGGGTACGAGGCTCAAGGTCTTTTCTATCTTTTGTCTGGCTGTCGTTGGATTTGGCTCTAGTGGAATCTCGCTCGCTAGCGGGTGCCCAACGTAAGTCGCGCTGATGCCAGCACGCTCGTAGATCTCGGTCTCAAATGGAAAGATGCAGAGCATGCGCTCCACTGCCTGCTTAATCTTGCTAATGCGCCCTGCTCGCCACGCCCAAATAGATGGTGAGACAAAATGTAAGGTAGGAATCCCTGCCTTACGCAAAGCGAACTCAACCCCTAAATTGAAATCCGGTGCATCAATGCCGAGATAGACATCCGGGCGCCCTTCACCCAGTAGATTGGCGATGAGCTCTTTTCGCAGTTTCAGAATAGCGGGCAACTGTTTGATTGCCTCAACGTAACCGCGAACGCTGAGCGTCTCCATTGGCCAATCCGAACGTAGGCCTTCTGCCTGCATTCGTGGACCGCCGATGCCGTAGACCTCGAGATTAGAAGTATCAGGAATCTGCTTTAGTGCACTCAGCACTGGTGCAGCCAACAAGTCACCAGAAGGTTCTCCGGCAACACAAGCAAGTTTAGACACTCGATTTACTCTATCGAATAATGCCGCGTGTAGAGGCGGCAATAAAGTCATGGAACTCTGTTAACTTTTCCGCAGTAGCGGCATCTGAGGCGCTAGCAAGCGCCATCTTCTGAATCTCTGCCTTAGCCTCTTCGAAACTCAGGCCATCTTTGTAGAGAACCTTGTACGCCTGACGCAATGCAGAAATGGTTTCACTTGAGAAACCGCGACGCTTCAGACCTTCCACGTTAATACCATGTGGGGATGCTTTATCTCCGGCAGCAATCACAAATGGCGGAATATCTTGCACTAATGCAGAGGCGCCACCCAGCATGGCGTGTTGGCCAATACGGACAAATTGATGTACACCAGACATACCACCCATAATCGCCCAGTCACTCACTTTCACGTGACCAGCAATTTGTGCGTTGCTCGAGAAAATGGTGTGGTTACCAATTTGGCAATCATGCGCAATGTGCACATAAGCCATGATCCAGTTATCGTCACCAATTCTGGTAATACCCTCGTCCTGGGATGTGCCAGTATGAATAGTAGTGAACTCACGAATCGTATTGCGATCGCCGATGATCAGTTGAGTAGGCTCGCCACGGTATTTCATATCCTGGGGAGCGCCGCCAATTGCAGCAAAGTGAGCAAAGGTATTTTCTTTACCGATCGTGGTGTAACCCTCAATCACGGTATGGGAGCCAATCTTGCTACCAGCACCAATTTTGACGTTTGGCCCGATAACAGAATATGGACCAATCTCTACGTCGCTAGCGATCTCAGCCTTACTATCAACTACAGCGGATGCATGAATCCGAGTCATTACGCACCTTTCGTACGAACAGCACAAGTGATATTGGCTTCAGCAGCAAGCTCACCATCAACCGTAGCTTGCACTTGAAACTTATAGATGCCAGCACGCTCGCGCTCCAACTTGGCTGTCATGATTAATTGATCACCAGGCAATACCGGCTTCTTAAAGCGGGCACCATCAATACCAGCGAAATAGTAAATAGCATTTTCTTCGCGCACTTCAGAAAAGGTGAGGAGCGCAGCAGTTTGTGCCAGCGCCTCAATAATTAAAACGCCCGGCATGACTGGAAAATCTGGGAAGTGCCCCTGAAAGAACGGCTCATTCATGGTGACATTCTTCAAGGCGGTAATACTTTGGCGCGGTTCAATCTCCAGCACCCGATCAACCAATAAGAATGGGTAGCGGTGTGGTAACAACTTCAAAATTTGATTGATGTCGATAGCGATGGGTTTGCTCATGTATTTACCTGCCGAATAAAGTTTCTAATTTTTTAATATGGTGACGAATTTATTTAGATTTATCTAATAATCGTAAGCGTTGACGTATTTTATCGAGACCACGCAGAATCGCAGCATTTTTCTCCCAGGCGCCATGCAGCATTGATGGATAAACACCCGTGTAATGCTGGCCTGGCTCGGTGATCGAACGAATAATTGAGGTGTTACCAGACACTGTTGTTCTGTCTGCAATCGTAAGGTGTCCAGCAAAATTCGCTGCACCGCCAATAATGCAGAAGTTACCAATCTTAGTACTTCCTGAAATCGCGGCACACCCAGCAATGACGCAACAGTTACCCACCACTACGTTGTGTGCGATTTGAACTTGATTATCAATCTTAGTGCCATTGCCTATGATGGTGTTGCTCATGGCGCCACGATCGATGGTAGTAGATGCCCCAATCTCCACATCGTTGCCAATCGCTACAGCACCAGTTTGAGGAATTTTGACCCACTCACCACCAGCAGCAGAAAAGTCAGGTGCAAAACCAAAACCATCGGCACCAATCACAGCACCGCTATGAATAATGCAACGCTCACCAATAGCAGTCTCCGAATAAACAGAAACATTGGGGTAGATTAAGGTATCACTGCCAATATTGGAATTTCTGGCAATCGAAGTATTACCCAGCAAAACAACCCGCTCACCCAATTTCACACCAGGGCCGATTTGTACAAATGGTCCGATATGGCAGGAGACGGGAATAGCTACAGAGGAATCGATTACTGCGCTAGGATGGATTCCTGGCGCGTAAACAGGCGCCGAGAACTTAGCAAAGTGCTGCGCCATTCTGGCAAAAGTAGCATACGGGTTCTTGGAAACAAAATACACCCGCCCTGCTGAGTTGCCTCCAGGATTTGCCTCCAGAAAATCGAGATCCGCTTGATTAACAATCAGGCCGCCAGCACCACTATCACTAGCTTGTTGTCGGTACAGCGGATTGGAGAGAAAAGAGATCTGGCTTGGTTGAGCTCGCTCGAGAGGAGCGAGGCCCTGAAGCGCGTGGGAGCCGTCCCCCACCAAGCTTACTTGAAACTGTTCGGCCAGCTCGATGGCGGTGGGCATGAAACTTACTTGAGACTATTCAAAGCCTTGATGACATCATCCGTAACATCAACCTTTGGATTGGCATAGGCTGGATCTTGAATAATGACATCAATTTTTCTTTGGTCAGCAATTTGCTTAAGGGCTTGATTGGCTTTTTCGGCAATCTTGGCGCGCTCTTCAAAGTTACGCTGATTCAGATCTTCTGTGTACTCACGTTGCTTACGTTGAAGTTCGCGGTCTTGATCCGCTAACTCACGTTGACGACGTAAACGCTCTGCTTCGGACATCACCGCTGAATCACGGTCTAATTTTTCAGCAGCAGATTTAATTTTTTGCGCGCTATCGCGAATTTCAGTCTGGCGCTTCATGAATTCATTTTGCAATTTAGTCTGGCTTGCTTTGGCCATATTAGATTCGTTGAATACCTTCTCAACGTTCACAGCTGCAACTCGTGTTCCAGCGTCTTGAGCAAATGCCTGAGGCAAAGCAATCAATGATGATGCGGCAATTAAGCCGTATTGAATCCATTTAGAAGATTGATAAAGCTTCATAAAACTTTCCTTAAACAATTAAAACGCTGTACCCACTTGGAACTGTAAACGCTGCACGTTATCCGTTGGCAAGGATTTGATCGGAATACCGTAACTGAACTTCAGTGGGCCCAGTGGTGATATCCATGATAAACCTAAGCCATAAGAATATCGCAAGACGAGATTGATATTTTCGTTATAGACATTACCACCATCCACGAAACCAAATACCCGCAAGGTTTTATCAACTCCAGATCCAGGAACCGGGACGGTGTACTCAACGTTGCTGACGATTTTGGACTGACCGCCAGTAGGCTGATTCAGGCCGGTATAGGTATTAACGTAGGTAGGCCCTAGCGATCCTGGGGCATAGCCTCGAACCGATCCAATACCACCAACATAGTAGTTTTTAGTGATTGGGAATGGGTACTTGCCATAGGCCTCACCGTAACCAACCTCACCATTAAAGGACAAGATATTGCCTTTTGAGAAGGAGTGATATTTTTGATACTGGCCAAATAGGCGGTAGAACATCATGTTACCCACCGGCGTTCCCACCTCGGCATTGAGTTGTTGCAAAGAGCCTGTCGAAGGAATCAGAGCGCTATCA
Source organism: beta proteobacterium CB (assembly GCA_000342265.1). NCBI lineage: Bacteria > Pseudomonadati > Pseudomonadota > Betaproteobacteria > beta proteobacterium CB. Next base: position 1,230,355 of record CP004348.1, read on the forward strand.
CGACCATCACGCGACCAACCGACTGTAATTGGAACGTTGTAAGTATTCAATGTTGCAGGATAACCAGGGGCGGCGATGCCATAGTCCTGCATGTAGTTTAAATACGGTGTTGGCGTATTAATACTAGATTGAATCTGGAACACCTCAAATCCAGTGCCGAAGAAAACCCGGTCTACCTCAGTGTAGGGAACGCCAAACTTAATATTGCTACCAACAGACTTGATTTGGTAATCTGGATCACCGGTGTAATACAGCGGCTTGGATGAGCGGTAGTACAGATCAGTAAAGCGGCTGATACCATCTTCAGTGAAGTAAGGATCGTAGTTTGATAAAGCCAAGCTTTGGTTGATCTTACCGAGAGAGAAGTTCAAGCCCACTGCGGTACCTGTACCAAAAGCATTCTCCTGGTTAATACCGGCAGAGAGAATCAACTTCTCAGTAGAGGAGAAACCAGCGCCTAAAGTAATTGCGCCAGTTGGCTTTTCTGTTACCTTCACGTTCACATCAACTTGATCTGGGGATCCAGGGACATCCTGGGTAGATACGTCAGTCTCAGTGAAATAACCCAATCGACCTAAACGTTTTTTAGATAGATCAATTTTTTCACTGTCGAACCAAGAGCTTTCAAATTGACGCATCTCACGACGAATCACCATATCGCGAGTCTTGGCATTTCCAGTGACATTCACTTGACGCACATAGACACGACGGCCTGGGTCTACTACGAGCGTTAAATCAACCTCGCTCAGATCACGACGAATGTCTGGCTGTGGATTAATGGTTGCGAACGCATACCCATATGAGCCCAAGATTTCTGCAATCGCCTTAGTGCTCTCTGTCAACTTGGCAGAGGAGAAGGTGTCACCCGGCTTAAGGCTTACGAGCTGTATCAGCTCAGCCTCTTTACCCAGTAAGTCACCAGCCAAGCGGACATTTTTTACTGTGAACTTATTGCCTTCACGAATACTGATTGTGAGGTAGATGCCTTTTTTATCCGGGGTAATAGAAACCTGAGTGGATTCAATCACAAACTCAAGGTAACCACGATTGAGGTAGTAAGAGCGAATGTTCTCTAAGTCAGCTGTGAGCTTTTGCTTGGAATACAAATTGTCTTTGCTATACCAAGAAAGCCAGCCACCAGTTTTTAACTGCATCTGGCTTTTGAGGGTGCTCTCGCTAAAAATATTGTTACCGATGAAATTAATCTCTTGGATTTTGGCTACAGGGCCTTCATCGATGTTGAAATAGATCGCAACTTGATTGCGCTCCACCGGGGTGACAGTTGCAACCACCTCAGCGGCATACATACCTTTACCAACATACTGGCGCTTGAGCTCTTGCTCAGCCTTATCAATCAAAGCTTTGTCGTAGAAGCGGGCTTCTGCCACGCCCACTGCTTTTAAGGATTTACGTACCACTTCCTGGTCAAATTCTTTCATCCCAGTAAATTCAATACGAGAGATGGTGGGACGCTCTTCAACGATGACAATCAGAACGTTGCCTTGTGCCTGAATTTGCACATCCCGGAAAAAACCAGTGCTGTACAAAGCCTTGATAGCCTCAGCACTTTTCTCTTCTGTAAAAGTATCACCCACCTGAACTGGTAGGTAGCTAAATACGGTACCCGGCTCCACTCGTTGCAAGCCTTCAATTCGAATGTCTTTAATAACGAATGGGTCAGCAGCTTGCGCGTTAACGCAGAAACCAGCAGCAAGAATGAAAGCGACTTGAGCAACAAATCGAGCTACGGAGCGGAAAGAGGAGATCAAAAAATTCAAGGTGAAAGGTAGCGTTGCAAATCATTAAACAAGGCTAGCAAGGAAAGTGATATCAGTAGCAGAAAACCCACTTTTTGGAGCTTTTCCTGCATGGATATTGACATTCGCTTACCAACAACCAACTCCCATGCATCATACAGGAGCTGACCCCCGTCTAGCATTGGTAAAGGCACTAAATTCAAGAGCCCGATACTGATGCTCATGAGGGCTAGGAAGGCTACAAATGGCTGCCAGCCAACCTGGGCAGACTTCCCCGCCATATCCGCAATGCTCAATGGCCCACCGAGCTGTTTTAGGGTCGTTTTGCCGGTAAACAAACCCAACATCAGCCTCATCGAGACCTTGCTGATTAAATAGACCCGCTGACCAGCAAAACCCAAGGCATCAATAGGGCCTAATTTAAGCTCCTTCCACTCCGAGGGTGGGCTGACCTGGGGAAGTAAGCCTAGCGCTTGAAATGGGTCCGATTCCGGCGTAACTGGGGGTAAATCATCCTGCCTAAAGGACTTAATGTGACGAGCGCCAGAAATATCCTGCATTTCCAAGGCAAAACCCTGCTCCCCGGTAAGTGCATCTAACAAAAGCCAACGTAAGGCATTCCAACTTGGGACAACATCAAACTCGTTAAGAATCGGGCTACCACTGTATTCAGATGAGAGGGATTGCCAACCAATAACCTGATCCCCTGCCGCCACTCCAAGTTTTGCAGCAATGGATTGCTCGGGCGGAGCCTGCAGCCGAGCAGGCAACTGAGGTACGCCAGAGACATAAATTACTGAAAACAAAATAACTGCCAGCAGGAAGTTGGCAAAGGGTCCTGCTGCCACTATCAAAGAGCGTTGCCAAAGAGGCTTCACATCAAAAGATTCAGAACGTTCTTTTTCTGGAATGGTTTGCGCACTATCGCGACCATCGAGTAACTTGACGTAACCACCCAAAGGAATCGAGGCAAGCACCCACTCGGTGCCATTCTCAGCACGAAAAGTAAAAATTGGCTTGCCAAAACCCAGGGCAAAGCGAAGTACTTTGACTCCGCACAAGCGAGCGGCAAGAAAATGACCGTACTCGTGAAAACTCACCAATACGCCGAGTGTGACTAGAAATGCGCTAAGGGTAATTAAAGCCTGCACAAATCTACCAATTTATTTCTGAAGAGTGCGAATGAACTGATTCGCAGTCTGACGGGCAAGAACATCGGCCTCAAGAATGGTCTCCAAAGAATCTGCTGCAACTGGAGGCAAGGTATTCAAGCAGTGCTCGACAACATTCGAAATCTTTAGGTAAGGCAAACCATCATCTAAGAAAGCCGCAACAGCAACTTCATTGGCAGCATTCAATATCGCGGGAGCAGTGCCTCCCGATTTTGCGGCAGCAAAGGCCAAACTCAAGCAAGGAAATTGACTGAAATTGGGCTCCGTGAAACTCAGGCCAGTTAACTGGGTCAAATTTAATGGGGTAACACCAGCATCTATACGTTCAGGCCAAGCTAGCCCATAAGCAATCGGCGTACGCATATCAGGCTGACCCATTTGTGCCAGCACCGAGCCATCGCGATAACGCACCATCGAGTGCACTACGCTCTGCGGATGAATTAATACCTTAATTTTTTCCAGCGGCAAACCAAACAACCAAAAGGCCTCGATCACTTCAAGACCTTTATTCATCATCGTTGCTGAATCAACTGAAATCTTTCTACCCATCACCCAGTTGGGATGGGCGCAGGCTTGCTCGGGGGTGATGCTTGCTAAATCTGCAAGCGATCTATCTCTGAATGGACCACCAGAAGCAGTTAGCCAAAGCTCTTCAACGCCCAAGTGATCCGACGGATTTTTTGTGAAGCGATCTGGCAAACATTGAAAAATTGCATTGTGCTCACTGTCGATGGGAAGTAATTCACCGCCGCCTGCTTTCATGGCCTGCATAAATAAATTGCCCGACATTACCAAGGCTTCTTTATTGGCCAGCAATACCCTCTTGCCCGCTTGTGCAGCCGCCAGGGCGGGCACGAGACCGGCCGCTCCTACAATCGCCGCCATAACAGTGTCGCATCCAGATTCAGTAACAGCCTGAACTAGTGCCTGCGGTCCATAGAGAACTTGAGTGGCAATCTTTTTTTCTTGCAAGAGTCGACTGAGTTGGGCAGCACCATCAGCATTGGCTACCACTGCAATGGCCGGATTGAACTCAATGCATTGCTCGGCTAAACGCTCAATTTGCTTTGCGGCAGTCAAGGCCACCACTTTGAAACGCTCAGGATGTGCACGGATCACATCTAAGGTGTTAACACCAATAGATCCTGTAGATCCTAAGATGGCAACCCGTTTAAGCGGCATTAAATCAATCCAGCTAGCAAAGCGGCAATTGGCATGGTTGGGATGAGTGCATCAACACGATCGAGTACACCACCATGACCAGGCAATAAATGACTACTGTCTTTTACTCCTGCTAAACGCTTTAATTGAGACTCAAATAAGTCTCCAAAGACGCTGAACGCCGCCAATACCGTAACCATCACAAACATGGGCACCCAACCGAATCGGATGGCCCAGGCGCCAAATAAAGTATCACCTAGAGGTAAATATGTCACGCATAAGAATGCATAGATATAACAAAGGAATAGACCACCTACTGCACCCTCAATCGACTTCCCCGGGCTAATCTGAACTGCCAGCTTGTGTTTGCCAAATGCTTTACCAACAAAATATGCACCAATATCAGCAACCCAAACTAAAGCCATGCTACTTAATAGAAAGACTAGACCGAGCTCACGTAAGAAGACCAAGGCAAACCAAGTCGCCGGCAGAATAATTAAACCCAAAATGCTATAGAAAGACTTGAACTTTTGAAGAGAAAGATTCATCCCTTTTGCCAAAATAAATGGCGCTATAAAAAACCAAAATAGGACTGCCATCATGAGTAAAGAGAACTGCCATGTAATGGCCTGCATGCCAAGCAAAAATAAAATGATAATCAAACAAAAAACAGCATAAAGCCAGGCAGCCTTCTTAGCTTCTGGAGCAATCATGCGACTCCACTCCCAAGCAGCCGCAACTAATGCGATCAGGAAGAATGTGCCTAAATAGATCGGTGGCAATAAAAACAAGATAGGCAATAGCACTGCCATCAAGATGGTGGCAGTAATGATTCGGGTTTTTAGCATATGGGGATATGAATTACTTAAACTGCGTCGCTCAGTGGCTCAGAAGCCAATTGAGCACTGGTACGTCCGAAGCGACGTTCACGCTGGCTAAACCAGTCGAACGCTTTGTGTAATTCAGCTTCATCAAAATCAGGCCAAAGGGTGTCCGTGAAATACAACTCGGTATAGGCTAATTGCCACAACAAGAAGTTACTTACCCTTTGCTCGCCACCGGTACGAATAAATAAATCTGGCTCTGGTGCGTACGCCATCGACAAATGAGCCTGCAGTAATTCTTCAGAGACTTGCTCAGGTTTCAGGCCTGGGTTGGCAACCAAACACTGACGCATTGCCTGCAAAATATCCCAGCGTCCACCATAGTTAGCGGCGATCGTGAAAGTCAAATCTTTGCAGCCAGCTGTTTTTTCTTCGGAGAATTGCACCATCTCCTGAATCGCGGAGTCGAAACGGCTTAAGTCGCCTACTAGGCGCAAAGCGATATCGTTTTCAGCAAGACGCGAGACTTCACTTTTTAATGACTTTAAAAACAGCTTCATTAAAAAACCCACCTCTTCCGGTGGGCGACGCCAATTTTCAGAACTAAATGCAAATACGGTGAGGTATTCAACGCCCAGACGGCGACACTCTTGAACGATCTTACGAACAGCGCCTAGCCCCTCTGAATGCCCAGCAACACGTGGCATAAAGCGCTTGCTAGCCCAACGTCCGTTGCCGTCCATGATGATGGCAACATGGCGAGGAATAGCACTAACCTCCGGAACAACTAAGGTAGAGCTAGCGTGCTGTGTCATGAAGCGAATAATAAGAATTGAGTCTGACGATTAAACCGTCATGATCTCTTTTTCTTTTTCCGAGACGATCTTATCGATCTCAACAACTGCACGATCAGTCATCTTTTGAATGTCGTCAGTAGCGCGACGCTCGTCATCCTCAGAAATTTCTTTATCCTTAGTGAGGCGCTTGAGGTGCTCATTAGCGTCACGACGCAAATTACGCACGGCGATTTTAGTTTCTTCGCCCTCGTTTCTAACTACCTTAGTCAAATCACGACGACGCTCTTCAGTCAGCGCTGGCATTGGTACGCGAATCACGGTGCCCTGGGAAGCTGGATTAAGCCCCAAATCAGAATCCCGAATCGCCTTCTCAACTACAGCAACCATATTCTTTTCGAATGGTTGAACGTTAATCGTTCTCGCATCAGCCAAACCCAAGCTAGCAACTTGGCTTAGCGGTGTTGGATTGCCGTAGTAATCCACTTGGATGTGCTCCAAAATTCCTGGGTTTGCGCGGCCAGAACGAATCTTTGCCAAATTGGATTTCAAAGCCTCGAGAGACTTCTGCATCTTTTGATCGGTATTAGTTTTAATTTCTGCTGCGGACATCAAGCCTCCTATTAAACGTGTACTAAAGTGCCTTCAGATTCACCCTGAACCACACGCATCAGTGCGCCCGGCTTGAGAATCGAAAAGACTTTGATTGGTAATTTGCGATCACGACACAATGCAAAAGCAGTTGCATCCATCACTTGCAAGTTTTTGATGATTGCCTCATCAAAAGTAATTGTTTTATAAAGGGTGGCTGTTGGATCCTTCATTGGATCGGCGCTATAGATACCATCAACCTTAGTGGCCTTCAGAACGATCTCTGCAGCCATCTCAGCACCGCGCAAAGCGGCAGCCGTATCAGTAGTAAAGAATGGGTTACCAGTGCCTGCGGCAAAGATCACTACCTTACCCTCACTCAATGCACGAATTGCACGCGGACGAATATAAGGCTCAACTACTTGGTCCATTCTGAGAGCGGACTGTACACGGGCTTCCACACCTTTTTGGCGCAAAGCATCTTGCAGCGCAAGAGAGTTCATCATGGTGGCCAACATTCCCATGTAGTCTGCTGTTGCGCGATCCATACCGGCCGCGCCACCTGCTACACCCCGGAAAATGTTTCCGCCGCCAATCACTATAGCCAACTGAACGCCACTATTCACTACATCGGCAATTTCTTTCACCATGGAGTCAATAGTGATTGGATTGATGCCAAAAGCATCATCCCCCATGAGGGCTTCACCAGAGAGTTTTAAGAGAACACGTTTGTAGGCTGGCATCGTTTTATTTTCCGTAATTTGCCAAGCAATTTATATGCTTAGCTTATTGATCTTTAAGTACTTTTTAATATCTTGCCCAAATTATAAAGGGCTTGGCCTAGATCAAACAAAAGGGCATAGAAACCGAGATTTCCATGCCCTTTTGGGTATTACAGCCTTACTGGGCAAGCCCAGTAGTTTCGGAGCTGATTAAGCGCCTTTAGCAGCGGCAACCTGAGCAGCAACTTCAGCCGCAAAGTCGTCTTGACGCTTTTCAATGCCCTCACCCACAACAAACATAGTGAAACCCTTGATTGTGGTGTTGGCAGCCTTAAGCATTTGCTCAACCGATTGCTTGTCGTTTTTAACGAAAGTTTGGTTCAACAAAGAAACCTCTTTGAGGTACTTCTGAATAGAACCTTCAACCATCTTCTCAACGATTTCTGGTGGTTTACCAGATTCAGCAGCCTTTTGAACAGCAACGCTACGCTCTACGGCAATTGCTTCAGCAGGAACATCCGCCATCGACAAAGCCACCGGCTTCATTGCAGCAATATGCATTGCTACGTCTTTAGCTGCAGTCTCATCGCCCTCAAACTCAACCATGACACCAATACGAGTACCGTGGAGGTAAGAAACCAACTTGTTGCTACCGGCGAAACGCTTGAAACGACGCGGCATGATGTTCTCACCGATCTTACCGATCAAGGCGCTACGAACTTCATCAACAGTTTGACCATTCATTGGCAATGCAAGTAATGCAGCAACGTCAGCTGGATTCTTTTCAGAAATCAGATTTGCGCAGGCTTGTGTAAACGCTAAGAAGTCATCGTTCTTTGAAACGAAGTCAGTCTCGCAGTTCACTTCAAGCAAAGTACCTGTAGTGCCATCAATGGCTGAAGCAACAATACCTTCAGCAGTAACGCGGGATGCCGCTTTACCAGCTTTGCTACCGAGCTTTACACGCAGAATTTCTTCTGCACGAGCCATATCGCCATCAGCTTCAGTCAATGCTTTTTTGCACTCCATCATCGGAGCATCAGTCTTGGCGCGTAACTCGCCAACCATTGCAGCGGTAATAGCGGCCATTATTCAGCCTTCCCTTCTTCAACAAACTCTTCTTCGCCTTCTTTAACGGCAGTCAAGATCTCTTGAACAGAGTTTGATTTACCTTCGAGGATTGCGTCAGCAATGCCACGAGCGTAGAGAAGAACAGCTTTGCTGGAGTCATCGTTACCAGGGATGATGTAATCAACACCTTCTGGTGAGTGGTTGGTATCCACCACAGCGATAACCGGAATACCAAGCTTGTTAGCTTCGGTAATAGCAATCTTGTGATAGCCAACGTCCACTACGAAAATTGCATCAGGAACGCCGTTCAAATCTTGAATACCGCCAAGCGCTTTTTGCAACTTGTCGAGATCACGATCGTTAGTCAAAGCTTCTTTCTTAGAAAGCTTTTCCCAATCGCCAGCTTCTTTAGCAACTGCCATATCCTTCAAACGCTTGAGGGAACCTTTAACAGTTTTAAAGTTTGTGAGCGTACCGCCCAACCAACGGCTGTCGATGTAAGGCATACCAGCACGAGCAGCTTCTTCAGCAATGATCTCGCGTGATTGACGCTTTGTACCAACGAATAAGATGGTTCCACGATTAGCAGCAACTTGTTTTGCAAATTTCAGGGCGTCCTGAAACATCGGCAATGTTTTTTCTAAGTTGATGATGTGAATTTTGTTGCGATGGCCGAAAATATAAGGGGCCATTCTTGGGGACCAGAAACGGGTTTGGTGACCAAAATGGCAACCGGCTTCCAGCATTTGACGCATAGTTACTGACATAACTTCTCCTAAGGGTTAGTTTCTAAGATTGAGTCCTAGCTGCGCTAAAAAGCGCCACCCTGGAAGGCTCAACCCGCGATTTCAGATCAAAATTGACCTGAGAACAAAATTATAGCTTAGATATCAATGATCTAGCCAGCGCCACCCCACTCTCTAAGCCTAGGGAGCCAGGTAAGGTTGCCTTAAAACTTGTCTTAGGGACTTCCAAACAAGGAGTATGCCTATATTTTAAGCACTACTGATCTGCCAAAAACTGCCAAGTCGTTGATAATCAAGGCATGAATAGTGTATTTACCGCCGAAAAAGACATCCAAGGGATGCGCGAAGCTGGCCGCTTAGCCAGTGAAGTTCTTGACCACGTTGCCCCACACGTCAAAGCCGGCGTCAGTACGGCTGAGTTGGATCGCATCTGCCATGAATACATGCGCGATGTCCAAAAGACCATCCCAGCGCCACTGAACTATCAGCCGCCTGGCTACCCGCCCTTTCCAGCATCCATCTGCACTTCCGTTAACGATGTGATTTGCCATGGCATCCCTGGAGAGAAGATTCTGAAAACCGGTGACGTCGTGAATCTCGATATCACTGTCATTACTCCCAATGGCTACTACGGCGATACCAGCCGCATGTTCATGGTCGGCGAAGTTTCAGTATTGGCAAAACGTCTGACTCAAATTACTTTTGAATGCATGTGGCTTGGCATTGCACAGGTCAAGCCTGGTGCATCACTAGGCGATATTGGCCACGTCATTCAGCAACATGCTGAAAATGCTGGCTACTCAGTTGTTCGTGAATATTGCGGTCACGGCATTGGCAAAGTGTTTCATCAGGATCCGCAGATTCTTCACTATGGCCGCCCTGGCACCGGTGAGAAATTAAAAGAAGGCATGACCTTCACGATTGAGCCAATGATTAACGCTGGCAAGCGCGATATCCGCACCATGCCTGATCAATGGACAGTGAAGACTAAAGACCGCAGCCTCTCTGCACAATGGGAGCACACCCTCTTGGTAACGGCAACTGGTGTTGAGGTATTAACTTGGTCGGAGGGAAGTAATCCAGCCCCTGATTGCGTTAAAAGCCTATCCTTTAGGCCAAGCCTAGCAAGCGCATAAGTTTATGAATAAACTCCAGGCAGCCAGCAATATTGCTGATGCAGCTAGCCTGCGTGCAGCGCGCGAAGTTGCATACGACGAGTTTAGAAAAACACAGTCAGTAGGTAGGTTAACCAAACAACTTACCAAGATGAGCGATCAAATACTCGCCCATCTCTGGAATAACTGCGGCTTAAACAATGAAGCTAGTTTAATTGCCGTTGGTGGTTATGGAAGGAATGCTTTATTCCCCCATTCTGATATTGATATTCTCATTCTGCTCCCAGCAGAAGAAAAACAAGCACTCGCTTTATCGAAACAGGTTGAACAATTTATTGCCAGCTGCTGGGATATGGGACTGGAGATAGGCTCTTCAGTACGGAACACTGCAGAATGCATGTCTGAATCTGAGCAAGATGTCACTGTACGAACATCACTCTTAGAGGCGCGACTCCTATGTGGCAATAAACAACTTTATAAGGACTTTGAAAAAGCCTTTGAAGTGGCAATGGATCCAAAGGCATTCTTTCAGGCTAAGCTGGCAGAGCAAATTCAGCGTCACTACAAATACCAAGACACACCCTACTCTCTAGAGCCCAATTGCAAAGAGAGTCCTGGTGGTTTGCGTGACCTTCAAGTGATTTCTTGGGTCAGTAAAGCGGCCCATCTAGGCAATACATTTAAAGATCTTAGTCTTGCCGGCCTAGTTACTCAACGCGAGTTAACTGAACTCAATCGTAACCAGCGCTTCATAGAAACTCTGCGCGCTAACTTGCACCTCCTTGCCAAGCGCAGACAAGATGTATTGGTATTTGACTTGCAGGCGCCACTTGCTGCAGCCATGGGTATCCAAGAAGAATCCTCTAGATTAGCTAGTGAAGCGATCATGCGTCGCTACTATTGGGCAGCTAAAGCAGTTAATCAATTAAATGATGTGCTACTGCAAAATATTGAAGCACTTCTCTTCCCTCAAGAATCCAAAACAACTCATGAGATTGCCGGCGAGGGTAATGAGTGCTTTATTGAGCGTCAAGGTGTTCTAGATATTACTGATCCTCAACTATTTCAGAAGCATCCAGAACAAATTCTGCGCACCTTCTTGGTATTTGCGCAAACAGCCAACGTCAAGAGCTTATCTGCGACGATCTTTAGAGCGCTTTACAACGCGCGTCAGAAGATGGATAGCAAATGGCGTAAGGATCCAGTTAATCGCGCACTCTTTATTGAGATCCTGAAAGAGCCCGAGGGAGTTAGTCGCGCTTTCCAACTCATGAACCGCACCAGCGTTCTGGGTCGCTACCTCCCTGCCTTCAGAAAAATCGTTGGTCAGATGCAGCATGACTTATTTCACGTCTACACGGTTGATCAACATATCTTGATGGTGCTACGTAATGTACGCCGCTTTATGGTGGTTGAGCATACGCATGAGTTTCCTTTTTGTAGCAGCCTGATTGCCCATTTTGAGAAGCCTTGGCTATTAGTCATTGCTGCACTCTTTCATGACATTGCCAAAGGGCGTGGCGGCGATCACTCTGAGCTTGGTAAAGCAGATATGCGCAAGTTTGCAAAAGACCATGGTTTAGACAAGGCAGATACTGAACTGTTGGTTTGGTTAGTTGCGGAACACCTGAATATGAGTCAGGTTGCTCAGAAACAAGACATTACAGATCCTGAAATAGTTCAAGCATTTGCTAAAAAAGTGGGTGATGAACGTCATCTCACTGCACTATATCTATTAACAGTTGCCGATGTTCGTGGCACCAGTCCAAAAGTATGGAATGCCTGGAAAGGCAAGCTATTAGAGGATCTCTATCGTGTCACTCTACGTGTATTGGGAGGCGCAAAGCCAGATGCCTCTTCAGAGCTTGCACAGCATCAAGAAGAATCCCGTGCCAAGCTAAGACTCTATGCGATCGATGACTCTGCTTATGAGAATCTCTGGAAACAATTAGACGTTGCATTCTTCTTAAGACAAGACGCCGCCGATATTGCGTGGTTAACTCGCCATCTATTTAATAAGGTGGATAGTGAAACACCAGTTGTACGCGCCCGCCTTTCTCCAGTTGGCGAAGGGTTACAGATTGCTGTGTACCTTAAAGACCAAGAAGATCTCTTCGCACGAATTTGCGCCTACTTTGAACGTCATGGCTTCTCTATTTGGGATGCCCGCATTCACACAACTAAGCACGGGTATGCGCTGGATACATTCCAAATCTCAGGCAGTAATTTGGTAGATGAAGGCGGAAGTTATCGAGATCTCATTCAGCTGGTTGAATACGAACTCACAGCGGCACTGCAAAACAATGATCCGCTGCCATCACCAAGCATGGGAAGACTCTCAAGACAGTCTCGCACCTTCCCCATTCAACCACGCGTACATATGACTCCAGATGAACGTGGTCACTACTACGCGCTTTCTCTTTCAGCTAGTGACCGTACTGGCCTACTTTATGCAATCTCTAGAGTCTTAGCTAAGCATCAGGTTTCACTGCATACAGCTCGCATCAATACATTGGGCGAGCGAGTGGAAGACGTATTCCTATTGGATGCAGCTAACTTGAGCAAGAACCCTAAACTGCAGATCGTGCTGGAGACGGATTTATTAGAGGCTCTAGGGGCTTAAGCCTAATCTTGTAGCTTTTGTAATGCTCGTTTAATACGCGGGCTAGTAATTTGATCAAAAGGTACCCATGCCTTTTCAATCTTTTCAGGAGATTCTCGCTCTCCAACCATCTGCAATACAAATAAAAGATCGATGTGCAAATGCGCGTCCTCGCCCTTTTTTGGATTTAGGGGAATTTCGTGTAAATCAATATCAATTGGTTTTGATTGGCCTTCAATAGGCTCGCAAATAATTCCCGTCTCCTCGTAAACCTCTCTTATTGCCGCTTGCATAGGGGATTCGCCATCATCAACGTGACCACCAGGCTGGAACCATTGCTTAATATAGGGGTGAAAGATAAGGAGGGCCTTACCGTCTTTGACCACCAACCCACTCGCTGTGATGTGACCCTGATTTGTGGAGCGTGAGTAAGGATTTCTTGAGGAGAGAACCTGATCACAGACAGACTTAAACGATGAGTGAACTGCTGCCAGAGAGATGAGATCAAGCATGTTGACTAATAAAAACTGAAATCATATTAAAAGAATCAGCTACTGCAAAGCTGATCATTGAGTAGGAATCCTCCTACTTAAGGAGATCTACCATAGCCACTTCATCAATCACTGGAACACCTAGCTCTTCAGCTTTAGTGAGTTTGCTGCCAGCATCTGCTCCAGCAACTACGTAGTCGGTTTTCTTGGAGACTGAGCCAGCGACTTTAGCGCCTGCTTTTTCAAGCAGGTCCTTGGCTTGATCTCTTGTCATGGTTGGGAATGTACCTGTGAGCACAAAGGTTTTTCCAGCTACGGCTGCGCTGATGACTTTTTCTTCTACAGAGAGCTGCATGCCTGAGGCCAGGAGTTGCTCAATCACTTCGCGGTTATGAGCTTCTTCCATAAAGCTAGTGATAGAGTTGGCTACTACGGGGCCAACGTCTTTAACCGTCAGTAAGTCTTCGAGACTGGCATCCATCAGGGCATGCATGGATTGATAGTGATTAGCCAAGTCTTTGGCAGTGGTCTCGCCCACATGACGAATACCCAATGCAAAGATGAATCTCGCCAGCGTCGTGTTTCTGGATTGATTGATTGCAGCGATGAGGTTATCAGCCGACTTCTCGCCCATGCGCTCTAGGTTGGCGATTGCAGTAAAGCCGAGACGATAGAGATCAGCCGGAGTTCTGACTAGATTGTGATCAACTAATTGATCAACAATCTTCTCGCCCAGACCTTCAATATCCAATGCTCTTCTGTGGGCAAAATGGATTAATGCTTGCTTGCGCTGTGCACCGCAAAATAAGCCGCCACTACAACGAGCTACAGCCTCGTCTGCCAATCGCTCGATATGTGAATCACATACCGGACAATTCTTTGGCATTACGAATTCTGTGGCACCTACTGGTCGACGTTCTTTGACTACCGAAACCACTTCCGGAATAACATCCCCTGCTCTTCGCACTGAAACGGTATCGCCAATACGCACATCTTTGCGCTTTACTTCATCTTCATTGTGGAGAGTAGCGTTAGTGACGGTAACACCGCCAACCTCTACAGGAGAAAGTCTTGCAACTGGAGTGATGGCGCCCGTGCGACCTACCTGCACATCGATGCCCAAAACAGTAGTCAAAGCCTCTTGTGCTGGAAATTTATGGGCTAAAGCAAAGCGCGGGGCTCTAGATACAAAGCCCAGCTTAGCCTGCTCCGCAAAAGAGTTGACCTTATAGACGACGCCATCGATGTCATAAGGAAGTTCGTCACGTTTGGCACCAACCTCGTTATAAAAGGCCAATATCTCTTCTACGGATTTGAGAACGCGGCGCTCTGAACAAACTGGTAAGCCGAGTTTTACGTAAGCATTGAGTAATTCTTCGTGTGTTTTTGGTAGCCAAGATTGGGGCTCTAGTGCACCGAGTCCATAAGCAAAGAACGATAGCGGTCTTTTGGCGGTGATCTTAGAATCTAATTGACGCAAACTACCCGCTGCTGCATTACGAGGGTTGGCGAACTCCTTCTCACCTTGGGCAGCTGCTTGCTCATTCATTTTCTGGAAGTCTTTGAGATACATAAAGACTTCACCGCGTACTTCTAATACTTTTGGAATATTGTCCCCAGAGAGCTTCAGCGGAATAGCCCGAATCGTTTTGATGTTGGCAGTGACATCTTCACCGCTAGCACCATCACCACGAGTGGCTGCTCTTACTAAGGAGCCATGCTCATAGCGTAGTGAGATCGCTAGACCATCAAATTTCAGCTCACCCGCATAATCCACCTGGTCAATATGGAGACCCTCACGGCAGCGGCGGTCAAAAGCAATCAGCTCAGCATCCTCAAAAGCATTATTCAAAGAAAGCATCGGCACTGCATGGGTAACGGAGTCAAACTCTTTTAAAGCTGCACCACCCACTCTTTGCGAGAGTGAGTCTGAAGTAATCCATTCTGGATGACTTACCTCTATCTCAATGAGCTCTCGATATAGACGGTCGTACTCACTATCCGGAACTATGGGGTTATCCAGAACATAGTAAGCATGCTCTAGGCGTGCTAACTCGGTCTGCAAGAATGCGTAGCGATCCGCTAAATTTGTCGGACTAGAGGACGACAAAGCGATTCCTTAGCTAAAGAGTCTGCTAGCAGTAGAAGAGCCAGCTGGAACGCCGCCCTTCTCAAGATTGGCATACAAGACATCGAGGTGCTGACGAATGCTAATCACCGCAGCTTCAGTTAGATTAATGCCGTTGTCATCCACCAAGCGACCGTGGGCTGCTTGGGCAATCTCAATACCTTCGCCGAGCATGCGCTCAAAAGCGCGCTCTTCTTGCGATACCAAAGGCACTTCAAGCAATAAAGTTGCTTGTTTAACGGGCGCATTGGGATCGATTTCTGCACTAGTAAAGATGAGTGTGCCGTTGCTATAGAACTCATAGGCACGACCATTGCGAGAAAGTCTAAAACCGCGTTTGCGCATCAAGGCATCAAAGTTGGCACCTGGGGTCGCCTCATCGAATAGAACATTGATACTCAACTGAATATCGCTCTCAGCAGCCATGGTGTCGAGCTCTTTAGCACTCTCTAACATCGTATTGACGCTAGGCATATCTATCTGAGAACCCAAGGTCTCTGCAAGCGCTTGAGCACGTGAACAGAAATCAGATAACTCTAGGACACCAATTGGGCCACGGCGACTCGCCAGTTGAATTGCTAGCTGTAACTCTGAGTAAGACGCATCTGGGCGTAAAGCTTCCCAGTCTTCAGCGGCGTCAACATCAGCATTTAAACCTTCACACATCCAGCGGGCTGTTGAAGTTGCAGGAAGGTCATTCCAGGTATTGATTTCTTCTAAGATTTCAGCGCCATTAATACCCTCATCAAAACGGAGGGTGATAACGCAATCAATGCGAGGGTCGATTGAAAAACTCTCTGGGATGGAAGGCGTAGAAAAACTGGCATCACCAAATGTGGGCTCAGCACGCTCTTCTGAATCGGCGAAGCCTTGTCCAAAAGAAGGCTCTCTTGGGAGTTGATCCACTACAGAATATTCACTGGCAGCTTTGGCCTTGCGGCGTGCACGGGCGTACTTGAGATTAAGGATGGCTACTGAAATCAGAATCAATAGACCTATCACAGCCAAAGCGAACTGCAAGTCAGACAAACCTAACATTGTCATGAATTGCTCTAGATCCACTTAAGCTGCCTCCACCATAGATACTGCAGATGAAATATCCACCGCAACAATACGAGATACACCCTGCTCTTGCATCGTGACACCAATCAACTGATGAGCGATTTCCATAGTAATCTTGTTATGCGAGATGAACACAAATTGAGTCTTATTAGACATTTTGGCAACCATCTGCGCATAACGCAAGGTGTTCGCATCATCCAACGGCGCATCCACCTCATCGAGTAAGCAGAACGG
This sequence comes from beta proteobacterium CB, assembly GCA_000342265.1. Taxonomy (NCBI): domain Bacteria; kingdom Pseudomonadati; phylum Pseudomonadota; class Betaproteobacteria; species beta proteobacterium CB. The sequence continues at coordinate 1,246,825 of CP004348.1, forward strand.
TGCTGGATTGAGGAGGAATAAAGAGAAGACGAGGGCAATTGCGGTTAAGGCCTTTTCACCACCAGACAGCAAGTAGATAGAACTATTTTTCTTGCCTGGAGGCTGAGCCATCACTTGAACGCCAGCATCGAGAATCTCTTCGCCAGTCATCACCAACTCCGCATGACCACCGCCGAATAACTCTGGGAACAGTTTTCCGAAATGGGTGTTGACCTGATCAAAGGTGCCTTGTAAGAGGTCACGAGTTTCCGCATCAATCTTGGCAATCGCATCCGTCAAAGTCTGCATCGCTTCGTTCAAGTCAGCAGATTGTGCATCCAAGAACTGCTTGCGTTCACGTGAGCTTGAAAGCTCATCTAAAGCGGCCATATTCACTGGGCCCAAAGACTGAATCTCATTACCAAGGCGAGTTACCTCGCTTTGTAAAACACCCACCTTCAGGTCAGGGCTAAAGCTGGCTTCTAATGCAGTTAGGTCCGCTTCGGCATCTGAAAGTAAAGTTGCAAACTGTTCAAAGTTCAAACGGGCAGCCTGTTCACGCAACTGCAGATCGACCACTTTGTCACGCATTGGCTGAAGGCTACGCTCAATCTGCATGCGCACTTCATCCGCTTCACGCAATTGATGCAATAAGGCATCTTGTTCGGTACGGGCATTGGCCAATGCAGCTTCACGAGCGCTACGAGCTAGCAAGAGACCTTGCAATTTATCTTGCGCCTCTTCATCGCTCAGTGTTTCAAGTTCTTGCTCAGAGGTAGCCTGCTTATCCTGAATCTCCATGATTTGCACGCGCGCAGTACTTTGATCGCGTTGCAAGTCAGCAATACGTTGCTGTAATGAGCGAGTGGCAAATGCCGCTTCTTGAGCAGACATCTCAGATGAACGTAACGCCTCACGAAGACGATCACGCTCTTGGGTAGCCAGCTCAAGTTTTTCTTGAGCGATGGCGAGATTTTCTTGCAAGCCTTGCTTAGATTCTTCTGACTGAGCAAGCTCTTCTGCTGATTGCTCTTGCGTTTGAATCAATTGCTCCATTTGCTGGCGCAATTCACTCAACTCACCCTGAATCTGTTCGGCACGTTGGCTGTACTTTTCTTCGGCTTGAGTTAATTGCATTCTTTCCACTTCAAAGCCGTGTACTTCTTGTACAGCTTGCTCCGCAGCAATACGGGTTTGCTCAGCAGCTTGATGGGCAGCCTGATAATTTGCGGTGCATTGATCCAGCTCACCTTGTAGCTCACTCTGAATTAACTTCTGTGCACGCAACTGCTTCTCGAGACCTTCCATCTCTTGAGCACGCGCCAACATGCCAGCCTGCTCGGAGTCTGCTGCATACAACTGCACGCCAACGCGACTTACCAAATGGCCTTGTTGGGTTACGAAAGCGCCACCAGCAGGTAATTTCTCGCGGCGATGCAATGCATCTTCCAGACTATTGGCAATATAAATATTGTCTAACCACTCCTGCAATACAGCAGCGACACGCGGTGCGCCTGCGCTCTGAACGCGAGTTAACAGCGGAATGAAATCTGCTGGCACAGAAGTGTGAGCAGGAGAAATATCTTCTGTTAACAAAATCGCTAAACGACTTGGCGGAGCATCATTTGCTAAGGCTAAAGTTTCCTGAACACTCTTTGCCGTAACAGCGGCTAAGCGCTCGCGCAGCACTGACTCCAAAGCGGCTTCCCAACCACTCTCCACTTTGAGTTCTTGCCATAAACGCTTACTCTCTTTTAAGCCCTTGCTCTCAAGCCATGGGCCAATCTTGCCTTGAGCCTGTACGCTTGCTTGCAATGCTGTCAGCGCAGTGAGTTTCGCTTCAGTTTGAGCTAACTCTTGATTGGCTGATTGAATCTGTTGTTGCGCAGTATTACGAGCCTCATCCGCAGCGGGAACACGTTGTTGTGCCTCCCCTGCTTTTTGTCTTGCCTCATCTACTTTGCGTTGCGCCATAGCATGACGATCAATTGCCATTTGCAATGCTTCAGCATCAGGCCTGCGCATACCTGCAAGTTCAGCCTCCAGACGCGTATCGCGTCCTTTAAGCTCTTCTACTTGAGTTGTAATAGCTCTTACGCGCTCACCCAAACTGGCTAAGCGTTGATCAATCGTAGCTAAGTTCTCACGAGCATCATTGAGTTCGCGGGAGTGAATTTGATATGCCTCTTCGCGAGCCGGCATTTGCTCCTGCAAGCCAGATAAATCCGCAATCAATGTTTGCTCTTTTTCTGCAGCTAAACTGAGCTCTTGCTCAGCAGTACGTTGTGCTTGAGCGGCATCGGTTTCTTGAACAGTCCAACGTTGTAGTTGAGCTTGTAAATCTTGGGATTGCTGTTGTAGACGCTGACGCGCTTCTTGCACGTAACGAATCTGTGACTCGACCTGGCTAACGTCGGCATTGGTTTGATACAGATCGCCTTGAGCCTGAGAAACCTTATCTTGCAAAGCATACTGTTCAGTACGCATAGTCTCTAGTTCAGTTTCAGCATGACGCATTTTTGCGGTCTGCTCTTCGAGACTTACTTGAGTGTCACGAATACCGTTGGCATGGCGCTCTTGCTCTTTGCCTGCTTCGGTCTGACGTACAAACCAGAGCAACTGCTGCTGAGACTTCATCTCAGCAGATAACTCAGCATGACGCTCAGCTACGGTTGCTTGCTTCTCTAAGCGGGTGAGCTGTTGATCGAGCTCACGCAAAATGTCTTCTACGCGAACTAAGTTTTCTTTTGTATCTTCAAGACGGGAAGCCGTTTCTTTGCGACGCTCTTTATATTTAGATACGCCTGCGGCCTCTTCCAAGAAAACACGCAACTCTTCTGGCTTGGCTTCCAAGATGCGATTGATCGTGCCCTGCCCGATGATCGCGTAGCCTCTTGGACCCATACCGGTACCCAAGAAAATATCTTGAATGTCTTTACGGCGTACAACTTGATTGTTGACGTAATAACTAGAATTGCCATCACGCGTCAGAACACGTTTAATACCTAGTTCTGTAAAAGCACTCCACTGACCCTGAGCGCGTCCTTCTGAATTATCAAAAATCAGTTCGACACTGGCGCGGCCGGAAGGCTTACGCAAACCAGAACCATTAAAAATAACGTCCTGCATGGATTCACCGCGCAATTCACTAGCGCGAGATTCACCCAAAACCCAGCGTACCGCGTCAATAATGTTCGACTTTCCGCAGCCGTTAGGGCCCACAACACCGATCAATTGACCTGGCATTTCGAAGTGGGTTGGGTCGACGAAGGACTTAAAGCCGGAAAGTTTGATGGATTTCAGTTGCACGGCGTACTTTGCAGGGAAAAATGGGGTTCAAATAAGGGAGTAAAAATTATTACTAAAGTGGGAAGATGATAGCAAGCTTAGGGCTCCCCACACGGGTTTTTGCCCCACCGATATAATGATTAATCTACATCCAGGGACAAAAGCCCTTAACAATCTGATAGTTAACTGAAAAGCATGAGCCAATCACCACAAAGCATCATCGAACAAGCCTGGGAAAACCGCGCAAACCTGTCTCCTGAGGCCGTTTCTGGGGAAATCCGCAACGCCGTGAACGCCGTACTTGAAGGTCTCAACACGGGCAGCATTCGCGTAGCTGAGCGCCGTAGTGTCGGCAAATGGGAAGTCAACCAGTGGGTAAAAAAGGCAGTTTTACTGTCTTTCCGCCTGGAGGACAACAAACCTATGGGTGCTGGTGGCTACACCCAGTTCTATGACAAGGTGCCGAGCAAATTCGAGAACTACACCGCTGAAGACTTCGCCAATGGCGGTTTTCGCGTAGTTCCCCCTGCAATGGCTCGCCGTGGCTCATTTATTGGCAAAAATGCCGTTTTAATGCCTTCTTACGTCAATATTGGCGCTTATGTAGGCGAAGGCACCATGGTTGATACCTGGGCGACTGTAGGCTCATGTGCCCAAATCGGTAAAAACGTACACCTCTCCGGTGGCGTCGGTATTGGTGGAGTTTTAGAGCCAATCCAAGCTGGCCCAGTGATTATTGAAGATAACTGCTTTATTGGCGCCCGTTCTGAGGTCGTTGAAGGGGTGGTTATTGAAGAAAACGCCGTTCTCTCTATGGGCGTATACATTGGTCAAAGCACTAAGATCTACGACCGCGAAACCGGTGAAATTCATTACGGCCGTGTGCCAGCCGGTTCTGTTGTGGTGCCAGGCTCCCTTCCTTCCGCTTGCGGCAAGTACAGCCTGTACGCAGCAATCATCGTGAAAAAGGTCGATGCTCAAACTAGAGCAAAGACTGCAATTAACGAACTCTTGCGCGATTAAGCTAAATCTATGAGCGCTACCCTTGAGTTAACTGAAGCCCTCATCTCCTGCCGCTCGGTAACCCCAGCGGACGGGGGCTGTCAGGAGCTCATCGCCAAACGGCTTCAAGCGCTTGGCTTTCATACCGAGAGCGTCATCAGCGGCCCCGAGAGTTTTCAGGTCACCAATCTATGGGCAATCAAAAAAGGTACGGCAGGCGATCAGGGTGAAGTCTTGATGTTTGCTGGTCACACTGACGTTGTCCCAACTGGACCACTAGAAAAATGGACTAATGATCCATTCACCCCAACAATTCGGGATGGCATGCTGTACGGTCGTGGCGCCGCAGATATGAAAACCTCTCTTGCCGCATTCGTTGTTGCTACAGAAGAATTTGTAATCACCCACCCCGATCACAAAGGTTCGATTGCCTTTTTGATTACCAGTGATGAAGAAGGTCCAGCCAACGATGGCACCGTCATCATGTGTGAGCGCTTGCAAAAACAGGGACAGCGTTTAGATTACTGCGTCATTGGTGAACCAACCTCAGTCGACCAATTAGGCGACATGATTAAGAATGGTCGCCGTGGATCACTCTCAGGCAAGCTACGAGTCAAGGGTATTCAGGCTCATATCGCCTACCCTCATCTTGGCAAGAATCCGATTCATATTTCAGCGCCAGCGATTCAAGCGCTTGTTGAAACTGAGTGGGATAAAGGCAATCAATATTTCCAACCTACTAGCTTTCAGATTTCCAATATTCATGCAGGTACTGGCGCGAATAATGTGATTCCTGGAGAGCTGGCGGTGGATTTCAACTTCCGTTTCTCTACCGAGAGCAAACCAGAAGAGCTGCGTAGTCGCCTAGAGTCAATCCTCAGCGCTGCAGGTCTTGAGTTTGAAATTGATTGGGTATTAGGCGGTAGCCCTTTCATTACTGGTGATGGCGCTCTAGCTGGTGCCTTACGCAAAGCGATCAAAGCGGAAACCAAAATTGATACTGAGCTATCCACCACTGGCGGCACGAGTGATGGCCGCTTCATTGCTAAGATCTGCAAAGAGGTTGTGGAGTTTGGCCCACTCAATGCAACAAGTCACAAAATTGATGAGTGCGTGAATGTGGATGATGTTGTGCCTCTCAAAAATATTTTCCGCAAGACTCTAGAGCAACTCGTTGCTTAAGACTGTTTAGCTAATTACCTCCCATACAAATTTCTCATGGACCCTGCGCCCCAGCAATCTCTGACGCTTGATGAATGCATTGATCAAGTTGCAAAACGACTAGAGGCGGCAGATTTATATTACGGACATGGTGCGGTTGATGCTGGGAGTGAGGCTCTGTGGATTGTCAGCAAACAGTTAGATCTCAGCCCCACTGAAGCACTGGATCATTTAGAGCAAGTCATGACTGCCGAGCAAATTGCTAAGGCTTTAAAAGTTACTGAAACTCGCATCTCTACACGTAAGCCATTGGCATATATTTTGGGTGAAGCCTGGTTAATGGGCGTACCGTTTTATTCCAGTGAGCAAAGTATTGTTCCTCGCTCCTGGATAGCCGAGCTCATTGCAGATGGCTCCTTAGAGCCTTGGCTACCAGCCGATGGTAAAGCACTTGACCTTTGCACTGGCAATGGCTCTTTAGCCATTTTGCTAGCCTTAGCTTGCCCCGATATTCATGTAAGTGCTTGTGATATCAGTTTGCCTGCATTAGCAGTAGCATCTCGCAACCTCGATCGGCATGGCCTTACTTCGCAAGTGGAACTTTTTGAAGGGGATCTCTGGGATGCGCTACCAGAACCCCATGAAGATAATCGTTTTGATCTCATCATTTGTAACCCACCTTACGTCAACGCCAATTCCATGAATGCCCTGCCCGCTGAATATCATGCGGAGCCTGCTCTCGCATTAGCAGGTGGCGATGACGGCATGGATCTGATCCGAAAAATTATTGCCGGAGCCCCTGATTACCTATCTGAACGTGGGGCCATTCTGATTGAGATTGGCAACGAGTATGAGCACTTTAAAAAAGCGTTTCCGCAGATCCCAGTAATTTGGATGGAAGTATCTGCAGGCGACGAGCAAGTATTACTCATTCAAGCAGAAGACTTGCGCTAAATTTTTGCTGTCTTAACTTAGCTCTGCTGCTGCTGAGATAGCTTGATCAATACGCTCTACCGGTATCACCCTTAATCCCGGAATCTTTGTCTTAGGCATATTAGCCTTTGGAATAATGGCCACAGTAAAACCGAGCTTTGCCGCTTCTTTTAAGCGCTCCTGACCTCGAGGGCATGGACGAATCTCTCCAGCCAAACCCACCTCACCAAATACGATTAATTCTTTAGGCAAAGCCTTATTTCGGATCGAGGATTGAATTGCTAGCAGCACCGCCAAGTCGGCCGCTGGTTCGGAAATCTTCACACCGCCTACTGCATTTAAGAAGACATCCTGATCAAAGCAGGCGACACCTGCGTGACGATGCAATACCGCTAATAGCATTGCTAAGCGCGCCTGCTCTAAGCCAACCGCAAGACGGCGCGGATTAGGAATATGCGCCGTATCTACTAGTGCCTGAATCTCCACCAAGAGTGGGCGACTACCTTCTTGCGTAACCAATACACAGGCGCCCGGCACCATCTCCGCATGCTGGGATAGGAAAATAGCTGAAGGATTAGCAACGCCACGCAGACCTTTTTCAGTCATGGCAAATACACCTAACTCATTAACAGCGCCAAAACGGTTTTTAATTGAGCGCACTAATCTAAACGAAGAATGGGTATCGCCCTCAAAATACAGAACCGTATCCACAATGTGCTCCAGCACACGAGGTCCAGCTAAGTGACCATCTTTAGTGACATGACCCACCATCAGAACGCAGATACCGCTGGATTTAGCAGCTCTAGTTAATTGCGCAGCGCACTCTCGCACTTGTGCCACAGAGCCTGGAGCAGAGCTCAACACTTCTGAATACAAGGTCTGAATCGAATCAACTACCAAGACCTGCGGCTTCACCGTATCCATGATGGATAAGAGTTTTTCTAACTGAATCTCAGCCAGCACTTCTAATTGAGGAGCATCCAATGCAATCCGTTTTGCTCGTAATGCGATTTGCGCAGCAGATTCTTCGCCGCTACTGTAGAGAACATTCATGCCTGCAGCACTCATCTCTGCCAGCGCTTGTAGCAATAAAGTAGATTTACCAATGCCCGGATCACCGCCCAAGAGTACAACCCCGCCAGGAACCAGTCCGCCACCTAGCACGCGATCAAATTCTTCTACGCCAGTACTAAAACGCGGGAGATCTTCCGCACTAATAGCAGAGAGCTTTTGACGTGGGAGAGACTGCGCTAGACCTTGAAAGCGAGTATTCGAACTTACTTCAGGCAAGCCCTCCTCTAGCGTATTCCACGCCTGGCATGAAGGGCACTGCCCTTGCCATTTAGCAGAGCTGCCACCGCATGACTGACAGATATAGATTGTTTTAATCTTGGCCAAAGTATTACCTAGTAATTAATGAGTGGGTGCAGCAGTAATAATCAATTAATCGAGCTGTGTGCCCGCTTTATTCTCTTGAGCACGCTTAGGCGCATCTTTACGGCGTTGCTCAACATCTGCTGCACGAGCAGCTGCTGCTTTTTGCTTCTCTTCAAAATCCTTCTGATTAGCTGAGCGCTCAGCAGCTTTTTCAGCAGAGGCACGTTCAGCAATCTTTGCGGCATCACGCTGGTCTTTTATGCTTGCACGCAACTTCCGCTGCACCTCATGCAATTCCACTTCCTGTGCACGAATTGGATCAATCTCTTTGCGGTACTCTGCACGAGAATCTTTCAGGCAGCTGTTTACCCAGTACTTTTGATAGCACTCAGAGTTAGTTTTCTCCCAACGGTATTTAGCCCAATCGCGTTGCAACTCCAGCTCACGTTCAATTTTGTCGAGCTGCTCAAGCTGAGCCTCTTCAGCGGGGGTAGCAAGAGCCAGATTACTGAAGATGCAAACCAGTAGAAAAGCACCTAACGCAGCTAAGGAACGCAAAGAACTTGGCTTTCTCAAATCTCAACCTTTGCGCCGAGCTCGACCAAACGATTAGCAGGAATCTTAAAGAAGTCAGATTGGCGACCAGCATTTTGGTACATCCAACAGAACAGGCGTTCACGCCACATCGCCATACCCGGAATTGCTGATGGAACGATCGTATCGCGCGATAAAAAGAATGAGGTGTTCATTAAATCAAACTTCATGCCGAAGGTCTTCTCAATCACATCAATAATGGAACCCATGTCTGGGGTTTCTTTGAAGCCATAGATAGCGCGTACCACATGGATATTGCCGCCAAGATCTTTCATGGTAATGCGCTCTTCATCGCTGACATAGGGCACATCCCAAATACTGACCTTCAAAAAGAAGACTCTCTCATGTAGAACATGGTTATGTTTGAGGTTATGCAAGAAAGAAACTGGCAGGTAATCAACGTGCGCCGTGAGGAACACAGCGGTACCATCAACCCGATGCGGAGGGTGCTTGAGCAATGATTCAATGAAACTGCCAAGTTGAATGCCCTCTTCCATTGCACGCTGACGCAAAATCTGACGACCCCTGAACCAAGTGATCAGACAGGTGAAGCACAATAAGCCAAGAGCCAATGGATACCAACCACCGTCTTTAATTTTAATTAAATTGGCGGTCCAGAAGGCAAGATCAACAACGAAAAAGGCGATTGTTACCAGGCTCACCAAAATGATATTCATCTTCCATTCGCGGAACATGACTACAGCCAGCAGAATGGTTGTAATCAACATGGTTGATGTCACCGAGATACCGTATGCCGCCGCCAGATTCATCGATCCCTTAAAAGAAATGACGGTTGCAACCACCATGAAAAGCAAAGCCCAGTTCACAATCGGAATGTAAATCTGTCCTTGCTCAGAATCGGATGTGTGTAAGATATTCATGCGAGGCATAAAACCTAGCAAGATTGCCTGGCTAACCAAAGAATAAGCGCCAGAGATAACGGCCTGTGAAGCAATCACAGTAGCGGCCGTAGCCAAACCTACTGTTGGCCATAAAGCCCAGTCCGGCACCATTAAATAGAATGGGTTTTTAATCGCCTCTGGGTTGGATAGAACTAGAGCACCTTGGCCCAAATAATTAATTAATAGGCTAGGCAAAACCACGATCAACCAGGCATAGCGCACTGGGGTTCGTCCAAAGTGACCCATATCCAAGTACAAAGCTTCAACACCAGTAACAACCAATACAACTGCACCCATCACGATGTAAGCAGTTGTGGGATGACTAATGATGAAATTCACGGCATACCAAGGATTAAATGCTGAAATGATTTGTGGCGCATCACCAATATTGATCACGCCCAATACGGCCAGAGTTAAAAACCATGCCAGGGTGACAGGTCCAAATAGTTTACCGACGGCAGCTGTACCGTATTTCTGTATCAGAAATAGAGCAACCAAAATCACCAATGAAATGGGGATAATGAATTTATGTAATGCAGGGGCCGCAATCTCAATACCCTCTACTGCAGACAAAACCGAAATAGCTGGCGTAATCACAGACTCGCCGAGCAACATACATGCACCGAACATGCCGATGATCATGAAGAAGAAATAACTCTTAGATTTACTATCGAAGGAACGTAAGGCGAGGGCCATTAATGAGAGAACGCCACCCTCTCCTTTATTGTCTGCTCGCATGACGAACAAGACATACTTCACAGTCACCACCAAAATGAGAGCCCAGATCATCATTGAGATCACACCAAAAAGCGCTTCCGGTGTGAATGCGATTCCGTGCTCCGGATCAAAACATTCTTTCAGCGCATACAGTGGGCTGGTACCAATGTCACCAAAAACCACGCCAATTGCCGCAAGCATCATTACACCGAGGCTTTTTTTATGCTCGCCGCCTGTTCCATGAACCTCAACTGGGTTCAAAAGTGTAGAGCTTGAAAATTCTGGATTGCTAATGGACATCTCAAAACCTTAAGGTGATGTTGCACGGCAATATGTTACTCCTTATGCAGCCTGACTCAGGAGTCTTATTTGCCCTAAAAAACCGCTTATTCCAGCTCCGTTTGAAGGTATATCTCGACAGAGACCCCTAAAAAATGGTAGAATCTTAGCTTCAGACGCGGGGTGGAGCAGTCTGGCAGCTCGTCGGGCTCATAACCCGAAGGTCGTAGGTTCAAATCCTGCCCCCGCAACCAAACAGTAGAAGGCTTCTAGGTCAATTGACTCAGAAGCCTTTTTGCTTTTCTTAGCTCTCGTAGACGTATCGTAGACAAATAAAGGGGTTGGACTTGTGTACTGAACATGCAGCCCTCCAGAGTCGACTCTGATTTACCAGTGCAACCCTTACATTTAGGCAATTAAAACGGCGTAAATCTAGCTGCTTCAATCTTTTTCAAAACCTTGGTCGGAAAACTTCAGTGTTCTGCAGTTTTCAGTTATGGTTCTAACAACATTATCCGGGACACCTTCCGGCACCTCCGCGTGAATCTCTAACGTCACTCTTACATCCGAACCAATTAAACCGGATAAATGAGCAATAACCTCATCAGCAATCTTGCCAGCATCTCGCCCCACTCTAGTTGGATCCAAAACTACTGAGCCATGAAATCTGCTGGGTTTTTTCATGGGTACGGGCTGACCTGGAATGGAAGTCCCATCCTCACCAGAAGTTTGGCTCCCGGAACCTCCCGCACCACCACCGGCTATGTCATCTACTTGAGCTACACGCTCGGCATCAAGTTGATCACTAGCGACGCCCGACTTAACCAGCAAAGATGTCCCATGAGGGTCAATTGAGTCGATAATTTGACCTCCGCGAAGTCCCTTATACCGACCGGCAGTCACATCAAAATCATCGGCCAAGGCGAAGCCATCATTTGCCCATGTTACTAAGCGGACACCCTCCCGAATCGATTCAAGAAGAACTTGAGAATCCCTCAGCCTTGGGAGATAAACATAACGAGCAAAATCCTCGACAAGCTGCTTAACAGAAACATGATTGCCATCGCGCCACAGCAAACGATCCAATTCCATCCTAAGTCGCGAAGGTGCAAAACTTGCCAACAACAACTCATCAGTACGCAGCTTTTTGCTTGCACGCACTGCAAGCTTATCCGATCCAGAAAGGCGGATTGACTCCCAGGCAAGAGGGGCTTGGGCATCGGGCTGAACGGGAACAAGCAGCCACTGGTATGTCTCGGGAATTCTTGCAATCACAGTTGCCTCAGCCCCAGTCTTTTGGGTTTGAGCCTGGGTTACCTGGTAGGGGGTGAGATCAAGCTGTTTTTCATCCCTAAGAATTGAATCCCAAGCAAGATATTTACGAGTTGCCTCCTCCAGATCTTGCAGTCGCGTTTTATCTGCGGCCAAGAAAACCAAGCTATTTCTATAAATACGTGGTGCATTTCCCCTATTTTCAAGAATGGTCTTAGCAACAACTTCAGCAGGACTATTACTCTCCTTGCTGTATGGGTGGCCAATGCCTAAGACCACCAACCTTGTATCAAAGTCATCTGGAACATCAGCACCACCCTGCGGAATTGGGTGCACACGACTAAAGTCACCGGCAAACGCTAAATCTTTACGTATTCTCTGTTCAATTTCATTGGCAATCTTTTCCGGCTCCCTCTTTAATTGATCCGTACGATCTTCGGCCAGCTTAGTAACGGTGGGTTGAGTTGAATACCAATAGTGAGGGCCATCTTGATAAAGATAGGTAGCTGCACCAGCCATGCGGCGAAGCGCATCGCCAAAAATAGCTGGAGACTCACCGGGCATCACACAGCCTAATTTAATGCGCCTGTCCTCTATGCCTTTATGGGCGGCAGCCGTAGTTGGCGCTGAACCCATATAGATAGTTCTCGCAACGCGACGGCAAGCTGAAACCTTACCCAAATTTGGAAGCTCACTATCAATTTTCAGTGGCAAGGAATTAGGGCCATCAACATCCTTCTCAATAACTGGCACCCAGTTATCAGTGAGGTATCTGGTTAGCTCCGATTGAACGCGCGGATCATCAATTGAAACGTTGGCCGGAAGAATTAAGGGATTGCGATCACCCTTTTCCCAAAGACTATGAATTACAGCAGCCATTAAACGGAGTACGCCTCGTGTGCGCTGAAACTTAACTAATGTTGACCAATCTGTATAAAGTCGATCAAAGATTTCTGGATGAATTGGGTAGGCTGCTTTAATACGCTGCTCATATTCTGACTCGTGACACTCTGGCGGAAACTCTGCCTGTTGATTGCGATATAGATCTGAGAATGCTCTGGCTATCACATCCCTATCTTTAAATTGAGCTGGATCTGATAATGGCTTAAATAAGCGACGCCTAACAATTTCAAAACCCTCTTCAGCCGTCGCGGGTCTCCAAGAAGACTCAACACGCCCCACAACATTGCTTAAACGATCAAGAGCTTCGCGACCTCGGGTTCCGCCAACCTCAATATCTTCAGATTGAGCATTTTGTGACCCAGAGGTATCAGACGCAGGAAGACTAATTACAAGCAAAGTATTTTTGGCTAACTTTGCAGATTCAGTGAGAACCTGTGCAAATGTAAATTGTGTCTCAAACCCACCGGCCGGCAAGTCACTTTGATCGTGAAGCTGTCTTGCATATGCTACCCACTCATCAATGAGGATGACAGAAGGCCCATACTCATTGAATAATTCACGCAAAACATCTCCGGGACTTGTTGCGTTCTCATCATCAGCCTGGATCCGCTTGTAAGCCTCAGCGCCGCCCAATTGCCACGCCAACTCACCCCAAAGTGTTCTAACTACAGTACCATCAGGCTTTACCGAGGGATTACTTGGAGAAATTTTATTTCCAACTAAAACGATTCTTTTAGCTTTAGGAATCTTTGTTGTACCAGCCTCCTGCATAACAAGATCAATACCAGGCAACTCAGTTGGGTTGGCGCCCGAAAAAAGATGGTACAAGGCCAACATCGAGTGAGTTTTACCACCACCAAAATTGGTTTGTAGTTGAACAACTGGATCGCCACCATCTGTAGTTAGTCTTCTAACTGCGCCGACAAGCATTTCTTTCAAGCTTGCCGTCAAATAAGTACGTCGGAAAAATTCAACTGGATCTAAATACTCATCGGCACCCTCTCCCAAATGAACTTGCCATAAATCAGCAGCAAACTCGGCCTGTTGGTATCTTCCGCTAGCAACATCATCATGAGGCATGACCACTTCACGCCATGGCTTAAGCGTAGAAGCAACACCGCTCTCGATGGCAATACCTGCTGTCTTACGTTTTTCACCACGCGCCTGCTCATCAAAACGGACGCGCAGCAACTCCATCCGCATTTTCTCCACATCATCAGCTTGAGAGGCTGAAATAGCAGTTAATAACCTTACTGATGAGTCTAGGGCACGGTATGCATCGTCACTAGAAAAAGCTTCTTGGTGCGCCCACTTATTGCGAACCGCGATAATTTCATTAACCAAGCTACGATCGGTCTTACCTAGTACCTGACGGAAAACATCACTCCATTTCCTATCCATTACAACCAATAAAGCTGCAACGTCATTTATAGAGTCACCCTTGCCTAAACCAAGGCGTGTATCAGATAGAGCATCCTTCATTTCAAAGCCATAACTTGTGCCATATTTAGCCTTAAATTCACGCTCAACAAATGGCACTAATCCCGTTTTTAATAGCTCGAGCGCCTTACCAACACGCTCATGATTTGTAATGGCCATTACTTATTCCTGATTAAATAGATCATTGGTTTCTGGGACCACATCTGATATAGATTTCGCCAGCCGACTTATCTCTGGCCAGCTTTGAACTAAGCCGTTATATGCCATTGCATCATTGGCACGTTTTTTTCTTTCACATAGCGTATAAAGACGGTAGCAGAGCTCCCTTGCCACCTCCGCATGATCACCCAGCCCCTTCACTAATGTAGCTGCAGCACCCTCTCCACTTACCTCAAGAGATCGAATAAGTTGATGGACTATTTCCCATGCAGTCAATCTTTTATCTGCGAGCGGATCCCACCCAGAATCTAATTCTGCCGGCTTTAGCAATCTAACTTTTCCCGCGCCAGAAACCAGAATCTTCGCCTCAACTAAACCCGCAACAGATATGTTTTTTGAGGTTGATAGCTGCTCTGCGACACCATAATCACCCTCACTAAATCCGAACTGCTCAAACCAAGTTAATGCCCATCGACTATCCGCATCAAAATCCCCCTCTTGTTCAGCCAAGGCCTCATCAAGCGTGTCATTAATTAACTCAAGTGCCGCCTTTACAGACAAAGCATTACCATCGCTATCTAGAACTTTTTTATATCGAGTAAAAACCGCCATACCAGGTCCTATAGCGGCCTGAGCTAAGTCGACTGGAGCAATATTGCCTTCCTGAAGATGCGCCAATGCTAGTGGCATCTCAGCCTTCAGGGCAGTAACAAATTCTCTTCTGGTTACTGTATTTGACACCTCACTGCTTGGTCTACAAACAAGAACAATGCTTGAAGCAAGAGCGTTTGTGCCAGCCGAAATCATGCGGCTTGCCATTTCCGTTCTCATGGGCCATGTGCCAGTAATAGATAAACCAGCATCGATTACGGCCTGAAGAAATGTCTCCCATCCCGTGCTGGATGTTCCAGAATCATCTTTCGTCTCTGCCTGCTTAAAGGCGTAATAAATTGTTATTGGAAAGAATGGATGGGATAACTCGGATAGTCGACTCATGGCATGAGTCATGCCATCTAAAAAAAATAATTCTGCACCTTCTTTACTTCCATGACGATAGGGTGTTGCAACAAGTTCTTCTGACTTTGGAACGGTCATTGTTGTAAACAACTCAGGGAGAATAGTTTTAATTGAGCGCCTCAGCCATACATAAAAGAAATCAGAAAGATCAGCGTACCCAATGTTGTCATAATAAGGTGGATCAGTAGAAATCACCTTATTTTTACTGATCTCTTGCGTTTGTGCATCTGCCTGATAAACCGAAGCCGGCAAAACATGTCCAGCAAAACTTTTATTAAAACTTTTACAAACATTTTCAACCGAGGCAATGAAAGAGCCGGTGCTGTCACATAACAGATTTGTTTCCGAGAAATCCCAAACCATAGGAATTGCATGCCTGCCAAATAACTGTTGCGGCACCTGCGCTTTTGATTCCCATCTTGAAAGTGAGTTACTCCAATCAGTGGTTCTACTTAGGGCCAGCGCTAAATATACGGCAATTGCTTCGCTATATGCAATGGCACCATCCCCACCCTTTTCAAGACCAATATCACTATTATTGAAACCATTCAGCAATGCATCCAATCTAACCCGCTCTTTTATTTCCACTATCAAATCTGAAAATGTAGCTAGACCCATCAATTGTCTGGAGGTAAATAAATCTCTCCATCTCTCCATTCCATATTCTTGAACCCTAAAGCCTAAGGCCTTTATTGGCAACTCAGTATCAGGAACATCACTCAAGACTTCACATTGCGCCACAGCCTCAATTTCATCCGTTGGGGATAGGTAGAGCCTGGATCTATCGCCCTCAACCACAACAGCCATTAGTCGAGATCCAATCCTCCCCTCCTTGGCTTCTGATCGCAAGTACTCAAAAGTCATTGGCGTACCAGATAAGAGGCAGAGAAAACTACTTCCGCTAGTACCTGACTTAGTCCCTCGTGTCGTAGCAGCCTGATCTAGCGGCTTGCCAGTTTTTACTGTGAACTTATATTTACTGCCGCTAATTTCAGGCTCTACGTAATTTTCTTTGCCGGCCTTGGTCGAAAGCATAAATGTAGAGGCGAGTGGGACATCTACATTTGCAAATGCGGGATTTGGGCTTTTAGCTGTTCTGGCCCATAGCCATGAAATTACAGTTAACTCTCTCCCAACATAACCCTTTAGATCATCCCTAAGCTCTGCCATCTCCTTGGTTATTTTTACTTTTGGGTATAAATGTCCAAGCCTCTCTGATGCTTTGGCACGCATTAATTCACCATAAAATCGGATGTCCTCAACTAAGCCAGAAGGTCCCGAGCAATCCCTTGATATAAGATCATTGGAACTATGGAAAGTAGGGTTAACTGGCCTTAGATTTGCGAATTTTTGAGGGAATTCAATTAAGGCTTTATTAATCAACACCGCTACAGGATTTAAGTCGCTCGCAAAGCTTCGCAATCCAAGCCGCTGCCCTTCTAAAGGCAATGCTCCGCCGCCAGCAAAAGGATCATGAAATGCAGGCAAAATATTTCGGTCAAATAATTCTTTTGCCTTTGGATCATCAGCATTTTTTGCACAAGCATATCTCCAGCTCTGCCATATTTCATCACTTGCAGCCTTAAGCACGGTCCTATTATTGGTATTTTCCCATTTAACGAGTTCAGATATTAATTTAAATAGGCGTTTGCGCTCTTTATCCTGGCACTTAATGGTTGGAAAAAGATCAGGATGCTGAGATGGATCATCGACCATTTGAGCAAAAATAACAGCTCTTGCCGAAGCAAGAGGCCTTCGGGCCCACCATAAATGTACGCTAGTTGGCTTTCCCACTTTTACTAATTTTTCATATGTTGCCGCCTGGTTAATAAGTTCAAGCGGCAAAGCAACTTCAATTAATTTTTTCGTATATTTCACGATGGCTTTTCTGCTCTAGAAAGTAATTCCGGGAAATCATAATTTACGCTAGTGACGCCGAAATCTGGCTCACGCTGAAACGGTTGGCGCAAATAGTGGGTGTTATGAGTCTCATCCCCGGTGAATTCAACAATGGCAAGTATGAAATCATCGGGCTTATTTAGAGAGTATAAAATTTCGTTACGCGTTACTGTTATTGTAGGCGCGCCCGCAACACGACCCTTTACCTCAATAAACCGAAGTTTTCCTGTTCCAGGAACCCGACTTTCAATATCGTAGCCCAGCTTTTCAAATTCTCGGTCAACCGGCTCATATCCAAGCTTATGCTCTACATCCATAATCACAGCGCGAGCTCGTGCAGCACTAATTTGAGTATCTACAGGATTATTTAAAGCGGGGTCAGCATCCTCACCCATCATCTTTCTCACCAATCCCATTGGAATTACTAGCATCCCGCCAATCACTACCGGGGGCAATGGAGAGATCTGAGCTTCTTGCTTTAGCTCTTCAAGTCTTTTTTGTAGTCTTGCCTGCAGATTATCGGCGCGCTTTAATGCCTCAGCAGAATTAAGTTTGGCATTTGGCTTTCCAGCTTGCTCCTCCGACTTTAGATCCTGCGCCCTATGATCCCAGAAAGTAATTTCTTTAACCAAGCGATCCTTAACAGCGGCTTCCGTTTTGGCAATATGGTCCAGCTTATGGCCACGAACTTCTGCAAGATGTTCTGGAACTACGCTTGATATTGCATAACCTTGCGCTTTTTGCTCAAGCTCCTTATTAATCCATCCACATTCAGGCCGATCCAAAATTGACTCTGCACTTGGCTCATCGGGTCCAAGCGGACGATAGTCAAGATACGGCGCGTAATTAATATGCCTTATGTTGCCTTGTGCATCCTGCTCAACATAAAGCATTTTTTTGGATATAACTCTACGCTCACCCGTGCGCACTGTGCTGGCATCTTGGATTGAGTGCTCTAAATAAAATAAAACACGAGGCTCAATTCCTTCATCGCGTTCATCAACAAGAATGGTCCCTCTCTTCAGAAGATCTCGGTTGCGCTCTAGAGTTAAATCAATCACAGAGTCTAGCAATGGATGTCCAGGACAAACAAATGCTGCCAATGGCTGACCTTGGGGTGCCACCAAGTTTTTATCAAAAGTAATACGCTCATACCGAGGCAGAACAGGCTCGCCCAATCCAATGACCCTGTCGCGATTTTTAATGGGGCCAGGAACATGGGTAATTTCAAATCTACGAGGTTCGCGTGGTTTCACCGTGCCACCAAGATTCTTAAAAGCCTCATAAAAGAAGGACTCTATATAGTGAGGTTGCAATCTTCTAGCATCTGCACGCTCCATATCCTCGCGAATACGCTGCACATTTGATACATCCATTACATCACGCGCCAATGCGCCCTCATCCAGAAGATCTTCGAGATGACCTCTGTCTAGCGCATGATCAAGCACAGTTGTTAGATATGCCTTAACTTCAGGTTTTTCACCATGACGAATAGCCTCAATCAAAAGATCTCTTAGTGACTTACCCTCAAACTGTAGCTTCCCAAGCACATCAAAAACCTGCCCACCAAGGGCTTGCCTGGCCTGCTCCAACTTTTCCAATAATTTTCTATAAACATCACCTTCACGCGTGTCATCCGCTACAAGATTCCACAAATGACAGACTTCAGTTTGGCCAATACGATGAATACGACCAAAGCGCTGCTCTAATCTATTGGGGTTCCACGGTAAGTCATAGTTCACCATGAGGTGAGCGCGCTGCAGGTTAATACCCTCGCCCGCAGCGTCCGTTGCCAACAACACCTGAACTCGCGGATCATGCTTGAATGACTCTTGCACCTTTAGGCGCTCTTCACGGCCAATACCACCGTGAATTTGTACAACAGCATCTTTGCGACCTAAAAGCGTGGTAATCCGCTGCTCAAGGTAATTCAATGTATCCCGATGTTCGGTAAAGATCACCAATTTTTGATGGGGTGACGAGCTAATGGCTGGAATTTCTTTGCCATCGGCTTGAGTGGCCGCTTGAAGCCTAGATACTGCACCCCCTACTGTAAAAACTTCTGACAACAAACCAGCTAATTCGCGCCATTTTGTGTCTGTTCCACTTTGTTTTACTGACAAGGCTTGCGCCTCTAAAACTTTCAGAGTCTCTATCTCAATACGTAACTCTGCAATTGAGCGAGAGGCTGTTGCCTGGTCCAAAATTTCTTCTTCTGCAATTTCAACTTCGACTTCTGGGGCTTCGTCTAAATCCTCTAAATCTTCAACATCTAAATCACGAATGGAGATCGAGCTAGCAATAGGAGCCTGTCCACCTCTTTGTAAAATCTCTAACTCTCTTAGCCTGCTGTCTAATCTCTCTCTTCTTCTATTTAATGATCTATATATGGCCTCAGGAGAAGATGCCAAACGTCGTTGCAAAATAGTCAACGCAAAGCCTACGGTTCCAGCACGCTTATCATTTTCCAGTGCTTCTGCGCGGTTAAATTCCTCCCGAACATAGTCAGTCACCATTGTGTACAGATGCTCTTCTGCAGGAGAAAGTTTGTAAGGGATGGTATGCGCTATGCGCTGCGGGAATAGCGGAGTTCCATCAAACTTTAATAAATTTTCTTTGACCATTCGTCGCATTAAGTCGGTGGCGTCGACAGTGTGAACGCCATCTCTATAGCGACCCTCAAATCGATCACCATCAAGCAAGGCCATAAAAAGCTGGAAATCGGCTTCTTTTCCGTTATGTGGCGTTGCAGACATTAGCAAGAAATGTCTTGTTGTTGATGAAAGCATTTGCCCTAAACGATAGCGCTTGGTGTACTTAGTTTCGCCACCAAAAACAGTGGCGGACATTTTATGCGCCTCATCACATACCACCAAATCCCAGCGACAATCTGGAGCCTCTAACTTAGCTTGCACATCTTCATTGCGAGCAAGCTTATCTAGGCGCGCAATCACGAGATTGGTTTCAATAAACCAATTCCCAGTTCGGGCGGCCTCTAATTTATCGTTGGTCAGAATTTCAAAAGAAAGATTAAAACGACGATAAAGCTCGTCCTGCCACTGCTCTGCAAGGCTGCCAGGGCAAACAATTAAGCAACGCTGTAAATCGCCTCTAGCAATAAGCTCCTTGATTAGCAAGCCAGCCATAATGGTTTTACCAGCACCCGGATCATCTGCTAATAAAAATCTTAATGGTTGGCGAGGCAGCATTGCCTCATAAACAGCGGTAATCTGATGAGGAAGTGGATCGACTAAAGATGTGTGTACCGCAAGAACTGGATCGAATAAATGAGCCAGACGAATTCTTTGAGCCTCTGATACCAGCCGGAATAATGCGCCATCCCCATCAAAGCTCCAGGGCCTTCCTTGTTCCACCAGCTCAATGCGCGGCTCATCATGACGATATAAAAGCTCATTAGCCACTTTTCCACTTGCAGTTTTATAAGTTAATTCAAGCGCTTCCGATCCAAACCACTGAACGCTCACTACCGTTACCAAAGCATCCGGAATAATTCCTCGAATACTTGCATGAACTTGGAGGTCTTCGAGCTTCAATTGTCGGTCCGATATATTAAAAATGTGCAGTTAAATTACTTACGTAGATATTTGAAATAACAAAGAAAAGTATAGCCGTAGCCCATACATCCTTATATTTTTTGAAAATACTCTATAGCGATCCAGAAGCCTTAAAGATTCAAGCGTTGACAGCGCTTAGCATCCTTTTCTGCAAATAAATCATACGACTCCGAAAATCCAAGCCGCCCAAGACCATGCCAATGCCAAAAGTAATAAAACTAATGAATGAATGGCTCAAATGATGAGCTCAAAGATATTTTTCATAGAAAGCATTATATTAACAGTTATTATTTACAGTATTAGTGTTAATATATCGCCATGGAAGACAAAAAATACACTTTTGAAGAGCTCTGTAGCCTAACCGGCGTCAGTTCACGAACCCTACGGTATTACATCCAAATTGGTCTGGTTGATAAACCAATAGGACAAACCCGGGGAGCTCACTATCTGAGCCTTCACATTGAGAAGATCCTTCGTATCAAGCAATTAACTGAAATGGGTATTTCGCTTGAGCGAATACGTGAAGTGTTATCTGGCTCGCCAATGCCACTGCCTGAGCGAGCCAAAAAGCCGGGAGATATTTCGGTACGCACTCACCTATGGGTAGGAGAAGGTATTGAACTGGAAGTCTCAGCTGAAACAGCAGGTTTGAGCCCTGAGCAATTACGTCAATTCTTAAAAGGCGTGATGCAGGTATATGAACAAGTTAAAAAGGATGCTCAATGATTGTCATTGAAAAGGTAAAAAACATATTTTCTAGCAGTAATAAGAAATTAGCCCTGCAATCAGTCTGCGCAACTGGTGTAGCCAATGGTTTATTGCTCGATTTGACCATACGCCAGCACTATAAAAACAACACCAACAAAACTTTGGAGGTTGTTTACTCATTTCCTATGGCTTGGGGCGCCACCTTCATGGGAATGCAGGCAGAGATTAGCGGTCAACGCTTGGTCGGCACGGTGATTGAAAAAGCGAAAGCAACCGAACAATATGAAAAGGCGATAGCTGATGGCGATACTCCCATCATGATTGAAAAGAATTCTGATGGTCTATATACCGCCAATCTGGGAAACCTTAAACCCAATGAAGATGTAGTTATTGAATATAGCTATGCGCAACTGCTCAAATATGAGCAAGGCTCAATGCGCATCGGTATTCCTACGGTCATCGCTCCGCGCTATGGCGATGCCAAAAAAGGGGGTATTGAAGATCACCACAGTACTGAGTCTGATTTCTTAACTGAATATCCTTTTTCTCTGTCCCTTCAATTAACCGGCGGCCTAGAAAAAGCCACAGCTGAATGCCCATCACATCAAGTAAAAGTGACCAAACAAGATGAGGGCTTATTGGTCTCGATTGAACGTGAAGCTTTTTTAGATCGCGACTTCATCCTCAATTTAACTGGCTTGCAAAACCAATCCTTTTATATTGTCACACCAGATAAACAACTCGGACCCGATGGTTGCACTGTCTTAGCAAGTTTTTGCCCACCAACCATCGACAATCAAAAAGATAGCTCACTAGATCTGAAGATCTTGGTTGATTGTTCAGGCTCCATGGAGGGTGATAGCATTCAATCGGCAAAACGCGCCCTGCATCACGTATTGAGCCACTTAACTGCAGAAGATCGATTTAGTTACTCTAAGTTTGGTAATCATACCAACCACCTATTTTCTAAAGTTAAGCCAGCCGACCAATTTCATATCTCTGCCGCCTCTTTATTGATAGAGAACACAAATGCCGATATGGGCGGCACTGAAGTAGAAGCGGCATTGCAATCGACTTTCGATCTAATGGGTGCCCAAGGTATGGCAGATGTTCTTCTCATTACCGATGGTGAAGTTTGGAGCACCAACGAAACTATTGCCGCAGCGAAGGAAAGTGGGCATCGCATCTTTGCTGTAGGCGTAGGCTCGGCGCCAGCAGATACCCTCTTAAAAGAATTGGCTGAAATGTCAGGCGGCGCATGTGAGCTAATCTCGCCCAAAGAAGATATTGAGAAAGCGATCGTGCGCATGTTCCACCGGATTCGCCAGCCTAGAGCATGCAATATTGAAATTGACTGGGGTCACCCAGAACAACCAGAATGGACTGTTGGTACCAATACCGCCATCTTTAGTGAGAATACAACTCATGTATTTGCTGGGTTTAAATCCACCCCATCAAAGCCAGCCTTGCTAAGTTACCAATTAGGCAATAGCTCACAACGCACAGGCATTGGGGCTTCTCAGATCACACACTCCAAATCTCATAACCTACCTCGTTTGGCAGCGGCGCAAAGAATCAAAACTGCGCCCGAAGGAGATCAAATTGCTTTGGCCCTTAGCTATCAACTCATTACAGAGAAGACCAATTGTTTATTGGTTCATATTCGCGCCGAAGACCAAAAGGCAACTGAATTTCCGGAGCTGATGACCATAGCGCAGATGCAAGCGGCTGGATGGGGCGGCGCGGGTTCAGTCCTAGATGGATCACCTCATATTCTATTTAGCAAGAGCAAATCATTTACCTCCAAATGCGCTACGCTTAATCTCTCTAGCGCCACCTATGCTTCGTATGACATGCCAAGGGTATTTAGATCAAGCCCAATCACAGGGGATTCACCCATCCCATTACAAGAATCTATAGGTGGAGATCCAGATTATTACGACATCCCGGCATTCCTCAGAAAGCAGGCAACCGAGTCAGAACAGGCTGCTCCAAAAATCAAGTACCTTGATCCTACTGATGTTATTGAGATAGCTAATACCGTTATTTTAAGCAAAGCACTTTTTGCTGACTTTGTTAAAACGATGGACCAGTCCTTATTTGATGTTGAGGTATCAGAGGTATTTAATAGTTGCTTGAAGTTTTTATCTCAAGAGCAATTGTGGACTACCGTTCTAGCGTGGTTACTCCTCCATCTAGAAGAGTCTGGTAATTGGAATGAGAATACTAAGAGTGTTATTCAAGAACTTACCAATGAGATGGATGCTATTGAGTTAGGTAAAGCATTGCGAGTTTTCAATACCAAGATGAACAATATTGGTATGCATGAATGGCTCTCTTAACTTTAATGAAAAATCAATTTGTTGTTAATTGTGGTGGTTGTGTGGCAGTAGATTGCTTGTTGTTAATAGTTAGTGCGGCCTAGGGGATTTGGTATGAGTGCCCCAAAGCCGGAGAGATACTCTCTTTCATGAAAAAACCATATCAGCTTGCGTGTTCTTTTGTTCCCTCTCGTTTGGGACCTCCTTTAGGGCAGGAGCAAGCGGACAGCCGGGAAAGACCGGCATTTCATTTTTTAATAAGGAAAAAGAATGGAAGCTCCAATAAAATTAATCCGTCAGCCTGTCTTAAATACATCCCTTAACTTTAAGAGCTGATCTTGCATTTTTCCAGGCAATTTAGGCCGAACTGCTTTAACCTTTTTATCCTCGCTTTTACCTCTTTCAGAATTAGGCTCTCTTTTACTTTTGAAATTTTTTCCTGATCTATGATTCGATGGGTTTTGCTGTATTACTCGAGCCACGACCTTTGGGGGAGGGGATGACCCACCTAAAACAGATTCCATCAGTTCAGATTGATATTTTTTTACGATAAATTCAAGCAGGTAACTCTCAGAGTCAGGTTTAAATGTTAGCAATCTAATTTCTGAGTCAGTTTCTTTGATAAAAAAAGGGAAATCGGTGGTTATTCCCTCCAATCTTGTGAAGAAGCTTCGCTTTTGATCATTTATATAACCGACTATTTCTGAGATACGTTTTTTTAAATCTACTTTGAATAAACCCTCAACCAAGAAAGGCTTCCACTGGCTATTTACATAATATTGAGTAGAGAAGTCCATGGATTGAGGCCTTACAAAATTATTGGCTGGAATTGATTTATTTGGACTAGTGGTACATGGATGCTTGGGCCATGGCGGCCCTAATTCGTCGAAAAAAACACGTCCATTACTGGGGGATCTATAAAAAAATACAGGATTTCCGCACTCTGGACATTTGGCGTTTGGAATTGTGCAGCTAACCAAGAACTCGTTGTAAGTTTTGAATTTAGGTTGCATTACATGCAGGGAGACATTACCTAAAGACCTTCTTCCAGAATGTCCTTCACCTCCCCATCCACAGGTGCAGTCAATGGAGTGATTCCATGCATTACACATTTAATATCAACCTCGTTTATTGATAAATAATTGCACTAATATTCACGCTACCTTAGCATACCTGCCACTTCACCCGTCTCAGTTCCCTTAAGAAATACGGACCTGGTTCTCTTATCAGATTCAAGCCAATCACACTTCATGGTGGGTCCCCCAAACATACCTTCGTAAACACAGACATCCTGCCAGCATTTTTTGCTATCTTCCTCGCGATAACACTCAAAACCCATCTCCTGCCAACTTTCGACCAAAGACGAAATATCTCTTGGATTCATTGCGCCATTTCGAAATAAATACTGGTCATACCAAACGCGGCCACCAATAAGATGCTCATGATCTCTTAAGCACTGCTCCCACCCTCCGGGATATTTATCCCTAATAATATGAATAGGAACAATAAAGTCGATAAATTCTGTAGCTATGGCCATACTTTCTCCTAAATTTATTATCTGCTACGCACATACGAATTGATATAAGCTTTACGTGCAGTGACATCGCTAACGATTAGCATACCGGCATGCTGATGAATCAATGCCAGAGGTTCTTGAATCATTGCCTTGTGGGGGTTATAAATGTTTCCATTCCCGTCCCTAAGTCTGAATTTTGGCAACCCTAAAATTCTGGCACTATCCACAAATACCGCCACTGCCAGTGGTCTAGAAATTAGCAAACTTGATTTACCACTCGGCGAAACCTGTAATGGCAGCATTGTGATTAATACGAGTGCGCTGGTTAGCATTTGATTCCCTTCTGTATTTAATAGTTATTTCATTTTCTTGAGCCGCTAGCTCAAAAAATGAGCTATAAAGGTCTTAAAGTGATAAAAACAAAAATGTGGACTATTTGATATTTATATTGGGATTGATATGAGTAGTGTGGAGCGGCTGCACCGTATTAAGTACATGATCCAGGTTCGCAAATGCGTACCTCGTCAAGATTTTCTTGATGAACTCGAAATCTCTCCCGCGACCTTTAAACGCGACTTGGAATATCTGCGTGATCGCATGAATGCCTCGATCATCTATGACCGATCAGAGGGTGGTTATAAGTTTGAACAAGCTAGCGTATCTGAGAAGATCGAATTACCAGGACTGTGGTTTTCTGAAAAGGAAGTCACCGCCTTAGCCCTCATGCAACATCTACTCTCATCCCAAGATAAGGGCGGTCTTATTGGCCCCCATATTGAGCCCTTGATGTCAATCATTGATGGGATCTTAGGCCAGTCATCCGCTACCTCTAAAGAGCTGCGTAAACGCATTAAGGTCTTTGGAATGGCCTCACGCAAAAGCTCGATTGAAAACTTTGAAGAAATTGGTAGCGCCCTACTCAAACGTGAGCGCCTACACATTGCGTATTACTCCAAGGGCACCAATCAAACCACAGAGCGCGAGATCTCCCCTCAGCGCCTCATTCATTATCGGGATAATTGGTATCTAGATGCCTACTGCCATCTACGTAATGAACTACGTAGCTTTGCAGTTGATGGAATTAAATCAGCCGCATTAACCAACAAAAAAACGGATGACATTTCCGAAAAAGAGCTTCATGAAAACTTTGCCGAAAGTTATGGCATCTTCTCCGGAAAGGCAACCCAAAGAGCAAAGCTACGGTTTTCCCCAGAGCGCGCCCGCTGGGTTTCTGGAGAGCAGTGGCATGGGCAACAAACTGGCAAATTTGACGACAAAGGCTTTTACATCTTGGAGTTTGATTACAACCAAGATCCCGAGCTAGTCATGGATATTTTGAAACATGGCTCTGAAGTTGAGGTTTTGGCACCAGCAAGCCTTAAAACCAAGGTGGTTAATGAACTCAAAAAGGCGCTGTCAAAATATTAGGCTACATGGACTAAATATATTTTCTATTAGCCGATGATGCTAGCTCATTTTTTGAGCTTAAGACTCCCTAAGATAGAGTCATAGCACATAGGAGAGAGTAATGAAAAAATTAATTGCAATGGCACTTATTGGATTGACATTGAATAGTTTTGCTCAGACTGCCAACTGGAACAGCAGCCCACTGAATTATCAAAATAGCGAACTGAACTATAACAATAGCCCTTTAAACTATCAAAACAGTCCGCTCAATTACCAAAACAGCCCATTAAATTACAACTCAAGCAATGGGGTTTATGACAATAGTGGCAATCGAATTGGTTATGAAGTTCAATCACCGCAGGGCGTGACCAATATTTTTGATAACAACGGCAATCGGATTGGCTACTCACCAAGCCAAAGGTCAAAATAAAATATGGGCAAGACTTAGATCACGATAAATCTATTTCGTATAAGTCTAACCGCGTATCAATTGTCCATTAAAACCTAAGTTTTCCAAGATTACACAATTATAGGAATTAGCCACTACCGCTCTATTGAGATCAACATCGGTATGTTAATTAGAGTATTGGCGTCATTAAAGATCAAAGCTTCTTACCTGACCATTTTTAACGCTTTGATCCATGAAAAGATTAATCAAGTCCGCAAGACGTTGGCGGCGATACTCTAAGAACTTGCCAAAATTGCCGATCTCACGCATTTCCAACCCTAGTGGTATGGCTTGTTTTAATAACACATCACCACCCTGGGTATCCACGATTTCCTGGAAGTAGATATTAGGCGCTTTATTAGAAATATTACGATTGGCTTTGCCGCTAATAAAAGCCATATTGGAGATCTCATTAATATCAGCGCCATCAAAACCAGCTTTCTGGAGTAAAGATTTCGGAAAAATATGGTGATACTCAATTAAATGGCTATGACCCTGATGAAACAGAGAGAGTCCCAGGCCTGTATTCCAATCTACTGCATTGGAATATTTCAGCGCCAGATAACTTAGCGAGAATAAGAAACTGCGCTGTCCGCGTCCAGCCAAATCCCGAGGTTCAACATTAATACGTCCAAAGCGTTGCTCAAGCATTTGCACCAAATCACCAAAATTTCCGCCATCAAGCAATACGCGTAAATCCGCATCCAAGCTAGATTCACTTGATCCTGAGAAATGCCCTTTAATACCGCCAGCAAAGAGCCATTGGAGCATCTGACTTGAGTCACTGGGGGCTAACTTATAGCCCTTCAGATCACCATACACTGCAATTGGAATTAAATAATATGGCGATGCAAGCAAGGACATGCCTTCAATGCCGGCATTTTGCTTGAGAAAATTAATAGCGTAATCGATTCCATTCTTGGTTTTCTCCCAACTACTCTGAAGCTTTGCCAGCGGAATCGTGCTTACCGTTCTAAAGCGAGATTGTCCGGTAGCAAAGACTACCAGCAACCGAACTAACAATCCCGTATCGATATAAAAATTGCTTTGCTCTTCACAGCTATTTGAAAAATCCTCAAAGGTAGTAAGCGACCCAGGCCACTTAGCGGTAATTTGCGCTAAAGCCAAATCTGATCCCTTAAGCTTGGCGCCTAATGAGTTCACCCGCACGAAGATTTCTGCCACCTCTTCATAAGAGAGGTTGCGCGGCAAAATTTCCATGGTGTAAAGATAATCTTTGATGGCTCGCAGGCGATTTAAACGATTCAAATAGACCGCAAACTGCGGATCATTTGGTGAGCTCACCAAATCCTTGACCAGCTCCCAATCATTTTGGCTAGCAAAGACTTTAGAAACACTCACCCAATTCGGGCGATTTAATATTTGACTAGATGCAACCGCAAAGACACGACCATTCAATCTCTGTAAAACATTCTCACCACGCTCATCATCCGATCCCTCATCGACTTCCGCGCCCTCCTCACTGCCATTAGCATCATCTTCCACCTCGAGAAGATCTACAGGAGGCCCTTCAGGATGATTTAAGTTAAAAGCAATATCAATTGGCCTTTGGCGGTTGCGAACCTCAATAGGCTTTCCTGAAAGCACCGCAGTCAATGATGTTAAACGCTGCTGACCGTCAAGCAATAGCTTCTGAGTGGCAAATGCATTGGAATTTTGCAGAACCTGTAAATCTCTGGGCTGCTGTTCAGCATCAGTTTCCCAAACAAGAATTGTCCCCGATGGGTAGCCACGATATAGAGAATCTAATAAGTCCCGGACTCGAGTGGATGTCCAAACATAGCGACGCTGCATCTCAGGGAGTCGCAATTCTCCGCGCTCAATCATTTGCACTAAATCTAAGACACGGGTTTCCTGCTTTGGCATTCCTCAGTCCTTTATACGGTCTAAATAGTAATAATAACTATACGCTGATTACGATTAATCTCTTAATATTCATACAATCTAATAGACCCCAAACTCCAAGCATTTTTGAGAACTATGATCGCAATTGCAAGCAACCAAAAGGTTCATTATTAGCCATGATAAATGGCTACTGTCTTTACCAAGAGCTCAATCACATGGCTTCTTAGAGCAGGGGGATCCACCACCTCAACTTCAGCGCCTTGGCGCAAAATATCCAGAGTCAACTCCCTCTCATCGCTATAAGGAATTTCTAATAGGTAAGAGCCATCCTCCATCACTTCGCCACGCTGCTTGGGGTGCCATAGCTCTTTAGAAACCCACCGGGCTCTAAAGGGCGTAAATTTGAGCTTAGCAATTTGATATTTTTTGCCGGCAAAGATCCCATAAGAAGATTCCAATTCGGACACTAAAACATTCTCATCAACTGATACAGCAGACTTCTCTAACCCCTTTACCGTCTCGATGGCGTCCAGAGAGAATGTTCGCAGGTCATCACGATCATGACAAAAAGCATCTAAGTACCAGTTATCGCGGTAGTACACCAGTCGCTGGGGTGATACCTCGCGTTCACTGACGGTCTCGTTGTATCTTTGCAGATACCGAATATAAATTCGCTTTCTCGCCAATAGAGCATTGGCGATTAATTCAAAATAGGCTGGCGATGTTCTACGTCTGGCTAAACTGACAATCTGAATTCTCTTGGCAACCTCTTTCAGAGAAAAACTGCTTTCATCTAGCAACTTTTCTAAGCGACTACGAATAGGGTTAACCTGTGCATTCACCATGCCATTAGGTTCAATATTTTTTAATAGCTCAATAACCGATAACCAAGAATAAATCTCAGCATCGTTTAACCAAAGGCCAGGAAGCGCCGTTAAAGACTCCTTACCGTTTGCCTTGATATTAAGGGTATAGCCTTTGAGATCCGCATTCCACTCAATAGGCGTACCCAAGCGATCCCGCAAATACTCCAGATCCCGTCTAAAAGTTGCCCGCGAAACTTCAAGTACCTTTAAAAATTGTTCAGCGGTAACGACTTGGCGCTCTTCCAACAATTTTTGAATCTTATAAAACCGTTCCGTTCTATCCATTAATCCGCCTTGCGCCCTCGTTATGAAATTTATTGAGATTTATTTCATTCTGAGTAGTCACAGTCTCATGGGGTGAGCCTGACTCACCGCAAAAATGAATTCTTCTTAATTTTTATAAGGATTGATATGAAAAGGCTGGGTATATATACAGTAGTAGCTGGATTATTGTCAGTTGGTTCCATTGCCACTGCAAATGCACAATCTAAATTTGAAGGCGCCTATGGCCAACTCGGCATTGGTTATGAAAACATCACGCCAACATTTAACTCTAGCGGATTAAATATTGTGGGCGTAGGAACTGCTCCGATTAGCACAAACGTTTCAAGCCAAGGTAGCGTAATGGGCGTTGTCACTATTGGCTATATGGCCCCCATAACCAAAGACTTTTTGCTTGGAATCGGCGCTGAATACAACCCATTTAATTCACAGTCTGGCAATTACAACTATGGCGTAGGCAATGTGAGAGTAAATGGAACATACCAGTCCCAAAACCAATACAACATTTTCCTTTCACCAGCAACTCCAGTTGGTACAGATGGTTTGCTTTACGGAAAAGTTGGCTACACGGGTACCTCTGTAAAAGCTACCGAAGGTGGCACTTCAAATACCCAAAATCTTACAGGCTACTCGCTTGGACTTGGGTATAAGCAAATCATACAAGGCGGCTTATATGGGTTCGGTGAGTTGAACTACATGAGCTATAGCAATAACACCAACTCGTACAGTGGTGTTGCAGGTGGTTACGCTTATAACTACTCGATGACTTCTAGCGCAAATGTATTTAACGCGGTTGTTGGTATTGGTTACAAGTTTTAAGCAATAAGCTAAAGGGGATGCACATCCCCTTTTTTCTTTCTCATTTTTGAAATTGGTCCCATGAAAAAATCGCTCTTCATCACCCTCTTGTCCGGCCTTGCATTAATTACTCTATCTGGGTGCTATCCAACATCCCTAGTAGATCAACAAAAGGATATGAACGCTGCCAAAGGGGAAGGCAATAGCCTCTCCATTGCCAAGGTTCAAAAAGAAATCAAGGTGGGTATGAGTTCATCTGATGTGGTCTCTGTGCTGGGCTCACCCAATATGGTTACCACCGACGAAAAGCGACGTGAATCTTGGGTGTATGACAAGGTATCTACGGAAGGTATGGCCTCTACCTCGGCAGGACGTGGCTTTTTGTGGTTTCCATCGGATCGCAATGCTACCGCCAGCAGAACTCAAAAGACTTTAACGATTGTTATCAAGTTTGATGAAAAAGGTATGGTTAGAGACTTTGCCTACAACACCTCTAAATTTTAAAGAGTGAACCCAATGAAAAAAATTATTGGCTGCCTTACTCTGCTGGCCTTACTAGTGGGTTGCGCCCAACCCATCCCCCCAGAAGCTCTACAATTTTCGCCAGATACCCTGGCAAATAGACAGCTGCAATCTCGTAAATATGACATCAAGAGCGAGAAAGAACTTCTCTCTGCTTCGAATAATGTTTTGCAAGATATGGGGTTTAACCTAGATGAATCCAATATGCCTCTAGGTGTGATTGTTGCCTCCAAAAATAGAGATGCGACTGATGGTGGGCAGATTGCCGGGGCTATTCTGATGGCAGCTCTCTTTGGTGTACAAACGAACTACGATAAAGAGCAAAAAATCAGGGCTTCTCTTGTCACCAAACCGGCCTCTACCAACAACCCCATAAAAGTTGATGTCACGACAAAATCTGGCAAACAGGTCAAATTCGATCAACCCGTTGAAGCCACTACTAGTGGCTTTGTTGTTCGCGTAACCTTCCAAAGACTAGTTTGGAATCAAAAAGGTGTGCTCTCCAAAATTGAAGGAATCAATGATCAAGAAATCTATCGAGAATTCTTCGACAAACTATCAAAATCCATCTTCCTACAGGCACAAAATGTTGAATAAGCAATCTATGATCAAAGTTGCAATGTTAGTGGCCGTAACCAGCACCATCCTCTTGACTGGCTGTCAGACTATGAAAGAGCGCGTTCTTGACTCTTCGGCTGATGGACAAACCTCAGTTGAACTCAGATCAATTCAGACGCGGGCCTTTGACACCACCGATAAACCTAAAACTATGCGCTCAACTATTGCCACACTACAAGACCTCGGCTTTGTAATTGATAAGGCAGACTTAGACTTAGGTAGCGTCTCTGCGACTAAGTTAAGCGGCTACGCCCTACGTATGACCGTATCCGTGCGTCCTGGCGCATCTGGAAAAAATATGATCGTTCGGGCTAACGCTCAATACAACAATATGCCTGTAACTGATCCAAAGCCCTATCAAGACTTCTTTGTATCGCTACAAAAATCGATGTTCCTCACTGCAAACAACGTAGATTAAGAGCGCATCTTTCGCTTAAGCCACCTGCGGGTGGTTTTTTTGTATACCAACTTAAAGTATTTCATATGGTGAAAACCAAATGTGTCATGCTAGATATAGCAAGTATTTTTTATATCCCTAGGGGCACTTGATGACCAACAAAACCCACACATTCAGCAATAGACTCATTACAAGTAATACGCCAAGCGTGGCTAATTACACTCTTCAAGAAATTGCTGACATGATGGGATTAACAAAAGAGCGCGTTCGGCAAATAGAAGCCAGGGCCCTTAATAAATTTAAGCAGCGCCTTAGCGCACTTGGGTACAACCAGGCAAACCTACTGGACTATTAGTCTAAAAAATTGTCCTCACAAGCAAAAATCTAGCGAACCTTAAATACGAAAACAGATCATGAATACGCAAAACCCATATCAGTTCATCATCGTAGAAAGCTTTATCCCCTCCAACACAAGTGGACGGCATGGTCCAGTCCATGTTCGACCAATTGAAGGTCAACCCTATCCAACATCTCTGTTCGTTGAATGCTCTAGGGACCTTGTCACAAAATATCCAGTAGGGACACAATTTAAGATTAGGGTTAAGCTTACCGATCGAGAAGGAACCCCATATCTTTACTCCTATTTTGGCTGGAAGTACGAAGTGCTATTGCAACCCAAAATCTAAACTGACGAAGGAAGCACAATGTCGATAAACAAACCCATATTTCGATGCCCCTCTTGCAGAACTCAAATCACCGCACAACTGCCAACCATGTGTCCAAAATGTAATCTTGGCATTCCTGAAGAAAAGGGGGCGATTTATCGCGATCCGCGCACCCCAAGAGGCGGATTTACTGGCAAAGAGGTGATGGATAGAAATGGCATGCCTTTAGATGCATATGTAGATCGCATGAAAAAATCTGGATACTCCTAATGTTGATCATTCAATCTGATACATCAACTGCCCTGGCGTCCCATCCCGAGAATTAGAACTCGATGATTATTCCAAATCAACCTCAAAATGAAGGTTCGCTGCAACGATTCGTTGATGCTCAAAATGAATACTATGGGCAGGTGCTCAAAGAGCTCTCGCAGGGCAAGAAAACGTCGCACTGGATTTGGTTTATTTTTCCCCAAATTCGTGGGCTGGGTTTTAGCGAATTTTCCCAATATTTTGGAATAGATGGGTCAATAGAGGCCAAGTCATACTGGAAAAACCCACTACTTAAAAAACGCTATGAAGAATGCCTGCAACTTATCCTAGATGCGAATGACAGTTCGTTAAATATCCTGGGTCGAACTGACGCCCAAAAATTACAATCCTCAATTACTCTTTTTTTATCCATTGCTCCAAATTCTGAATTGCTTCACTTCGCCCTAGAGCAATTATTCGCAGGAGAAGTGGATAAGAAATCAGTGCAAATATTGGCCAATTTAAATCAGCAACCTGACTAGCGGCTATAGCCACTAAGCCCTTTTTTGGTCAAAAGTAGTTCCCCTTCTACCCTAGCCCCAATTACCCCCTATTTTTTGAGTCTTGTTTATTTTTACAGTTATATTTACACAATTAGTGTTAATATAACTGTATTCAGAACTTAGGCTTAATTCCGACAATATTTACTAGGTAACGGCAATGGGATCTGGACTCAAATTAAGGGATCACCATGAAATCTATTCAGTGGCTATTGTTAATTACGTGCGGACTAACCTCAACCGCGGCCTTATCTCAAAATGACTTATGCGACTACTACCAACCTCAGTGCGCTACTAAATTTGATCAATTTAGCAAAGCAGCAAAGCAATTAGATCTCCAGGTAAAAAACAAAGAGCTATCCAATCTTGAAGCAGCACAAAAAGTAGTCGCATTATCAGACTCACTTTATCCAAAAGATGTATTGTTTGCGAGTATCAATAAGCAAAATCTCGTGATAGCTCAGTTTGCTGAGCGCTACCACCTCTCAGAGAGCCAAATCCGTGAACTTGATAACTCCGCAACGGATACGTTTCGTCAAGCCCTATTAGAGCGATTCGCCGTCATGAAAGCGGCACAAGAAGTAGGTCAGTTTTATAGTCAATATCAGGCACCACAGCAATATCAACCACCCCAACAAAATCCAGCCAATACTGCTGCAATAGCGACTTTGCTTAATGGTATTGGCAAGGCTTTTACTAACTCATTTGGTCAATCGATTACCCCACCACCCCGTATCTGCAATTACTACGGCGGCACGAGTTACTGCTTTTAGGAGATTACTACTGTGAATCCAGAAACAAAACACTCAGTATGGCTTTCCTTTTGGAGAAGCCTTAAGGGGGGAATTTGCACCTCTTACCGGTCTGATGCCGCCGTCACTGAAAATGAAGGCTGGTCTGAAATCACAAGCGCACTCTCAATTGAGGGGCTAATCTTTAAGCCTACAGTGCGAGACTACTATCTGCTTAAACGCCGACCCATCATCCATAAATTGTTTACAAACCACACCACCAATCTGCGTATTTATGGATCATCAAATTCTATATTTGAAATAGAGGATGAGGACTCCAGAATATTTCGCTTTGATCATGCCGGAAAGCAATTTGAAACCAGCATTATTTGGTCAATTGATGATTCATGCACACTTTCCAGCATTCTTCATGATGTTCGTAGCGCAAATTTTGTCACTGCTTCTATTGAGCTTCTATGCAGTGATAGTTTCTTTGATTTATCTGATCCAAAGTTTGAAGAGGTTGATGAATACGGGCAAACTGAAGTTCATCAACATGAAATTAATATCAAGCGGATTGATTTGGTTTTTGAATAACGGCAATTCTCATTTTTCCCAAAAAATACTGGGTAGCAAGAAGGCGGCGTCAGCTTCTCCACTTAAAGCAGACAGAACGCTAATCTACCCAGGAGACAAATATCGACCCATAAGCGACGGCCTCATAACTCTAAGAAGATCACTTTAATACCGCTACCCGCAAAGGAGGGCATTCCAATCTGCAGTTAATGGAAATATACTAAACGGAGATATTGACCACCCAACTTAAGTCCAAATGAATCAGATAACTTCTCATAAAATTACAAAGATATTTGGCCCTCCTGGAACAGGCAAGACAACATTCCTAATTAACGCCGTAAGGAATGCGCTTCAAAGCGGGGTAAGCCCTCATGAGATTGGATACTTCTCTTTTACGAATAAGGCAACGGAAGAGGCTAAAACTAGAATGGCCGCCGAATTTCCCACATTTAGTATTGAAGAAGATTTCCCCGGATTTAGAACCCTTCACAGCCTGGCGTTCCAAGCCCTACCAAATAGAACAAAAATTATGACTGGTGATGAGGCGCTGGCTTTTGATACTGGCTTCTTTATTGAAACCCAGTACATGAAAGAGAATGATCCTACCTCTCTTGTGTATAGAGCAAAGCAAATCGTCGTTGATGCCGCTGCAACAGCTAGAGCCAGATTAATTGATTTTGAAAGTTATTTAAAAGGTGCCTCAGAATCCGAACGATACCGACTTAATCGGTGGATTGGCTATCCTGCAAAGCAATGTAAAAAAGAATTTTCAGATCTAGATATTCAGAAGCAGCTTGCCTATAACGCCAAATACGAAGCTTATAAGAATTCAATTAATGCGATTGATTACACAAGCATCCTAGAGGAGGCAATCAATAATCCCAATAGCATTCCTGGATATGAATTGCTTATTATTGATGAAGCACAGGATTTATCTCTATTGCAGTGGAAACTTGCGAATCTGGTAATCGAAAAATCTAAGAAAGTATTTATTGCTGGAGATGACGACCAGGCAATATGCGAATCATTTGGCGCCTCCGCCAATGCCTTTCTATCCATAGAGGGACATGATCATGCATTAACCCAATCCCATCGGGTTCCAAGCAATATTCACACTGCTATATTTTCCCCAAATGGCATTATCACCACCCTGAGTAAAAGATACGTCAGAAAAGAAAAGCAATGGAAGGCTAAAGATCACGCCGATGGATCATTCCAGCGCCTCGCTGATATTGCCACTCTTTTAGAAATGCTAGGCAAGGATAGGGATGACTGGCTAATCATGGCCGCAACACATAACACGCTAATAGCGCTCTCAAATGTTCTTAAGGAAAGAAAGATTGCTCACTTTCTATCAAACCAACTTATCGCTTCGATTGAAAGCAATACCGAATACCCAACAATCCGTCTCAAGACAATATGGGGCGCTAAGGGTGGAGAAGCAAAGAATGCCGTATTGCTTAGGGGCCCTTATGCAGATGAAAATATGCTAAATGATGACCCAAGGTTGGAGTATGTAGCCATCACAAGAGCAAAGGAAAATTTCTACATTTGCACGATTTAAATATTACTCTTACCCAGCGATTGGTCAGTTACTTTGATTGTGGCATTGCATAGCCAACCCCATCTATATAGAACATTTTTGTAGCCCCATTGCTACTAGGTGCGACATAACCTACTCGGTCTCCATCTGGAGTAAATAAGCCATTGTTTTGATTCAAATTATTAGGGCTATTCTCTAACGCATATGGACTGTTATTCAGTGCATTGGGGCTATGGCTTAACTGATTTGGATTGAATGGGCCAACCTCAATTGAGACTGGAATAGTCTCGGGTACGTATAACTGTCGGTTTCCATCTACATCAAAAACGTTAGTTGATCCCTGCTGATTAGGTACGTAATAACCAATTCTGTCGCCCTCGTCATTAAAGACGCCATTGGCTGGATTTACACTATTCGGGCTATTTTGCAGCGCATAAGGCGAGTTCTGTAATGCATAAGGACTATTAACAGGGTTATATTCTGAGTTTGCCCAGTTATAAGGTGAGTCCGCCCAGTCAAATGCAGACTGTGCAATCACGCCGCTATTAAAATAACTAACTAATATTAATGCTAATAGGGGGTGGCTACACCGTTTATCCATTTAGCATTTCTTTATTTCGTTTCATAGATGTTGCGGAAATAGCCTTGTCGAGACCACTTTCCGGGGCTTTCAATTGGATCCCAGCAAGTAGTCTTCACCCGGGAACCAACAAGTTCCCTTGCTTTTTTTGTGATCAAACCTTCTCGATCAAATGTAGATGTTTTCATGTGGCGCTCAGTACCGTCCTCAAATACAAGCACTGTGCATGCTGAACCACGAACAATGATGCCCTCCTTAACGGCAACAAGTTTATCTGAGGATGAAAGCGTGGCCACACTACTATCCTTCTCCGCCGCCAGGGATTCCATTTGATACCGAGCTTCACCCTCCTTGATACGAGCCTCCAAGTCACTAATTTTTTTCTGTTGAATTGACCTCTCAACCTCTAGATCTTCAACAACGCCGATTGCCTCACGCGCTACTTTTTCCATATGCTCTGCTTTATTTCTAGCAAGCTCTGCATCTTCTTGTGCAGCCTCTAAATTCTTGATAGCGAGCGCAGTTTCAGCTCTTGCTTGAGATGCAACGCGCTCAAATCGCTCTACATCATTTTTTGCAATACTAGAACTTAGGTATTTTATTAGCCCCGCAGAGTCTGTTACTTTGCCCGCCAAATAAAGTGGGTGCATCTCCAAAAGATTTTCTACAGTTACGAATCCATCTTTACGCAAGGCCGTCATTGTGCTGGATAGGCCCCACTCAGTATCACGATCTCCGCGCCAGACAGTCACAAGCCTTGGGCAACCCTCTTGCAGGTTGTCACTCAAAACAAAGTGTCCAACGCAGTCTTTAGCGTCTAATGCCGCAGGATCTTGAAATTTTGCTTCAACGTGAAAGCGATCCGGATAACCAGGATCGCGACCTAGATCCTCAATAACCTCAAGCACCAATTTTTGATCAGAACGAAAATGCATACCAAATCGCAATGGCAATGAATCGCAATTTGCATGACTTCTTCTTGGTACGAATACAGTAATGGTGCTCATGATTTTCCTTTTCATCAGAAGCTGTTGTTTCAAGCTAATATAGTTAAGCCAACTAATGGGTGAGCTTAAGATCCAAAGAATTAATTAATCGGCTCGTAAAAATATATGGGCTTTAAGCGCAATCTATTCTTATCCTCATCCTCAAGCTTCGAGTAGAACTCATGCCACAGCTCAATCAATCTATCTAGGTCAATGAGCTCCACGTGAATATGCGAAGCTCTAGCAGTCATTTTCGTGTCATAAGTAAATCCACCCGAAGATACGAAGATTCCAACATCACCGTCCCTTTGCAATAAGCCCATCAACTGGCGCACTTCATCAACGCTAGCAGAGGACTCTCTATGCTTAATTTGAACCTTGATCCTTGGAGCTACTACGCCCAAAGGATCTTGGTAGGCGATGATGTCTACCCCACCATCCTTACCTTTAGGCGCAATAAATGGAGTGTGATAACCCATAGCACGTAAGAGCGCGCCAACAAGGTCTTGGAACTCGTAAGGGTTAAGGCTATTAATTTGATTTCTTAAACCTTCGTTGGCAAGCTCTTCCATTTCTTGAAGGGTTGCTTCTTGAGCTTGTTCTGTAACACTCTTTCTATCAGAGTCATCATCAATCACATCAGACTTGATGTCTTCTTTTTCTTTTTTAGGATTTGCCTCTCTCCAACTTCTATATGCCTGGCTAGCGGTAGCAAGTAATTCAACCTCACCTAATGCAAGTGCCGCATCACCTTCAGGAGTCAAATACCAAACTCCCTTTTTCTTAACCAAAAAACCGGCTTTTATTAAATCAATACTGTAAAAGTGAAGGATTGATTCCCATCTAATCTTTCCAGTTTTTTCGTAAGTTGATTTAGCCCAATCATCGAGCTCAACAGTTTTACCGACCTCATCAACAACATCCTTGCCAGGAGCCTCGCCACCCTTAGCTTTCAGTATTTTTAAAGCGGCATATGAAACTTTGGCCGCCAGCTGTTTTGAAGGTGCTAATGGTTTTGACATGTGCAATTCACTGTAATTAATAGAATTAATTACAGTTTAACCACATATCGTTGCACCCCCGCACAAGTCTCTTTACCAGCTTAATCTTGGGGAAAGTCATTACTACCGTCATGCGCGCCAATACGGCTGTCCTCACAACCCCCACCCAACAAGTAGA
This sequence comes from beta proteobacterium CB, assembly GCA_000342265.1. Lineage (NCBI taxonomy): Bacteria > Pseudomonadati > Pseudomonadota > Betaproteobacteria > beta proteobacterium CB. Next base: position 1,286,140 of record CP004348.1, read on the forward strand.
AACAAGACTAAAAAACGAGTAGCCGATCCAATGAAACCAGATGCTTGGGTGGATTATGTATCTTTTTTACGCCCTGACCTTGGCGCCTGTTGAACCACTCCGGGCCCCGGACTGACAATCACTTGAGTTTGAGCATTCGGCAACCTATTTAAGAGACTAGCGACAGTAACATTCTTCTCTTTAGCCTCCTGAATAATTTCATAAAGATCATCACCATTGATAGTCTCTCCTTCTTTAGCTATCACAATGGAGTCAATCTTGAAATGTGCCTCATCATAAGCGCCTGCCGATACAGCTGTTTTGATAATGTGCTCAACAGTGTCTTCACTTAGAACATCGCCCATCCCCTCGCCAAAAGAGAATCTTTGCTTAATTTTACCGGGCAATGCGCGCATAGCCTCGATATTGATCACATCCATTTCACTAAAAGGAATGTGAAAATCACTATAGTTGATGAAAGGCCGGCGATCAATGCGCATCTGGAAATGGTAGTGCGGATGCTTGGCGTGCTGCGAAGTGGAATGACCCTGATAGTCGGATTCTGCGCAAGAAAATGCCCATTCAAGATTTTTATATTTAATCGTTACCTCAAATAGTTTGACGCCATTACCCTCGCATGTAAGATCGTTGATGTTCTTGGCAAAATTTTCTTGATTTGCAACCCAACGAAGAAAGCTCTGAATTTGGAAAAAACCGTACCGATGCGCAACAGTACGAAAATCTTTCTTATTAAATCCCTTTGGCTTTAAAAGCCAATGTAGACATGGTGTCTTTTTGCTAAATGAGATGAGTGGTTTTGCACAAAGATAACAATGGCCCTTGTTAAAAAATTCAAGAAATCGCTGATATTCAGCTTTGCTAGCGCGAAAGCTTTCATCATTGCCATGAGCTCGTACATCCTCGGGCAATGCATCCAAGAACTTAGCGAAATACCTCCCCTTTGATTTCGCAGCTTCAGTCATGGCCTGGGTAAAAAATGAGATACATAAAAGGTAATATACGCTGCACGCCAGCACAAACTATATCTTGGCGATCTCCACCAGGAAAACTCTTGAAGTTCCTATTTTCAAACACCGAAACCAAAAGTGCAGTCATTCACGAGGCGTCAAAAAAGTCTCAAGCCCTGCAATTACATTCGCCTTATGCTCTAAGTCAAGACCAGACGTTCTATCTGTATCTTCTGTAATACTGACTCTCTTTAGCACTGTCTTATAGTCAATTCCGTGCGCCTCGCATACTTCTTTTAACGCTTCAAAATGGGCGGCAATGATTTTCTTCCACCCTGTCAGCAATTCCACATAACTGTCTCTTTTCTTGATGTCGCCTGTAATATGGTGATACGCCATTCCGAGCACATCACCTGCAGATAAAAATTCTAGTCGCCAATAATCATTGGCCCATAAGTAGCCCATGAGATGGAGATGCTCCAAAGCATCTATGAACTGAACATCCATCATGGAGTACGTCTTCCAAGGAATTGCCGCTTTAATGCGCAACGATTCCAATTCATTATCAGCATGGGCGTAGGCCGCTGCCGCAAGTCCTCTACTGGTCATCCCCTCATAAGCTGCGCTTAATGGTCTTTGATTCATTTTTTAAGTTTCCTCATTTTATTTACTTGATCGATTACTTCCACCCGACGCTGTAGCTCACAAGTCTCATGGGCTTTGCGCACCATGTCTAAGACATAAGCTAAGCGCGTTCCATCTTGTGTATCAATGCGCCCCATCCTCATATCTCTATAAACCCTGGCCATCTCCATACGGATGGTTTCAGCATCATTGAGCCTGATCTTGCTTATGCTATTAAGGGGGGTGGGGTCTAGGAGTTCGCCGCCTGCCAGTTGGCTTTGCGGCTGATCTTCCGACCCATACCCTTCCCCAGAATTCAACTTTTGGTTAGTCGCATCCAATGACACTATTTGGGCCTCCCTCATGCCTAAACCTCTAATAATGAGGCTTGAGAATTTGTGTGGCCTACTGCATCTTCTTCAATAATCGGCACGTCCGAGGTAAATGCATCATCCCCCATATCACAACCGGCAATACGACAAACAGTTTGCGCCTTCTCATAGACAGCTTTAATTTGGGTCAGATGACTTATGTCTATATATTCGGCCTTCGAAATATCTCCCCAATGCTCGCCAATGGCATCTACGAGCTCACCTAATTCAGCGCGCATTACTTGACCCATCCGGGCCGTATGGTTAACTTCAATGAGATTCATTTGTTCAGCCAATATTTTTATATGAAGTCTATTGAGCTTGATCAGATTTGCTTCCCCACTATTCACAGATGATTGCTCGAGATGAACCTCATCCAAGTCATGATCAATGAAATAGGCTAGTTCGTAAATCTTAGTTAATTGCTGAGTCATTTTTATTCCCTATAAGGTAATTGAATTTAGTTGTTGCGCAGATTGTCTAGTTCCATCTGATTCAAACGCTTTTGATTTAACGCCATCCAATTCATTGGATAAGTTTTCCCACTCTTCAATGGGTTGTTTAGCTGTATATATGGCATATCTAAGTAGCTCCCAATAATTGGGGATGCATGAGATGAAATTTCTGTATTCCGAGTATTCCCATTCACCCCTTTAGATGGCCTGGGTTTAGTCTTTTTTGACGGGCATTCCCATTTTTGAGCTTGCTCCCTCCCAATCTTCGACCCCTCATTTTTTTTCAACGCAGGACTCCAATTGCGATATGCATGACCCGCAAATTGATTTAAGAATTGCCTATCAGACTTATTGATAGGTTTCCAAGTGATTGCAAATAAGCTACATACGCCGCTAAGACTTCCTCCTCGCCGCGTTTGATAGATAAAACCATGTGCTATCAACTCCTTTATTGCCTTGGTCATGGTGTTTTTAGATAGACCCCTATTAATGGCAGTTTTGGCTGATATGAATATGGATCCGTTATTGTTGCCTCTATAAAAATGAAGCACCTCAACAAGCATAGCTCTGGCTGAGTAGCTCAAATCCTTATAGGCAGCACTATTTAGAACCTCTGAGGGTATCTGCACGAATGGTTCAATCTGCTTCGGAGGATGTGACTGAGCGACACCCCTACGGTGTTTATCTTCAGCCATGGGACGCCTCCGCATACCCGCTGGCTTGATATTCCACAGCCTCTTTGCTGATGTGGTTACGTAACTCTACCCCCAAGGATCCGCCATTCAAAAGTTTGGCAATCTCGGAGATGGGCCACAATAGGCGTCCACCTACTTTTATAGGTCTGATGCCGTAACAATGGCCTGTTAGGCAATGGTTCTTTCTGATTGTTTTTGCTGAGCACTTTAACGATTTGGCGAGCTCTTGCGTTGTTACTACTTTTTGCAAATCCATGATGATTTACTCCTCTATACATTTCCCGATGTGCCGGTATGTGTATGACGATATTCATCATGAATCTTTATGTCATTTTTGTAATTTGGTGTAATTAATACCTTTTAAACCCTTATAAATCAATGGGTTATATTGCATGAGTGTAATTTGGTGTAATTATTTTTTAGACTTTCCACCAATGTGAATCATCCGGCCAATCATCATGGATTGAATTGATTGTGCAGGAGAATTTTTCTTAAGCTTTTCAGCACCTCTAATGGCATTCTGAATTGTATTTTTACTAATTGGATAATCGGGATTTTTTTGATTCCATATTCGAATAATTTCATCGTTGCTAACACTTGCAATCATCACTCTAATCCATCCATTGCGAGTAGCAATGTCGGTGTATGGTGGCGCCGAATAAACGTCTATTTTCGGCAAAAATTCTGCGGCAATTTTGTGCGCGTTAAATCCCTTCTCAACACCTCTTTTTTCAATCTCCGAAAAATCCTCTTGAAGATGTTCATCAAAAATACAGTAACTAGCTACACCAAGCAATCGAAATGAGTCCAGCAGATGAGATATATCAACCTGAGTCATATCACCACCCAGAATCTTAGCTCTCTCGACTCTACAATGCAGGGAATGTAAAGCTTGTCGCGCTGACACATAGGCCCCAAGTAATTGGCGTTTTTCAGGAGATTCGTAGGCTTTTTTCAAGGCAGCCAAATTATCCGAATCTCGTAGACTTGACTTACAGCCCTCTACATCAATCTTTACCCCAAGCCTTTTAGCTGCGCTTTTATATAGATTTATTGCCTCAGCTAACGCATCGTCTAGCTTATCCCGAATTAGTGATGTGTTTAGAGAAGGATCCTTACCATTACTTGTGCCGGGCAGATTCTTCTCACGACTCTTATGTTGTTTTTTCATAAGACGTTAAGCCTCTTTACCGTTGGCCACCAAACGCTTAATCTTCGGAATGCCGCTCTTCTTGGCCTGCGACAAATCCCATTGCAGCTGCATACCAAGCCACAAGTCGGGTGAAGTGCCAAGCCATGCGGATAGCCTGAGCGCCATGTCCGCAGAGATTCCCGCTTTTCCATTCAATATCTTGGAAAAAGTGGAGCGCGAGACTTTCAATTGCTCAGCCGCATCTGTTAACGTTAAATTCTCAGGCACCCATTCCCGCAACACTTCGCTAGGGTGAGATGGATTACGCATGAAGCTCAGCTACACTCAACCGTAAACCAACGGAATGCAAGATTCTATTCATGGTGTCTAGCGTAGGGTTACCGCCCTCAGCCAATGACTTAAACAATGTTTTTTCTCCCAATGACGCGCAACGGGCTACCTCTGCCATGCCACGCGCTTTAGCCACTTGACGCAATGCCACCAATAGCGCTCCTTGATCTTCTAACTCCATGACGGCATCCAAATACGCTACCGCCTCTTTTGGGTCAGTTAGCGAAAGAGTTAGACTGTCCTCATAGCTTTTATCTCGTTTGCTCATGGCTTACCTCGTTTTTTCCAGTCTTCCAAATACTCAATAGCTTGCTTAATAGCTCGGTCTTGGTCGCTCTTATCGCTGCCGCATAGTAATAGAACAATCTCATCACCTTGCCTACTTAAATACACCCGGTAACCCGGGCCGTAATCAAGCTTTAATTCTTGAACTCCTGCACGCAATGCTTTGCAGTCTCCAAAGTTTCCGGCTTTCACTCTGGCCAAGCGGGCGCGAATCTTTGCCCTTGCTTGAATGTCCTTTAAGCCATGAAGCCAATCTTCAAAAGGCGCCTTGCCTTGCGTATCGGTGTATATTCTGAGCTTCATTATAGTATCTTTTAGAATACCGTCAATTAATTTGTACCGCCAACCACTTTAAGTAGCTGTGAGCCATCCTGAGGCTTAAATTCAATACCTGCCTGCTCCAAAATCCAAGCCTCATATTTGGTATGCCAAATAGCCAACAATTCAATAGGGCGTGATATGTAGTGCTTCTCAGCGGTTGCACTGGGCTTATGCCCTTTAATTTCAGCAACAACCCCAATCGGCATTTCTACCCACTCAGCCAATGAAGCAAAAGTGCGGCGTAATCCATGAATGGTTACAGGTGGCAACTGTGCAAGACTTAAAGCGCGATGATGAGAAACGCTTGGGTCAGCGTATCTTCCATCCTTAGATAGGGGGCTACTAAACACCCATTCATTACGCCTTGGTAAATTCTCAATAAGGCTTTTTAAATATGGAGTAAGAGGTATTTTTCTACCCTGCTCCTCCACCTTGTCTTTGAGCCACAAGGCATTCCATTGAAAATCAACATCAACCCATTTCAGATTTGCCATTTCTTCCCGCCGCGCACCCGTCAAGATTACGGCCTGCAGGTAGACTTTAGCAACTTTGCTATTTAAGGAATTAACTGCTTTGAACCAAGGCTTTAACTGGGCGCGCTGCAATACATCGAAGCGCTTGTTTTTACGACTGGGCACTTCATCGCGCAACTCTTTGCCCTCTACTGCGTTCACATCAATAATTTTTAGACACTCAGGCCGAATTGCACACCAACGCCAAAAAGCTCTAAACATTTCGAAACCTTGGCGAGCATTATTTGCCCTCGTTGCGGCTTCCTCTTTTTGCCAATCCTTTAGGACGTCGGCATTAATGTCAGCCATGCGCATAGACATGAGGGGATATAAAACACCTGCCTTAGTTTTTTCTTTACTGCGCTTTCTATTTTCGCCACCCGCCTGAGATAAATTCTCATGGTCTTTGAGGTGCCTCGCACCCCACTTCTTACCGCGTTCTATATGAGGGCGCGTCATCTTATCTTTTTGATACTCAAGATATTCATTCCAAACTTCACTAACCAAAAGCTCTTTGTTCTTTTCTTCGGCCTTCTTTGCCTGTGCCTGTTTTTCCTTGGCTTTGACAAGCTCTCTAGGGTCTATGCCTTGATCGGTTAATGCTTTGAGGCGGGTTGCCTCTGTTTGAGCTTGGCTAATTGTGTAGGTACGCGTATCACCTATGGTCAGTCGCGTGGGGGATAGGGCCCCACCTATTCTTGATTCAAAGATATAAGTCTTTTTCCCTGTTGCCGTAACTCTAAGCCCCAATGAGGGCGTTTTAGCATCCCAATGGAAGCTTTGTTGCTTGCCTTTTTCGCATTCAAAGCTATCTACCCTCCCAGCTGTGAAATTCACTTTTTTAGCCATCATCTAAAATCCGTAGACATATCGTAGACAAATAATAGCAAAATAGGGAAATATAAATCAACCCGAAAAATATACAAAAATCCTTAAATCATTGTATTTAAAGAGTTTTATGGTTAACAAGGGAATATAGAGTAATACGGGTAAACCCTATTATATGCGGGCTCATAACCCGAAGGTCGTAGGTTCAAATCCTGCCCCCGCAACCAAGATTTACGCTCTAAGCCCTTATTTTTAAGGGCTTTTTGCTTTTCTGGGCTTTGACAAGCAACTCAAAAGCATCAAAGTGATTAGTTTGATGAATTCAGATCCCCTACTTTGCTTGATCATGACTCAATATTCTAATCAGATCAAGCCCAATCAAGGAACTTAGCTGTGACAGATAAATCCACTCTAGAGCGCTCAAAAAAGCTGAAAGCTAAGGAGCCAAATTCTATAGCTGATGATGCCAATAGCAAGCCTATTGATATCAATCAGGCTTCTACTGAAAAACATGAGGCTAGCCGCCCCATAAGAGTCGCCAAAAGTAAGCGCGAGATTATGGAAGAGTTAAGTCGTGAACGATTCCCCTGGGAGGAGTAGTTTATTAATCGACCAATGAAAAACCGCCCGAGGGCGGTTTTTTAATCCTTTGATGCCTTCTTAATGCGTATGTCCCTGTGGGCTCATCTGCTTTTTACTGGAATTACCACTTGGCATGCTTCCACTGTTCATCATTTGCTGATGCATTCCTTTCATCTCTTCATGCATTTCTGGATGACAGAACTCATGATCAGAGCTACTACTAGCGCTACCCATTTGATGGGTGCTAGTACCCTTGTAACCAAGCAAGGAAGGATCAAGCATGCCAGCGATCATAGCGATGTGCCCAAACACTAAAAATAATGCAACGCAAATCGCATGAATTTTCAGCTTACCCATTTGGTCTAAGGCCCTGTTCACAAAACCAAACTCCTGCAAGGCAATCCAAATTAAAGGCAGCCCCCCGATCAAATAAGTAGCTACCGCAATCACATCAATGGCGGTACGCCATTCATTATTCTTGGTTATAGGTAGCACCGCAGTAGTCATTAAATAAGCAATTACGCCAATGAAATATAAACCAACTGTCGTGCCGGCAAATCGATTTAGGTGATAGACGAAGCCGTCAAATTTTCTAGTAAACAGGATATACAGCTCCGTGATTGCCAAAGTTTCAGCAAGCACAATCGGTATCGCCATAAAGATTAAGAGGTTCCAAGGCTGATTGTCAGCCAATAGCTCCATATAGTGAGTCATATTCATTACTGTTCTCCAAAACGGAAATTATCAAAAGGCAACTAAATGCCACAATCAAAAGTGATTACAGGTAATTTCTGGGAGGTTTGTAAATGGACTCGGCAACATTAGATGTGGGTCTTGAAATATCGCTATGCAAGTAGACGTCGACCTGCTTGGCCGAAAAAAATTCAGGCGAAGCCGTCAGAATTGCAACTACCGCACAGCAATAATGGGCGGCACTAGGATTGCTACTCGACTTACCATCTTCAGCATGATTGACTGATCCCACCTCTTGGCAATGATCATGCCCGGTGACCATTACTGTGGTGCTTGCTGCATTGAAATCGACAGGCATCATCGCAGCACTGATTTGGCTGACAAAAAGGCTGATAAATAGAAATGCGATGAATTTCTTCATACCCCCAGTTTACGCCGAATATTAAAATGGATAGAGCGCAAGACCAAACCACCTTCCTCAAGCAGTTAATGCTAGATGTGCAATAAATGCGGATCTGTTTTCCCCAGCTTTTTTTGCTTTTGCATCCAATCTAGCTAAAACTCGTTTTGGAAGAGTGATATTGATGCGCTCAATATCGTCTGAAAGCAATGCTGGATCAATCTCTACGATTGCCCAAGCCCACCCTTTAAACTCCTTCCGCTTTTGTAGCTCCCTTAAGGAGCTTGGCTTTGGAATATCTTGATTGCGATCTAAAGCAAGCTCAATCCAAAGTTCTATTGCTTCTTTGGCGTTTTCTATCGCCTCATCGATGCCATTGTCTCCAGCCGAAAAACAACCCTCTAAATCTGGTACGGTAACGCCCCAGGCCTCCTTGGCAGATCCAGGTTCAATTGCAATCGGATATTTCATTTAAGACCCCTTTTTATATCAGCCTGCTTCAATATTTTTTCCACTAAACCAAGACCCAAATCTTTTTTAGGATGCGGGATGCAGATATGTCCACTCTTTGTATTGTGAATAAAAATATGATGCGACCCCCTACTTCTATTCAATACCCACCCATCGGACTTCAATAACTCGATTAGTTTTTTACTATGCATTAATCCCCTTGTATTATACACACGATACACACTAAAATCACCCCACCATTTACTCTCGATGCCACAGGCGGCTGCTTTCTGAGCGCCAAAATAAGGGTGTCTCCTGCTTCAGATCAAAGATGGCTGGAAACTCCCAAACCTGTGCACCAGTAGTTGGTGTTTGATGAAACGGAATACCCATACTTTGATATCGAGCCGTGACTGTGGGATGCGGATGCCCATAACGATTGCGATAACCGTTTTGTGCGAATGCCTCATCAGGACTCAGCGCTGTTAACAACTCTTGAGATGAGGATGTTTTGCTGCCGTGATGTGGGGCCATGAATATCAAACTCTTATCACTTAAATGATTGAGGGCAGCCTGAGTTAAGCGCTCAGTGATTTCGGCCTCACCTTGCTTTTCCACATCGCCCGTCAACCAAAATGAAGTGCTTAAGTTGCGAACTTCTAGAACACAACTGACCTCATTAGGCTTTCTTGGATGTAGGTCTTCAAAAACCGTATGCTCATTCGGGTGCCATATATAAAAATCCACCCCATCCCATGACCATTGCTGTCCAAAGCGACACGGAATAGCGGGTATTTTTCTTTCATCCAAATTGATGAGTAATGGATTGGTGCTTGGCAAAGATCCCATCATGGAGTCAAAGCTGATCTCTTTAAGCAGGCTTGCGGCGCCTCCAATGTGATCGCTATCACTGTGGCTAATTACCATGAGATCAACATGATTGATTCCTCGCCCCCTGAGGTAGGGCAGGATGGTTCTTTGTCCAGCATCATCTTTTCCCTGAATGGGTCCAGTGTCATATAGCAAGCGCTTAGTTTTGGTTTCAATAAGAACCGCTGTGCCTTGGCCGATATCGAGTACCGACGCCCTAAAATCGCCTTTTGCTAGGTTGAAATTCATGATGGGCTGGACAAATAGAGTTGCACACAATGCGAGGCCACCAGCTCTTGATACCCAACTCTCTTGAATAGATCCAGGGCGAATCGCCACAATGATGCCAAGAGTTGATAAGACTATTGCCCACCAAGCAGGTTGGCTAGACCAAGCGATTGCCCACCTCCAATTGGCCATCCAGGCAAGCATGATGGCCAAGTAATCCATCGTGATATGTGCTGGCATCAGCAACCATTTACCGATGAAGTCAGGCAGTAAAGCACCGGCGATGGCCAGCGGCGTCACGATATAACTCACCACAGGAATGGCAATAGCATTTGCTAGCGGGGAAACTATCGAGACTTGATAAAACCAATACAAGGTCAATGGTAAGAGTGCGATAGTGACAACCGCCTGCACTCGACACGCCTCTCTTAGCGCATGAGTAACTCTATGACGCCAATCAAGCTCTAACTCTTTGCCGGTGGGCAAACCCAACAAGCCATCAGAGTTCTGCATGGCATACAAAATAGCCGCTACCGCCCCAAACGAGAGCCAGAATCCCGGTGTGTAGGGCGCCATCGGATCAATCAGCAGAACAACAAATAAAGCCCACCACCAAATATCAAACGATCGCGGGCTTCTACCAGACCAAAGCGCAAAGGCAACTACGCCCACCATATACATCGTCCGCTGCGCCGGAATCTGAAAACCAGCTAACCAGGCGTATATAAATGCAGTCAGAAACCCAACTGCTGCCGCCACCTTTCCAACTGGAATCAACAGCGGGAGTGTATTGCGACGCCATAAAAATGTGGCGAGCATGGCACCAAATCCCGCCAACATCGTTACATGGAGACCTGAGATGGATATGAGGTGCCCAATACCAGTAGCATTAAATACGCGCCAATCTTCTTGGTTAATCGCATTTTGATCACCCATCACTAGCGCTGCAATCACACCACCATAGCGAGCATCTTTCGGTAGTAGTTGCTGAATCTTTTTCCTTAACTTCCAACGCTGATACTCCATGGCTAGAGCAAATTCAGTAAGGCCTATATCTTTCTCGGTGATTAATTTTCCAGATCGCACGGATCCACTGGCGCCGAAGTCTTGATGGAAAGACCAACGCTCAAAATCAAAGGTATGGGGATTGAGGGATCCATAAGGTCTTTTGATTTTGACCTTGAATTCCCAACGTTGACCCGGAATGACTTCTGGCACATCTTGAGGATTGCGCCATGCTGGCTGCCAACTCAAATACACCTGCGGAGGAAAAGATTCAATTGGCTTTTTACCCAAAAATGCTTTATCCACCTCAAAAGAAAACTTTGCACCACTAGGAGAGCTCTGTGGCAAGGCATTAACCCTGCCCTCGAGAGCAATGTCTTGACCCTCATACTCGATTGAAAGGACATTAGCCAGTCGACTTTGTGCGTAATGTGCATTCCAAGCAAATCCCAAGGTAAAACAGCATGCAGCCAGCAATACGCTAGTTGCATAGTGATATTTTATGGACGAGTCATTGATGCAAATACCGAATAGACAAATGACGATGGTTACCATGCATATCCAAGCCCAATACTCTGGCATGGCAGGTAAAAATAGAAGAAGTGATCCCCCGGCGATGAACGCCGTAATATTGATACGCAAGTTCTTAAGAAGCGGAGTGTGGGTTTAGCTGCTTAGCCATCAATGATGACCAACGGGGCAATGCTTGCATGGCATTTTGCCAAACTGCCTTTGAAAATACCTCTTCGCCAATGCTACGCGTATCAGCCAATTGTTGAGCAATTCTGGGAAGTAAAGCGGGCTCATTGAATCGACCGCCTTCCTCCTTAAGCCAGGCTGGAGGAATATCTGGCGCATCAGTCTCAGTAAGAATGCATTCCAGCGGAAGCTCTTTTAAGAGGCGGCGAATCTGCAATGCACGCTCATAGGTTGCCGCTCCACCAAATCCTAGCTTGAAACCCAGCTCAATAAATTGCTCGGCTTGCTGGTGACTGCCATTAAAAGCATGAGCTATCCCGCCAGGAACTTTTCTTTTCCGCAGGGCTTTGAGAATGGCATCTTGGGAGCGGCGTACATGCAAAATTACTGGTAACTGAAATTGCTGAGCTAAATCAAGCTGCGCATGAAAGAAATATTCTTGACGCTGCGGATCAAGGCCCTCGACAAAATAATCAAGACCAATCTCACCAATGCCTACAAACCTTGGATCAATTAATGATTGCTCAATTTGATTTTTAAGTGCGATGACATCACCCTCTTGCACCTTGTTGATGTAGAGCGGATGAATACCAAGCGTATAAACCAATCCCGGAATTTGATTGCCATACTGGTTTGCCAAATTTTTAGCCTGCTCCCAATCGGAGGCTTGAACTGTTGGCAGTAATATGGCTTTAACGCCTTTACTGGCCGCTCTTGAAACGATGTCAGGAAGTACACTTGCAAACTCTGGCGCATCCAGATGGCAATGGGTATCAACCCATGCAAGCCCTATACTCGTTTCGCTCATTGTGTGAACGTCTTTAATACTCCGCGCTCTAAATGCAAAATTCGGTCACAACGTTTAGCGCGAATCGGATCATGAGTAACAATCACAAAAGCAGTCCCTTGCTCACGTGCAATGTCTAACATTAAGTCAAATACGCCATCCGCAGTTTCGGTATCGAGATTGCCTGTTGGCTCATCTGCTAAGACGCAAGCAGGATTACCCACTAACGCTCGAGCAACTGCAACACGTTGACGCTCGCCACCAGATAGCTCGCCCGGAGTGTGCTGCACTCGCTTTGATAGGCCAACTGCGTGCAACATCGCATTGGCACGCTCCATAGACTCTTCATTATTCAGACCACGAATACGCAAAGGAAGTGCCACATTCTCAACGGCACTGAATTCATCCAAGAGATGGTGGAACTGATAAATAAATCCTAGACTGTGATTGCGCAGTTGATCAAGTTTTCTTACGGGCAAGTGATGTAGATTCTCTCCAGCAAGCATGACCGTACCTGAGCTCGGGGTGTCCAAACCACCCAACAAATGCAGCAAGGTACTTTTGCCTGAGCCAGAAGAGCCGACGATAGCGACCTTCTCAGAAGCTTTCACCTGTAAATCGATTTCTTTCAGAACCTCAACTGCCGTCGGTCCTTTGCCATAGATCTTCGCTAAACCAGAAGCACTCAGGATGATTTGACTGGAGTTACTCATAGCGTAATGCCTCCGCAGGCTGAACTTGTGCAGCTCGTCTGCTTGGGTAAAGGGTGGCTAATACAGAGAGGCCAAAAGCCATTAAACCCACGGTAACAACATCAGATAAACGCACATCTGACGGCAGCTCACCAATAAAGTACACATCGCGTGGCAAGAAGCGAACCCGGAAAATCGCCTCAATAGCAGGAACAATCACATCAATATTTAAAGCAATGAGGAGGCCCAAACCAACGCCGGCCAGAGAACCTAATAAGCCAATCGCCAGACCTTGAACCAAAAAGATCCGCTGAATGAGTCCTGGACTAGCGCCCATCGTTCTCAAGATCGCAATATCTGCCTGCTTCTCGTTCACGGTCATCACCAAAGTAGATACTAGATTGAAAGCGGCTACAGCAATGATGAGCGTCAGAATGATAAACATCATCTTTCTTTCAGTTTGAACAGCAGCAAACCAATTACGATTGGATCGTGACCAGTCGCTCACCCACAAAGCTTGCGGGACAACTTGGGCTAACTCAGAAGCAATCTCTGGCGCGCGCTGCATATCATCCACCTTCACGCGCAAACCAGATGGGTCTTGCAAACGCAATAGAGCAGCAGCATCTTTCCAATGCATGATTGCTAAAGAACTGTCGTATTCATAATGACCGCTATCCACAATGCCAAGCACTTGTAGTGTTCGCATTCTGGGCATAGCGCCCGCAGGAGTTAGATCGCTCTCAGGCACAATCAAATTCACACGATCACCAACGCGTGCACCCACAATATTGGCGAGTTGCGCGCCGAGGGCTACACCAAAAGTACCCGGCTTGAGATCCTCAATACTGCCGGCAACAAATTGCTTTGGCAGATCAGAAACCTTACCCTCTTCGCTTGGGAGTACCCCACGAATCGCCACGCCACGCATAACACTATCGCGGCTTAGCAAACCTTGCGAACTCACCATGGGAGCAACACCCACGACGTGAGGCTGAGCAGCTACTTTCAGCGCAATCGGCTCCCAATTAGCCAAGCCATCTGGGGCAGTAATCTCAACATGGGAGAGGACCGATAGCATGCGGTCACGCACTTCCTTTTGGAAGCCATTCATCACTGAAAGCACCACAATGAGTGCGGCAACGCCTAGGGCGATGCCTGCGGTGGAGATTCCGGAAATAAATGAAAGAAAGCCATCACGCTTACCCACGGTCTTACGACGCTTGGATCGGGTGTAGCGCAGGCCAATTTCTAGCTCAATGGGAAGTCTCAACATGGTTACAGTTTAGACAATTGCATGGGCAAACTGATGGATTCTGTAAATGCCACCTAAAATCAGGGGAATGACTGCCAATTTAAGCCCCCAATCGAGTACTTTGCGTCGCTTTACCCTGATGTTGTCAGGGGAAGATGCCGTTGACGCTGGATTAGAGAAAAATGCGCCACCCAATGGATTGCCGCAAGAACGCTTTTTATTGGGAGACCGGCTACCAATCGCACCAGTCTTGCTATTAGGTCAAAGTGATTTAGTAGTGAATCCAAATGAAATTATTGCCTGCCTTCAGCCAGTTCACCTTCACGCTACTCGGGATCATTTAATCCTAATGGCTCAAAGTCAGATTGATCTGACTGAAAATGAATCTGCCAGACTACTAAATGTTGCCCTACCCTTTATTGAAGAGGACTTTGGAGGCAAGATCTTGTTCCAAGGTGAGCGTGATTGGTTTATTCCAGCAGGGCCATTTACTAGCCTTGCAACCCACTCGATTGATCAGGCGCATGGTCGTAATATTGATTGGTGGATGCCGCGCGATACAAGCGAGCTTGGTATTGCCAAGCTCTGGCGCAAACTCCAAAATGAAATTCAGATGCTCTGGCACATTGATCCAGTGAATCAAGAACGGGAGCAATCGGGATATCCAAGCATTAACTCCCTTTGGATTAGTGGTATCGGAAAATTGGCTGATATTCAGACCCCCCAATTGCTCGAGAACGTAAAGCAGATATATGGAGACCATCCCCTCTTGGCTGGATTAGCTAGATATCTTGAAATTCCTCAGCAGAATGAAATTGATTTCTCAAAGCTACCTAATGCCTTTGCGTGGATTGATCGCCCTGAGAATATTTGGAGCAATCTGAGAAACGCCCTCTTGAGCAATGCGTTGGATCAAATTGAAATCATCGATTTTCCCAAGGGACAAGCTCGTCATAGGATGATTACAGCTAAAGATCTAAATAAAAAATCATGGGCCTTCTGGAAAAAATCAGAGCCCTTAACTTGGCAAGAAATTATTTCAGCATGAGTGTCTTTTCAAGGCGCCCCTTCTCCGATCGTACGGCCAGCTGGTTGCAGCAAAGTGGCTTGCACCCATTGCTGGCCAGGCTGTATGCAGCCCGCGGTATTGATAAGCCAGATGAGCTCTCTTTAGATCTCAAGCAACTACTCTCGCCAATGGAGTTAAAGAACTGCATCAGCACCGCCACCCTGCTGGCTGATATTTTGGAACGCAAAGAGTCTATGCTAGTAGTAGCGGACTATGACTGTGATGGCGCTACCGCTTGCGCCGTTGCACTCCGTGGTTTGAAGATGTTGGGTGGAGTGGACACTCCTATTCAATTCTTAGTACCAAACCGTTTTACGATGGGCTATGGCTTAACCCCAGAGGTAGTGGAATTGGCTGCTCAACAAAATCCCAAGCCAAAATATCTCATTACAGTGGATAACGGCATTGCCAGTGAAGCTGGGGTAGAGCGAGCCCGCGAGCTTGGAATGGAAGTGATTGTTACTGATCATCATTTACCTGGCGATCGATTACCTAAAGCAATTGCGATCGTCAATCCGAATCAGCCAAGCTGTAGCTTTCCGAGCAAAGCGCTTGCAGGCGTAGGTGTGATGTTCTATTTATTAGTTGCACTGCGTGCAGAGCTTCGTAAGCGCGGTAAATTTTCTGCTGAAACTCAACCTAAGATTGAAAACCTATTAGATCTAGTTGCCTTAGGCACTGTTGCGGATGTTGCCCAACTCGATCGCAATAATCGCATCTTAGTTTCCAATGGCTTAAAGCGCATTCGCTCGGGAGTCTCACAAGCCGGTATTCAGGCGCTATTTCAGGCTGCGGTACGGGATCCCCGCAAAGCCAATACATTTGACTTGGGTTTTGCTATCGGCCCCCGCCTGAATGCGGCGGGCCGTTTGGCTGATATGACTTTGGGTATTCGCTTATTGCTAAGCGATAAACCTGATGAGGCTATAGAGCTGGCGTATGAACTTGACCGCATCAATCGCGAGAGACGCGTGATTGAAGGTGGAATGCAAGAAGCCGCCCTCGCCCACCTTGCTGAAGATCAATTGGCAGGCACCATGGCTGGTCGCTCAAGCATTTGCCTTTGGAATTCAGAATGGCATCAAGGGGTAGTTGGTATCGTAGCCTCTCGCTTGAAAGAACGCTTTAATCGCCCTGCGATTGTCTTTGCTCCTGCAGATGGGGCTAGCGGAGAAGAATTGCGTGGCTCTGGCAGATCATTGACAGGCTTTCATCTTCGCGATGCATTAGATATTGTCTCTAAGCGTGAGCCAGGCCTGATTCTCAAATTTGGCGGTCATGCCATGGCTGCAGGCCTGAGCATTAGAAAAGTGGATTTTGAAAAGTTTGATGCCCTGTTTCAACAAGTTGCCAATCAATTACTAAACGATGAGTTACTAGAGCGTCACCACATTCATGATGGCGCCCTTGATCTTTCTGAATTCACACCCGAAACTGGCGATCTCCTTGCCCAAGAAATCTGGGGCCAAGGCTTTCCTCAACCCATCTTTTATGGAGAATTTGAGATTGGCCAGCAAAGCCTCATGAAAGAAAAACACCTGCGCTTGCAGCTTCGTCCGCTTGGGGATGGTCAATTGGCTAGCAAACCATTCACAGGAGTTTGGTTTAATCGGACCCAGCCCTTACCGGCCAAGGCCAAGCTGGCCTATCGCCTGGTGACAGACCGCTTCCAGGGGCAGGCACGCGTGCAGCTCATGATTGAAGCCCACGACGAGAGCTGAGCCGCAATAACCCCCTTATAATTAGGGGATGGAAGCCGAACAACTTAATATTATTTCAAATACCTTGTCCGATCTGCTCACTCGTGAGCAAGCACTTCGGGGGTATCTTTGACTTCGAAGTAAAGTCACGACGCCTTACTGAAGTTAACTCAATTCTTGAGGATCCCACTATCTGGGACGATCAAAAGAAAGCACAAGCACTCGGCAAAGAAAAGAAATTGCTTGATGGCGTTGTTGCCACCCTCACCGATTTAAATAGCAACATCACTGGTGCACTCGAATTATTCGACATGGCTAAAGAAGAAAGTGATTTTGAAACGATTGCTGCCATCGAACAAGACGTTGAAAGCTATAGCAAGATCATTCATGATCTTGAGTTCCGTCGCATGTTCCATAACGAGATGGATTCCTGTAATTGCTTTATCGATATTCAAGCGGGTGCTGGCGGAACAGAAGCTTGCGACTGGGCCAGCATGCTCTTTCGTCAATACCTCAAGTATTGTGAGCGCAAAGGCTACAAAACAGAAATCTTAGAAGAGTCTGATGGTGATGTTGCTGGCATCAAAAGCGCAACAATCAAGGTCGATGGTGAGTATGCTTATGGTCACCTTCGCTCAGAGACTGGCGTGCACCGCTTAGTACGTAAGTCACCATTTGATTCATCAAACGGTCGTCATACTTCTTTTGCCAGTATTTATGTGTATCCAGAAATTGATGACTCGATTGAGATTGATGTCAATCCAGCAGATATTCGTACTGATACCTATCGCGCCTCTGGTGCGGGTGGTCAGCACATCAACAAGACCGACTCTGCCGTTCGTTTAACCCACCTTCCGACCGGCATCGTAGTGCAATGTCAGAACGACCGAAGCCAGCACCGCAATAGAGCTGAAGCGATGACGATGTTGAAGTCACGCCTATATGAGCACGAGATGCAAAAGCGTCGCGCTGAGCAGGACAAGCTTGAGGCCAGCAAAACCGATGTGGGCTGGGGTCATCAAATCCGCTCCTATGTACTGGATCAAAGTCGCATTAAAGACTTGCGTACCAACGTTGAGATCTCCAATACACAAAAAGTATTAGATGGTGATCTTGATGCCTTTATTGAAGCCAGCCTGAAGCAAGGCGTCTGATTTATTACCTCTATTCCAGTTATCAATATTCCATATGAACGATCAAGCGAACTCCAACACGAACCCAGCTTCAGCTACTGAAGCTGTTGATGAAAATCACATCATTGCTGAGCGCCGTGAGAAATTAGCCAAATTACGCGAAGGCGGAGTGGCATTTCCAAACGACTTCGTGCCGACGCACTTAGCTGCAGATCTTCATACTCACTACGACAGCCTCACAAAAGAAGAGTTGGCTGCCAAAAAGGTGCATGTCAAAGTTGCCGGTCGCATGGTACTCAAGCGCGTAATGGGTAAAGCAAGCTTTGCCACCATTCAAGATCGCAGCGGTCAGATTCAGTTCTACATCAATGATGAAATCAGTGGCGCCGATATCCATGGCGCATTTAAACACTGGGATATGGGCGACTTTATCTCTGCTGAAGGCAATTTATTCAAGACCAATAAAGGCGAGCTCTCAGTTGAATGTAGCAATCTACGTCTCCTAAGCAAATCTCTGCGCCCACTGCCAGATAAATTCCACGGCCTCTCTGATTTAGAGACCAAATATCGCCAGCGCTATGTTGACTTAATTGTGAACCCAGAGAGTCGTAATACTTTTAGAGCGCGTAGCAATACGATTGCTTCCTTGCGTCGTCATATGCTTGATGCAGACTTCATGGAAGTCGAAACACCAATGCTCCACCCGATTCCTGGTGGTGCTACAGCAAAGCCATTTATTACGCACCACAATGCATTAGATATGCAGATGTTCATGCGTATTGCACCTGAGCTATATTTAAAGCGTTTAGTGGTTGGTGGCTTTGAACGCGTCTTTGAAATTAACCGCAACTTCCGTAATGAAGGTGTGAGCCCACGTCACAATCCAGAATTCACGATGATGGAATTCTATGCAGCCTACACGGATTACCGTTGGTTGATGGATTTCACGGAGAGTTTAATTCGTGCTGCCGCGATGGATGCGCAAGGCACTGCCGTTCTGACCCACCAAGGTCGTGAACTCGATTTGAGCAAGCCATTCCAGCGCTTAACCATTACAGAAGCCATCCTTAAGTATTGCGGCCAATCCAACAAGAGCTATGAACCTGCGCAATTAGAAGATGCCGCATTTATTCGCACTGAATTGAAAAAAGGTGGTGAGAATCCAGACTCCCCTACTCTCAAGAACGCTGGTCTTGGCGCCCTTCAGCTAGCCTTATTTGAATTGGTTGCTGAGTCACACCTCTGGGAGCCAACCTACATCATCGACTACCCAATCGAGGTAAGCCCCCTTGCCCGAGAATCCGATACGCGCCCCGGCATTACTGAGCGCTTTGAGTTATTCATTACCGGTCGTGAAATTGCCAACGGCTTCTCCGAGTTAAATGACGCCGAAGATCAAGCCAACCGTTTCCGTAAGCAAGTGGAGCAAAAGGAAGCTGGCGATGAAGAAGCGATGTACTTTGACCATGACTTCATTCGCGCACTGGAATACGGCATGCCTCCAACAGGTGGCTGCGGCATCGGTATCGATCGCCTAGTCATGTTATTGACTGATGCACCCAATATTCGTGACGTGATTTTGTTCCCGCATCTGCGTCGCGAAGAAGAGTAATTAGTTCGATCGCTGATTTCAGGAAAACAAAAAGCCGCAGAAATTCAATTCTGCGGCTTTTTTGTACACCCAAGCTAATTAAGCAATTGGGTATAACTTAGTGTTATCGCTATCGATTACGGTCACATGGACTGGAATACCCAGGCTAACGCTAGAGGACACGGTGCAGAAATCCTGAAACTGGGCCAATACCCGCTCAAGGTTTTCTAGTGTATTTCCTGGCACGCCAATTTGAATTTCCACTGCAATAGACAGAATGCGTAGACGGTTTTCTGCGTTCCTACCAATCTCGCAACTCGCCTTAGTTTGGATTGGCTCTGGATTTTGCTTAAACTTTCTTAAGGCGAACAGCAAAGAGTCGGACAAGCAATTCGCCACACCCGCTAGCAAGAACTGGGATGGGGTGGCGCCCTGAGATCTACCTAATGGTGGCGGCTCATCCCCATATATCGGATCGCGCTCTTCGTTGTAATAAATAGCAAATTGATAATCAGATTGCTGGACTAGTCTTACAGAGGGTTCGCCACTCATAGAAGCTCCAATAACTTAAAGCACCATCTTAATAGATAGCGGGAATTAACTTTTTAACACTGGCCTGATAGTCCCGATAGCTCGGAAAACGCTCTACCAGCCAGACCTCTTCCCGCCTAGCTTTGACGTCAAATAAGAAAAATAGAGCAATGGAGTACGCCAATACATAGACGCCTGGAAATATGAGTAGCCAAGCAAGCGCTGCCAAGAGCACTCCAAAATAGATAGGGTGGCGCACAAAACGATATAGCCCAGTCTGAATCAATACAGCATCATCTTTTGGGCAGGGTAAGGGAGTTAGATTTTTTCCCAAATTGATCACGGCTATTGCCATGATCAAGCAGGCTAAAAAGCCAATAGCAATGCCACAGGATTGAAGGATGGTGGCGAGCGGCTCAGAAATCACCAAGGGAAGTCCTTGGGGTCCGAATAGGATGAGGCCAATCAGAATTGCCTGAATCACTACATACCACGCACCCCTCTCAAAGATAGATTTAGTGGATGATGAATTCATGGCGTGGCCTTATCAAGATAAGACCACAGTCTATCTTGATTTAGTAAGTTAAAGCCTTGTTAAAGTGCTCATCAATACTAGTCTCATCCTGGGTCAGAACATGCTGCGCAATCAGGAAGACACCCGAAATAAAGCTGAGGGCAACTAATACCCCAAATGCATGGTATTGATTTAGGCCGCCCTGATTCAGCACCTCAAGATAAGAAGCGCTTTCTAGCGCAAGGTGAGTCGACAGACTCAATAAAGCCAAACCCAAAAAGATTTGGATGATCGTCAAAAATAAGGGCTTTTGGACTGTAGGCTTAGTGGACATGTGATTCTTTCGTTTTGGTATGAATGAATCATAGGTAACTAGCCGGGATAAGTAAAAGAATCGCTTTTTATAAGCTAAATACTTTTTTATCTATAGAACTACCCTAAGAATGGGGATAATTGAGGTTTAAACCTCATTATTAAGCGTTTATGGCAGCCTACAACACCGAAACTGTTCTCACCGTTCATCATTGGAACGACACCCTTTTTAGCTTTACCACCACCAGAAACAAGGGTCTGCGCTTCCGTAGTGGTCATTTCTTGATGATCGGCTTAGAGGTCGAGGGCAAGCCATTGGTTCGCGCCTATAGTGTGGCGAGCCCCAACTATGAAGAGCATTTGGAGTTTTTGAGTATTAAAGTTCAGGATGGCCCCCTCACTTCCCGTCTGCAAAAGATTCAGGTTGGCGACCCTATTTTAGTAAGCGAGAAATCCGTTGGCACGCTGGTCATTGATGACTTAAATCCAGGAAAACATCTTTACCTTTTTAGTACCGGTACAGGATTGGCGCCATTTATGAGCATCATTCGTGACCCCGATACCTATGAAAAGTTTGAAAAGGTAGTGCTCATACACGGTGTACGTTTAGTCAGCGAACTTGCTTATGGCGACTACATCAAGGATGAATTAAGCCAGGATGAATATATTGGCGAAATCATTCGTGAGAAATTAATCTACTACCCAACTGTGACACGCGAGGCTTTTAAACATACTGGCCGTTTAACCACTGCTATTGAATCTGGCCAACTCTTTAAAGATATTGGCTTACCCCCATTGGATCCAGCAGTTGACCGTGCAATGATCTGCGGTAGCCCATCCATGCTGAAAGAAACTGCTGAGATGTTAGATGCCAAAGGCTTCAAGGTATCTCCTAGCCTTGGTCAATTAGGTGATTACGTATTTGAACGTGCATTCGTAGAAAAGTAAATTTCTATATACCTAAAAGTAATGTAGTTATCGCTATATATTTCTTGTGGATATATGGTGACCTTGGTAAATTATCCCTAACAAGATTTTTTACCAAGGAATGCAGATGTCCCCCGTACGCGAACACTACAACCCCATCATTACCCAGCTACTGCGTGAACATGATCAGCTACCGCATGAAAATATCAGTGAGCGTAAAAGTTTCCAACGCAGAATTCTGTTCCTGATGACCACTATCAAGATGGAAGAGTTTGAGGATTCTTACGCTTAAAAGATTACAAAGAGCTGGTAATAAAAATTAAGCCGATTCCAGCAATAAAGATCGTTTCAACAACCAACATCACAACAGGCTGCCAACCCAACTTGGCTAATTCCTGAAAATTAGTTTTTAGCCCAGCAGCGCCAATTGCAATCACCAGCATCCAGCGGGATATCCCACCAATCGAATGCGTTATAGAGCTTGGCAAGATCTGCATAGATGCGACAACTGAGAGCGCAACAAATCCCAATAGGAATGTAGGTATCAGGCGTAAGCTGCCCCAACCTAAGCGCTGAGATGATTTTTCAGCACCAAAGAAAATAGAAATAAATAAAACGACGGGTAACAAAAGGGCAACACGGAAAAGCTTAACAACAGTCGCTACATCACCCGCCTCAGGCCCAAACAACATACCGGCGGCAACCACCTGCGCCACATCATGAATCGTTGCCCCTAAAAAGATGCCCGCAGGCAAAGCAGTGATATTCAGTAACTGCAGAGCAAAGGGATAAACAACCATAGCGATAGTAGAGAGTACCGTTACACCGACCACTACGAGTAATGTAAAGCGCTCGTTCTCTTTTGTTTTTGGTAATACAGAGGCGACTGCTAAAGCTGCTGAGGCTCCGCAAATACCAACAGATCCGCCAGCAATCAAACCAAAGTCTGGGGACAGTTTTAAAAGCTTCGCAAGGAAGAAGCCCAGAGATACGGTAGCCGCAACCGCAAACATCACCATTAAACCGGTATTCAAACCGATTGCACCAATATCCGCAAACGTAATGCGAATTCCTAGGAACGCAACCCCTAAACGCAAGACTGTTTTAGCGCAAAAATCAATTCCAGGCTTAACAGTCTCGTTAAGATATAAAAAATGAAGTGATAAGCCAATTAGTAAGGCATATAACAATTGGGGTCCACCATAATTCTCGGAAAGAAAACTGGTCGACATCGCGATGACAAGGCAAACTAACAGCCCCGGAATATTTTTACGAGTAGTAGCGAACATCAAGACTAAGCCACTAGCTCACTAAAATACTCATGTTGGGTAGTATTCAAAGTGGAGACACGCCACTCCAAGGGCTCATCTTGAATACCAAGTGCTACCCTTCGGATGATCAACACTGGGGAGTCGGGATTTAATCCAAGCCAGTCTGCATGCTGCTTACCAGCCAGCCCAGCGCGCAAACGTTCACTGCTACGCACAACAGTCTGACCGTATTCCATTTGATACATTTGATAAATACTGCCCTTGCGTTCAATAAAATCTGCGCGGGTTAAATTTTTGAACCGTTTTTTATCTAGCGTGATCTGATCGATCATCACACACTGACCTTCCAATGAAAGGCGATTGGTAATTCTCCAAACTGGAGAACCCTCTTTAATTTGAAGCTTGCTAGCCTCTTCTTTATTAGCAGCTGCGCTATTTAGGGAGACTAGCTCAACCTTGGGATAAACCTTCTTTTCAACATCATGCTTAACGACATGAAAAAAATAATATAAAAGTCTTTTGAGGTCATGCTCAACAACATAGGTGCCCCTGCCTTGGCGTCGGACCACAATACCTTCCGCGACTAACTCGTCCACCGCCTTGCGCAGGGTTCCTATCGATACATCTAACTCTTTGGATAAATCCTTTTCGGCAGGCAAAGCCTGCCCCATAGGATATCGACCCCTGACCAGATCCTCGGTGATCTTTTGCTTGACTTCTTGATAAGCGGTCAGGTTTCTCATGCTGGAGACTTAAGCTGATTCGTATAGACGAGTCAACACGAACTCACGATGGCCGAGAATTTCTGAAGCAGTCAATTCACCATCAGCTGTACGCTTTAAGCAATCCAACAGTTTGTTACCTGCATCATCCATATTCTCTTCACGACGCAACAAGCCAGACACATCAACGTCAATGTGCTCACCCATAGTGCGAACTGTCTTTGGATTTGCGCAAATCTTAATTACTGGAAGAATTGCATTGCCAATGACGTTACCCTGTCCTGTTGGGAAGAAGTGAGCTGCAAAACCAGCAGCTGCACATAAAGTCACCATTTCAGCAGCAGCTGATGATGAATCCATAAAATGCAAGCCAGGAATCTTTGGCTCCTCACCTTTATCAAGCACGCTATCCACAATACATTTCTTACCAATTTTTTGGATATTACCGAGAGCCTTCTCTTCGATAGTTGTTAAACCACCTGCAATATTGCCTTTTGTTGGCTGAGAATCAGATAAGTCACTTGTCTTATGGCGCTCAATCACATCTTGGTAGCGATCAAACATTTCGCGGAACTTTTTCTTGACCTCAGGAGTGCGGCAACGCGCCTCAACCAAATGCTCACCACCAGTTAGCTCGGTAGTCTCACCAAATACCAGAGTGGAGCCAATTTCATACAACTTATCAAAAGCATCGCCAACGGTTGGGTTTGCACCGCAGCCAGAAGTCGTATCAGATTCACCGCATTTAGTAGAAACCCACAGCTCTGACAAAGGAGCAGACACTCGCTTTTGCTTAGATGCGTGCTTCATCATGCTGTAGGCGGCTTTACTAGCAGAAGCAATTGTTGCTGTATCGCCATTACCCTCAATCCAGAAACCTTCTACCGGTTTGCCTGATGCCTTGATGCCATCAACAACAATCTTTGTCCACTGTGGCTCAATACCAATCACAACAACAGCAGCCACGTTTGGATTGCAACCTGTTCCAATCAAAGTACGGAAATGTAAATCTAAGTCAGCTCCGAACTGCAAACGGCCATAGGAGTGAGGAATCGCCATTGTTCCTTTGATGTTGTTTGCCACTGCTTCGCAAGCGGCGTTAGACAAGTCATCTAAAGGCAAAATCAATACATGATTACGAATGCCCATGCGGCCGTTTTCACGGCGATAACCTAAAAAGGTTGCGTCTTTCAAATTAGTCATTTTTTATATCTCTTTCAATGAATAGGTAAATAAGGTGCCGGATTACCAGCGCTTAGTTTTTACGTTTTGGACGTGAAGGTGCTCGCCTTTTTTGATTGGAGCTACCACCTTGCCAATATCAACGCCGTATTTCATTACCGTGTCACCTGGCTTGAAATCGTTCAATGAAATTTTGTGACCAATAGGAATATCACTCTCAGACTTGATGTTTAAAGTGAGATCGCCATCCATAACCCAACCAATTAAATCAGTTCCGGCTTTTACACCCTCAACTACTACTACACCTACGCCATCTGCTGGCTCATGCACGACAAAGTGGATCATTACTATCTCCTCAATAATCTCGTTTATAAAAAACTACTTAGTCCATGACTGGCGAATACCAGCCTGAATTTCTTCCACAACAACATCAGAAACCGCTACGCCACCTTTAAACCCTGCAGCGCGTTGTTGAAAACGACGGTGACCAGGGAGACGAGTTCCCGCATCAGCACTCAATACCCTCAAGAAATCTTGAATGCGACTGGCAAAAATATTAGGGCCTGCCAAACCAGGATCAATCGTTAATATCAACTGACCAATTCGCGGGCGATTACCCTTGGGGTCAAAAAAGGAATCAGCTTCATAGGAAAATCTACTGCCTGAGAGCCCAACCACGAGCAACTCCACGATCAAGGCAAGTAAAGCACCCTTATCTCCACCAAGCGGAACCATTAATCCCTTTAAACCCTCTTGAGGGTCTGTGGTCGGCTTACCATCAGCGGTCAAAGCCCAGCCTTCTGGGATCTGCTGACCATTTTTTGCTGCAACCAATAATTTTCCACGGGCAACTGCAGATAGCGACATGTCAATCACCAATGGATCGGCGCCAGCAATCGGAAAAGCTGCAGCCAAGGGATTGGTTCCAAAAATTGCTTTTGCGCCACCAACCATAGGCATTGCTGCTGGAGTATTCCCAAACAGCAAAGAAATATAACCAGCTCGTGCAGCAGCCTCAACGTAATGTCCTGCAACACCAAAGTGGTGGCTATTAGTCACCGCCACCAAACCGAGGCCATTCTGTGAGGCTAAATTTACCGATAAGTCGGTAGCAAAACGAAGCGCTGGAAATGCTAAGCCATCGCGCGCATCAACCAAGGCGGCTGAGGTCTTAAATGGCCTCACCTTTAACTTGGGAGCCAATTCAATACGGCCATTTTTAGCATGTCCAGCGTATTGAGCTACTCGCGCTAGACCATGCGATGCTAGACCATCCAGTTCAGCCAGAGCCAGAAATTGCGCTGTTTCATAAGCTGCCTTGGAAGATATACCCGCAGCCTTAAGACCTGAATCGGCCAAGGCAAGTATTTCAGGGTACGTGAGATTCATGCGTGCGCCTGACGGTCAAGAGCAATCAAAATTAATCCTTCAAAACACAGGGTTTGAGAGGCTTGACTTAGTTGGTTGTTAGGGATCAAAATAGAGCGCATATCTGAATCATATAGATGATTTAGATATCTTGCAAGAACCAATTCATTGTGCAGTGCAACGAATACAAAGTGGTGCTACAGGATGGGTGGGGGAGACAGTAGTGACATATAAGCATATAACTATTAAATCGCAGTTGAGTATATTTTTTTGATAACTAAGTAGCTAAGATACAAAGATCAAATTTCCACTGGAGGTCACCGATGTTAAAGATTCAAAAATTCAAGTTGAGTAGACGTTTAGTTTTACTAGCTGGAGCGCTGACCCTTGCGCTACCCCAATTGGCAACAGCACAATCCTGGCCAACAAAGCCAATTAAATTAGTCATTCCATTTGCAGCCGGCGGAACTACCGATATTCTTGGTCGACTCTTGGCACAACAACTAACAAAAGATTTGGGGCAAAACGTTATTGTTGAAAATAAAGGTGGTGCTGGTGGCAATATCGCAGCAGAATTTGTAGCTCAATCCCCTGCTGATGGCTATACCATCATGCTTGCATCAGGCAGCATGCTTACTGTGAACCCTAATTTATATAAAAGATTGCCAGTTAATTACAGCAAAGATTTTGTGAACATCACGAATGTTGCCAGTGGTCCAATGTTGCTATCTGTCAGCACCAAGATCCCAGTTAAAAATTTAAATGAATTCATTACTTATGCAAAAACTAAGGATCTAAACTTTGGATCTGCGGGTATCGGTAGCCAAGTTCATATGGCTGGTGAAAATCTAACCTACGCAGCCAATATTCCAGCAACGCATGTGCCATACAAAGGTGAATCTGCCGCCATTAACGATCTTGTATCAGGGCAAATTGACTTTATGGTTGGAAACTTAACTGCGGCAACTGGTTTTGCGAAATCCGGCCAAATAAAGCCAATCGCAGTAACTAGCGCAAAGCGGGTTAAGCAACTGCCGGATGTACCCACTGTTGCTGAAAGCGGTATCCCCGGCTTTGAAAGCACTGGATGGTTCGGCCTAGTCGCTCCCGCCAGTACCCCCAAAGCTATTACCGAAAAAATTTATGATGCAACCGTTAAAGCGGTGAATTCAGAAGCGATGAAGAAGAGCTTGGAGCTTAATGGCTTAACCCCAGTAGTCAATTCCCAGAAAGATTTTGATGCTCAGATAAAAGCTGAGTCAGCAAACTGGGAGAGGGTAATTAAGGGTCGTAACATTATTGCCCAGTAAGGGCTGCTTATATTAAGCAAAAAGCGAGGATTTGTCCTCGCTTTTTTATTTCTCACTCAAAGAATATTTTATGTAATTTGCCTTACTAGTAGCATGGAACCTGCAAAGACCAAGATAGCGCCATAGGCTATGCGCATGGAAGCATTACTAAGCTTTGTATGCACATGGGAGCCAGTCCATATTCCTAAGAAAGCAAAAGGCATCAAACAAAGAGCAAGGCCAATCACCTGCCAACTTAAAATTAGGCCAGTAACTAGCATTAAAGTAAGCCGCAAAAATGTCAGCATAAAAATAGCAAATGCCATTGTTGCCCTAAGCACTTTTGGATTGTTAATTCTCAAACCAAGATAGGAGACATAGACTGGACCACCCGTTGCAAAGAGAGCTGTAAACGCGCCACCAAAAAATCCAAATGGTACTGCCCACCATTTACTGATTGGATCTCGAGACTCAATGTTCCCCTGAATCAATACACGCACGCCGTTAACGGCTGCAAATATCCCAAGAATAAGCAGCAAGGGTTCGCTTGGTGCGTTGACCAATAAGAAGATACCCAACACCATGCCTATTAGACTAAAAGGGAATAGCCATTTCAGCTCTTGAATATTGGCATCGCTCGATGACTTTCTTCCGACGTAAAGTGAGGCGCAGATATCGATGATGACCATCATCGGTACTACGACCTTGAGCGGGTACATCTGAACCAATAGAGGCACGGAAACTATTGATGAGCCAAACCCCGAAACTCCGAAGATAAAGAATGCGCAGAGAACAATAACCGCAGCTAGCGCAATCGTAGTCGGCTCAATTAGTTCAAAAATGATTAGGCCTCTACCAAAATCGTTTCACCCGGCTTAATCATCGTAAATTGCACTGGTTTATTTTTGATTACAAGTCCGTCTTTGCCCAACTGAACTGCTGTGAAGTAGGACTCCTCCAAAGAGCCAGGCTGAGGGAAATCATCGCGATAATGCGCTCCCCTAGAGTTTTCTCGAGAAAGAGCAGCCTCCGTTACTGACTTGCTTACTAAGATCAGATTATTCAAATTCATCCAGTCTTGCCATGTAATGCTGTACTGTCTATCGATACCCCCCACCCCGATTTGATCAAGCATTTGAGCCAACTGATCCAGCTTTATGCGGGCTTGTAGCAGACTTTCCTTCGTTCTTGAAATTCCAACGTCATTCCACATACACTCTGCTAGAGCATCACGGATCATTTCGATATCGCCCGCTGGCCTCTCTAATGGTGCCTCATGCGCCTTGATGCTCGCACGCACCTCATCCATATTGCACTCTTGCAAACTCTGGGACACTACCCAATTCGCCATTTCTTCGCCGGCAATGCCACCGAAAACTGTTGAGTTAGCTACTCCATTGCCACCCAATCGATTAGCGCCATGCACGCCTCCAGTATCCTCACCTGCTGCAAATAGACCTGGCAACTCGGTACTGCAGTCTGCCTTGAAAATCAAACCACCCATCATGTAGTGTGCCGTTGGAACAACCTCCACAAGATCGCCCGCCAAATCAAAGCCACTATCAGCGCATCGCTCAACCATGCCCTTAAATTGCTTACGAACATTATCAGGACCAAGGTGGCTCATCTGAATATAGACGCCACCATTAGGTGTTGCTCTACCTGCTCTGATTTCGGAATTGATGGATCGCGAAACAATGTCTCGGGTAGCACGCTCATTACGAGGATCATAATTACCCATAAATCGCTCATGATTGCCATTAAGCAAATAGCCCCCCGCACCACGCAAACCTTCTTCAAGAACTGTTCCCGTCATCCTAGTACCGGGTCCAGCCAACAAACCCGTTGGATGAAACTGCACCATCTCCATGTCACGCAGAGTGAGCCCAGCACGAAGTGCCATAGCCAAGCCATCACAACTCTTATCTCCTGAAGGGGTGTGGTACTTATACATTGTGGGTCCACCACCAGTAGCCAATAGCACCGCCTTAGCTCGTACCAGCGTGAACTCACCGGTCTGCATATTGAGCATGAGCACTCCAGCTAGTGACTTTCCATCAGCACTATGAATTAACTCAACCGCTCTATGCTCCTCAAGCCGATGAATTCCCCTCGCCCATACTTGCTCGGCTAAGCGACTAATAATTTCAATGCCAGTTAAGTCACCCTTGTGAACCGTGCGGTCGAAGGTTTGTCCAGCAAATGCTTTTTGATGCACCGTTCCATCTGGATTGCGATCAAAAAAACAGCCGAGCTCATTTTCAAGCTCATGAATACGTTCAACAGCTTTATTGACGAGTGTCCAGGCTAATTCTTGGTCTGATAACCATTTGCCACCTTCAATCGTATCCATAAAGTGGCGCTCAACTGAGTCCCCCTCTGCCAAGGCTACGTTATAACCACCTTGAACCATCCGAGTACAGCCACACTTACCAAGCAAACCTTTTACAGCGATGGTGATGTGAAGATCTGGATTGGTTTGATGGGCATGCAGAGCAGCAAACAATCCCGCTCCGCCGGAGCCTAAGATAAGGATATCGGTTTCAAGGGTAGCGATGTTCATGATGAAATTCCCAGACTCTTCAATACAGCCTCTTTGTTACGGGCAACCTCACCTTTGACTTCTTGATAAATACTGCCACCATGACTATCCATTGCCACAAGCAAAGGACCAAAGTCTTTTATCTTAAAACGCCAAAGAGATTCCGGGTTGAGGTCATCCATATCGACATCTTCAATTTGTTCAATCCAGGTTGTCTCGAGCGCTGCAGTGCCACCAATGATTGCAAGGTACACACCACCAATCTCCTGAAAGGCTGCCGCAGATCCTTCACGCATACCACCCTTACCTACAATCATTCGAACTCCATTTTGAGTCATCAATGGATGAGTAAAACGCTCCATACGATCTGATGTAGTTGTGCCAATGCAAATGGGCTCATAGCCAGCCGGGAACTCTTCACTGACTGGAACCTTTCGGACATTTGGCGCTGTATGAATCACAGCATGCCCATTGAGATCAAAGCGAGTTTTACGACCCTTATCAAACAAGTGAATTTGTGTAGCATCTCGAATACCAAACAAGGTGTTTTGTAAGGTCACCGTGTCATTGATGCGAAGTTTACGGATATCAGCTTCGCTAACAGGAGTTGGAAGGTTATAGTGAGCCATCTTTACCCCTAGAATCCGTAAGTCACACCATCAGGCGTGAAAGTTGCTCGCGCTCTGCGAGCGGAGTGGCACTGCATATTGACCGCCACAGGATTTAAGGTGATGTGCGTATGGGCAAGCTCTACATGAACGGCAAATGCTGTGCCATCACCACCTAAACCTTGGGGCCCAATACCCAGTTTATTCGCGGCGGCAGTTAATTCTTGCTCCAACTTCGCGCCTTCTTCATCGCTACACACACTGCCCAATGCTCTTGTGGCTGCTCGCTTAGCCATCGCAACGCATTGTTCAGATGTGCCACCAACGCCAACGCCAACAATCGTTGGAGGGCAGGTCTTTCCTCCAGCAGAAACAACACTTTCAATAACAAAAGCCTTGACCCCATTAATTCCATCAGCAGGAATAGCCATCTTCAAAAAGGAATTATTTTCTGAACCGCTTCCTTTTGGGACCATCTCAATTTCAAGCATTTGGTCATCATCACAAAAGTCAATACTAATTGCAGGCATATCAATGCCGCAGGAAGTGTGATTATTCTTGCGCGTAATTGGATGGACAACTGACGAACGCAATGGGTATTCAGTGGTTGCACGTTCACACCCTTTACGAATCGCTGCCTTTAACTCCATACCATCTAGCTGCACATTACGACCAATCTTGACCTTGTAAATTGGCAAGCCAGTATCTTGGCAGAGTAGATTATCTTCGCGCTCAGCCACTGAGATATTAGTAATCATGGTTTTTAAAACAACTTGGGCACGGGCATCCGACTCACTTTGATTTAAGCGCTCGATGCCAGCCTTTACATCATCCGGCAGAACTTTTAATGCACGGATATAGAGCTCCTTACAAGCCTCTTCAACTGCTTTCATTTGTAACTGCATTACATAACCCAATCAGTTTGCTAAATACAAAAATAGAAGACCACAAACCATGCCAAACAAGATGGCTGCTTGTGTCCAAGCCTTACGAAGACCACGCCATGGGCCAAACTCAATCATCAGAAGTCGAATGCCGCCAACTAAATGAATGGCTAGCAAAATAACGAGCGCCCACTCACCAAATTTGAATACCCAAAAATCAGTCAAACCTAAGTAGCGCTCAAAGCCACTAGCTCCACGCAAAGACTGAGAAAGCATTAAGAAATGCAAAGGAATGAAGCAAGCTAACAGCAATCCAGAGAAGCGGTGGCATGCATAAGCAAAATAGGAGAGATGACTCTTTGCACGTAAGTCGAGCTTTGGTCTAGCACTCATAGAGCACCCCCTGTGTACACACCAACAACGGCTGTAGTTCCCAGAATGAATATGAGGACTGCGAGGGTTGCAGATAAGGCCTTGGAGATCAATCCTTTCGAGAAAGTTTCCTCCAAAATATTGGCTAAGCCAATAGGCGCATGCACAAAGCAGGCCAAGACAAAGATTTCATAAAAGATAGCAAAGGCAATATTGCCTTGAGTGCGCCCCAAAATCTCTGCTGCGCTTAAACCACCTCGAATTGCATAAAAGATAATGACGAGATGAATGCTGACACAAAGACCTAGAATCATGGCGCTAATTCTTTGGGCATACCAAAGCTTGGCTTGCAAGACTCCTTGACTCATAACTTGCCCCATTTACTTCCACGTACCGCAGCCCTTGCAACTAATTTTTTCAATCCAGCAATGCTGGCAGTGGGCTCAAGCTTTTTTGGACATCTCTCGGTGCAAGAGCCCTGAGTATGGCAAGCATGACAACCCTCGTCACCAGCAACGGCTCGCAAACGATCTAACTGCTGCATATCGCGTATGTCATTGGTTAGCGTCCACGCACGATTGAGAGCGGCAGGACCAAGATAGTTAGGGCGCTTTTCAACAACTTCACAAGAGGAATAGCAAACCCCGCAACCGATGCACTCGATACCAGCATTTGCTAATTGGCGTTCAGTTGACTCTGGCTCTACCTTTGCAAAATCATCGTGACGGGTTTTATCACCCTTGAAGAAACCAACTGCACCCTTCCACTTATTAAAGAACTCTCGCATATCTGTTGCAAGATCTTTAATGACGGGAAGGTTATTTAGGGGTGCTATCTCTAAGGAATCGCCTTCAACAATCTGGGAAACGTGGGTTCGGCACGTCCAACGAGCCACACCATTTACCGTCATCGCGCAAGAACCACACATACCAACTCGACAAGCAAAGCGATAGCTCAGGGTTGGATCAAGCTTGCGCTGAATGTAGGTCACTACATCCAAAACCGTTTGATTTGGATTTCGAGGCACTAAATACTGAACAAACTCACCTTCTTGAGCGCCGCGCCAGACTTTAACTTTGAGATCTTGAGTAGACATGGAGTGATTATATCTACAGATAGTAAAAAATAAATCGAATATAATTTTCTTCGAGATAAAAAAATACTTTATATTTAAACCCATGTCTAGCATCCGAGTACTGAAAAACTTTTTAGCGATTTCAAGACACAAAAGCGTGGCAGCTGCTGCACGTGAAATAGGCCTTACTGCCGCCGCTGCAGGTCAACAGTTGCAGCAGCTTGAGGCCGAAATTGGCATTGAGCTTTTTGATCGAACCAAACGCTCAATGACCCTCAACCACCATGGCAGATCCTTGATTGAACCCATTCAAGAAATCGTTTCGCGCTACGAAGCCCTTGGCTCTGGTCTCAAATCTGAGTTGAGTGGAACCATTGTTTTAGGTGCACTTGTTTCAACCTTAATGGGTGCATTTGGAAACACACTAAATGAACTTAAGCAGAATTTCCCAGAGCTTGAAATCAAGCTCATTGCAGGTCTTTCTAGTAACTTTTTGGAGCAAGTGATTGAAGGCAGTCTCGATGCGGCTATTGTGACCGAATCTCCTTATGCCCTACCCCAACATATCCAGTGGACAGAGCTATATACAGAGCCAATGGTTTTAATTTCTCCAGCCCGTAAAGATAAAAAAGGCTCTACACCCAAAGTGCCTACAAAGGAATTGCCATTTATACGTTTCGAGAGAAATACTTGGACGGGCCACCTAGTAGATCAAACTATTCGGGTGAATAAACTCAGCATTAAAGAGGGCATGGAACTCAATTCAGTTGAGGCGATTATTGAACTTGTACGACAGGGACTTGGGTACTCGATTGTTCCTAAACTTGCCAATGTTTCCTGGGATAACGACCGCCAACTAAAAATATCTGCACTACCTGGAAAAACAATTTACCGAAAAGTGGGCTTGCTAGAAAAGCGTAAACACTCCCGTGAAAATATTACCCAAGAAATTAAGAAATACTTCCTAGATGGGGTTATTGCAAAAAGAAAAACCACCCCTTAGGGTGGTTTGAAAAAAAGCTATGGAGGTATTACTAAAGAATGAACAACAAATTCATAGTAATCCTCGCTTCAAGCTGCGAAATATGAAGATGCGTTCTTTCAGTGCCAAAAGCATCATTTTGGTGCAGGTGATGACTGCCGCCCAAGCCAAACTACTTGCAGGGGTACTTCGCCTCGAAGAATCGCACTAAAGTCTTGGCTGCACGCTCTGGATTGAACTGAGGGTTTGCTTGAGTCCAAGCCAAAAATTCCCGGAGAATTTCCTCTCTTGTTCCAGTATTTCCGGCAAAACAAATATTGCTCTTCATTTTGGTATTGTGATTAGCTAGGTATGCTTGATACACGCCTTCCCCAAATCCAAAGCAAAAGTTCTGCCCATCAAGATCATCTAGGTTCTTACATAAATCAACTAAAGCAGCTGTTGAGGCATCGCCTTTCGGCAAATTAGTCTGAGAAAGTACATTTGACTGCATAAGCATCATTGCACTGACTACGCATAGGGTGACTCTGAATAATTTCATCTTGTAGCTCTCTATTTGTTAGCGCCTAAATCCACCCATACGACCACCACCAAAACCGCCGCGACCAGCAAATCGATCATCATTCATACGATCGTAACGAGCCTGCTCTCGCATAGCATTTTCTTGAGCAGCTTCGCGATAAGCATTAGGATTTACGCGATCCTGCTGATAATCGTTACGAGCCTCTTGATTCATACGATCAGCTTGAGCGCGCTCCTGTGGGGTGGCATTTTTCTGAAAATCGCTACTAGCTCTTTGGTCAGCATTTTTTGCTGCTTGACGTTCTTGTGGGGTCGCATTGTTCTTCCAGTCATTCAAAAGGCGCTGCTGGTTTTGAATGCTACTTGGACCGATCAAACCCCTGGTCGATTTTCCTGAGTTATTGCTGCCACTATTGTTTACATTAATCGTGCCATCAGACCAACTTGGAGTGGACCAAAATGCTCCGCCAACGGCCATCCCAAGGCCAAATGTCATCATTCCCCAAGCAGGGTTATAAGCTGGATATGGGGGATAGTCTGGATATGGCCATGGACCATAAACAACTGTCGGGTTATAACTTGGTACGAAGACCACTTGGGTATTCGCAGGACCAATCAAAACGTTTGAATTAGCATCCGTACTTACTGAGATTTGTTGATTCGTCTTCAGGGTTCCGGCCTGCACAGCACGCTTTCTCAAGACCTGCACTGCCGCCATCGTGTCTGCTGGCTGCAATTTATAGGCATTCCCCAGGTTTTGGGTCCACTGCAGCTTGCTACCCATCATGTCAAATGCCTGCGGGAAGGAGATAAGTGACTTCACACTGTCATTCCAAGATTGAGCTTTCAGAGCATCTTGCAATGCAGCCCCACTCAGATTGGAATTAGTTCTTCGCCAGTTATAGGCCTCAGCCACTTCCAGAGGGTAAGTGGAGGCCAAGAGCATGAGGGATAAAAGAGAATCTGGATAGAGCGCTATAGGAGAAACCAATGACTGCAACTGGGCGGAGGAAATCAGTTGCGGAGAACTTCCATAGCCACCACTTTGAGTATAGCTTTGTGGGTAGACTGCATTTTGATAGGGATCACTATTGTTTGAGCAAGCGCCCAATAGCAATATAAAACCAATACAACACCACGCCTTATATTGATTATTCATAAACTCATTAATCCTCCAATATTGCTTGAGTTTAATGCTGAGTCTGGAATTAGTGATTTTCTTTAGCGTGATTGATGGAGTATTTCGGAATTTCAATAACCAAATCCTGGCGAGCAACAATGGCCTGGCAAGATAATCGAGACTGAGGGTTGAGTCCCCATGCACGGTCTAACAAATCTTCCTCGTTCTCATCTGGCTCATTGAGGCTCTGATAGCCCTCCTTCACAATCACGTGACAGGTAGTGCAAGCACAGACCATATCGCAAGCATGCTCAATCGGAATATTGTTTTCAAGCAATGCTTCGCAGATAGAGGTACCGGGTGCTACTTCAACCACCGCACCTTCGGGGCAATATTCACTATGGGGTAGAACAACAATCTGAGTCATCTTAA
This sequence comes from beta proteobacterium CB, assembly GCA_000342265.1. Taxonomy (NCBI): domain Bacteria; kingdom Pseudomonadati; phylum Pseudomonadota; class Betaproteobacteria; species beta proteobacterium CB. Next base: position 1,322,468 of record CP004348.1, read on the forward strand.
TAATTTTCTTTTCTTAAATTTCGGCAACATTCTTACCAGCCAAAGCCTTCTGGATACTAGCGTTCATGCGCTTCTGAGCAAACTCATCGGTCGCCTTAGCAGCATGATCTACCGCCTTTCTCAGAATGGCGCTATCCGTTTCTTCTGTAAGAATCTTTTGTAAAGTCGACATTTCCTGATCAACAGATACCTGCTCTTGCTCATTCAATAGTCCACGATCAGAATCTAGTGCAGTTTGCACAGCATCCAATAAACGCTGCGCATTGACCTGTTCTTCACGCAAGGATCTAGCCAGGAGATCAACTTTGGCTGAAGCAAAACCATCTTGCAACATCCGAGCAATCTCAGCATCCGTTAAACCATAAGAGGGCTTAATATCAATCGAAGCTTGGACACCAGAACCCTGCTCCATCGCGCTAACGGAAAGCAAGCCATCAGCATCAACTTGGAATGTCACTCGGATGCGGGCGGCGCCAGCAGCCATGGGCGGGATACCCCGCAACTCAAACTTGCCAAGGGAACGGCAGTCTTGCGCCAACTCGCGCTCACCCTGCACTACCTGAATGGCTAAGGCAGTTTGACCATCTTTAAAGGTAGTGAAATCCTGCGCACGTGCAACCGGAATAGGCGTATTGCGCGGAATAATTTTTTCCACCAAACCACCCATGGTTTCAATACCGAGGGAAAGTGGAATGACATCAAGCAATAACCACTCATCATCTTTACTTTGATTGCCGGCAAGTAGGTCTGCTTGCATAGCAGCGCCTAAAGCAACCACTTGATCTGGATTCAGGTTGTTTAAGGGCTTGGTGCCAAAAAGTTCACCAACTGCGCGTTGCACATGCGGCATGCGAGTCGCACCACCCACCATCACCACGCCTTTAACTTCATCCGCTTTAAGACCAGCATCACGCAAGGCTTTTTTTACTGCCGTTAGTGTTTTGCTGATGAGGTTCTGAGTAATCTCAAAGAACTGGGCCTGGCTGATACCGACTTTAACCACCGTGCCATCAGAGAGCGTTTCGTGCACGCGGGCCAATGGATTGTGACTCAATTGCTCTTTGGCATGCTTACAAGAAAGCAGGAGCTTACGGTGATCTTGAATCGAGATTGGCGGGAGTTTTGCTTGCTCGATAACCCAGCAATACAAGCGATGATCAAAGTCATCACCACCCAAAGCTGAATCACCGCCAGTAGAGAGCACCTCAAAGACACCCCTGCTCATCTTCAAAATAGAGATGTCAAAGGTGCCGCCGCCCAAGTCGTATACAGCATAGATACCTTCAGAGGCATTATCTAGACCATAGGCAATAGCAGCTGCAGTAGGCTCATTGAGCAAACGCAAGACTTCAACGCCTGCCAACTTGGCTGCATCTTTGGTGGCTTGGCGCTGAGCATCATCAAAATAAGCAGGTACAGTAATCACCGCACCAACGATATCGTCGTTTACAGAATCCTCGGCGAGCTGACGCAAACGCGCCAGAATTTCTGCAGAGACTTCAATAGGACTTTTATCCCCAGCGACTGTTCGCAACTTCAACATCCCTGGCTCATCAACAAAGTCGTATGGTGCGTTCTCAATGTTTTCTACATCAACAATCCCGCGACCCATGAAGCGTTTGACAGAAACAATGGTATTTTTGGGATCAGAAACGATACTTTCAATAGCCTCGAAGCCAGCCTGTGTTCTGCCGTTTGGTAAATAACGTACTACCGAAGGAAGCAATTCTCGCCCTTCAGAGTCTGGCAAAACCTGAGGCAAAGCATCTCGCACAATCGCCACCAAAGAATTAGTGGTTCCTAAATCAATACCAACGGCAATCCGACGCTGATGTGGGGCAAGTGATTTACCGGGTTCGGAGATTTGTAATAAGGCCATGGGAGCTAGATTTTAAAGCTATACCAAAGCTGAGATAGCATCATCTAGCTCGAGCGCAAACTTATCAATAAAAAGAAGGCCTCTCAGCAACTCAGCAGCACGCTCGTAATTCTTGGCTGCATCGATAGCTTGAGTAATTTCTGCCAAGGTATCTCGCTTGGATTGATCGACCTCTTTAGCTAAGGCTTCTAGCGCACCGAGATCCTCATCTTGATCCTCAAGACTTTCACGCCATTCCATTTGTTTCATGAGGAAAGCAGCCGGCATAGCGGTATTCGTTTCAAGGCGCGGATCCACTCCATGGAGCTGGCAAAGGTAGAGTCCACGCTGAATAGGATTCTTGAGAGTCTGCAAAGCAGTGTTGGCTAAGGTAGCCATTTGCATAGCGAGTCGTTGCTCAGTATCACTACCGCGAGCATGGCGATCAGGATGCACCTCTTTTTGAATTGCTAGGTAAGCCTGATCTAACGCAGACAAATCTATATTGAATTGCTGTTCTAAACCAAAGAAGCGAAAGTAATCGTCAGACGCGGAAGGATTCGCCACAACCACACTCGTCTTTTACATTCGGATTCTGAAACTTGAAGCCTTCGTTCAAACCTTCCCGCACAAAATCTAATTCAGTGCCATCTAAATAAGCCAAGCTCTTAGGGTCAACAAAAATAGTGATGCCATTAGATTCAAATTGCGTATCTTCCGGTGCAGCCTCATCTACATACTCTAGCTGATAGGCTAGGCCAGAACAACCAGTAGTACGAACGCCTAAGCGTAAGCCACAGCCTTTTCCGCGCTTATCTAAATTGCGCTGAACATGTTTTGCTGCTTTGTCGGTTAAGGTAATTGCCATGATGAAAGCCTCTTTATCTTTACTGGGCTGGATGCTTTTCTTTGTAATCGGCCACTGCAGCCTTAATGGCATCTTCAGCCAAAATTGAGCAGTGAATTTTTACAGGCGGCAAAGCCAACTCTTCTGCGATTAAGGAGTTCTTAATCTCTAGAGCCTGATCCAAGGTTTTACCTTTAACCCACTCAGTTACCAATGAAGACGATGCAATCGCAGAGCCGCAACCATAAGTCTTGAACTTAGCATCTTCAATCACGCCTTGATCATTTACGCGAATTTGTAATTTCATAACGTCGCCGCATGCAGGTGCACCAACCATGCCAGTACCAACTTGGTCGTCACCTTTTTCAAACGAACCCACGTTACGGGGATTTTCATAATGATCAATTACTTTGTCGCTATATGCCATGATATTTCCTCGTTATTTCTTTTATCTATTGTTTAGCTTAACTACCTTTGATACTGCTTAGTGTGCTGCCCACTGGATGGTGCTGAGATCAATGCCATCTTTAAACATTTCCCAAAGCGGTGAGAGCTCGCGCAACTTAGCAATTTTTTCTTTCACCAACTTAATTGTGAAATCCACTTCTTGTTCAGTAGTAAAGCGTCCCAAAGTAAAGCGAATTGAGCTATGGGCCAATTCATCATTGCGACCAAGTGCGCGCAATACATAAGAAGGCTCCAAGGATGCTGAAGTACATGCAGATCCAGAAGAGATAGCCAAGTCTTTCAATGCCATCAGCATAGATTCACCTTCAACATAGTTGAAGCTGATATTGAGGTTATGCGGAACACGATGCTCCATATCTCCATTTACGTAAACCTCTTCAATATCCTTCAAACCATTAAGTAAGCGATCGCGCAAAGCGCGAATGCGGGCATTACCTGAAGCCATCTCAAGACGTGCAATACGGAATGCTTCGCCCATACCAACAATTTGATGAACCGCCAAAGTGCCTGAGCGCATACCGCGCTCATGACCACCACCATGAATCTGTGCCTCAATGCGAATGCGGGGCTTACGACGGACAAACAGCGCACCAATGCCTTTTGGGCCATAAGTCTTGTGGGCAGAAAAACTCATTAAATCAACCTTGACCTTCTCTAAGTCAATTTCTACTTTGCCAGTCGCTTGCGCTGCATCCACATGAAATATCACACCACGGGAACGGCAAAGTTCACCAATTTTCGGGATATCTTGTACAACACCAATCTCGTTATTGACATACATGACTGATGCCAAGATGGTGCCTGGCTTCATTGCTGCCTCTAGCTGAGCAAAATCAATCAGGCCATTAGGCAAAACATCTAAATAAGTTACCTCAAAGCCTTCACGCTCGAGCTCGCGGCAAGTATCTAATGTCGCTTTGTGCTCAGTCTTGACGGTAATGATGTGGTTACCACGGTCTTTATAAAAGTGAGCAGCACCTTTCAGCGCTAAATTAATACTTTCGGTTGCGCCACTGGTAAATACGATCTCTCTTGGATCAGCATGAACTAGCTGAGCCACTTCTGAACGCGACCACTCAACCGCCTCTTCAGCAGCCCAACCATAGGCATGGCTTCGGGAGGCGGCATTACCAAACTGCTCACGCAAGTAAGGCAACATCTTATCAACCACGCGTGGATCAATCGGCGTCGTAGCTGAATAGTCCATATAGACCGGGAAATGCTTAGGGCTAAACATGGGTACCGCTTGTTGAGGAATGTCTTGTGGTGCGTTCATTTTTATTTATCTATCAATGGGCTAAAAAGTTAATCTCTTGACTCAACTTTGTTGAGCCAGGTTAAAAACAGAATTCACAAGAGGCCGCTTTGGAGCGACTTCTTTTGTTGCTGCGATCGCTGTTGCCGGCTTTTCTGCCTTCACACTATCGGCCTTAATTTTCTTGGGGCGCAAATCATGCAATACGATTCCGCGTCCAGATTGCTGTTGTACTAAGTCACGTAAAGACACGGAACTGAGGTACTCCACCATCTTGGCATTCAGGTTCGACCATAAATCATGGGTCATACAGCGGCCGTGGTTTTCTTCATCGCTATGACAATTGCCTTTGCCGCCACATTGGGTTGCATCTAGGGGCTCATCGACAGCCACAATGATGTCGGCCACACTAATTTCTTCGGACTTACGAGCAAGGGTGTAGCCACCACCTGGACCGCGAGTGCTATCAACAATATTGAAACGGCGTAACTTGCCGAACAACTGTTCTAGGTAAGAAAGGGAAATCTTCTGTCTTTGGCTAATTCCAGCCAAAGTTACAGGCCCGTGCGTTTCACGCAGGGCTAAATCAATCATTGCGGTTACTGCAAAACGGCCTTTGGTTGTAAGTCTCATATGTCACCTTGGTAATGGATTGTTATGGACAGCTAACAGCCGGGCGGGTAATACCCGACCATTCCACTCAACTTTAACATATACCCAACTATTCTGCTCGGGATTTAAACACCCCCTAAATTGCATCCCGTGAGCGCGCCCCAAAGGCCATTTCCTTAACCTTTGTAAGGCGATCGCGGGTGGCCGCAGCCTTTTCAAACTCCAGATTCTTGGCCTCAGAGTTCATTTGCTTCTCCAAACGCTTGATTTCGCCTGCTAGGTCCTTCTCACTCATATCCTCATAGCGAGCCCGCTCCTGCTCCACCTGCATCTCGGAGCGCTTCTCTTTGACGTCATAGACCCCATCAATAATGTCCTTAATGCGCTTTTGAACCCCTCTCGGCTCAATCCCATTTGCCTTGTTAAAGGCGACCTGCTTTGTTCGGCGGCGCTCCGTTTCACCCATCGCGCGCTTCATGGAATCCGTAATACGATCGGCATACAAAATTGCCTTACCTTTAACGTTTCTTGCCGCCCTACCAATCGTTTGGATCAAACTGCGCTCTGAGCGCAAGAAGCCCTCTTTATCCGCATCCAAAATGGCAACCAGAGACACCTCTGGAATATCTAAGCCCTCACGCAATAAATTAATACCCACCAAGACATCGAAAACTCCTAAGCGCAAATCGCGCAGAATTTCTACCCGCTCAACCGTATCAATATCGGAGTGGACATAGCGCACCTTCACACCGTTATCCGTTAAGTAATCAGTCAACTGCTCTGCCATACGCTTTGTTAGTACCGTTACTAAAACGCGCTCATGCACTTTGACGCGCTCATGGATCTGACTAAGCAAATCATCCACCTGTGAGCTTGCTGGCAACACTTCAATTTCTGGATCAACCAGTCCTGTTGGTCTAGCCACTTGTTCCACCACTTGCCCAGTGTGAGTATTTTCATAATCAGCTGGTGTAGCAGAAACAAAAACAGTTTGACGCATCTTCGTTTCAAATTCAGTGAACTTCAGTGGTCGGTTATCCATCGCAGAAGGTAAACGGAAACCAAACTCCACCAAGGTATGTTTGCGAGACTTATCGCCGTTGTACATGGCATTAAGCTGCCCAATAAGTACATGACTCTCATCCAAGAACATCAAAGCATCATTGGGTAAGTAGTCCACCAAGGTAGGCGGCGCCTCGCCAGGCATAGCGCCAGAGAGGTGGCGGGAGTAATTCTCAATACCCTTACAGAAACCCAATTCATTGAGCATCTCCAAATCAAAGCGAGTACGCTGTTCTAAGCGCTGCGCTTCAACCAGCTTGCCATCCTTGACGAATTCATCCAAGCGAATGCGCAGCTCCGCCTTAATAGTTTCAATAGCCTTGAGAACGGTGTCACGCGGTGTAACGTAGTGTGAACTTGGATAGACAGTAAAACGAGGAATCTTTTGACGAATTTTTCCAGTTAGGGGATCAAAGAATTGCAGACTCTCAATCACATCATCAAAGAGTTCAACACGCACTGCCAATTCATTGTGTTCAGCAGGGAAAATATCAATTGTGTCGCCTCGCACTCGGAATACTCCGCGCTTAAAATCCATTTCATTGCGGTCATATTGCATTGCAATTAAACGCATCAAAATATCGCGCTGACTCATCTTGTCTCCAGGACGCAAAGTCATCACCATGCTGTGATAGTCACCAGGATTGCCGATACCGTAAATTGCGGAGACGGTTGCTACGATGATGACATCGCGCCTCTCCAACAAACTCTTGGTGGCGGAGAGTCGCATTTGTTCAATATGCTCATTGATTGACGAATCTTTTTCAATAAATAAATCGCGCGTCGGGACGTAGGCCTCTGGCTGGTAGTAGTCGTAGTAACTGACGAAGTACTCCACAGCATTTTTAGGAAAAAACTCTCTAAATTCACTATAGAGCTGGGCGGCCAAGGTCTTATTGGGGGCAAAAATAATGGCTGGACGGCCTGTCCTCGCAATTACATTGGCCATCGTGAACGTTTTACCTGAACCGGTAACCCCCAAAAGGGTCTGAAAGGTTAATCCATCCTCAATTCCAGCCACCAAAGCATCAATTGCAGCCGGTTGATCCCCTGCGGGTGGAAACGGCTGATAGAGCTGAAATGGAGAATCTGGGAAAGAAACGAACTTAGCTGGATCCAGGTCGTGACCCACCTCGCCCAAAGGATCGGCTACAGGGCTTTTCTTGCTTTCAGCAACTTTAGAATTTGAGGAACTTTTAGGCAACTTAGGGGGCATCTCAGCTATCATTTCACCTGTGACTTTTAGTTCACAGCGAATTTTGTATAAACATTGATTTTGCCGTTTTTATTTGGAAATAGTTGAATCTAGACTCAAAAACAGTCATTTAAAGTAAATTTAACTGAATTTAACGTCAATTAACACTGAAATACCTCTTTTAACCTACATTACCATCCCATTTCGACCCCCAAATGAACCTTTTTACTTCAGTCCAGTTAGCCCCTAAAGACCCAATTTTTGGCCTCACAGAAGCCTATGTCGCCGATCAACGTGCAGACAAGGTCAACTTGGGTGTTGGCGTCTATTACACCGATGAAGGCAAGGTACCCCTTTTAAAGGCGGTTATTAAGGCCGAAGAAGCTATTGTGGCGAAGCACTCTCCGCGTAGCTATATCCCAATCGAAGGGCCTAACCCCTATAACGGCGCAGTACAGAACCTCTTGTTTGGTGCCGACTCCTCGCTCATTAAAGATGGTCGCGTTGTTACTGCTGAGTGCCTTGGCGGTACTGGCGCGTTGCGCGTTGGCGCTGACTTTATTAAGCGCTTGAACTTAAATGCACCATGCGCGATCAGCAACCCAACCTGGGAAAACCATCGCGGCATTTTTGAATCAGCAGGATTTGAAGTAGTCGAGTACACCTATTTCGACGGCAAAACACGTGGCGTTGATTTCGATGGCATGGTGAAGTCTTTGGAGTCTTTCCCAAAGTTCACTACTGTCTTATTGCACGCCTGCTGTCATAACCCAACTGGCGCCGACATTACTGAAGCGCAATGGCGTCAAGTAATTGATATCTGCAAAGCAAAGCAACTCATTCCGTTTTTAGATATGGCCTACCAAGGCTTTGCTGCAGGAATTGAACAAGACGGTATTGCAGTTCGCTTGTTTGCTGAATCTGGCATGTCTTTCTTTGTATCCAGCTCTTTTTCCAAATCATTCTCACTCTATGGTGAGCGAGTTGGTGCACTATCTATCGTGACTCAAAGCAAAGATGAATCCACTCGCGTGCTTTCGCAGCTCAAACGCGTGATTCGTACAAATTACTCGAACCCCCCAACTCATGGCGCTGCGATTGCAGCTGCCGTTCTGAATTCACCAGAGCTGAGACAGCTTTGGGAAGATGAATTGGCTGAAATGCGTGATCGTATTAAAGCAATGCGCCATGGACTTGTAGAAAAATTGGCTGCTGCTGGCGTCAAGCAAGACTTTGCTTTTATTGAAGCTCAGCGCGGTATGTTTTCTTACTCAGGATTAACCGCCGAACAAGTTGAACGTTTACAAAAAGAGGATGGCATTTATGCCCTCTCCACCGGTCGCATTTGTGTGGCTGCTCTCAATACCAAAAATATTGATAAGGTGGCTCAAGCAATCGCCCGCGTATTGGCGTAAGAACGCGCAATAAGCGGTTACACTGCATTATCAGGAGGCATCATGCTATATCAGTTACATGAATTTCAAAAAGCTTTACTTCAACCAGTAAGCTCATGGGCTCGAGCAGCATCGGAAGCGTTTATTAACGCTTCGAATCCCGCATCCAAGGTTCCAGGATCAGATCGCTTAGCTGCTAGCTATGAACTGCTTTACCGCCTAGGAAAAGACTACAAGAAACCTGAGTTTGGAATTCGCTCTGTGCAAGCGCATGGTCGTGAAGTAGCGATTCATGAAAGAACAATTGTTGCTAAACCGTTTTGCAATCTGATTCGCTTCAAGCGCTTCTCTGATGATCTTGATGTCATTAAGAAACTGAAAGATGATCCAACTGTACTAGTTGTTGCTCCACTATCTGGACATCACTCCACATTGTTGCGTGATACCGTACGCACCCTCTTGCAAGATCACAAGGTGTACATCACCGATTGGATTGATGCTCGTATTGTTCCTGCAAACGCTGGTGATTTTGGTCTAGATGATTACGTTCACTATGTACAAGATTTCATCCGCGCGATCGGCGCAGAGAATTTGCATGTGATCTCTGTTTGCCAACCAACAGTTCCAACATTAGGCGCAATCTCCTTGATGGCCTCCGCTGGCGAAGTGACGCCAGCCTCCATGATTATGATGGGTGGTCCAATTGATGCGCGTAAGTCACCGACTGCTGTCAATAACTTAGCCGATCAAAAATCTTATGACTGGTTTGAAAGTCATGTGATTTATAAGGTACCGCCTAGCTACCCAGGCGCTGGCCGCAAAGTGTATCCAGGCTTCTTGCAACACACTGGCTTTATTGCCATGAACCCTCAAAACCACCTGCAATCACATTGGGATTACTTCCAAAACTTGGTGCGCGGCGATGAACAAGATGCTGAAGCCCACATTCGCTTCTATGATGAGTACAACGCAGTTCTTGATATGGATGCGAAATTTTACTTAGACACCATTAAGACTGTATTCCAAGATTACTCACTACCAAATGGTACTTGGGCAGTATCTGGCGACCTAGTGAAACCGCAAGATATTAAGAAAACTGCCCTTCTAACTGTTGAGGGTGAATTAGACGACATCTCTGGCAGCGGACAAACCCGTTCAGCACATGCATTGTGTGCAGGTATTCCAAAGACCAGTAAAGACCATTACGAAGTTGCAGGTGCTGGTCACTACGGCATCTTCTCTGGACGTCGTTGGCGCGAGAAGGTGTATCCAAAAATTAAATCGTTTATTCGTGAGCATCAAGGTGTTCAGAAAAAAACGAAAGCTAGACCCCCAAAGCTGGGGACTAAGAAAGCTGCATAAACCAGCGGCGCGACTCTCGGGTCGCGCTTCTAGTTTTAGGGCGCCCCAATTGCAATGAATATCAAGCAGACGAAGGAACTTGCCAATCGTCTCGAGGACATCCTCCCTCAAACGCAATGCACCAAATGTAGCTACCCAGACTGCAGGGCCTATGCAGAAGCAATGGCGACAGGCGAGGCTTTGCCCAATCGCTGTCCACCCGGAGGTATAGAGGGGATACAAAGACTCAGCAGCATCCTGACACCTCACTTTCCTCAGGATGCTTTTGAACTAAATCCTACGATTAATCCTGAATGCGGCATCGAACGCCCCAGACCAGTTGCCTTTATTGACCCCCAGACTTGCATTGGCTGCACCTTATGTATTCAAGCATGTCCCGTAGATGCCATTGTGGGCGCTTCCAAGCAAATGCACGTAGTCTTGAGTGATTGGTGTACTGGTTGTGATCTTTGCATACCACCCTGCCCTGTAGATTGCATCACTATGATTGATGTGACTGGCAGCAGCTCGGGCTGGGATGCCTGGTCCCCGGAACTAGCGCAACTTGCACGCTCACGATACGAGGCGCGTGACGTGCGATTGGATCGGGAGCAACGTGACAATGATGAGCGACTTGCCAAGAAGGCTGCCGCGAAGTTGGTGGCAGTAAATTCTGAGAACCCAGACTCAGAAGAGGCTATAAGAGAGCAAGAAAGAAAGCGAGCCATTATTGCCGCCGCCATCGCGAGAGCCCAGCAAAAGAAATGATGAATCTCGAAAAACGTCAGGCTTTCTTTGAATTACTCAGGGAAAATAATCCTCATCCGGAGACTGAACTGGAATACAGCTCTCCATTTGAATTACTGATCGCCGTATTGCTGTCTGCACAGGCAACTGACATCTCGGTCAACAAAGGCACTCGTAAACTATTTAAGATTGCCAACACACCCCAAGCACTGCTTGATCTTGGTGAGGAAGGTGTCAAGCCCTATATCCAGCATATTGGCTTATTCAATTCCAAAGGAAGACACATACAAGAGACCTGCCGACTCCTCATAGAAAAGCATGGTGGCGAAGTGCCTCAAAATCGCGAAGAACTAGAGGCGCTTCCAGGCGTCGGGAGAAAGACCGCCAACGTCATTCTCAATACTGCCTTTGGTCAACCAACCATGGCCGTCGACACCCATATTTTTAGAGTGTCAAACCGCACTGGCTTAGCTCCCGGAAAGGATGTCCTTAAGGTAGAAGAGCAATTAATCAAGCGAATACCAAAAGAGTTTATGCAAGATGCTCACCATTGGCTTATTCTGCATGGCAGATACACCTGTAAAGCACGCAATCCTGATTGTGAGCAATGTATTGTTGAACCACTGTGTGAGTTCAAACAAAAAACTGGCAAAGGAAAAGTTCGTGGCAATATTTAATCCAACCCGTGAGGAAGTGCGTCGATTTTTCTGTGACACCTGGAAAAAGAAAACCGAGGATCAAATTCTGACGCCAATGGAGATGATTGCCAGTGACTGGATGGTAGAACACCCAGAATTTCATGCCCTATTGGCAGATGCTGAAGGTGCGGTTGCGCAAGACTACACACCAGAGCGCGGTGAAACTAATCCTTTTTTACATCTCTCGATGCACCTGTCGATTAGCGAACAAATCTCCATTGATCAACCAACGGGTATTAAAGCAATTGCTGAAAAGCTTGCTAAGAAATTAGGCTCCGAACATGAAGCGCAGCACGCCATGATGGAATGCCTAGGGCAAGTAATGTGGGAGGCTCAACGAGAGGGGCAAGCACTCAGCCCAGATAAGTATTTAGAAGCCCTCAAGATGGCCGTGTAAGGAAAGGGGCTAGGTTCTCCATTGAAGCCTTTAATAGAAATAGTCACACCAGCACCGCCAGGAAGTCTACATGGCAATCGCATTACTGCAATGCGGTGGCAGCGCTTACTAAAAAGCTTGGGCTACCAAAGCTCAATCACAGAAGCCTGGTCAGGCAAACCATGTGACTTGCTGGTTGCACTGCATGCGAAGAGAAGTCATCAATCTATTCAAAGATTTAAAAAGTTATACCCCACCCATCCGGTGGTACTAGTCATGACCGGTACGGATATTTATCGAGACTTCGATAAAACGACAAAGGTGATTGATTCCATGAAAATGGCTGATGCGATTGTTGTCCTACAAAGCAAAGCCCTAGAGTCGCTACCCAAAAGATTTCATAAGAAAGTGACTGTGATCTATCAGTCCATCTCAACAGTTACTAGAAAAATACCTCCCAAAGGATATTGGCTGAGCACTCTGATTGGGCACCTGCGCCCCGAGAAAGATCCTTTTTGTGCACCCCATAGCCTCGATTTAATTCCCGCGCAAAGCCAACTAAAGCTCATTCATCTTGGTAAGGCAATGAGTCCTTCGATGGAGAGGCAGGCGATTGCAATGATGGAGCATCAATCACGCTATCAGTGGCTTGGGGAGTTATCGCATGGCAAGACTCTTCAGTGGCTTGCTCGCTCAAACATCATGGTAATTTCTAGTCGCATGGAAGGTGGCGCCCATGTTGTTTCAGAAGCTATAGCAATTGGGGTACCAGTGATTGCTTCAGATATCCCAGGCAATCGAGGGCTGCTTGGAGATGACTATCCAGCTTATTTTCCGGTAGGCGACATCAAAGCATTAAGTGAGCTTCTTTACAAGGCTGAGAGTAATCCTAGCTTCTATCAAAAGCTTAATAAGGCAATACTTACTCGAAAAAAATTAGTGCAGCCAGAATTAGAAAGAAGATCTATTCAGGTACTGATGAAAAAATTGCTGGCTAATTGACAATGCTTTAATTAAAGCTAGCGTAAGTAATCAAAAAGTGATGATGGGGATCTGTCCATGACTGGATAGACTCAAAGCCTGCAGCAATCAGTAAAGACTCAAAATGCTGCTGCGTGTACTTATAGCTATTTTCCGTGTGAATAAGTTCACCAGCCTTAAATAAACGCCCGCCGCCTGACCAAGAAACCATCTGATCTTGAGTAGCGCGAAGATACATTTGAATGCATCCCAACTCTTCATTAAAGAACGCGTAATGCTCCCAAAAATCCAGTTGAAAGTTGCTTGAAAGAATTCGATTTACATTGAGCAAAACATTCTTATTGAATGCTGCCGTAATTCCTAAGGAGTCGTTATACGCCTTATTCAGAATATCCATAGGCTTAATTAAATCCACACCAATTAATAAGCCCCCGCTTCCATTGCAGACCTCGGCAAGATTACGAAATAAATTACTCGCTGCTTCGGGATCAAAATTACCAATAGACGAGCCTGGATAGAAAAAAGTTTTCTTGCGAGTACTCAGATCAGGGAATGCTAATTGATCCTGTAAATCAAATTCTTGCGCAATCATCAAAATATGGGGGAATTTTTCTTGCAGGCCGGCAATCGCTTCCTCCAGAAATTCCTTAGAGATATCAAGTGCCCTGTATTCAACCGGCATAAGGGATTTAAATAGCGCGCTACCTTTCTGGCAATTGCCCGCACCTAAATCCAATAAGACATCGCACTTACCAATTGCCTTGGCTATCTCCCCAGAGTATTGGGACATGATTGCCCCTTCTGTGCGGGTCGGATAGTACTCATCTAACAGAGTAATGATTTCAAAAAGACGAGACCCTAGACCATCATAGAAATACTTCGGAGAAATGGATGGATTTTGAGCTAACAATCCATTCAGAATCTCTTCAACCCTTTCTCCATCCAATGTACTCACGCTACTGACACTCCAGCACCTTCAACAAACTCGCCAATCTTCATTGCCTGACTGAAACCATCCGCCCTTAAGATTTGCAACACTTGCTCTGTTGACTCAGGTGAACAAGAAACAAGCAATCCTCCGCTAGTTTGCGGATCTGACAAGAGATGCTTCTGCCATTCGCTCATGTGAGCCCCTAAACTCATTTCATGGCCATAACCCAACCAATTTCGAGTGGATGCTCCAGTAAAGATGCCTTCCTTAACTAAACCAACTGCTTCTTCAATCACCGGAATAGAATCCCAGTCTACTTTCGCAGATAACTTAGCGCCTCTCGCCATTTCCAATAGATGGCCAGCCAAGCCAAATCCAGTGACATCCGTTAAGGCATGAACACCTGCTAACTGAGAAAGCGCAACACCTGGTTTATTCAGCTTGGTCGTTAGAGAGATCATCTCTTGATAGGCCGAATCAGAAAGCTGTTCCTTTTTAAGGGCGGCCGACAGAATACCAACCCCTAATGGCTTACTCAAAATAATACTGTCGCCAAGCCGAGCCCCATTATTGCGCTTGAGTTTTTTTGGATCCACTACTCCGATTGCTACTAAACCATAAATTGGCTCAACCGTATCGATAGAGTGACCACCAGCAATCATAATTCCAGCCTCGGCGCATACCGACTCGCCTCCAGCTGTAATTTTTTGAATGACATCTAAAGGCAATACATTAATCGGCATACCCAATAGGGCAAGGGCAAATAGAGGTTGTGCACCCATTGCATAAATATCTGAGATGGCATTAGTTGCTGCAATACGCCCAAATTCAAATGGGTCATCAACAATCGGCATAAAGAAATCCGTAGTCGCTACGATGGCCTGATGTTCGTTAATTTGATAAACGGCTGCATCCTCATTGTTATCAGAACCAGCCAGGAGCTCAGGGGGAACATTGCGAATTGGCGAGGACTTCAAAATATCACTCAGTACTCCTGGTGCAATTTTGCATCCACAGCCACCGCCATGGGATAAAGAAGTGAGACGACCGTTATAAGACATAGATAAATACTCTTTTTAAAAGTGGGCAATAAATTCAAGGTAATGTAAGAAGCTTACTCAATTTAGGGCAAACATGTTCTAAACCCGACAAATGGGTCACTCCGAGACGGAATATAGAAATTTCTAAATTGTGGGCGACGTAAATACTGCGGTGTAAAAACACTCCAACCCTTTAGGACTCGGTGCTTGCCGTCAAACCAGGGTTTGGAGTAATCCTCATAGGGGTCAGGGCTAAATCCCTCAAATGGCATAAAGGGGCTGCTCGTCCACTCCCACAAGCTAGAAGGCTGCCACCCCATTGGCGAGAGGCTCATGGCTGCCGTTAGCTCTAGTTCGGTAGGTAAGCGCAATTCACGCCAACTACAGTAAGCATCCGCGGCTTCAGCAGAAATATGGCGAACAGGGTGATGCATATTCATATTGCACCAGCGATCAAAGTACCTCTCCTGCCAAATTTGACCCACCTTTCTCCAGTGACTTGGAGGAGCCGTTAAAGGATCCTGCTCGCCTTCCAGATGGGCCTCAATAAATTCTAGGTACTGTTGGTTGGTAACAGCATGGCTCGAAATAGAAAATTCCTGAACGTCAAGTTCTTGTTCCCATTTTTCGTTATCAAAAATAAAACCTCCATTACCTTTTGATCCAATTGAGACAGGCCCAGCAGGAAAATTAATAAACAAGGCTTCAGGAACTACATTGAGCTCTGAAAGGCTATTCATATCTACAGAAATTGGCCATGGATATTGAAGATCTTGCCACATGTATGCAAAAGCTTCGTTATGCATATCCTGATGAGAGATGGCTAACTGAATAAAGTAGTTTTGCTCTGAGCTAAGTGATCTAGCACCTAAAATTTCACAAGTCTTATTCATGACTTGATCAAAGTATGTCAGCAATACATTCAGAGTAGGAAGTTGCGCCACCCAACGATCATCATGCAGAATCTCGGAGGAGTTAAAGAGTTGATCGGACTTGGGCAATAAAGAGGGATTTGAAATCAACCCTTTTCTGTGGACCCAAAATTCATGAAACCATGCAACGTGCCCGAATTCCCAATGGGGAGGATTCACCGTGCTTAAGAGGGGAACCTCTTCCTGCCCCGGGTTCAAACCAGCAATAACTGTTCGCGTGATATTGGCAGTGTTCTCTAGGCGTTGCAATAACTCAAAGGGCTCTGGTGGATCCCCATAGCTGAGGTGATCACCTTGCTTCATTTTGCACCCACAATTGTAAGAATTTTTATCAGAGAAAGCGATCCATTCCTAGCGCAAATTCGCCCTGATAAAACTCATAATATCGTCGAAACATTGTTGAATTTTTTTAAAAATCTTCATCTATATGATGACTTAAGAAAGTTGAGCAATGAGATGTTTAATTGCAACAGGCAACGCTTGAGCCAATTGCTTTCGAGTCTCTAAATTACTTACGGGAGTTTCCTGCGTCTTTAGTGACCAAGCAGACCCCGGGAAGAATGCATCATCTTTATATCTTGGAATCACATGCCAATGGATATGGGGGACCATATTACCCAGGGCAGCAATATTGATTTTGTCCGGTTGCATCACTTGACGCACTGCTTTCTCTACCGCAAAGACCAGCGACATCAGATGCTCTCGCTCGCCATAACTCAGATCAGTCATCTCAGCGACATGGCGATTCCAGATCACACGGCAAAAACCGGGTAGATCAGGATCGTTCACCAGAATGACACGACAGTCATCGCCACGCCAAATCAATTGGCCTTCTTCGGGCTTGAGCTCTTCTTTACAGAGTACGCAATTAGTCATGGGAAGAATGTAAACGAAAACGGCATCTAAGTCACCCTTGTGGGGTCATTTAGATGCCGGGACAGTCAGAACATATTTAACTGGCTGCTACTACGTACCACTTAGGGATTTCTTAATGGAACTGCTCTTCCTCTGTAGAACCAGTCAATGCTGTTACTGAAGACTTGCCACCCTGAATCACAGTAGTTACATCATCGAAGTAACCAGTACCAACCTCTTGCTGATGCGATACGAATGTATAACCACGATCACGAGCAGCGAATTCTGGCTCTTGTACTTTCTCGATATAAGCAGTCATACCGCGCTGCATGTAGTCTTGTGCCAAGTCGAACATGTTGTACCACATGGAGTGAATACCAGCCAATGTGATGAACTGATACTTGTAACCCATCGCACCTAATTCACGCTGGAACTTCGCAATCGTTGCATCGTCCAAGTTCTTCTTCCAATTGAAAGATGGTGAGCAGTTGTAGGCCAACATCTTGCCAGGGAACTTCGCACGAATTGCTTCAGCGAACTGACGGGCAAACTCCAAGTCAGGCGTACCTGTTTCACACCAAACCATATCAGCATAAGCAGCGTATGCCAAACCACGGGAAATCGCTTGATCCAAGCCCTTACGTGTTTTGTAAAAGCCTTCTGGAGTGCGCTCGCCTGTCAAAAATGGCTTGTCATTTGCATCGTAATCAGAAGTTAACAGGTCAGCAGCTTCAGCATCGGTACGAGCCAAAATGATAGTTGAGACACCCATTACGTCAGCAGCTAAACGAGCAGAAATCAACTTCTGCACTGACTCAGATGTCGGCAGCAATACCTTGCCTCCCAAGTGACCACACTTCTTAACAGAAGATAATTGGTCTTCGAAGTGAACACCAGCAGCGCCCTGCTTGATCAATGCTTTACTTAATTCAAATGCATTCAATACGCCACCGAAGCCTGCTTCAGCATCAGCAACGATTGGAGCGAAGTACTCAATATAGCCAGGGTCACCCTTGTTAATACCTTTGGCGGTTTGAATTTCATCAGCACGTTGGAATGAGTTATTAATGCGCTCAACCATCTTCGGAACTGAGTCAACTGGATACAAAGATTGGTCTGGATACATCGCCGCGTAAGAGTTACCATCAGCAGCAACTTGCCAACCTGACAAGTAGATTGCCTGAACGCCAGCCTTAACCTGCTGCATAGCTTGTCCACCAGTCAAAGCTCCTAAACAGTTAACGTAAGCCTCGTTGTTAACCAATTCCCAAAGACGCTCTGCACCATGCTTAGCCAATGTGTGCTCAATCTTCAGGGAACCACGGAGACGTACAACGTCCTCGGCCGTGTAACCACGAGTAATACCCTTCCAGCGTGGATTGGTATCCCAGTCTTTTTGTAATGCTGCGATTTCTGCTTTGCGATCTGCCATGTTTTTCTCCCTAAGTTAAACAAGTACTTCGAATATTTAGACATTCAAGTCTTATGTCTTATATAAGAGTTTAAGGATCTGCAAAAAGCATGCAAGAATTATTT
Organism: beta proteobacterium CB; assembly: GCA_000342265.1. Lineage (NCBI taxonomy): Bacteria > Pseudomonadati > Pseudomonadota > Betaproteobacteria > beta proteobacterium CB. The sequence continues at coordinate 1,340,596 of CP004348.1, forward strand.
CAATGTTTAATGAAAATAATTAATTCAATTAATTCAATAACTTATATATTATTTTTTGCATTATGAAATGACAATCCAAGAGGCGAGAGAGAGCCCAAGGAGAAATGTTGCACTGCATTTTGCGTATGGGAATGTCTTTTCACATTATGAAAAGACATTTGGCCTTTAAGCAGTTTTAGGCTTACCGATTGAGGCGACCTTAAATCCCGTCAAGATAATCATGAGCTGCAGAAGTGCTACGCCAATGAATAAGAGCTTTGGCAAGCCAATATCCAAAAAGATCCCAAAGATTAAGGGACTTAGAGCGGCACCTAGATCGATACCAGAGTACACAATGCCGTAGACCCTCCCCGATGACCCAGACGGTGTCGCTGAACGAATCATGAGATCGCGGGATGGTGCTGCAATGCCTAAGCCAAGTCCAATCACAATAAATGCAATGATGATTAATTCAACAGGCACTAAACCGGTGGCCAATAAAAGACCCATCACGATATTGACGGTAAAACAGATCGTAATAATGCGCTCTGGTACTTTTAATTTAGTGGCTAGATAACCACCCAGAAGCATGCCCCCAGCGCCACCCATAGACATGAGTGTTAAGTAATAATTACCGGAACTCACGGCAATGTCATAGATTTTAAGAAGTGCTGTTGGTGCAAATGATTGCAAGCCGGTCGTTGCAGCCATACTAAAGAAAAAGAAAATCCAACAAAGCCAAACAACGGGCAACTTCAAAAAGCCAAAAGTACTCATTGGCGCACCACCAGGATTGCTTTGGGCATGGCTGGCCTGCGATTCTTCCCGTCTTGCATGGACGTCGTCAATTAAGCGCGCCCTTCCAATCCATAGGATTAATAAGATCAGAGCTTCAAGCACTGCCGCAGATAGAAATGCGATCCGCCAATCAGCAATGCTTGCTACCGCCACCATGAAGGCTGGGGCTGCAGCCCACCCGATATAGCCCGTTACCCCATGAATGGAGTAAGCGTAAGGCAAATTTGGCGGGGAAATTTTGTGATTGATCAGTGTGTAATCGACTGGATGAAAAACGCCGTTGCCACAGCCTGCAATCACTGCACCAAGTACCAGCATGGCATAACCATTGCTTTGCGAATAAGTGAGCGCAGCCAGTGCAAGTAGACCCACACCGGCAAACAGTACTGGGCGAGCCCCAATGCGATCGACTAAAAATCCAGATGCTGCTTGAACAATGCAGGAGACCACAAAGAAGATGGTCATGAGCAGACCCAGCTCAGCATAGTTAAAACCAAACTCCGCCTTTAACCATGGGAACATGGGCGGCAGAATCAAGTGAAAGAAATGGGAGCTGCCGTGAGCCAGGCTAATGAGACCAACAACCCGGACATCACTGGCGCGCCTACTTATCAGGGCGTCAGTCATGTGCCGAGTTTACTGGTGCAGAGAAATTCCTGCTGAAATAAAGCGGTATTACTTACTAAAGCTGAAATCGCCGTTCTTATCGACGCCCACAGGAACGGTGTCCTTAGGACCAAACTTGCCTTCCAAAATCATCTTGGATACTGGGTTCTCGATATATTGCTGAATCGCACGCTTCAGCGGCCTTGCTCCAAATACAGGATCAAAACCGACCTCTGCAATCTTGCTCAGGGCAGCATCACTGACCTCCATCTGCATATCAACCTTTGCCAAACGATCTGACAAGTTCTTCAGCAAGATCTTCGCAATATTCGCTATATTGCCTTTATCTAAACCATGGAACACCACGATCTCATCAATACGATTGAGAAACTCAGGACGGAAGTGATTCTTCAACTCTTCAAATACTGCATCCTTGATTTCGGATTGCTTCTTATCCGTCATGGACTGGATGAGATGCGAGCCGATATTGCTGGTCATCACGATCACTGTATTCTTAAAGTCCACAGTACGACCTTGACCATCGGTTAGGCGGCCATCGTCTAAGACCTGCAAGAGTACGTTAAAGACATCTGGGTGTGCTTTTTCAATCTCATCAAACAAGATAACGCTATACGGATGGCGACGTACTTGTTCGGTTAAGTAACCACCCTCTTCGTAACCTACATAGCCTGGAGGCGCACCGATTAAACGAGCTACGCTGTGCTTCTCCATGAACTCACTCATGTCGATACGAATGAGGTGATCCTCACTATCGAATAAGAAACCAGCCAAGGCTTTGCAGAGCTCAGTCTTGCCGACACCAGTTGGCCCTAAAAATAAGAATGAGCCATAAGGGCGATTCTCTTCAGCAAGACCAGCACGGGAACGACGAATGGCATCCGATACCGCACGAATAGCTTCCTCTTGACCAACCACACGCTTATGCAGGAGCTCTTCCATTTTCAGCAACTTATCGCGCTCACCCTGCATCATCTTTGATACCGGAATACCTGTGGCACGTGAGACTACCTCTGCAATCTCTTCTGCGCCTACCTGCGTACGCAAGAGTTTATTTTTGACTACGCCATCTTTATCACCCTTTGCTTCGGCAGCAGCAGCAGATTTAAGCTTCGCCTCGAGCTCAGGTAATTTTCCATATTGCAATTCAGCAACTTGCTCTAACTTGCCTTCGCGTTGCAACTTGGCAATATCTGCGCGCACTTTTTCAATTTCTTCCTTAAGATGAGCGGCGCCCAATACTGCGCCTTTTTCTGCCTTCCAGATTTCTTCTAGGTCAGCGTATTCGGCACCAAGGCGCTTGATCTCGTCTTCAATCAGACTAAGGCGTTTTTGTGATGCTTCATCTTTTTCCTTCTTCACTGCTTCGCGCTCAATCTTGAGCTGAATCAGACGACGCTCAAGCTTGTCCATCACCTCCGGCTTAGAGTCAATTTCCATCCGAATACGTGAACCAGCCTCATCAATCAGATCGATTGCCTTATCTGGCAAGAAGCGATCGGTAATGTAGCGATGAGATAACTCTGCTGCCGCAACAATTGCTGGGTCAGTAATCTCAATACCATGGTGGAGCTCGTAACGCTCTTGTAAGCCACGCAAGATGGCAATAGTTGCCTCTACACTCGGCTCTTCCACCATGACTTTTTGGAAGCGACGCTCGAGTGCTGGATCTTTCTCAATGTACTTGCGGTACTCATCTAAAGTAGTTGCACCGATGCAATGCAATTCGCCACGCGCTAAGGCAGGCTTAAGCATATTGCCGGCATCCATCGCACCATCACCCTTACCGGCGCCAACCATCGTATGAATCTCATCGATAAAGATGATGGTTTGGCCTTCGTCTTTAGCGACATCGCTCAGAACAGCCTTTAGACGTTCTTCGAATTCACCACGGTATTTGGCGCCAGCTAATAACAAAGCCATATCCAAAACAAGAACGCGCTTGTTCTTCAGAGTTTCAGGAACTTCGCCATTAATAATGCGCTGGGCTAGACCCTCCACGATGGCCGTCTTACCCACACCTGGCTCACCAATTAGCACTGGATTGTTCTTGCCGCGACGCTGCAAGATCTGAATGGTGCGACGAATTTCATCATCGCGACCAATCACAGGATCGAGCTTACCCATGCGGGCACGCTCAGTTAAATCCACGGTGTATTTCTTTAAAGCTTCACGTTGACCTTCAGCATCTGCACTATTCACTGATTCTCCTCCGCGTACTAAATCAATAGCCGCCTCTAACGATTTCCGATTTAAACCATTCTCACGAGCAATCTTGCCGAGCTCACCCTTGTCATCCGCTACCACCAGCAAGAAGAGCTCGCCAGCAATAAATTGATCATTGCGCTTATTGGCTTCTTTCTCGCATAAGTTAAGCCAGTTACTTAAATCACGACCGACCTGAACCTCGCCACTAGTGCCCTGCACTTCTGGGAGGTTGCTAATTAGCTTCTCAGTTGCCTTCTCAAGACCGGGTACGTTAACGCCAGCACGAGTTAATAAGCTCTTGGCGCCACCATCTGAGTCACGCAACATTGCCAGCAATAAATGGGCTGGCTCGATGTATTGATTGTCTTTTGCCAAAGCAAGGCTTTGCGCCTCGCTGAGCGCCTCTTGAAACTTCGTAGTTAATTTATCTATTCTCATTTTGAAAGTCCTATCTACCTGAACTGTTTCTGTACATTTCTATCTATAGAATATAGGGGCATTCTTTGCAATTTCAAGTGTTTTGACCCCATTTTTTAAGCGAACCTACCTAATTTTGACCTGGCTTGTTTACCTACTAGAATGCTCTGATGGTAGCTATTACGCTGGGATTACCAATCGCCTAGAGCATCGCTTGGCGGCTCATAATTCGGGGGAAGGCGCTCGTTATACGAGGGCTCGTAGACCAGTTGTCCTTTTGGCCACCCAAGAGCACCCCGATCGATCTGAAGCCTCCAAAGCCGAAGCTAGATTGAAGAAGTTACCCAGATCAGAAAAATTAGGGTTTTTTGAAACCTAGAATATAGATTCAGTTTATGCGGGGCTCTTGAGCATCAAAGGAATCACTTGGCTCTTGAAACCTCCTGCTAGCGCTTTTTTCAGGATCTTGTAAATATCCAGATCAAATTCAGCCTCCCCGGAATCGGCCAATTCATATAGCTCCTCCTCGTTAATCGCCGTACCTAAGTAACGCCAGCGGTCAACTACGTGCATATGACCCGCCTCTTTGATGGCAACAGGTCCTTGATAGGGCCAGACTTGTACCTGAAATAACTCCAATGCAGTCTTCAACTGAAGATTATGTAACTCGATTGGGGAGTGACCGATACAAGCACCCCCACATTGCTTTACCTGATAACCAAAGCAAGCCTTACCCTCAACACGCTTCTCCAAGCCCAGAAGAGCCTCGCACAGACGATATTTTTTAGCTATTGCCTTGAGATAAGCGTTAGCCTCTCTTTTGCTATAGAACAAGCCAAATAAGTTTTCTTGAATTCCAGGATCTAATTCACGATGGCCAACGAGTTGTGGACATAGCACGCCAAACTCATCTAACTCCAATTTCCAAGCGCAGAGATCCTTGGAGCGACGTAATTTAATGTTCATGCTGGGCATGCGCTCTTTAATGAGCTGCGACTCTAAAATTAGCGCGCCTAATTCCCCGCTGGTTTCAATCCAATCGATATCTCTTACTTGTAAAGAGAGTTTCATCTCCTTGCGCAAACTCAGTGCACCTTGAAAATGTCCCATCACCCTGCTGCGCAATGAAATACTCTTGCCAATATAGAGCGGAACCTGATTCTCGCCATAAAAAATATAGCAGCCTGGCTTTTCTGGAATCGAGTCAACCAAGGCTTTATCAATATTAGGTGGCAAGCTTGCGTTTCCGATAAGCTGGTTCACTGCTTTAAGCAAAGCCTCGCGCCCTAGCTTTGCTTCGCATACGCGCCAAAACTGGAGCAGTAAATCCGCATCCCCAAGCGCTCGATGCCGCGAGCTAATCTTAAGACCATGCGCGCTGATGATGGTGTCAAGATTGTGTCTAGCCTGCTCCGGGAATAGCAGCCTAGAGAGCTTCACAGTACAAAGTACTTTAGGCTTGAAGTCGATACCTATACGCTTAAAAGATGCTTTCAAAAATCCGTAATCGAATCGGGCGTTATGGGCTACAAAAATCTTACCCTCAAGCTCTCGCGCGATCTCTGTTGCCAAACCCTCAAAGGGGGGCTGCTTGCTCACCATCTCCGGACGGATGCCGGTTAAGACTTGTATATTTTGCGGGATAAATGTCTGAGGATTAATAAGACTTTCCCAAGTCTCTACCTGATCATGAATCAGGGATTTGATGCCTACCTCAGTAATTCGATCACGCTCAAAATGGGAGCCTGTTGTCTCAATATCAACAAAAGCTAGTGGAGGATATTCATGAGCATCTGATGACATAAGATACGAAGAATTACTTTTTACCTTGATACCGAGCAATGCTCGCCTTAAGGTCACTGTACTCTTCACAGCCAAACAGGCAGGCCTTATCTAATCTGACTAACATAGCCTCAGCCCCGGGCAAGTCTTTTTTCATCAAAAGTAACTCACCGTAATACTCTAAAGCTGCCCTATGACTTGGATCAATTTTCAGGGCTGCTTGGTAATACTTTTCAGATGACACTAGATCTGGCGGCTGCTTTTTGCGAAGGCTGTATCCCATGAGGTTATTCCAGTCTGCAGAATTGACTTCGTTCGCGGACTGCAGCTGCTTGAGTGCCTGCTCATAATTATTGGATTTAATGCTACTGCGAGCATTCGTTAGCCAAACAGGGTCAGATTTGGCGGGAGTACTGTCAGCAGCAACAGAAACTACCCATGGCGCTATTGCGATCATCATGAAGGCAAGTCCTTTGCTAACCACATTCCAGTTCACTACCTTCATCGTATTAATCCTTATCTCTATCCTGCTTTGTGTAGATAGTCGCCAAAACTAAAAATAGAGTTTGGCCCTAACGGAACATCTTCAACTTTTTTAAAAGGCGCCTTAATTACCCTCTGAACTTCGCCTCTAGATGGTTTTTGCACCCTCAATTCCGCATAGTCAAAGGTCTGTCGCTCTGGGGCAGTTTTAGCCTCACTAAATCGAGGCACATAATCTTTGATGGTGTAAGAAAGACTCACATTCGCCATGCAACTGAGCATATAAGTCTCCAGAGATTGGTATAACTCACTAGCGATATCGCAAGCCTCAACCTTGCGCTTTTTGATGTAATTCATGGCCAGTACAACATCTTTGATAGTGACCATTCTGGGATCTTGCAGGAGCGTATAGCCTCCGTTGCGACCTTTTGTACCCTTGACGATTCCGGCGGCACGCAATGCGCTGAGCAAAAGCTCAATTCTGCTAATAGATAATTTTTGGCGCTGGGCCAACTCCAATCCAGTAACCGGATGAACACTACTCGAATGGGTTGCTATATCGACCAAGGTATTTAGCGCGGCTTTCACTGCAGTATTGACGTTCATGATGAATTTAGCAAATATATTGAATTAGATTCAGTATCAAGTTGAATGGTTATTTCTGCAGGATGCCAAGCTTTAACCCTGATGAACTTATGGTTGTCATTAACCCAAATAAGGCCTCAGCTCAGCCATGAGATTCTTAAATTGCTCACGCCTCAGAAACTGACCAACTTCAACCCTCTGCCCTGTCTGCTCAATAAAAAACACCTTTTCATGCTCTTCTGGTTGGGAGAGTCTGGCCCAGCGTGTATTGAATTCAATCACAGTCTCTTTATAAGCAATAAACTTTCTCACCAACAACTGGGTGCCACTAATTTCGATCGCTTCAAAATCCAAGGCATGACGGCAGTAGATCAAAAAACCGGTGGTGACTGCGGTCAACTCTATAGCGGTAAAGATGAGGATAATTTTTACACCAGCCAATAAAAACCCGGTGGCCACAGTTAACGAGAGGCAAACCAGGGCGATATAAAACTTGAGCAGTTGACCTGGTGTCAATGCACAATTTCTCCTCATCTTCCAGATTTTCATGATGGAATCCGGGTATCAATAAAGCATGGAGTCTAGTTATTGACTAGCTTTAGCTTGCTTAGCCTTCTCAAGCTGGTCAGCACTGCGCTGCTGAAAATCAACCATGGAGTGATATCCCATCTGGTAGCAAGGGCAATGTTTGCCAAGAATCCAGCGCGCGAGCTTAACTCGTAGTTTTTGCATCATCTTTATTCTCCTGTGAACAATGACATTTTGGCTTAAATCCAGGATTACTGCTGAGGGTGGCACCAATTCGGGCACTCAGCAAAGTTAACGCAAATCCTTTAAATTAAATACATGACAAAACCTTCTGCAACAGCGAGCTGGATACCCCTTTTTCCCTTGGGAACCACCCTATTTCCGGGCGGCATCATTGCCCTCAAAATTTTTGAAGCGCGTTACCTGGATATGATGAAACGTTGCTTGCGTGAAAATTCACCTTTCGGGGTTGTGAGCATTCTTGACAGCAAACCAATTGATTCAGATGCAAGCGCCCTCGCCAACTTTTCAAATATTGGTACCTTAGCGAAATTGGAGGAATTTGATCCGATTCAGCCTGCACTGTATATGACCAAGTCCTATGGAACGCAGCGCTTTCGTGTCTTGAACATCAAGCAAGAAGCTGATGGCTTATGGATGGGTCAAGTTGAATTGATTGATGCTGATCCTCAGATACCATTACCAAAAGAACATGAAAAAGTAGCCGCACTGCTTCATGAGATTATTGCTGTCATCAAAAGCGAAGATTTACTGGCGGATGATGCATTCAAAATTCCTGAAAATTTAGATGATTGCGGGTGGGTCTCTAATCGACTGGCTGAACTTCTACCCCTCCCCCCGGCTCAGAAGAATCACTTGCTCGCCCAGAGCAATCCCAGGATCCGACTCGATTTAATTTCAGAGATTATTGAAGACAATGATCTCAGCAATACCATGCTTCATTAAAAATATGATTGATGAGCTCATTCGTCGGTCGATACGAGAAATGGTGGGCGGCGACGGTCCGCCAGTCGCATTTCTCGAACCAGCTGGTGACAGGGGCTTGTTCGGCCCCGAATCTATAGCCTGGAAGGTGCATGCAGATTTTATTTCCATGATGATCGGCGGCATTAGCTCATTAGTGCTTCAAGCTCTGCACCCTAAGGCGCTTGCTGGAGTATGGGATCACTCTAGCTTCAGAGAAGATCTCAAAGGCAGACTAGGAAGAACTGCATTTTTCATTGCTGCAACCACTTATGGCTCAAATGAGATGGCGAGTAATGCCATTCATCGCGTTAATCAGATCCACAAAAAGGTTACTGGATTGGATGAATTTAACGAACCTTACAGGGCTGATGATCCCAATCTACTTGCCTGGGTTCATCTGACAGAAACCCGTAGCTTTATGCGTTCCTATGAGTCATACCGAAGTGAATCTCTCCAATCACAATCAAAAGATCAGTATTTTTTAGAAATGAAAATGCTTGGTGAAAAGTTGGGAGCCATTGATCTTCCAGATACCTATGCCGGTACTGAGCGTGCGATCAAACAATACATCCCGGAACTTCACTATGGAGACAGAGCAAAAAACATCATTGGGATGCTAGACAATTTTCCAAGCAATCTTAGCGCCAAGCCTTTTGTAAAGATGATCAGTCGCGCAGGATTTCTTAATCTGCCAAATTGGGTTTACCCCATCATTGATCGCCCAGAACCAAGTCGACTGGAGCGATTGGCAATGAGCTCTGCCATTCGACTCATGGCGATACCAGTTAGAGAAGCGCTCAACGATGGCGTAGCTGCTCACTCTCTGCGCAGAGTGTACGGATCCCCCAAATAAAGAGGAAACCATGATTACTAATTATCTTATTTCTAGCATGGTGGGAATCATGCTGTTCTTTACCGTTGTGGTGGCGCCAACTGTATTTAAGGTGCTTCCTCTTGAGTGGTCTAGTAAATACGTTAGGAACTTCTTCCCAAAATACTATGCCAGTCTTGGACTCATTACATTGGTGGCCGCATTTACCGAACAAAATTCTGTAAGCAGGCTTTACCTTCTTGCATGTGCAATTTTGTTCGCCTTCACCTTATTTTTTCTCACAGGAAAAATTAATGCCGCAAAAGATGCAGGGAGAGAGAAACAGTTCCACATACTGCACGGCTTAAGCGTCTTTATTAATATCGTCCAACTCTGTATTTTTATTTACTTGCTAACTAAAACACTATGAAACGATCTAAGAACAAAGTGATTGCTGGCCTATTTTCCCTGGCAACCCTATCAGCGCAAGCGCAAGACGCCAATCAGGACAAGTTCACTCAGAGCTACAAAGAAGCATGCACAAAGCAGCAAGTCCAGTTGCATGCGAAATTGAAAGAGATGTCGGCTGAATCTTTTGGAGAATACTGCGATTGCACTGCACGCCAACTTTTAAGGAATCTTAATCCAGCCCAAATCACAGAACTCACCCAAAGCAAAGCTCGTCCTACCTGGCTAAAGGCGGCAGAACAGTCAGCCAGTAAAGTTTGTATTAAAGAGGGTTCGGGGATTCGGGTTTAGGAGCATCAACTCCAGAATCCAGGTTGGTAGCTTGAGTTTTTGCTGACATTAAAGGAGGCGCGCTCATTTTCTCGCCATCCCATACTTGGCCACACCAACATTCTCCCGACTCATTGATGATGCAAACGCCTGAGCCACAGCAACGCTTATCTGGTGGTTTCATGATTCACCCTTTGATTCTGAACAATTCATAATGAGTTCTATTCTAGAGTTTTTATTGAAATAGCGTACTCACCCCAGCCAGACTCACGAACCATGCAAAACCAGTTATTCGATTGCCAAGACGCCGCAGAACCTATAGTCATATTGGCAAAAGATGGGCGAGCTGAATATATCAATCATTTTTACGATGCAGAAGTCTCTGACAGCCTGTTTACAAATGTATTGGGCTCACTTACCTGGGAATCAGATCAAATCTTCATGTTTGGCAGATTGGTGACGACTGCAAGAAAAGTTGCCTGGGTGGGTGATCCCGATTGCCTCTACACATACTCTGGGGTTCAAAAAATACCCCAGGTCTGGACCAAAGAGTTATTACAAATGAAGCACAAGCTTGAACAATTAACTGGGCACACCTATAACTCTTGCTTACTTAACTTGTATCACACTGGTGATGAAGGCATGGGGTGGCATAGTGATAACGAGAAAGAGTTGGATAGCACGACCCCCATCGCATCAGTCAGCTTAGGTGCGAGACGTAAATTTGCATTTCGCCATAAGCAGGATAAAACCACAAGCTCAATATTTCTTGAGCATGGCAGCCTACTCATCATGCATCCACCCATTCAAGAACATTGGCATCACAGCCTTCTCAAGACAAAGACTATTACAAGCCCCAGAATTAATCTAACCTTTCGAAAAATACTTTCCTGAATATGAATACCAATAGAGCAATTAAGAAAGTGGCAATGATTGGCGCAGGGATAGCAGGCCTCTCTTGTGCGCAAGAGCTTCAGTCATACGGCATTACAGTAGATATCTTTGAGAAGAGTCGGGGACCTAGCGGGCGGATGAGTACCCGTCGAAGTGAAGAGTGGTCAACTGACCATGGCGCGCAATACTTTACCGCCAGAGATCCCCGTTTTGCACAGGAAGTGCAGCGTTGGATTCAGGCTAGTGCTGCTGCTGTCTGGAACCCTAGGCTTAGGGTGTATGAGTCCAAGACATGGCGTGAAAGTAACTCACAAGAAATCCGCTATGTGGGCACCCCCAATATGAACTCACCAGGGAAGTATCTTGCTAAGGGGCTATCAATTCAATATGAGAGAACCATCTCACAGCTAGAGCGAAAAGATGGCAAATGGAATCTAAAGTGCCTTGAGATTGGCGAGATTACAGCGTCATATGATTTTGTCGTTTTAGCCATACCAGCACCTCAAGCAAGCGCTTTGCTGAAAGACCTTGATACGCGAGCTAGCCATATCACCTCCTCAGCCCAAATGAAGGCTTGCTGGACCATGATGGCGCATCTTCCAAATCAAACAAGAGCAGATTTTGATGCCGCCTTTATCAATCAAGAAATCATTAGCTGGATTTGTCAAAATGGATCAAAGCCAATGCGCCAGGGCAATATGTGGACCATCCATGGAAATCCAGCGTGGAGCCAAGACAATGTTGAATTAAGCAAAGAGGATGCTCAAGACCAGATGGTGAAATGCCTGACAAGTCTTGGGTTTAACTGCCACGATGCCGAAATCAGCATGCACCGCTGGCGGTACGCAAGTGGCGGACTAGAAGATGCAATCGGGTTTTTTACACTGCCAGATATTGGCCTAGGACTTTGTGGGGACTGGCTCAATGGTGGCAGAGTCGAAGGTGCCTGGTTAAGCGGCCATGAGCTGGCTTTAACACTAAAACAAATGTCGAGCTAAATTAATTCCAGCGCGCCATTGCAGCATCATCAGTCACGCGAGCATCCACCCACTTACTACCCTCTGGAGTATCTTCCTTCTTCCAAAAGGGCGCTGCTGTTTTTAAGTAGTCCATGATGAACTCACAAGCAGCAAATGCTTCACCTCGGTGGGCGCTAGTAACTGCTACAAGGACAATTTGATCTTCAGGCAGAAGCGGTCCTACTCGATGGATGACTAAGGTCTTATAAAGATCCCAGCGGCTCCTAGCTTGCTTGATGATTACCTCTAGGGATTTTTCTGTCATGCCAGGATAGTGCTCTAGCGTCATACCCTTAACCTGACTGCCGTCATTCATATCCCGGACGGTGCCCACAAAAGTCACCACCGCACCCACACGGGGATCATCCTTACGAAGCGCCTTCACTTCACTCGTGAGATCAAAGTCTTGCTCTTGAATACGAATGAAATCGTGCTGCATCTTAACCGCCCGTAACCGGAGGAAAGAAAGCCACTTCAGCACCCTCTACCAGCGGAGTAGCGTCGCTCACCATCTCTTGATTTAAGGCGCAACGAATCACCCTACTGCTTGCCAATACCTCAGCCCAAGGATTTCCTCGTTGGGCAAGGTAGCTTCTTAAATCTGCAATGGTTTTCACTTCTGCTGGCGCAGTAATGCTCTCACTGGAAAGCCCAAGACTTTCTCTTAAAGAGGCGAAGAATCGCAATTCCAGTTTCATATCAGAATCGTAATACGATTAGGAGAGGAGCGCACTAAATGGAATGTACTTCACTATATCGCCAGACTGAAATACTTGGCCCGGCGGACAATCCACTAAGCCATCACCCCAAGAAGCGCTTGTAAGCACACCGGAGCTTTGGTTGGGGAATAGATCCAATCCACCCTGCGAATTAATCTTGACGCGCAGAAACTCATTGCGACGATCGCCCTTGAGCCAATCAAAGTCAGCTCGCATTGGGTAAGACTGTGGCATGCCTGTATCTCGCCCTTGTAACCTCAGAATAAATGGACGAACAAATAGGAGAAATGTCACAAAACTAGAAACTGGATTTCCGGGGAGTCCAATAAACCAAGTTTCCCCATCCTGGTTCTCACTTGACTTGCGCACGGCACCAAAAGCCAAAGGCTTACCAGGTTTAATGGCAATCTGCCAGAGATCTAATCTACCTTCAGCAGTGACTGCTGGCTTGATGTGATCCTCTTCGCCAACAGATACGCCACCAGAAGTAATGATCAGATCATGATCTTTACTGGCCTTGCGAAGCGTTTCTCTAGTGGCCTCAAGACTATCGGGAACGATTCCAAAGTCTGTAGCGTCACATCCTAAAGATTTAATACATGCTAATAAGGTGTCGCGATTGGAGTTGTAGATGCCGCCTGGTTTGAGCGGCTCGCCTGGCAGAGACAGTTCGTCACCAGTGAAAAATGCAGCAACTCTCACCTTGCGCTTTACGTTTAAGTGAGTGAGGCCAGCAGAAGCTGCAACACCTAATTCCTGTGGCCGCAGAAAAGTACCTGCAGTAAGGGCTGTTTTGCCTGCAGTCAGGTCTTCACCTCTTCGACGAATCCATTGACCTGATGTTGGGGCAATATTGACCTGCACTTGATCGGTTGAGTCCTCTGGAACAGCGCAATCCTCTTGCATGACAACCGCATCAGCACCCGGAGGAACTGGGGCACCGGTAAAGATTCTGGCGGCAGTGCCGGGCTCCAATTGAGTGCCCATAGATCCCGCTGGAATACGTTGTGCAATCTTGAGCGTGCTTCCAGAGACTTGGGTATCAGCTGTGCGCACTGCATAACCATCCATGGAGGTGTTATCGAGTGGAGGCACATCTACTAAGCTATTAACGTTTTCCGCAAGCACACGGCCGAGAGCAGCCTGCATGGCAACCGTTTCACTCTCACCTACAGCTTTTGCATTTGACAGCAGGTGATCTAAAGCCTGCTGAGCAGTCAACATCGGAGGCTTAGTCATAGCACTTTTTCTGAGTTAATTAACGTGGGCAGTGATGAAGTTTTTAACTTGATTGACATCAGCATCGATATTTTCAACGCGCTGTGGCTTTGACTTGATATCCTTAAATGCTGCTGGGCACTCTGCAGGGCGTCCCAACGCCACCTCAATTGTTTCTTCGAACTTAATGGGTAAAGCAGTTTCCAAAACAATCATTGGAATGCCTGCTTCTAAGTGCTCACGCGCCACCTTCACACCATCTGCTGTATGCGTATCAATCATCACACCATACTGTGAATCGACATTGCGAATCGTATCTAAGCGGTTTTGATGATTGCTGCGACCGGATTGAAATCCATACTTCGCAATATCTTTAAAGACAGCGTCTTTAGAAATATCAAAGCCACCCGCTTCGTCTACCTGCTTGAACATGCCAGCGGTTACCTTGCCGTCCTTACCCATAAGATCAAATACAAAGCGCTCAAAGTTACTTGCCTTCGAAATGTCCATAGACGGGCTAGAAGTATGCAAAGTTTCAGCAGACTTGCGCGCACGGTAAACACCTGTACGGAAAAACTCATCGAGAACATCATTCTCATTCGTGGCAGCAATCAAATGCGCAATTGGCAAACCCATCATGCGCGCAATGTGACCAGCACAGATATTGCCAAAGTTGCCAGAAGGCACAGTGAACGAAACTTTTTCAGAGCTTGATTTAGTAGCCAGCAAATATCCTTGGAAGTAGTAAACCACCTGGGCAACCACGCGGCCCCAGTTAATCGAGTTCACAGTACCAATTTGGTGATTCGCTTTAAAACTGTGGTCATTACTTACCGCTTTGACAATATCTTGGCAGTCATCAAAAACGCCAGCAACCGCCAAGTTAAAAATATTAGGATCTTGCAAGGAATACATTTGTGCAGATTGGAAAGCGCTCATCTTGCCACGTGGTGAAAGCATAAATACCTTCACACCTTCTTTGCCACGCATGGCATATTCGGCAGCACTACCAGTATCACCAGAAGTCGCGCCCAAGATGTTGAGCTTCTGACCCTTTTTCTTTAAAGCGTATTCAAAGAGATTGCCAAGCAACTGCATCGCCATATCTTTGAATGCCAAAGTAGGCCCATTGGACAAACTGAGCAAACCAATACGTGTGCCCTGCTCCTCACCCAACCAATGCAATGGCGTGATGTCTTTAGCATTATCTTCAGCGCGGCCATTGCAATAAACTTGCTCTGTATACGTCTTGCGCAACAGGGCACGTAAATCTGCCTCAGGTATATCGTCGCAATACAAACTCAACACTTCAAAAGCGAGATCGGCATAAGACAAGCCGCGCCATGAATCCAGCTGCGCTTTAGTTACCTGCGGATACTCCGTTGGCAGGTATAAGCCACCATCTGGCGCCAATCCGCCAAGCAAGATTTCTAGAAAGGATTGCTGTGGGCTATTGCCCCGAGTTGACTGGTAACGCATGTATTTATCTTAGGAAAGATTTTCTAAACGGATCTTCACCACTTCACCGGCAACAGTTTTCAGATTCTGAATTTCCTGAATTGCTGCCAGCATGTGCTTTTCTTTAGTCTCGTGAGTCAGTGCAACCAAATCAGTTTGGCTTTCACCTTCGTCTGCTTCTTTTTGCAAGAGTGCGTCAATGGAAATATTATGGGACGCCAAAATCTTGGTGATGTCGGCTAACACACCGGCCTGATCTGCTACACGCAAACGCAAGTAATAACTGGTGGTGATTTCACCCATTGGCAGTACGGCGATATCGCGGACTGCATCAGGCTGGAATGCTAAATAAGGAACGCGATTCTCGGGGCTTGCACCCAATAAGCGCGTGATATCAACCAAGTCAGCAATCACAGCAGAGGCGGTTGGCTCTGAGCCTGCACCTTTACCGTAGTAGAGCGTAGTGCCTACTGCATCACCAAACACTTGAACTGCATTCATGGCGCCTTCAACGTTTGCAATTAAACGCTTAGTCGGGATCAAGGTTGGGTGCACACGCAACTCAACACCAGTAGCTGTCTTCTTGGCGATACCGAGCAGCTTGATGCGATAGCCTAACTGCTCAGCATACTTAATATCGATGGCATCAAGCTTGGTGATGCCTTCAACATGGGCTTTTTCAAATTGCATTGGAATACCAAATGCAATCGCACTCATGATGGTTGCTTTATGAGCAGCATCTACACCTTCAATATCAAACGTAGGATCTGCTTCTGCGTAACCTAAACGTTGCGCTTCTTTCAAGACGGTCGCAAAGTCCAAACCTTTATCGCGCATCTCAGAAAGAATGAAATTCGTTGTGCCATTGATGATGCCAGCGATCCACTCGATGCGGTTTGCAGTCAAACCTTCGCGAAGTGCTTTGATAATTGGAATACCACCAGCAACAGCCGCTTCAAACGCGACCATCACGCCCTTTTCATGGGCAGCCTTAAAAATCTCATTGCCATGTACGGCGATCAAAGCCTTATTGGCTGTGACCACATGTTTGCCAGCGGCGATTGCTTCGAGCACTAAGTCTTTGGCAATACCGTAACCGCCGATCAACTCAACAACAATATCGATTTCAGGGTTGTTAATAACAGCACGGGCATCGCTCACTACTTGGGCATGATCCTTTACCAACTCTTTAGCACGCTCTACATTGAGGTCGGCAACAGTATTAATACGAATGCCACGACCAGCACGACGAGTAATCTCATCCTGGTTTCGCTCGAGAACAGTAAATACACCACCACCTACAGTGCCAATACCTAATAGACCAACTTGAATCGGTTTCATGATGCCTTTGTTGCTGTTGAGTTAGCCGCTTTACGACTATGTTTTTGACGATAACGTTCAAGAAAACGCGCAAGACGGCTAATAGCCTCTTTAAGCACATCCTCATGAGGTAAGAACACTACACGGAAGTGGTCTGGCTTGCCCCAGTTAAAACCGGAGCCTTGCACCAACAACACTTTTTCTTCTTTCAAAAGATCAGCTACAAATTGCTGATCATCTTCGATCGGATACATCTCGGAATCGAGTTTTGGAAATAAGTACAAGGCGGACTTTGGCTTAACGCAAGTTACACCAGGGATCTCAGTAATGAGTTTCCAAGCGAGATCGCGTTGCTTGGCCAATCGACCACCCTCATTGACCAAATCATTAATACTTTGGTAGCCGCCCAAAGCAGTTTGAATAGCGTACTGGCCTGGCACATTGGCACACAGGCGCATTGAGGACAGCATATTGAGACCTTCGATGTAATCGCGAATCATCTCTTTATCCCCAGAAACCACCATCCAGCCAGCACGGTAGCCGCAAGAGCGGTAGTTTTTGGATAAACCGTTAAAGGTGATAGTGACTACATCAGTGGACAAGGATGCCAAGGAGATGTGCTTCTCTTTGTCGTACAACATCTTGTCATAAATCTCATCTGCAAACAGGATCAATCCATGCTCACGAGCGATGGATGTTAACTCTGTAAGCACCTCTTTGGAGTAAATGGCGCCCGTTGGATTATTGGGGTTGATCACCACAATTGCTTTAGTGCGAGGCGTAATCTTTTTACGCAAATCTGCTAAATCGGGTGCCCAATCTTTAGACTCGTCACAGAGGTAATGGACGGGAGTACCGCCAGACAGGCTGACGGCAGCTGTCCATAACGGGTAGTCTGGTGCTGGCACCAAGACTTCATCACCGTTATTGAGCAATGCGTTCATTGCCAATACGATCAACTCAGAAACACCATTACCAGTGTAGATATCATCCAAGGTAACGCCCTGAATGCCTTTTTCTTGGCAATACTGCATGATGGCCTTACGAGCCGCAAAAATTCCCTTCGAATCGGAGTACGCTGAGGCATTACCCAAATTACGAATCATGTCCAACTGAATCTCTTCTGGAGGATCAAAGCCAAAAACACCCACATTACCGATGTTTAGCTTGATAATTTTGTGACCCTCTTCCTCCATGCGCTGAGCGAGCTCCAGCACGGGTCCACGAATGTCATAGCAGACGTGATTGAGTTTTTCGGACTTTAGGATCGGTTTCACAATAAATTAAAGGGTAAGTTCTTGAAAACTAGGAAAAAACAGCTAGCTATAATCCTCACAATTATGACAGAGAGTCCACGTGAAGCTTCAATCTGACCCCCATTCCGGAGCCAATACGATCACCGGTTACGGTGATGGCTATATCGAGATCAATAAGATCCCCTATAGTCACGCGGTTTTATTGAGCTCGGATGGCGAAATCCTCGAGTGGGCCGTCAAGTCTTTTGAGGAGCTGAGTCCAGCAGATTTCACTCAAATGGCCACTCTCAAGCCTGAATTAATCATTATTGGCACCGGCAAACGCCAGCGCTTCCCTAAACCAGAGCTTTTAAAAACCCTCATTGACGCCAAGCTTGGCTTTGAGGTTATGGATTCTCAAGCCGCTTGTCGCACTTACAACATTCTTGTTGGCGAAGGTCGCCAGGTTCTGCTTGCCCTGATCGTGGAAGCCGTCTAATGCAGTTTGGCCAAATTCGGCAGTCCAGCGCCCTCAACCCAGTGTCTATTTTGATTCTGGTCTTAATCTATGCCCTGTTCTGGTTCGGCACTCTCGATTACCGCCACCTCATTCCTTCTGACGAAGGACGTTATGCCGAGATTGCGCGGGAGATGCTCGTCACTGGAGATTGGGTTACCCCCCGCTACAACGGCTACAAGTATTTTGAAAAACCCCCATTACAAATTTGGGCTACTGCCACTGCCTTTAATTTTTTTGGTATCGGCGATTGGCAAGCGCGCTTGTGGACTGCACTGACTGGTTTTCTAACAATTGCATTTATTGGTTTTACTGGCGCACGCGTCTATAGCGCACGAGCAGGCTGGTTAGCGGCTATTGCTTTGGCATCTAGCCCGATGTGGGTGATTGGCGGGCATATCAACTCACTTGATATGGGATTGTCCGCATTTTTAGTTGCCGCACTCTGCAGTCTTCTGTTGGCACAAACCGCTCATAACTCTAGCGAAACCAGAAAATGGATGTGGGCCTGCTGGACCTTCATGGCATTGGCGACCTTATCTAAGGGTGTGATTGGGGTGGCTATCCCCGGAATGGTCTTCATTGTGTATTCCATTACAGCGTGGGACTGGAAAATCTGGAAGCGACTACACATTATCAGTGGCACGATTTTATTTTTAGCGATCACTGCACCTTGGTTTGTTCTGGTAGCGCAACGCAATCCAGAATTTCTAGAGTTCTTTTTTATTCATGAGCACCTGCAACGTTTTACGCAAACTGCCCACAGTAGAACGGGTCCAATTTATTACTTCATCCCACTGCTACTCCTTGGCTTTTTGCCATGGATTGCACAAACTCCTGGGGCCCTTACTCAGGCATGGCGAGAACGTAATCGCCAGTTCTCCAGCGGATGGTTACTGACCTGTTGGTTTGCCGTGATCATGGGTTTCTTTAGCGTCTCTCAATCGAAATTACCGGGCTACATCATCCCAGTCTTTCCGGCATTAGCAATGATTGTTGGTCATCGCCTAGACCGTAATCTCGGTTTTAGCAATTCACTGGGAGTGCCCTGGAAATTACAAGCCCTCTTCTTTGCAATCTTGGGTGGCGTTGGATTTTTCTTTTTAGGTGAGGTTGGCAAACAAGCTAGGCCGGATGAGATTGAATCCTATGCCCAATACACCTATTGGATTATTGCAGCACTCATTGCATTGATTTCACTCAGCCTCCTAGCATTCATGCAAAGCAAACGCAATGGCTTGAGCAGCATCACCAGTTTTGCTACCGGCTTTTTTCTGTGCGCAATCATTGCAGGCACGGGTCATGAAACTCTCGGTCGCGCAGTCTCAGGCATCGATTTAGTGGAGAAAGTTAAGGCGGGCATTCCAGAGAAGGTGAACTTCTATTCAGTAAGGATCCTGGATCACACAGTGCCTTTCTATTTAGGCAGAACCATGATCATGGTGGAATCTCCAGATGAACTGGAGTTTGGCGTGAAACAGGAGCCCCAATTGTGGCTTCCTACCTTTGAAGCTTTTATCGAGCGCTGGAAAGAAGATCACGCGGCTTATGCATTGATGGTTCCAGAGCAATTTATCGAGCTACAAAAATTAAACGTCCCCATGGAAGAAGTGGGAAGAGATTCACGGCGCGTCATTGTTAAGCACCCAGAATCACCAAGTAGCTCTGCACAATAATTCTTAAGGCTCCCATGTCAGTTATACAAAACTCCTTGCCTTTTATTCCTTTTACGCGTCCACACTTCAATCAAGAAACGATTGATGCGGTTGCAGAAGTATTGCGCTCTGGATGGGTAACCTCAGGACCCAAACTAGCGGAGTTTGAAGTTGCCCTGAGCGAATACTTTGGCGGTCGTCCTGTACGCTGTTTTGCCAATGGCACTGCCACCATGAAAATCGCCCTACAGGTTGCCGGCATTGGCTCTGGCGATGAGGTGATTACCACCCCGATCTCCTGGGTAGCGACGTCTAATGTCATTCTAAGCGTGGGTGCAACACCTGTGTTTGTCGACATTGATCCCGTCACTCGCAACATTGATTTAAATAAGTTGGCCGCAGCCATTACAGCGAAGACGCGCGCCATCATGCCAGTCTATTTAGCCGGGCTACCAGTCAATATGGATCAACTCTATGACTTGGCCAAGCAGTACAAGCTGCGCGTGATTGAAGATGCAGCGCAAGCATTTGGATCACAGTGGAAAGGTCAAAAGATTGGCAGCATTGGCGATCTTGTGAGCTTTAGTTTTCAGGCAAATAAAAATTTGTCGACTGTTGAAGGCGGCTGCCTGGTACTCAACAATGTTGAGGAAGCGAAGCTCGCAGAGAAGTTTCGTCTTCAAGGTCTCACACGCCAAGGCATGGACGGCATGGATGTTGACGTGCTTGGTGGTAAGGATAATTTAACTGACGTCAACGCGGTCATCGGCATACATCAACTAAAACAGTTACCAGCATTTCAGGCGCGTAGAAGTGCGTTGGCCAGACAGTACTTCGATGCGATTCATACTGAAATGAAATCCGCCGACATAGCCAACCTCAAGCTAGAACTGCCAGTAGAAAACTTCACTGACAGCAACTGGCACATGTTCCAGGTCGTACTGCCTCTTGAGCAATTGCATGTGGATCGTGCACAGGTGATGACTGAACTCAAAGAGTTAGGCATTGGCACTGGTGTTCATTACCCCGCCATTACTAGATTTACGCTTTATCAAGAACTGGGCTACAAAGTTGAAGCTACTCCAGTGGCGGAGCGTATTGGTCGCTCCATTTTGACTCTTCCCCTCTTTCCAGGGATGGCGGATGAAGATATTGGCCGAATAGCCAATGCTTTAGTTGGAATTCTGAAGAAACACCGCAAAAACTAGTATCGAGAGCGGAATCAGGCAAAATTGCAGCATGACTGCAAATTTAGTTTCCCAAGCCTGCAATCCCATGCTTAGCATTGTTATCCCCGTCTATAACGAGGAAGATGGCCTCCAAGCGCTCTTTGACCGCTTATATCCAGCGCTTGATGCAGTAGCGACTAAACGCAAGCTGGCCTATGAAGTGGTGTTTGTGAATGATGGCAGCAAAGATCGCTCTGCTGGCATCCTAGCCAAACAAGTTGAACTCCGCCCTGATGTGACTCGTGCAGTGTTATTTCATAGCAACTTTGGTCAGCATATGGCGATCATGGCTGGCTTTGAATACTCTCGCGGCGAATACATCATCACACTGGATGCAGACCTGCAGAATCCCCCAGAGGAAATTGATGCCCTAACTCATGAGCTACTCCAGGGTCATGACTATGTTGGCACCATTCGTGCAGATCGTCGCGATAGCTTCTTCAGAAAATTTGCCTCACGCGCAATGAATCATTTGCGCGAGAAAATTACTCGCATCACCATGACCGATCAAGGCTGTATGCTGCGTGGCTACAGCCGTCGCATTGTTGATCTCGTGCGTCAATGTGATGAGAGCAATACATTTATTCCAGCGTTGGCTTACACCTTCGCATCAAATCCTACTGAAATCAGCGTCAAGCATGAAGAACGTTTTGCTGGTGAATCTAAATACAGCTTGTACCAGCTCATTCGCTTGAACTTTGATTTAGTGACTGGTTTCTCTGTGATGCCTTTGCAGATCTTCTCAATCCTGGGAATGTTGCTGGCAATGGCTGCGGGTAGCCTGTTTATCTACCTGCTAGTTCGCCGCTTCGTTTTAGGTGCTGAGGTTGAAGGGGTTTTCACGCTCTTCGCTCTTACCTTCTTCTTAATTGGCGTAATGCTATTTGGTCTTGGCCTACTCGGCGAATACATTGGCCGCATCTACCAACAGGTTCGCGAGCGTCCACGCTATGTTGTGCAAACTGTTTTAGAGAAAAAATAATTGCACGCAGTCGTCTTTGCTTATCACGATGTTGGGGTTAATTGCCTCAAAGCATTACTGAATGCCGGTATACAAATTGATCTGGTGGTAACTCATCAAGATGACCCCAATGAGAATGTCTGGTTTGGGAGTGTTGCTAAGCTTTGTGAGGAAAAAGAGATTCCTTGCATCACACCAAGTGCAAATCAGTTGATGGATCTTGTGCCGGAGATTCGGAAGCTAGCACCCGATTACCTCCTCTCTTTCTACTACCGTCACATGATTCCGGCTGAGCTCTTGGCCTGCGCCAAAATTGCCGCATTGAATATGCACGGATCATTACTGCCAAAGTATCGTGGCCGCGCTCCGGTCAATTGGGCCATTCTTCATGGAGAAACTGAAACTGGTGCCACATTGCACATCATGGAAGTCAAGCCAGATGCGGGCGATATCGTCGGGCAATCTGCAGTCTCTATTGGTCCCAATGAAACCGCAACAGATGTTTTTGGCAAAGTTAGCCAAGCAGCCATTACTGTCATGAACCAAGTTCTGCCGGAACTTGCTCAAGGTCACATCCCCAGAAAGCCGAATAATCTAGCTCAAGGAAGCTATTTTGGAGGTCGAAAGCCTGCGGATGGGCAAATTCTGTGGCATCAGACAGCTCAGCAGGTTCACAACCTCGTCAGAGCCGTTGCACCCCCTTATCCCGGGGCTTTTACCGACTGGCAAGGTCAGCGCATGATCGTAGCCCGTACGAGCCTAGAAGGGCCATTTCCGGGGCAGCTAGATCTTCGAGCTTCCGGCATCCAAGTGGTTGATAATCAGGTATTCGGCGTTTGCGGCGACCAAAGAGCAGTAGCGATACTGGACTGGTTCCCAACAAACAGCTAACAAATTAAAAGTAGCACTTTTTAGATTAAAAAACGAGGCAGTAGAGATGAAAAAAGTACTCATTCTTGGCGTAAACGGTTTTATTGGTCACCACCTGTCCAAGCGCATTCTAGAGACAACCGATTGGGATGTCTATGGCATGGATATGCAAAACGATCGCCT